>NZ_JABWRM010000002.1:0-557225 GCF_014268955.1 Pseudomonas sp. RW3S2 | reverse complement strand
GCGCTCCGACTTGCCCGCGAAGCGCCGCGCGGGCGGCGCTCGATCTTACAGGCGCTAAAAAGCTTTCGGCGAACACCTGTCAGCCCTCACGCAATCGCACAGCCCGATCAACCCTGACGATAACGCGGCGCCAGTTGTTGATTCGACAGGTGCCCGTTCAACGCCTGACGGCTGGCCTCGAACGCCTCAAAGCGTTCGAACTCGTGCAGCGACGGAATCGAGATCAGGCGCTTGGCGTCGAAGTCGGCCAGTGCCGCTTCCACTAGGTCCTGCGCAGTCATGACGATCGCCGGATCCAGGTGCTCCACCGGCAGGCCGCCGATGCTCCAGAAATCGGTGGCGGTGGCGCCGGGCAGCACGGCCTGGACCTGCACGCCTTTGTCGGCCAGCTCCTTGTGCAGGCTCTGGGTGAAGGCGGTGACGTAGGCCTTGCTGCCGCCATACACGCCATTGAGCAGTTCCGGCAGCAGGCTGACCACTGAGGAGATGTTGATCAGCGCACCCTCGCCGCGCTCGACGAAGCCAGGCACCGCAGCATAGGTCAGGCGGGTTAGGGCGGTGATGTTCAGGGTGATCATGCGGGTCATCTGCTCGACGTCGCTTTCCAGCAGCGCGGTGTGGGTGCCGATACCCGCGTTGTTGACCAGCAGGCCGATGCTGGCATCTTCGCGCAGGCGGGTTTCGATGCGCGCCAGATCCTGGCTGTCGGCCAGGTCTGCCGGCAGCACTTCGACGCTGCGTCCGGTCTGGCTGCTCAGGCGCGAGGCCAGTTGATTGAGGCGTTCGCGGTTGCGGGCGACCAGGATCAGGTCGTGGCCACGGCGGGCCAGGTGTTCGGCGTAGAGTGCGCCAATGCCGGTAGAGGCGCCAGTGATGAGGGCTGTACGAGTCATGGTTGCTGCTCCGTGGGTGGGGTTGCAGCGATGATGCGCGGTTTTGCTTGTGGCGCAAATGACGCATATAGTACGGTTTCAGGACATCAAGCGAGGTGCGTCATGCATCGGGTCGGCTATCTGTTGTGTGAAAGGTTCCAAGTCATGGCGCTGGCGTCGCAGTCGGTGTTCGAGTTCGCCAATGTGCTGACGGGCAAGCGCCTCTACGCCTTGGGCAACTACAGCGTGGCCGGCGGTGTGCTGGTGTCGTCGCTGGGTATGCAGTTGCAGACCCAGGCGGTCGATACCCCGGGGCATGCCGACACCTGGCTGGTGGCGGGCACATTGTCGCCGATCGCCTCACCTGCCGATGCGGCCAGCGTGGACCTGGTGCGTCGGCTGGGCGAGCAGGCGCGGCGTACCGCCGGGATCTGTACGGGGGCCTTCACCTTGGCGGCAGCCGGCCTGCTCGACGGGCGTCGGGCGACCACGCATTGGGTCTACGCCCGGGAGCTGCGGCAGATGCACCCGGCGATCCAGGTAGAGGACGACCGCATCTTCATTGCCGATGGCAACATCTGGACGTCCGCCGGCATGACCGCCTGTATCGACATGGCCCTGGGCATGCTCGAGCAGGATCACGGCCATGAGCTCGCACGAGCCGTTGCGCATCGGCTGGTGATGCACCAGCGTCGCTCGGGAGGCCAGTCGCAACATTCGCAGCTGCTCGACCTGGCACCGCGCACCGACCGCATGCAGAGCGTGCTCGAGTACGCTCGCCAGCACCTGCGGCGGCCGCTGAGCGTCGAGGAACTGGCCGAGGTTGCGCACCTGAGCCCGCGCCAGTTCAGCCGGGTGTTCACTGCCGAAACCGGGCAATCGCCGGCGCGAGCCATCGAGGGCCTGCGCCTGGAGGCGGCGCGGCTGATGATTGAGCAGAGTCGCCACAGCCTGGATGTGGTGGCGCGCGAGACAGGATTTCGCGACCGTCGGCATTTGCGCGAGGCTTTTGTACGCGGGTTCGGTATTCCGCCCCAGGCGATACGTCGTGATGCGCGGCGCGTGGAACGTGACGGAGTCGTCGCATGAAGAAGCGGGTGCGCATGGACGACCTTCAGGTGTTCGTCACCACTGTCGAGGCCGGTGGGCTTTCGGCGGCAGCGCGGCAGTTGGACATCTCGCCGGCTCTGGCCAGCGCCGCGCTGCAGCGTCTGGAGCACAGCCTGGGGATTCGCCTGTTGGTGCGCTCGACACGCCGTCTGCGCCTGTCGGACGATGGCGAGCGTTATCTGCCTCACGCGCGTCAGGCCCTGGACGCGCTGGTCGACGGCGAGATGGCGCTGGAGCAAGCACGCGCCGAACTGGCGGGGCCACTGCGGTTGTCGATGCCGTCGGACCTGGGGCGCAACCTGCTGTTGCCCTGGCTGACGGAGTTTCAGGCCGAATATCCACGACTCGACATGCGCCTGCGGGTCAGCGACCAGGTGGCCGATCTATTTGGCGAGCAACTGGATGCCAGCATCCGCTACGGGCTGCTGGGGGACTCCAGCCTGGTGGCCTTGCCGCTGGCCGCCGATAACCGGCGTACGCTCTGTGCAGCACCGTCCTATATCGCCCGCCATGGCGCGCCGCAGACTCCGCAGGCGCTGGCCGGGCACAACTGCCTGCGTTATGTAATGGGTGAGCAGATCCACGAACGCTGGAGTTTCGAGAATGCAGGCGCAATGACCACGGTACTGGTCAGTGGCGACCGCTGCAGCGACGATGCCGATATCGTGCGACGCTGGGCGGTGGCAGGGCTCGGTGTGGTTTACAAGTCGCGCCTGGATGTGATCGAGGACATTCGCGCCGGAAGGCTGGTGGAGTTGCTGACGGACCATGCAGGGCAGGCGGCGCCGCTGCAACTGGTGTGCGCGCACCGGCAGTCGCTGAGCCCGGCGGTGCGGCGGCTGCATGGGTTTCTGACGCTGAAGCTGCAGGCGTACCTCGCAGGAGCGGATAGGCCTGCAGCCACAGCGCTTCGGGTCACAGCACCTTGAAGCCGTGGGTGCCATCACGCTCCAGTTGCGCGATCAGGCCGAACTCCCAGTCGAGGTAGCCTTGCATGGCTTCACGCGGGTTGTCGGTCCCTTCGTATGGTCGGCGGTAGCGGTCGGTACGCTCCACCGCCAGGCGCGTCTCACCTGTTTCCAGTGGCTTGCCGGCGGCGATCCAGCTCGCCGTGCCGCCTGTCAGCAGGTAGACAGGTGTGCGCGTCAGGGCTTGCAGGTCGGTGGCGGCAAAGCTTGCCAGCAGGCTGCTGCCGCAGGTCAGCACGTAGCGCTCGGCCTTGGGCAGGCGCTCCAGGGCCTCGGGCAACTGCGCGCGGATCGCCCAATAAGCACCTGGGATGTGGCGCTTGACGTAGTTGGCGCTGGCGGTGAAGTCCAGCAAGACGGTGCCTTCCTCGGCCAGCCAGGCCTGCAATTGCTCGACGTCGATCTCGGTATTACGCGCAAGTGCCGGGCGGGGTGCCTGCCATTCGCCGGTTTCGCTGAAGTCGGCCTGGCTCAAGCCGTCGAGCACCGCCACTTCCCAGCCCATCTGCGCGAGCCACGAAGCGCTCATGTTGGCACGCACGCCGTCGTCATCGACCAGCACGATGCGGGCGCCGCGTACGCTGGCGTTATGATCGGTTTCCTGCACCAACTGGCCACCGGGCGTTGAGCGGCTGTCGGGCAGGTGACCGGCAGCGTATTCCTGGGGTGTGCGCACGTCGAACAGATAGGTGGTGCGCGCAGTCTCTGCCTGCCAGGTGGCCAGGCCCTGGCGGTCCAGGCGTCGCACTCCGGCCCGGTCGGCGACGGCGCGGGCGCGCTCGGCAGCGCTGCTGCGGGTGCTGTCGCCGACCTCGGCGAAGCGCTGCGCCTGGCCGTGGGCCAGTTGTTGACCGGCCAGTGTCCAGCCGATAGTGCCGTTGCGCAGCGCCGCCACCGGGTTGGGGATGCCGGCGTTGACCAGCGACTGTGTGCCGATGATGCTGCGGGTGCGCCCTGCGCAGTTGACGATCACCCGCGTCGCTGGATCGGGTGCCAGTTCGGCGACGCGCAGCACCAGTTCGGCGCCAGGCACGCTGATGCCTCCGGGAATGCTCATGGTCTGGTATTCATCGAAGCGCCGGGCGTCGAGCACCACCACGTCGGCCTGGCTGTCGAGCAGGGCCTGGACCTCTTCGGCGGCCAGCGAGGGGGTGTGGCGCACACTCTCCACCAGCTCGCCGAACGCTTTGCTGGGTACGTTGACGTCGCGAAACAGCTCGCCACCGGCATCGCGCCAGCCGCCAAGCCCACCTTCGAGCACTGCCACATCGCTATAGCCCAGTGCCTGCAGACGCTCGACAGCGATGGCCGACAGTCCCTCGCCATCGTCATAGACGGTGATGGCGGTGTCTCGGCGTGGCACGCGGGCGAAGATTTCCAGTTCCAGCTTCGAAAGCGGGATGTTGGCCGCGAACAGCGGATGCGCCTGGGCGAAGGGGTCTTCCTCGCGCAGGTCGATCAGGGCGACTTCTTCCTGGGCCAGCAGGGCGGTGCGAAGGTCATGGAAACTGCGAGTGCTGAGGCGGGTCATGGGGCAGGGTTCTCTTTGGACAGGTCCCAGATGTTGGGCAGGCTGGTGTTGGAATAACCGGAGATGAACGGCTTCTCGCTACCGTCGGGCAGGTATACGGCGCGGCTGACCGCACCGATGTTGGCGCCGTAGACATGGATGCTGATCGAGACCCGGTCGTCGAAGGCGTTGCTGACCTGATGGATATCGCCGATGCGCGGTGACACCGCTTCCACGTGGCCAGGGTCGATCCGCAGCCGCTCGCCCTGCGCCACCAGGGCGCCATGGGCGTCGCGGGTGAAGCCTTGGGCGTATTCGGCACCGCGCAACATACCGATCAAACCCCAGACACGGTGGTCATGGATCGGCGTGCTCTGGCCTGGGCCCCAGACGAAGCTGACCACCGAGAAGCGCTGGCGCGAATCGCAATGCAGCAGGTATTGCTGGTAGCGGGTCGGGTCCGGCTGGGCAAGGGCTTCGGGCAACCAGTCGTCATGGGCGACCAGGCTGTGCAGCAGGGTGTGGCCCTGGTCGAGCAGAGTGGCTTCGTCGGGGTGGCGGTCCAACAGGTCGGAGAGTTCGCCAATGAAGTGGCGCAGGCGCTCCAGGCGCGGTGTCTGGCTCATGGTTCAGGCTCGGGCTGACGATCATGGGTAAACCCTAGCAACTGCATGAATATTCTCAAAATTCAAATTACTCATAAGCTAATATGCAAAACCAGTATTTAAAAGTGGCGTGGCATGATCTGCGAAATCTGCATTTTAATGCATTAGGTTATGCCTAAAACGAATTTCACAGGGTGTGATCAAGTGGTTAGCGTATAAATCAGTCGGCACTTAGATTCAAACGCTATAAAAACCTAACTGACCATGGGACACCTGCAATGAGCGTTCAATTCATCGGCATGATCGGCCATCGCCTGTCATCGGAGACCAGCTTTCTCATTCGCGGCTTCGACCCGCTGGCCGACGCCGAGGACTATGGCCGCGAACTGATTCCGTTGACCCGCGCCAAGGTGGCAGCGCGCAACGCCTGACATTCACTGTTACACGCGACGAGACCGCACGCGCGGATCGCCCTGACTTGCCCGATGCGGCATCTGGAGACGAACGTGCGTTATCTCAAACAACTGGCCGCCGGTGTGCTGGCCACCTCGATCAGCCTTGCGGCTGTCGCGCAGACCCTGGTGGTCGGCGACCAGAGCTACAACGCCCGTGCCGTGATGGAAGCGGCCGGCGTGCTTGACGATTTGCCCTATACCCTGGAGTGGAAGCAGTTCACCGCCGGCTCCCCTGTGGCCGAGGCGCTCAATGTCGGCAGCCTCGACCTCGGCCTGTTGGGGGATGCACCGCCGTTGTTTCTTGGTGCACTCGGGGCGCCGATCAAGGTGGTGGCGGTGTCGCGGCAGAACCTCGAAGGCGTGGCGATCCTCGCGCGCAAGGATTCTGACATTCATAGCCTGGCCGACCTCAAGGGCAAGCGCGCAGCGATCTGGAAAGGTTCCTGGAGCCAGCAACTGCTGTTCAGCGCCCTCGACAAGGCTGGCGTACCCCGCGACGCATTGGAGCTGCGCTACCTCAGCGCCCTGGACGCCTCCCATGCGCTGGATGGCGGCTCAGTCGATGTGATCGCGACCTGGGAGCCTTATGTCACCCAGCAGGAGCGCCAGGGCGCACGGGTGCTGGCCACGGCCGAAGGGATCATCCCGGCGCAGAGTTTCGTGGTCGCCAATGCCAAGGCGGTGCAGGACAAGCGGGCGCAGATCGCCGACTTCCTCCAGCGCCTGAAGAAGGCGCGTCAATGGACCCTGAGCGACCCGGCGCACACCGAAGCGTACGCCGACGCCTGGGCCAAGCGTACCCGTGCCGACGGCGACATCGCCCGCGCCTGGTTCGCCCGCGCGCGCACCGACCTGGCACCGCTCAACGCGCAGGTGATCACCGATGCGCAGAAGACCGTGGACTTCTTTGCCGGCATTGGCCTGATCAAGGGCTATCCGGCCGCGAGTCTGTTCGACACTTCGTTCTCGGCGGCGCTGCAGGACAGCACCGTCACCCAGCACTGAGGCCCCGGCATGAGCAAGCGACAGATCAAACTGGGTGCCCTGACCATGGGCTGTGGTGGCCCTGGCCGACACAACCTGTGGCTGGACCCGGCGCTGCCTGCCGACGCCAGCGTCAATATCGACTGGTACATCGATATTGCCCGCCAGGCAGAAGCTGCGCTGTTCGACCTGATCTTCATCGTCGACAGTCAGTTCATCACGCCAGGTTCGCCGTCCCATTACCTCAATCGCCTCGAACCTCTGACCCTGCTCTCGGCTGTGGCTGTCAGCACCCGTCATATCGGCCTGGTCGGCACACTGACCACCTCCTACAACGCGCCGTTCAACGTCGCTCGGCGCCTGGCCTCGCTGGACCTGATCAGCAAGGGGCGTGCCGGTTGGAACGTGGTCACCAGTGGCGATGCCGGCACCGCCGGCAACTATGGGCTGGATGAGCATTACGACTACGACACCCGCTACAGTCGTGCCCACGAGCATGTCGAGGTGGTGCAGAAGCTCTGGCATTCCTATGAAGACGATGCCTTCCCACGGGATCGCCAGAGCGGGCGCTTCCTCGACCCCGCCAAGCTGCACAGCCTCAATCACAAGGGTGAGCATTTCTCGGTGGTTGGCCCGCTGAATATCCAGCGCTCGCCCCAGGGCCAGCCGGTGATCTTCCAGGCCGGGGATTCCGAGCAGGGGCGTGACCTGGGGGCGGCGACGGCGGACGTGATCTTCACCCACGCTGCAAGCGTCGAGCAGGGCCAGGCGTTCTACCGGGACGTGAAGGATCGCGCCGCACGCCTGGGGCGTGATCCTGAGCAGGTGCTGGTGCTGCCGGGGGCCGAAATCTATGTAGGTGATACCGACGAGCATGCCCGCGAGATCGAGCGTCACTATCATCAGGCCGATCACAGCTTCGAGCTGGCGCTGAAGGAGTTCGGGCGTAACTTCGGTTGGCACGATTTCAGCCAGTACGACCTCGATGCGCCGTTTCCGCAGCAGAGCCTCGAGTTTGCCCGCAGCAGTTTCTTCACCAATGCCAAGCGCATCGCCAACCAGGCGCGGGACAAGGGTTTCAGCCTGCGCCAGGCAGTGGAGTTCGGCCGCCAGCTACGCCCAGGCGCCTTCGTGGGGTCGGCGCAGACGGTGGCGGCGAAGATGGCCGACTGGTTCGAAGCCCGGGCGCTGGACGGGTTCAATATCTACATCGGGCATCCGGGGCAGTTCCGACGCTTTACCCAGGAGGTGGTGCCGTTACTGCAGGAGCGAGGTGTCTACCGAACGGCATACGAAGGGACGACCCTGAGGGAGAGCCTGGGGCTAGCCATACCGCGCTTCGCTGGTTGAACCTGGCCGCTTCGGCGATGGCCTCACTGGCCATTTCCGGAAGCGGCAACCCGTTTCGGCTCAATGCACGCGCTTGCGCGTCGCCACGCAGGCCTGGGCCTGCAGCGTCAGTTCGTCAAGGTGCTCATCGCGCTGGCGCTCGGCGTCGATCATTGCCGCTTCGCCATGCTGCTTGAGCAGATAGGCGTGTATCTGACGCACTTCCAGGGTCTGGTAGATGGGCGCAATGTCCAGGCGTCCGACCAGCGCGCCGCTGGCCTTGCCGGTGCTGCTCATCAGCACTTGTGGCCCGGTGGCGCTCACGACCTGCAGGCCCATGGCCTCGAACCAGGGTACGGCATGAGCAAAAGCGCTCATCTCCACGCAGCTGTAGCGCGCCCGCAGGTCTGTCAGCAACCCACGGGCGATGCCTTCACGACGGTGGTCAGGGGATACGGCGAGAAACGCCAGAACACACGCGTGCTGATCATCCTGGGCCGGCAGGGCGAGGGCGAAGCCCAGCAGTTGGTCCGGGGCCTCGGCGTCCAGCGCCAGGACCAGCTCCACGGCCAGGCCACGGGTGCCGTCCAGGGCCTGCAGGTATTGGTGGACTTCGAGGCCGACACCGTACTGGTACAGCGGATACAGCGGGTTGTCCGCGGTGATGGCGACGCTGCTCAGCGCGCCGACATGTTCGATCACCAGCTGGCGGATCTGGTTCTGGAAGGATTCGGGCGGCACGCCGTCGAGGCGGCTCAGGATGAACATCGGGGGACAGGCTCCGGCGGTTGAACTGACCCCGCGCCTGAATGACGCGGGGTGCACAGTCTAACCGCTTTTACCGGCTTGGCCTCACTGGCGCAACGCGGCCAGCATCAAGTCGAGGTTCTGCACTGCAGCGCCCGAAGCGCCCTTGCCCAGGTTGTCGAACACGGCCGTCAGCAGGACCTGCCCGTGCTCGGGATTGGCATACAGTGCCAGGCGCAGGTCGTTGCTGTCGTTCAGGGCCTGCGGGTCCAAGGGGGTCGCAGGCCCTTGCTGGTGCAGGGGCATTACCTGGACATGGCGTGCGCCCTGATAGTGCTGTTCGAGACAGGCCTGCAAGTGCTCGGCGGTGACGCCTGGCGACAACAAACGCAGCTGCAGCGGGATGCTCAACACGATCCCCTGGCGATAGTCGCCGTAGCCTGGCAGAAACATTGGGCGTGCGCTCAGGCCAGCGTGGGCCTGGATCTCCGGGACATGCTTGTGCGCCAACTCCAGACCATAGAGCTGGAGGGCCGGAGCAGGATCGCCGCCTGACTGCTCATGGCGCTCGACCGCAGCGCGACCGCCACCGGAGTAGCCGGAAATGGCATGTACGCTCAACGGATAGTCCGCAGGCAGCAGGCCGGCGCGCACCAGCGGCCGCAGCAGGGCGATGGCACCGGTCGGGTAGCAACCGGGGTTGCTGACCCGTGTGGCCTGGGCGATGCGCTCGGCCTGCTGCTCGTCCAGCTCCGGCAAGCCATAGACCCATCCAGGGCTGGTACGGTGCGCAGAGCTGGCGTCGATCACTCGCACCGCCGGATTGTGAATTGTCGCCACGGCCTCGCGTGCGGCGGCGTCGGGCAGGCAGAGCAGGGCAATATCGGCGCTGTTGATGGCCTCGCGGCGGCGCTGCGGGTCCTTGCGCTCGGCCTCAGGCAGGGTCAGCAGGCGAAGGTCGCCGCGACCGTGCAGGCGGGCATGGATCTGCAGGCCGGTGGTGCCTTGGTCGCCGTCGATGAATATCAGGGGCTGGTGCATGGTGGAGATCCGCTCAGGAAGGAAGTAGGTGTATCCTCGCGGTTGTTTGATCTAAAGAAAATTTGAATATCATGATGACGATGTTCAGTTTAACTGAATCAGGACATTCAACCGTACAAGGAGCAGCATCCTGCGAGAAATCAGCCTCGATCGCCTGCGCACACTGGTGGTGATCGCCGACCTTGGCTCCTTCGCCGAGGCCGCTCGCCAGTTGAACCTGGCACCACCGACCATTAGCCTGCACGTCGCCGAGCTTGAAACGAGGGTGGGAGCAGCGCTGCTTACCCGAACCCGCGGGCAGGTACGGCCCACGGTGGTCGGCGAAACCCTGCTGACGCGTGCCCGTCGGCTGCTGGCCGATGCCGACCAGGCGCTGGATGAAGTGCAGCGTCAGGTGGCCGGATTGACCGGGCGGGTGCGCCTGGGCGCCTCCACTGGCGCCATTGCCCACCTATTGCCCAGTGCGTTGGCGGCCCTTCGCAGTGAGCATCCGGGTATCGATGTGCAGGTTCAGGTGCTCACGTCGCAGGCATCACTGGCGCGCGTGCGTGACGGTAGCCTGGATATCGGCCTGGTGGCGCTGCCGCAGGTGGCAGTGAAGGGGGTCAAGCTTACCCCGTGGCGACGCGACCCGATCATGGCCTACCTGCCTGCCGACTGGCAGCCGCCGGCGCGGGTGACACCCGCCTGGCTCGGGCAGCGTGCACTGATTCTCAACGACAGCACCACGCAGCTTTCGCGGGTGACCAGCGATTGGTTCGCGGCAGCCGGGCTGTACCCTGAGGCGCGCATCGAGTTGAACTACAACGATGCAATCAAGAGCCTGGTGGCTGCGGGTTATGGCGCGACATTGCTGCCGCATGAGGGGGAGGCGCCTGAACTGGACCGGCGCATCGCTCGACGCCCGTTGCGACCGGGGTTATGGCGGGCGCTGGGGATCGCCTGCCGCCAAGGGCAAGTGGAGCGGGCCACGGGGCATGTGCTGGAGGCGCTGGAGCGCTTGCGGCAATGACGGTCTGTGTCGGGTGTGGTCACAGGCATGTACCACAGTGATCTTTGGGCGGGCTTGCCCGCCAAAAGAACACTGCGGTGATGCGGGTTAGCCCCGCTCGCGCTTGCGCACCACCGTCACTGTCTCGCCACCCACTCCCCAGTTGTCGGTGGGCACTTCCTCGATCACCACGAAGGTACTGGCCGGTGGCTTGTTCAGCACCCGTTCCAGCAGTTCGGTGGTGCCTTCGATCAACAGGCGTTTGTGCTCGGCAGTGACCCCTTCGTCGGTCACACGGATATGAACGTATGGCATGGCAGGCTCCTCGGGTTTTCAGTGCCAGGTACCGGCGGTGCCACCGCCGTCTACCGGAAGTACGACGCCGCTGACGAAGCGTGCGTCGGTCAGGTATAGCACGGCATCGACGATGTCCTGCGGCTTGCCGGTGCGCCCACTCGGCGACAAGACACCCAGGCCTGCGACGTCGTTGTTGTGCAGGGGTGTCTCGATGATCCCCGGAGCCACGGCATTGACCTGCACGCCGCTACCGGCCAGTTCCAGCGCCAGGCCCTTGACCGCCTGGTTCAAGCCACCCTTGACGAGGATCGGCAGTGCTGCGGGCACTCGCACGTTAGGCTGCATGGCGACCGAGGCGGTGATCGCGACGATATGGCCATGGCCTTGGGCGCTCATGATCTTTGCCGCGGCCTGGGAGGGGTAGACGAAGCCCTTTAGGTTGGTGGAAAACAGCGCGTCGATGTCCTGCTCGGTGTAGTCGGTGAACGGTTTGGGAATGAAGATCCCGGCATTGTTGACCAGGATATCGACGCGGCCGAACACTTCCAGCGCTGTATCGAACAGCCGCTGTGCGGTGCTGGCGTCAGCGATGTCGCCAGCCACGCCGACGAAGGCGGCCGGGTCGCCCAGCTCGGTGGCGGCCTGATCGAGGCGGGCCTGGGTGCGGGCGTTGCCGACCACATTGTCGCCACGTTCGATAAAGGCCTTGGCGAGGGCGAAGCCCAAGCCGCTGGATGCGCCGGTGATAACGATGGTTCTTGCAGTGCTCATGGTGGGGCTCCAGTTAAGCGAGCCGGTTGGCTCGTTGGTGGAGCCACTCTAAGACCTCATCTGGAGTTGAAAAATAAGGCGGATGGCATTTCAATCGATACTTCATGTAATTAATCGAGCTGTCATGACCCGCCATTTCGATGATCTTCAACTGGGCAGCCTCGAGCTGTTCTGCCTGGCTGCCGATACCGGCAGCTTCACTGCCGCTGCCACCGAGGCCGGGGTCACGCCGGCAGCGGTCAGTCGCTCGGTGGCACGCCTGGAAGAACGCCTGGGTGTACGGTTATTCGTGCGTACTACGCGGCAGATGCGCCTGTCCGATGCCGGCCAGGCGTACTACCAACAGTGCCGTCTGGCACTGGGGCAACTGGTGGAGGCCGAGCGCGAAGTTTCGGGTGGCCAGATCGAGCCGCGTGGGCGCCTGCGGGTCAGTGCGCCGACGCCTTACGCCCATCACCGTCTGTTGCCATGGCTGCCGCGTTTTCGCGAGCGCTATCCGCAAGTGCAGGTGGACGTGCATGTCAGCAATCGCAATGTCGATTTCGCCGAGGAGCAGTTCGACCTGGCCATCCGCGGACGTGAGCCTGCCGATTCGCGGCTGGTGGCACGGCGCCTGGAAAACGCCGAGCTGGTGGTGGTGGGGACCCCGGGCTACCTGGCGCGAGCAGGTCATCCGCAGGTGCCGGAAGACCTGGCGCGGCATGAGTGCATCCTGTTCGAGATACCCAGCAGCGGACGCAGTGCGCCCTGGACCTTTCGCCGTGACGGTGGCCTGGTGGAGATCGAGGTCGGCGGCTCGATCACCTGCCTGGGCGACTTTCTCGCCACCGCCACCCTCGCGCGACATGGTGCCGGCCTGATGCAGGCGTACCGCTTCACCGTGCAGGAGGCCCTGGACAGCGGTGAGCTGGTCGAAGTGCTACCGGCCTTCGGTGGTACGGCGCGGCCATTCACGTTGATCTACCCGCAGGCGCGGCACATGCCGCTGCGGGTGCGGCTGTTCATCGACTTCCTGGTGGCGGGTGGGCAATTACCCGCCACCTGATTGCGTCAGAACCAGCGGTCGTTGCGTTTACGCCCGCGGGTCAGCGCCGGCAGGATCAGGCCGGCCAGCAAGCCAGCACCGGCGATGCTGCCGCCGTAGACCATGTAACGCATCATCACCTGCTTGTTTTCGTCGCCCAGGCGCGCCTGGGTGTCGCGCAGGCTCGATTGCGACTGCTCGAGCTGTTCGTTGAGGGCCTTGGTGCGCGATTCCAGTTCATCGATCAGTGCTTTGCGCGAGTCCAGGGTTTCCTGCATGCCCTGGACGCGAGTCTTCCAGCTGTCGTCGATGGTCTTGAGCTGGCCGGACAGTTCCGCGACCTGAGCATCGAGTTGCGGCAGGCGTTCGCTCTGGCCGGGCACAGTCTGCAGGTCGCTGGTGAGGATCCACACCAGATCGCCGCTCTGGCCGCGAACCTGGCTGTAGTTGCCCTGGGTGCCGATCAGCGACACTTTCTGTCCGGACTTGAGCGTGCCGACGATCCGGTGACCATCGGTCGGGCCGCTGCGCACGTAGGTGCTCAGGCTGTCGCTGACCCAGCGTGCGTCGCTGGAGGGCTCTTCGGCGTAGACGGACGGGGCAGTGGCGAGCAGGGCGGCGAGGGCGAGGGTGGCGTGGCGGAATTCGGGCATGGTGGTCTTCGCTGAAACAGTACGGTTGGAGGCCCGGTGACTGGGCCGTGAAGCGGTCGGTGGATTGACCGTCAGCGAAAGACCGTTTTTTTGTAGGCAGGTTCACTGCTTTAGGTGGGAATCGTCTGCAAGATGTTGCGGGTAAGGGGCTTGATCAGCGAATGGCGCGTGGGTGGATCAATCGCAGCGGCGGTTTACCGCTGCGATCGATCCACCAACAGGTTGGCACTGGAGCTGCTGCCCGGCTCAGGTCACGACCTGGTAGCACGGCACATAAGCCGCACCGCCGGGCAGTTTCATCCGGTGCTGGTCGACGAAGGCCTGCAGCAATCTGCCCAACGGGTCGAGGATCGCCTGATCGCCGCGGATCTGGTATGGGCCGTGTTCCTCGATCAGGCGAATGCCCTTGTCCTTGACGTTGCCGGCGACGATGCCGGAAAACGCCCGACGCAGATTGGCGGCCAGCTCATGGGGCGGCAGGTCGCGGCGCAGGGCGAGATCGGCCATGTTCTGGTGGGTCGGGTCGAACGGGTGCTGGAAGCCACCGTCGATCTTCAGCAGCCAGTTGAAGTGGAAGGCGTCGTTGCGCTCGCGGCGGAACTGCTTGACCGTCTTGAGCCCTTCGACCATGTGCCGGGCGACTTCGGCCGGATTGTCGATGATGATCTGGTAATGGCGCTGCGCCGCTTCGCCGAGGGTGGCGCCGACGAAGGCATGCAGTTGCTGCAGGAACGGCTCGGCGCTGCGCGGGCCGGTGAGAATGACCGGGAAGGGCAGTTCCTGGTTGTCCGGGTGCATGAGGATGCCGAGCAGGTACAGGAATTCCTCGGCCGTCCCAGCGCCTCCGGGGAAGATGATGATGCCGTGGCCGACGCGGACAAAGGCCTCCAGACGTTTCTCGATATCCGGCAGGATCACCAGCTCGTTGACGATGGGATTCGGCGCTTCGGCAGCGATGATGCCCGGCTCGGTCAGGCCCAGGTAGCGGCTGCCGTGCATGCGCTGCTTGGCGTGGGCGATGGTCGCGCCTTTCATCGGGCCCTTCATGACGCCCGGGCCGCAACCGGTGCAGACGTCCAGCTTGCGCAGGCCCAGTTCATGGCCGACTTTCTTGGTGTACTGGTATTCCTCGCTGCTGATCGAGTGACCGCCCCAGCACACCACCATCTTCGGCTCCACGCCCGGACGCAGGGTGCGGGCGTTGCGCAGCAGGTGGAATACGTAGTCGGTGATGCCCTGGGAGCTTTCCAGGTCGATGCGCTGGCTGGCCAGTTCGCTTTCGGTGTAGACGATGTCGCGCAGGGCGCTGAACAGCATTTCGCGGGTGCTGGCGATCATCTCGCCATCGACGAAGGCGTCGGCCGGGGCGTTGAGCAGTTCCAGGCGCACGCCGCGATCTTGCTGGTGGATACGGACCTCGAAGTCCTTGTAGGCCTCAAGGATGGTCTTGGCATTGTCGACATGGGCGCCGGTGTTGAGGATAGCCAGGGCGCACTGGCGGAACAGGGTGTAGAGACTGCCGGTACCGACTTCGCTCAGTTGCTGGACTTCACGTTGCGACAGCGTCTCCAGGCTGCCTTTGGGGCTGACGGAGGCGTTGATGACATTGCGTTGGGGCATCTAAGTCTTTCCTGTGCGGGTAAAACATCCTTCTTTGACAACACCATACCGACAATTGCACGCGGCAACGAGGGGGTGACGGAAAGAATCGATGCTCGCCCCACCAGCGGTAGCGCGCTGGCCCCCGGCAATGGGCGTGCGCACGGGCTAAATCGTGCTGTCCTTGGCGTGACTCCAGGCGTTCAAACATGGTGAGCTCAACTAACCTCGAGCCCCGGCGCGCTTGTGTGCAAGCGGTCATGGTGGAGCCGCGTATGCTCGCAGAAATTTCCAACGTAGCAGCGCAGCCTTCAAGCACACTCCGAGCATCAGGCTTGGCGTTTTGGAAGCTGCAAAGGAAGGCGCTCAGGGTAAGCCAGCAATGTGCTCGCCAAGTTGACAGTGGATGCAGTCGATCTCATGGAGGAATGGAGCGCGACGGGCTCCATTCCTCCAGAGGCAACGCGATCGGTTAGAAGAGCTTGATAGGGTACTCAACAAATACCCGAACCTCGTTCATGTCGGGACCGACCTGGTTGTCTGCACGATAGATAGACGAGCGGACACGCAACGCGAGGTCTTTAGCAGAGCCACTCTGCACAACATATTTGAGCTGGTTGAAAATCTCTCGTTCAACACCGTCTGAAGTGTCCCCGGCAACGATGTTGGAACCGCGGGCGTACGCGAACTTATAGCTTAGGCCTGGCAAACCGACCGCTGCAAAGTTGTAATCGTACGAAGCCATCCAAGAGCGTTCATCATTGAGGTTGAAATCTGAGTAAAGTGAGTTCGCTACCCAGATCGCTCCGCCGTCCCCGAAGTCGTAAGCGTAGCCAGTATCGCCCGTGTTGCGCTGGTGAGAAAGGGTGAATGCATGAGCACCAATGTTGTAGGTGGCAGCAAGGCTCCAAAGGGTATTACGGTTATTGTTGCCATCGCCGCCCATGGCAATGGCGGAGGTCGCCCCATCCGCGTACTTGGTCCGATAAATATTGAAGTCAAATGCGAGCGACTGCTCTTTAGCCAGGGGCATTACCAGGTTGGTATTGGCATACCATTTTTTGTACTGGTCTTCGACGTCAGAGTGGTACAGCGACACGCTCAGTAACTCGTTAACTTTGTAGCTGCCGCCAAAAAAGTCTGTGGACTTCAGTCGGTTCGAGTCTTGAGCAGCGGAGCCCCGGCTACTGTCAGCGGTAAAATGACCCGCGTTCAATTCAAGGCCATCGATTTCCTTGCTGGTGAGGAGAGTGCCGGTGAAGGCTTGTGGAAGCAGTCGATTATCGCTGTAGGACAATACCGGTATCAGTGGGAACTGGGTGCCGTGTCGCAGCACGGTGTTCGACACGCGAAACTTCACCGCACCCCCTGCCTCTGACAGCTCATCAACGGGGTGACCTTGACTGTCAGTGACGAAAAATGATGGCATGTTCGACCCTTTACCGCCATCAAGACGTACGCCGAACAGGCCGTATGCATCGACACCTACGCCGACGGTGCCCTGGGTAAAACCTGATTCATACTTACCAATAAAGCCTTGTCCCCAGACTCTATTGTCGTGAATGTTGTCCTTGTAGTCTCGGTTGTAATAGGCGTTGCGCAGAAGGATCGAGGCTTTGGCGTCCTGAACAAAGCCGTTGGCACTCGCTTGGTCGTTTGCGTGAGCGGTCAAGCTGAATGCGAGTGGCAACGTTAGAACTATGCGTTTACGATTATGTGCTGGCATGATGGATCCTTATTTTTGTTTTCGACAGGTGCAGGGGGGCAAAACCCTATTTAGGGTGTGAACATAATTAAGGGCGGTGCGCAGTTCGCGACTGGGCGAGTGGTTCGCCCAGCGACTCGTCAGGAGCTTAGGTGACCGTTAAAGTCGACCGGCTTCGATAATCGGTTTCAGGAATTCGCGTGTGCGTTCTTGCTGTGGATTCTCGAAGATTTGGCTGGGGGGGCCTGCCTCAAGAATTTTGCCCTGTTCCAAAAATACGACCAAGTTCGAGACTTCTTTGGCAAACTGCATTTCATGAGTCGTGAGAATCATGGTCATGCCATCGTGGGCGAGCTCACGTACGATGTTGAGCACCTCCGCGACTAGCTCGGGATCCAATGCCGACGTGATTTCGTCCAGGAGCAGCGCCTTGGGTCGCATCGCGATGGCTCTGACAATGGCAACCCGCTGCTGTTGGCCCCCCGATAGCTGATCCGGGTAGTAGCTGGCACGATGTCCCAAGTTCACCCGCTCCAGCAATTGACGTGCTCGTGCTATCGAGTCGGCCTTTTTCTCTCCTAAAAGCTTGATTGGCCCTACGGCGATGTTCTCTTCGACAGTCAAGTTTGGGAAAAGGTTGTAGGACTGGAACACCATGCCCACTTTACGACGTAGTTTATTGAGGTCTACGCCTGGCCCCGATACCACATCGCCCTCGATTTTTACCTTTCCGCTGCTGATTGGCTCAAGAGCGTTCAAGCAGCGGAGGAGGGTGGACTTACCTGAGCCCGAAGCACCAATCAGGGTGACGACTTGGTGTTTTTCAATGTTGAGATTAATGCCTTTCAATACTTCGAATTGATTGTAGCTCTTGCGAAGGTCTTCAATTTCAATGAATGCCATGAACTTACCCTCTCATCCGTTTTGCACTTTTGGCCAGTGTCCAATCCACATAACGTGTCTGCGGGATGGTGATGGCGATAAACAGGATTGCTACGACGGTCACAGAGGATAAGTTGAAGCTTGAAGACGCGTAGAACTTAGCCTGGTTAAAAGCGTCCATGGTGCCGATGACGTTGACGAGAGACGTATCTTTTTGCAGGGCGATAAAGGCGCTCAGCAGGGGGGGCACTACCAGCCTGATCGCTTGCGGAAGAATGAAGAACCGCAGGGTTTGGAAGTAACTGAAGCCGAGCGAGCGACTGGCAGACCATTGCGAGGGGTGAATGGACGCAATACCTGAACGGTAGATTTCCGCAACGTATGCGCTATACGTCAACGACAGTGCGATAATCGCAAACCACTCAGGAGACAGCCCCGAGATCACAGGGATGTTGGTGAGCGGCAGGCCAAAGCCAATAAGGTAGAGGACGATGATCGCCGGCACTGCCCGCATCAAGTCGATGTAGCCCACCGCCAGGAAACGAAGGGGGGCACCTGCTGCGCCAGGTACCATCCGGGCTACGGCCAGCAGTAAACCGAAGATGAGCACGAAGACTTGGGAAATCAACGCCAGCTTGATGTTGACCCAAAATGCCTTGGCAACATCCTCGAAGCTTTCCTTCATCGGTTCAATGTCAAGGAACGTGCGTTGCAAGCTTCCATCGTTCATCAACAGCAGCTCAACGAGCAAGAACAGGATGAGCACGGCGAGTGAAAGCCCATAGGTTACAAACGATGATTGGCGGGATGTCTCCGCGCAGGCGCGTGCTGACAGCACATCATTTTTGCGCCCCAGTGCCTTAGCGTTGATCGATTCCCTGATCGCGCGACACGCGACGACCAGCGCAATGGCGCTAAGTCCAAAGCCCGCAACAAGCACCGACAGGCTAAAGAGACTCAGTTGTTCACTTGTTATACCTCGATGAATCGCACCACCCAAGGTGCCGACAATCAACAGCAGCAGGACAGCGGTTGCCACAGCGACAACCGCATAGCCCATGCTACGTGGAGCAGGGCTCAACGTAGTCATGTGAGTTCCTCAAACAGAGTCTTAAGGTAGTTGCCAAAGAGGGATGCTGTTCGGGTCAACGCCAAACAACGGTTTCAGATACAGTGCCGACAGACGGGTCAGGGTTCCGTCTTCATTCATGGCGCCCACCGCGCTGTCAATCGCTTCGGTATTTGCCGAGCCCTTTGGTGTAACGACACCGTAGCCTTGGTCGAGTTGGAACTGACCAATTACTTTTACTGCACCGCGCGAACCATGTGTCGCCGACAGAACTACCGTGGTGTCTGTGATGATGGCGTCGATCTGGCCAGCGAGGAGGGCGGTGATCAAGTCTGGTTGGGTTTGGTATACTTTTGCAGGAGGAGAGGGCTTCAATGTGCGAGCGACCCACTCAGAGCCCATGTTACCTTGTAATACTCCAATGCGCTTTGTTTTGAGTTGTTCGGTGGTTTCCAAGTTGCTGCTGGCTTTCACGGCCACGGCCAGATTCGAACTGTAGTAGGGGCGGCTGAAGTTAAAAACTTTCTTCCGAGGCTCGGTGATGGTCGTGGAAGCGATAGCGAGGTCATACCCCTTGGCGGTGCCTGAGATGTATTGATCCCATGCCAGATTGATCAGTCGAAGTTTTTGAAGGCCTGCGCGATGAGCTATCTCAGCCGCCATACAATACTCAAAGCCATCTTTGGTACTTGAAGGTGACTGGCCGTTATACCATCCAGGGTTCGGTAACACCGTTGCTACGGTGAGTGTGCCGGGCTCCAGCGTCTGCAATTGCAACGATCCGTGCTGGCCCGTGGGTGTGCAATTTCCATAGTGGGGTGCATCACCGTCTGCAAAAGCAGAGACAGCAACGCTCATTGCAACGGCCCAAAGGCTTAACTTGATTTTTGTTGACATGTGTGCCTCTTATTGTTGTTGTCGATAGTTTCTGGTTGCTCTTGTTGCTGGCTGCGTGCTGCGTGGGTGAAATCTTCAATTGCAAGGCTTAAGTCTTATGGATCCGGCGGGGTCTTCTGGGTGCCACTACACTTCGACGATCCCGTTGGCATCATTTTCTTCAATAGCTACGATCAGACCATCTTCTGCTTGAGCCAATATATTCAGGCCTTGGCCAATGATATTTATAGCTTGGTGGCGCCCGGAGCGAACTTGAAGTTTTCGCCGCGCGTAGATTTTGTAGGGAATGGATCCAGGCATGAGATCTATCGAGTGTGGGGCCATAACCGCGTTGTCTACGGTTCCACTGTGAATAGCATCCTCACCCACGCGCTGGGTCAGGCTGCCCCCCCTAGCGATGTGTATGAGCGGCATGCCTCGGTAGATACCTAAAGTGGGTTTACCTTGCCGGATCGCTTCATCGATGGCAGGCAGTTCGAACTTTTCTGCCTTGATGTTGATCCCGTACAGGTCATCGGCCTCGGGTATTTGGTCGTAACACTCAGGGGTCGCGTCCCCTCCACCGAGGATGAGCAATTCATCCGCGCCGTCTAAAGCATTTGCCCCGAGCGTGCCAGGAGGCTTTAGAAACCAGTCACTCGCGCAGGAGGGAGTGAGAGATTCCATCACCAGGATCTGGGGGGAAACCCGTTCGACAGTGGTTGTACGGGTCGCTGGGAGATTTCTAGGCATCATCGCTTCTTCATTGTTTCGCATTGAGACGCTGCGGGGACTGCCAGGTGCAGCTGAAGAATAACATCTATAACTTATATGTAAAGAGGGTTTTTAACGCTGCCGCCCACGCTGAGGGAGCGCAGTGGTGGGGCCTTTGCGATCGAATGTAGGGGAGTACCTGGCCGAGGCTGCCAAGCAGACTCCTCCAACCGGGCTGAGCTTCGCGAGCTCACCGATTGGCATCGAACCATTTCTGGAAGGGCATGCTGCCTGGTCGTCATCAGGAGCAACTATCCGGAGCGTTGGACTCGCGGGCCGCCTGCTGCTCGAAGGCCGAGACTCAAGCTTGGTGCTTGGCGGCCGATACAGCGGTTACGTCAGAATCCTTGCGGAGAAGGAAAATGGTAGGGATCACAAGTGTCAACCTCACCGGCGCGAATGTGCAGTCGTCTGCGCTGCAGACGGCCGCCCAGGCCAGCGACACTGAAAAGAGCAGCAGCTCGGCTGGCGGCGCCCAGGTCGCCATGCCGGCACCGTCTGACAAGGCCGACAAGGCCAAGAGCAGCGACAGCAGCAGCGAGCCGTCACACATCCGCCAGTTGCGTGAGCTGATCAAGCAAATGCAGAAGCAGCTGGCCGACGCCCAGAAGCGGCTGTCCGAGGTTCAGGCGCAACCGATGGACGAGAAGGCCAAGCTGGCTGCGGTGGCGGGTGTCCAGGCGCAGATCGCGACCATCAGCGGTCAGATCCAGCAGGCGACCGCGCAGTTGCTGCAGGCCTTGAGCAAGCTGAACAGCAGTAGCTCCGGCAACTTGATCAGCACCATTGCCTGAGGGTGAGGGCAGGCGGACCCGCAACGGGCCGCCCTGAACCTGGTGACTTACTCGGACGCCACGCGCGAGCGGTTCTGGCGGTCTGACTTGTACTGCATCGCCACCGCCGGCGCCGCCTTGGCCGAGCCGGTTTCCAGCCATTGGCGCAGGCGCCCGGCATCGGCGAAGTGGGTGTACTTGCCGTAGGCGTCGAGAATCACCATCGCCACCGGGCGGTTGTCCATCTTGGTCAGCAGTACCAAGCAGTGCCCCGCCTCGTTGGTGAAGCCGGTCTTGGTCAGCTTGATGTCCCAGTTGCTCTTGTTCACCAGATGATCGGTGTTGCGAAAGCCCAGGGTGTAGTTGGGTTTGCGGAAGGCTACGGTCTTCTCGCGGGTGGTCGAGAGCTCGCTGAGCAGCGGGTAGTTGCGCGAGGCGATCAGCAGCTTGGCCAGGTCATGGGCGGTGGACACGTTTTGCGTCGACAGGCCGGTTGGCTCGACGTAGCGAGTATGGCTCATGCCCAGGCTACGAGCCTTGGCGTTCATCGCCTTGATGAACGCGCCATAGCCGCCGGGATAATGGTTGGCCAGGGTATTGGCCGCGCGGTTTTCCGATGACATCAGGGTAATCAGCAGGGTTTCGCGACGGTTCAGTTCGCTGCCGGGGCGTACGCGCGAAAAGACACCCTTGAGGTCAGGGTTGTTGGCGATGGTCATAGTGAGCATCTCGTCCATCGGCAGCTTGGCGTCTAGCACCACCATGGCGGTCATCAGCTTGGTGACCGAAGCGATGGGCACCACGCGGTCGGCGTGGCTGGAGTACAGCTCTTTGTTGGTATTCAGGTCGATCAGCAAGGCGCTGCCGGAAGCCAGGTGCAGTTTGGACGGGTCGCGTTGTGCCTGGGCCGGGGATTGTGCAGCAGCGGTCGACGGAAGGATCGCGGTTCCTGTGAGCGCCAGCAGCAGGCTGAGGATGGACAGGGAAGTTTTCACGTTGAGGCTCACTAATAGTTGGTATGTCGTTGGCTGTGCAAGGGTTTCCCCCGAAAACCGCTGCATTGTGGAGTATGGCTCAGCGGCTGTCGATTGCTCGTCCAGGCCCAGCGTCGAAATGAAAAAACCTTCATGCTGTATCGGTTTTTCCCGCCTGTTGCGACAAATGCTCCCCGCGCTTTCGCATAGGCGAAAAAAAGCCCGCCAAAGGCGGGCAGAAAGAAGCGTAAGGAGCAACGCACAACACATGAAACGGTCAACAAAAACGCTGGTCAGGCGGTAAGGGTGCCGGCCTGCAGCTGTTCGGCCATGGCCTGGGCCTTGGCGCGGGAATCCAGAGGGCCGCTGACGGGCTCGCCGTTGCGCATCAGGTACCAGCACGCCAGCAGGCCTTGAGCGCGCAAGGGAGCAGGGACAGCACTGCCGACGACAGACATGATGTGGATAGTGGCCATGTTGGACCTCCTGTGAAACATGGCCCTACCTTACGCAGCAGCCGACGCTGTTTGAAATCAACTTGCTCGATAGTGGTCATTACTTTTTTCAACGACAAGGGCAGGTCACCAGCGCGGCGGGCCGTAGTACACCGGCGGCGGGCCGTAGTAGCGGCGATACACCGGCGGCGGCGCGGGTACATAGCGCTCTACGACATAGGGCTGGTAATACACCGGCGGCGGTGGCGCCTGCACATAGACCGGAGGCGGCGGATAATAGGCCGGCTGGCGTTCGACATAGACGGTACGGTCATGGCCGCCGGATACTGCTGCCCCGACCACGGCACCGACCACGGCTGCACCGAGTACAGGGCCTGGGCCCCAACCGCCGCCATGGGCGGCTGCCTGCCCGCTGACGGCCAGTGCGCCGACCAGCAGGGCGATTCCGGGGATGAGACGGTTCATGAATGAATCCTCGCGATGACCCCACATTTGGGGCTTATCAATAAGACCGCGAAATTGGTAAAGAGAGCACAGGCGCAAGGTAAAGGTTGTGTAAGGGGCGACTGACGGTCAGGTCTGGTACGCTCGCAGAAACGATTCAGTCATCAGCGACAGGAGCAGATATGGCGATTGCACCCAGCAGGGACACGACACTGTGCATTTCCCTGGCCGGACGCCCAGGCACTTTCGGTGTGCGTTTCCACAACCACCTCTACCAGCAGTTGGGGCTGGACTACTACTACAAGGCCATGACCACCAAGGACCTGCCTGCGGCAGTGAATGGCATCCGCGCCTTGGGTATCCGCGGCTGCGGAGTGTCCATGCCCTACAAAGAGGCGTGCATGGCCCTGGTGGACGAGATCGATCCCTCCGCGGCGGCTATCGAGTCAGTGAATACGCTGGTCAACACCGACGGTCACCTGAAAGCCTACAACACAGATTACCTGGCGGTGCGCCAACTGCTGGAGTCGCACGAGGTCGATCCGGCCACGGCCTTTGCCCTGCGCGGTAGCGGCGGCATGGCCAAGGCGGTGGCCAGTGCACTGCGCGACGCAGGTTTCAGCGAGGGTCTCATCATTGCCCGCAACGAGCAGGCCGGGCGGCAGTTGGCGGACACCTGTGGGTATCGCTGGCAGCGCGAGCTGGGCGACCTGTGCCCACCGATGCTGGTCAACGTTACCCCCATCGGCATGGCTGGCGGCCCACAGGCGCAGGCGCTTGCCTTCTCTCGTGAGGCGGTCGAGGCTGCGCAACGGGTGTTCGACGTGGTGGCCATGCCGGCCATGACCCCGCTGATTCTTCTCGCCAAGGAGCTGGGCAAGCCGGTGATCACCGGACTCGATGTGATCGCGCTGCAGGCGCTGGAGCAGTTCGTGCTGTACACCGGCATCAGGCCGACGTTGGCGCAGGTGGAGAAAGCGGTCGCTTACGCGCGCGACGCCTGAACGGGTGCCATCACGGGGATCCCCGTGATGGCTTGAGTACCTCAGAAAACCTTTTGCCCGTTGTCCAGTCGCTCGTCCACCAAGGCACGGCCGTGCGCGAGAGAAACGTGCTGGGCGTTTTCCAGGTCCGAGAAGAACTTCATCGGCATCGACAGGCGCCTGCTGGTATGGCCTTCGGGATCGGTGATCAGACAGCCGGCGGCATAGGGCAGGGGAGAGTCGGGATGGGGCATCACACTGGCGGTGATGGTGTGCTTGCGGTACTCACAGTGAAGGGTTTGCATCGTCCTTACCTCGCTGTGCTGGTTTGGAAGCGCTCACCTCTATGTACCACAGCGAGGGGCCGGAAGTTCCCGGCCCCGACGAGCGTAACCTGCGTCGGTCAGCCCTTCAGTTCGGTCGGCTGGATGACTTCGACCCAGTAGCCATCCGGGTCCTTGACGAACGCCAGGTGGTTCATGCGGCCATCCTGCAGGCGCTTCTGGAAAGGCACGCCCAGCGCTTCGAAGCGTGCACAGGCCACGCGTACGTCCGGCACCGAGATGCAGATGTGGCCAAAGCCGCGCGGATCGGTGTTGCCGTTGTGGTAGGCGAACTCGGCATCGTGCTCGGTGCCGTGGTTGTGGGTCAGCTCCAGCACACCCGGAATCGATTTCATCCACTGGTGACGTGCGGCGTCATCGGCAGGAATCTGTGCCGGGTCGACCAGGGCCAGGAAGTACAGGCTGAAGGCCGCCTCGGGGAAATCGCGCTTGTCTACCAGGCGAAAGCCCAGGACGCGGGTGTAGAAGTCCAGCGACTTCTCGATATCCTTGACCCGCAGCATGGTGTGGTTGAAGACGAATTGGGCGGTGGCGGTGTCTGGTTGGGCAGTGACGCCAGGCAGGGTTTGCAGATCGTTCAGGCTCATGGGGGCTCCAGAGACAAGGCCGGCGCAGACAGCGCCGACGGTGAAAACAGGACGGCCATGATACGGCAGTGAAGCGATTGCGCAAATGAAAGCGCCCTGCACGAGGCAGGGCGCTGGAATTAGAGGCCCGCATGTGCGGGCGCGTGATGGGGTCGCTAGTCCTTTAGCTGGTTCGATACTCACCCAGGCGATGTGAAAAAACTGTGAAGCAGGCGTGGATGTTTCATCAGCGTACCCAGGATTCCACCGTGGCCGCGCCGTACTGTTGCTTCCACGCTTTCAAGCCACGGTGGTTGCCACCCTTGGTCTCGATCAGCTCGCCGGTGTGCGGGTTCTCGTAGACCTTCACCACGCGCGGGCGGCGTTGTTGCTTGGCAGGGCTGGCCGAGGTTCTCGCGCTGGCTTTCTGGCCCTTGGGGTCGAGGATCGCGATAATGTCGCGCAAGCCCTTGTCGTAGCTTTTCATCAGCCCGAGCAATTTCTGCTCGAACTCGATCTCGCGTTTAAGGCTCGCGTCCTTTTTCATTGTCTCCAGTTGCGCGATTTGCTCCTGAAGTGCTTTTTCGGCCGCACGAAACTCTGCAAGTCTGGACACTTTCATCACTCCTGTCAGTCAGCCGTGGCATGGCGTGACGAACATGCAACAGTAATAAACGCCGGCCACGCGGATGGGTGAAACTGTTCGCTGAACAAGAGTGTAGACGTGGCCCGGTGTTCGGTAAACCTCAAACTTTTAGCGGCAAGTAAGGAACTTTCAGCGCACCGCGCACCGCAAACTCAGTGTGTTTTCCGGGTGTCTGCGACAACGCTCATACCATGGTCCAATGGCCCGAGGTAGAGCACCCGAGGGAAAATGGCCCGTAGTCTTCATTTAATGTCGAGTACGTCGTGGCACGGGTGCCCGATAGTGCATCAGCATGTTTCTCGTCTTTTCTGGATGTTCCCCTGCATGTTCTCTCCCTTTCCTCTCGCCCCTGGCCGCAGTGTTGCCGGCCTGTCCTTGTTGTGCGCGGCAGCCGGTGCACAGGCCGGTGGTTTTTTCGAAGACAGTCACGCCAAGCTCGAGGCGCGCAATGTCTATTTCAATCGGGACTTTCGTGACGGCCACAGCAGTTCCAGCCAGGGGGCTTCCAAGCGCGAGGAATGGGCGCAGGGCTTTATCCTCGATGCCCGTTCGGGCTATACCGACGGCACGGTCGGGTTCGGTGTCGATGCGCTGGGCATGCTCGGTTTAAAACTCGATTCCAGCCCCGCCGACAGCAACAGTGGGCTGCTACCCTCCAGCGGGCACGACCCACGCCATTCTGCCGATCAGTACGCCAAGCTGGGTGTGGCGGCAAAGGTGAAGGTGTCCAGGACGGTGCTGCGCTATGGTGCGATGATGCCGGACATGCCGCTGCTCAAGTACAACGATGGTCGCCTGCTGCCCACCCTGTTCCATGGTGCGATGCTGACCTCCGAAGAAGTGCGCGACCTGAAGTTCACCGTGGCCCGCCTGGACAAGTACACCGCACGAGACTTCAGCGACCGCCAGGATATTCGCGTGCACTGCAAGAACAAGCGTTACGCCTGCGATATTGAGGCCGACCACTTCGATCTGGCGGGCGTCGACTACCGCGTCAATGATCGCCTCAGCGCCCAGTACCAAGTGTCGAAGCTGGAGAACATCTATCGCCAGCATTTCCTCGGGTTGGTCGCCACGCAGCCCTTGGCGGTGGGCGCGGTTTCGGCGGATGTGCGCTTGATCAAGAGCGACGATACCGGCAACGCCCGTGCCGGCGAGATCGAACACCGCGCGTTCAGCGGCATGCTCGGCTACAGCCTGGGCGGGCACAAGGTCAGTGCCGGCTGGCAACGCATGTATGGCGACAGTGCCATGCCTTACCTGGATGGCAGCAACCCGTATCTGGTCAACCATGCCCAGGTCAACGATTTCGCTGCGGCCGGTGAGCGCTCCTGGCAATTACGCTATGACTATGATTTCAAGGCACTGGGTATTCCCGGTTTGAGCTTCTTCACTCGCTATATCAACGGTGACCATATCCAGGTGCCCGGCAGCAGCGCCCAAGGCAAGGAATGGGAGCGTGACAGCGAACTCAAGTACCAAGTCCAGGGCGGCACCTTCAAAGACCTCAGCGTGCGTCTGCGTAACTCCACGTATCGCAGCAACTATGAACGATGGGCGCGCGACATGGACGAGACCCGGGTCATCGTCAGTTACAACTTCTCGGTGTTCTGAGGCACTTTGCCAAAAGCCGCCGGGCGATGAACAATGATCGGCGGCAAGGGCAGCGAGGCAGTGCCATGAAGCAACTTCTGTTGATCGGTATAGGCCCGGGCGACCCCCGTCAGGTCACTTTCGAGGCCGTCGATGCGTTGCGCCGTGCAACGGTGTTCTTCGTGCTCGACAAGGGCGGCGACAAGGATGAGCTGTTGCGGCTGCGCAAACTCATTCTTGAGCGCTATGTTCCCGAGGGAAAGTATCGCCTGGTGCAGGTGGAGGATCCGCGCCGGGATGGGCAGGCCCAGGACTATGTCGGCGCGGTGCAGGACTGGCACCGTGCGCGCGCAGCCCTGTATGCCCGGATGTTCGAGGATGAACTGGGGGAAGACGATGTCGGTGCCTTTCTGCTGTGGGGCGAGCCGGGCCTGTATGACAGCACCTTGCGCATTCTTGACCGGGTGCGC
The DNA here is from genome assembly GCF_014268955.1 of Pseudomonas sp. RW3S2. Classification (NCBI taxonomy): domain Bacteria; kingdom Pseudomonadati; phylum Pseudomonadota; class Gammaproteobacteria; order Pseudomonadales; family Pseudomonadaceae; genus Pseudomonas; species Pseudomonas sp. RW3S2. Next base: position 529,715 of record NZ_JABWRM010000002.1, on the reverse strand, counting down.
GAACGCGGGGTGGCGCTGCAGCTTGAAGTCATCCCCGGGATCAGCAGTGTCCAGGCCTTGGCCGCGCGGCACCGGATCGCGCTGAACCGCATTGGTGAGCCGCTGACCGTACTGCCGGGGCGGCGCCTGGCCGAGCAGGCGGTGATCGACAACGTGGTGGTGATGCTCGACGGACAGTGCGCGTTCACCGCGCTGGATGACCCGGGCCTGACGATCTACTGGGGGGCTTATCTGGGAACGGCAGACGAGATTCTGGTGGCGGGCAAGCTGGCGGAGGTCAAGACACATATCGTGCAAGTGCGCGAGGACGCGCGGCGGCGCAAGGGCTGGATCATGGATACCTACCTGTTGCGCCGGGAAGGGTGAGGCCGAGGTCAGGGCACCCCGAGGATCCCCACGACCTTGTCACGCAGTTGGTCGATGCTGAATGGCTTGCCGATCAGATGCATGCCCTCGGACACACTGACGTTCTCGGCGTAGCCGCTGGCGAACAGCACCGGCAGCAGGGGCCGGATTTCCCGGGCTTTGGCCGCCAGCTCGTCGCCGCGCATGTCGGGGAGGCCGACATCGGTCATCAGCAGCGCCAGGGGCTGCGCGGTATCTTCAAGAATCCTCAAGGCTTCGGTGGCGTCCTGCGCCTCGATGGTGGTGTAGCCCAACTCGTCGAGCACTTCGACCATCAGCATACGAACGATGTCGTCGTCTTCGACTACCAGAAGGTGCATGGTTTGAATCCTGTCGCGTAAGGGAAATGTCTTTACTCTGTGCCTGCCGCACGGGCAGAAGTTCCCTCAGGATAGCGGCCCCTGCAATTGGATGGAACGATTGGCCGCGGATACCTTCAAATACTGGCTAAATGCCCTGCCAGATCAGGCAAAGCTGGTTAGACTCGTACCAGGTACGGGGGTGGCAGCGGCATACAACAATGACTGAATGTAGTGGCCACACACTGTTCAATGGACTTATTTCGCTCGGGCGTTATCAGATGATTCAAGCAGCCTCCATGGATCAACGCAGCTTTCGCAAGCTGCTGAGCCGTAACGTCGGCCTCCCGTTGGGTGTCGGCCTGCTGGGCGCCGTCGCCTTTGTCGCGGTGATCAACTATTTGCTCTCGGCCATGCAATGGGTCGAGCACACCGATCGGGTGATCGGCAATGCCAACGAAACGGTCAAGCTGTCGATCGATATGGAAACCGGCATGCGCGGCTTCCTGATCACCGGCGACGAGCGCTTCCTCGACCCCTACGAGGTGGCCAAGCCGAGAATCTTCAGCAGTTTGGACAGCCTGCGTGGCATGGTCCTGGACAACCCACCGCAGGTCGAACGTATCGACCGCCTGGTGGCGCTTCAGCGTGCCTGGAACGAGTTCGGTAGCGAACTGATCAAGGCGCGCCGCGACCAGGGCGATTTTCGCGGCGTGATCGGCAGTGGTCGTGGCAAGCGCATCACTGACGAAATCCGCAAGGAATTCGACGACTTCGTTGCCACCGAGCAGCAGCTGCGCATGGCGCGCAACGAGACGGTCAGCACGGTCACCGTCACCGCGATCAGCGCATTCGTGCTGTTCATCGTCGGCCTCAGTGCGCTGCTGGCCTACCTGGGGCGGCGTGACCTGTTGGCGCTGTCGGAAAGCTACGTCAGCAATTTGCAGGCCCAGCAGCGTTCGGCCGAGCGTCTTGAACACCAGGCCTGGTTACGCAACGGACAGACCCAGTTGTCGCAGGAGGTCCTAGGGCAACTGACGCTGACCATGCTGGGCGACAATATCCTGCGCTTTTTTGCCGGCTACCTTGGCAGTGTGGTCGGTGCACTCTACATCCGCGATTCCCATGGCCGCCTGGTGCGCGTGGCCAGCTACGGGCTCGATGCCGAACAGCAAGGGCGCGATCAGGTGATGGCCGAGCACGATGGCCTGCTGGCCCAGGTGGTGCGCGAGCGTCGCGTGCTGCGCCTGGATGACCTGCCGCAGGATTACTACCGGTTGAGCTCCGGCCTGGGCAGCGGGCTGCCGCGCAGCGCTATGCTGGCGCCGGCCAGCGACAACAACCAGGTCAATGGCGTACTCGAGCTGGGCTTCCTGCGACCGTTGCAGGAGCGGGATGTCGAGTTGCTGGAACGGATCTCCGACAACCTCGGCATCTCCCTGGAGAGCGCGCGGTATCGCCAGCGCCTGCAGGAAGTGCTTGCCGAGACCCAGCAGTTGAATGAAGAACTGCAGGTCCAGCAAGAGGAGCTCAAGACTGCCAACGAGGAGCTCGAAGAGCAGTCGCGGGTGCTCAAGGAGTCCCAGGCTCACCTGGAGACCCAGCAGGCCGAGCTCGAGCAGACCAACGAGCAACTGGCCGAGCGCACCGTGGCCCTGGACCGCAAGAACAGCGAGCTCAATGCTGCGCAAATGGAACTGCAGGCACGTGCCGAGGACTTGCAGCGTTCCAGCAAGTACAAGTCCGAATTCCTCGCCAATATGTCCCATGAGCTGCGCACGCCGCTCAACAGTTCGCTGATCCTGGCCAAGTTGCTGGCCGAGAACGGTGAGGGCAACCTCAGCCAGGAACAGGTCAAGTTCGCTGAATCGATCTATTCGGCCGGTAACGACCTGCTCAACCTGATCAACGATATCCTCGATATCGCCAAGGTCGAGGCTGGCAAGCTCGAAGTACGTCCGGAGACCACCCAGGTGGTGCGCCTGGTCGAAGGACTGCGCGGCATGTTCCAGCCGCTGGCCGATGACAAGGGCCTGAGTTTCGAGGTGAAGCTGGAGTCGCAGGTGCCGGCGACCCTGTTTACCGACCGACAGCGTCTGGAGCAGATACTCAAGAACCTGCTGTCCAACGCCATCAAGTTCACCGAGCGTGGCCAGGTGAGCCTGAACATCAGTCATCAGGTCGGCATCGGCATCGTCTTTGCCGTGCGTGACAGCGGTATCGGTATCGCCGCCGACCAGCAACAGGCAATCTTCGGTGCCTTCCATCAGGTCGACGGCACCAGCAACCGCCGCTATGGCGGCACCGGTTTGGGCCTGTCGATCTCACGCGACCTGGCGCACTTGCTCGGTGGCCAGATCAGTGTCGACAGCAGTCCCGGTCAGGGCAGCGTGTTCAGCCTGATCATTCCCGAACGCTACGAATCGGTCGATAACCAGGAAGAGGTCCATAGCCTGCGCCCGACCCTCGATCAGTTGCCGCCGGCACCACGCGCGCTGGCTGCACCCCAGCAACCGCTGCCGATTCCTGCATTTGCCGACGACCGCGAGCAGGCGCCGTTCGCCAATCGCTGCATTCTGGTGATCGAGGACGAGCCGAACTTCGCCCGGATCCTCTACGACCTGGCCCACGAACTGGACTATAACTGCCTGGTCGCCCATGGCGCCGATGAAGGTTTCGCCCTGGCGGCACAGTACGTGCCTGATGCCGTGCTGCTGGACATGCGTCTGCCTGACCATTCCGGGCTTACCGTGCTGCAGCGCCTCAAGGAACAGGCCAACACCCGGCACATACCCGTGCACATCATCTCGGTGGAAGACCGCGTCGAGGCCGCCATGCACATGGGCGCGGTAGGCTACGCGGTCAAGCCGGCCAGCCGCGAGGAGCTCAAGGAGGTGTTCGGTCGCCTGGAAGCCAAGCTGACCCAGAAGCTCAAGCACATCCTGCTGGTGGAGGACGACGACCTGCAGCGCGAGAGCATCGCCCGGCTGATTGGCGACGACGACATCGAGATCACCGCGGTGGCCCTGGCCCAGGAGGCTCTGGAACTGCTGCGCGAGAACATCTACGACTGCATGATCATCGACCTCAAGCTGCCCGACATGCTCGGCAACGAGTTGCTCAAGCGCATGACCGCCGAAGACATCCGCAGCTTCCCGCCAGTGATCGTCTATACCGGGCGTAACCTGACCCGCGAGGAAGAGGCCGACCTGCTCAAGTACTCGCGCTCGATCATCATCAAGGGCGCGCGTTCGCCGGAGCGCCTGCTGGACGAGGTGACGCTGTTCCTGCACAAGGTCGAATCGCAACTGTCCCACGAGCGCCAACGCATGCTGAAGACGGCGCGCAGCCGCGACAAGGTGTTCGAGGGGCGCAAGATCCTGCTGGTGGACGACGATGTGCGTAACATCTTCGCCCTGACCAGTGCCCTGGAGCACAAGGGCGCCATCGTCGAGATCGGGCGCAACGGCCGCGAAGCGCTGGAGCGCCTCGAACAGCACGAGGATATCGACCTGGTGCTGATGGACGTGATGATGCCGGAAATGGACGGCTATGAAGCGACCCGCCTGATCCGTCAGCAGGCACGCTGGCGCAAGCTGCCGATCATCGCCGTGACGGCCAAGGCCATGAAGGATGACCAGCAGCGTTGCCTGCAGGCGGGCGCCAACGATTACCTGGCAAAGCCGATCGACCTGGACCGCCTGTTCTCCCTGATCCGCGTCTGGCTGCCGCAACTGGAGCGAATTTGACTAGCGAACGCAACACCGATATCGAGATCCGGCTGCTGATCGAGGCGATCTACCTCAAGTACAGCTACGACTTCCGTGATTACTCAGGCGCTTCGATCAAGCGCCGGATCCTCCATGCCCTGCGTCAGTTCGACTGCCGTACCGTGACTGCGCTGCAGGAGCGAGTACTGCACGACCCAGGCATGTTCATGCAGTTGCTGCAATACCTGACGATCCCGGTCAGCGAGATGTTCCGCGACCCAGGCCACTTCCTCGCCCTGCGCGAGGAGGTGGTGCCGCTGCTGCGCACCTGGCCATCACTGAAGATCTGGATCGCCGGTTGCAGCACGGGGGAGGAGGTGTACTCCATGGCCATCCTGCTACGTGAGGAAGGGTTGCTGGAGCGCACCATCATCTACGCTACCGACATCAACCCAAGTTCCCTGGAGAAGGCCAAGCAGGGCATCTATTCGATGCAGAGCCTGCGTGAGTACGAGGAGAACTACCGCAAGGCCGGAGGGCGGCGCGACTTTTCCGAGTACTACACCGCCGCCTACGGCAACGCGATCATGGACAGCAGCCTGCGCGACAACGTGACCTTCGCCGACCATAGCCTGGCCACCGACAGCGTGTTTTCCGAAACCCAGTTGGTGTCATGCCGCAATGTGCTGATCTATTTCAACAAGGACTTGCAGGACCGCGCCCTGGGGCTGTTCCACGAGTCGCTGTGCCATCGCGGCTTCCTGTTCCTGGGCAGCAAGGAGTCGGTGGATTTCTCGGCCTATAGTGACCGCTTCGAGCCTTTGGTAAGGCCCGAGCGGATCTACCGCAAGACATGAACGGCGTGCGCGCAGTGGTCATCGGCGCCTCGGCCGGCGGCGTCGCGGCCTTGTTCGAAGTGCTTGGCGCCTTGCCTCAAGGTTTTGCCCAGCCGGTGCTGTGTGTGCTGCACCTGCCGGATGATCGCCACAGCCAACTGGCCGAAGTGCTGCAGCGCCGGGTGAATCGCCCGGTGCGCGAGGCTCGTGACAAGGAACGGATAGAGGCCGGGCAGATCTATGTTGCAGCGCCCGGTTATCACTTGTCGGTGGAGCGCGACCTGAGTTTGTCGCTGAGCCAGGAGGCACCGGTACACTTTTCACGCCCGGCGATCGACTTCCTCTTCGCCTCGGCTGCCGATGCCTATTGCGAAGGGCTGCTCGGCGTGCTGCTCACCGGTGCCAACGAAGATGGCGCCGAGGGCCTAGCCTACATCAAGAAGTGCGGAGGCCGGACCGTGGTCCAGGACCCCCGCGACGCACAGGTTGCGCTGATGCCCGAGGCCGCACTGGCCCTGCATTGCCCCGACCATATTCTTTCTCTGAGCGGTATCGGACAGTTGCTCGCCACCCTGGAACCCAGCGCATGCTAAGCCACATCATCGCCAAACTGCTGATCGTCGACGATCTGCCGGAAAACCTGCTGGCCCTCGATGCCCTGATCCAGGGTGAGGACCGTGAGGTGCACCGCGCCCAGTCGGCCGAGCAGGCCTTGTCGCTGCTGCTCGAGCACGAGTTCGCCCTGGCCATCCTCGATGTGCAGATGCCGGGCATGAATGGCTTCGAGCTGGCCGAGCTGATGCGCGGCATGGAGAAGACCAAGAACATTCCGATCGTCTTCGTCAGCGCTGCTGGCCGCGAGATGAACTACGCCTTCAAGGGCTACGAGAGCGGCGCGGTGGACTTCCTGCACAAGCCGTTGGACACCCAGGCGGTCAAGAGCAAGGTGTCGGTGTTCGTCGACCTTTATCGTCAGCGCCAGGTGCTCGGTCGTCAGTTGGAAGCGCTCGAGCGCAGCCGGCAGGAGCAGGAGCAACTGCTGGCCCAGCTGCAGGTGGCGCGCAGCGAACTGGAGCGTGCGGTGCGCATGCGCGATGACTTCATGTCGATCGTCTCCCACGAGGTACGCACGCCGCTCAATGGCCTGATCCTGGAGACCCAACTGCGCAAGATGCATTTGTCGCGTGGCAACCTCGCGGCGTTCAGCGAAACCCACCTGAAGGCGATGGTCGAGCGCGACGAACGGCAGATCAACAGCTTGATCCGGCTGATCGAGGACATGCTCGATGTGTCGCGCATCCGCACCGGCAAGCTGTCGATCCGCCCGCGGCCGTTCGATCTGTCGCAGTTGGCGCGCGGCCTGGTGGAGAACTTCGCGGCCCAGGCAACGGCGCTGGATACCCACATCGAACTGCAACGCTGCGAGGTGCTGCAGGGGGAGTGGGACGAGTTCCGTATCGAGCAGGTGCTGGCCAACCTGCTGTCCAATGCCTTGCGCTATGGTGAGCGACGCCCGGTCCAGGTGCGGGTGTTCGAGCAAAGCGGCATGGCCTGTGTGCAGGTTCAGGATCACGGCATTGGCATCAGTACCGCCAACCAGCAGCGGATCTTCCAGCAGTTCGAGCGAGTTGCGGCGCATCAGGCCAGTGGTGGGCTGGGGCTGGGATTGTATATCTCCGAGCAGATCGTGCAGGCCCACGGTGGACGAATCCAGGTCGAGAGCGAAGAGGGGCAAGGTGCGACCTTCAGCATCCTGCTGCCGCTGGCGACGGCCGATCAACAAAGTGACCAGGCACAGGCAACCTCTGTGTGACCTGGTGGTCAGATGGCCAACTATTTGAAATTCAAGGCGTTGTGATGAGCGAAGATGCACAAGATGTGGTGCTGGTGGTCGAGGACGAACCGGTCATTCGGATGATCCTGCGCGACTACCTGGCAGGCGAGGGCTACCACGTGTTGGTCGCCGAAGACGGTGAGCAGGCGTTCGCGATTCTGGCGAGCAAGCCGCACCTGGACCTGATGGTCACGGACTTTCGCCTGCCAGGCGGGATTTCCGGGGTGGAGATCGCCGAACCCGCGGTCAAGCTGCGACCGGATCTCAAGGTGATCTTCATCAGCGGCTATCCCGCAGAGATCCTCGAGTCGGGCAGCCCGATCGCGCGCAAGGCGCCGATCCTGGCCAAACCGTTCGACCTCGACACCCTGCATCAACAGATCCAGGCATTGCTCAGATAATGGGGCTTATACCGCCTTGGTGTTGAGCAACCGCACACCCAGCCCGATGAACAGCGCGCCCGTGGCGCGTTTGAACCAGGCTGCCAGGCGCGACGCCTTCAGGCGTTGACCGAAGCGGTAGGCGGTGAAGCAGTAGAACGAATGCACCAGCCCGACGATGGCCGCGATACTGATGAACATTGCCGCGAACTGGCCGAAGATCGGCCGGCCAGGTTCGAGGAATTGCGGCAGGAAGGCGCAGAAGAACACCAGGGTCTTGGGATTGCTCGCCGACACCAGAAAGGCCTCGACGCCGATCCGCCATTTCGCTCGAGGGGCGACCGGTGTGATTTCGCCTGCAGGCAGCTTGGGCTTGTCCCGTGACAGCAGTTGCCGCAGGCCAAGGTAGATCAGATACCCGGCGCCCACCAGCTTCAACGCCAGAAATGCCGCTGGCAGCGAGATCAACAGCGCACCGACACCCATCGCCACACCGCTGATCAGCAGCAACTGCGCACTGAGGTTGCCCAGCAGCGTCATGCCCATGCCGGACGGGCCGTAACGCAGGGCGTTGCGTACGGTCAGCAGGACGTTGGGGCCAGGGGTGAGCGAGGTGATCAGGTAGGCCAGTGAAAACGTCAGCCAGAGGTGCAGTGCCATGGAGCGCGGTCCTTCGCAGGGGAAAGCGTCAAGATGCCAGCAATCGGCGCCGGATGCCATGGCAATGGGTATTTCTGCACTGTCCGTACCTGACAGAAGGCGTCGCTACCAGAGCGCCACGGCGCCCGCTGCAATGACCCGTCCAAATACTTCGAGCGCCTTGTCCACATCAGCTTCGGTGCTGTAGCGCCCCAGGCTGATGCGTACGCTGCTGCGTGCCTGCTGCTCGCTCAGCCCCAGGGCCAGCAGCACATGGGACGCGGCGTTGCTGGCCGAGTTGCACGCCGAGGTCGTGGAGATGGCCAGTTCGCTCGCCAGTGCCGCACTGCTGAAGCCCTTGGCCTCGATGCACAGGTTCAAGGTGTGCGGGATACGTTGCTCGGCGCACCCGTTGAGGCTCACACCCGGCAAGGCCAGCAGGCCGCCACGCAGGCGTTGCGACAGTGCCTGGATCCGTTGGTGCTCGCTTGCGGCCAGGGAACCGGCCAGGGCGAAGGCACTCCCCATGCCGACGATCTGATGCCCCGGCAGCGTGCCGGAGCGCAGCCCGCCTTCGTGGCCGCCCCCATGCATCTGCGCATGCAGGCAGGGGCGAGCACTGCTGCCGACGTACAGCGCGCCAATGCCCTTGGGGCCGTAGACCTTGTGTGCGGAAAATGACATCAGGTCGACGGCTTGTCGCGCCAGATCGATGTTGACCTTGCCCACGGCCTGGGCGGCATCCACATGCAGCAGTGCGCCGTGTTCGCGGACGCATTCGCCGATCCGGGTGAAGTCGGTGATGGTGCCCAGCTCGTTGTTGACCGCCATCAACGACACCAGACGAGTGTCGCCACGCAGGGCGGCCTGGACGACCTCTGGCTGTATCAGCCCCTGTGCATCCGGCACCAGCCTTGTGACCGCCCAGCCCTGACGCTCCAGTTCGGCGACAGTGTCGAGCACGGCCTTGTGTTCCAACTGGCTGGTGATCAAGTGGCCTGGCTGGCCGGCGCCCTGGGCGATGCCCTTGAGGGCGAGGTTGTTCGACTCGGTGGCACCGGAGGTCCATACCAGCGATTCGGTCGCCGCGCCGACCTGCTCGGCGACCTGGCGGCGGGCCTGTTCCACCAGCTCGCGGGCGGCCTGGCCATAGGCGTGACCGCTGGACGCAGGATTGCCGAAATGAGCCTGGCGGCCCATGCAGGCAAGCATGCTTTCGATGACCCGGTCATCGACCGGGGTGGTGGCGGCGTAGTCGAGGTACAGCGGCAAGTTGTGCATCAGGCGGGTCCGTGCGGGCAGAGGCTGAGGAATGTCAGCATGCTAGGGGAACCGCGGGGGAATGAGTTTTCCTTGTTTTCGCCTTTTTCAGCGGTTGATGGAAATATTTTTCGTCGCAAGGCCGGTCAGGAGAAAACTATTCTGGCCGGCCTTGCATCAAAGCCTCCAGCATCCTTCGAAGCGTTCGCAAACGCCATATTGCCGGTCAAGCTGCGCCATGGCCCGCAGGTGTTCGAGCTTCGTTTCAGCGGTGACCTGGCGGTAGACCCGCACGTAGTAACGGCCCATGTCGCGCATGCGTACCTCGCGGCCGTTGTAGCGATTTCCCGGTTCCAGGCCCGCCCAGATCTGCAACTGCTGATCCTGCACGCTGTTGAGGTATTGGCGGTTATTGTCGCGGAATCTGGCCTGGGTGAGGGCCTTGACCTGGCCAAGGGCTTGCTCGAAATGCTGCAGATTGGCGCGGTACTGGTCCCAGTAGGCATCGGGCAGCGTGGCATTGCCCAAGGCCTGGCGACGTTCGGCGATCTGCCGATCGGCCGGAGGTTGCTGCAGGTTGCTGGCTTGCAGTATGTCGATCACTGCGCCGGACGAGGTCAGGCTGTCATTGATAAGGCCTTCGATCATTGCGCTGCGTTGCACGGAGGCGGGCAGTGGAGTGGGCGGTAGCGGGAACAGCGGGGAGGTGCCGCTACAGCTTGCCAGGGGCTCATCGCTCAGTGGGTAGGGGATGCGAACATCCTTGCCGTCGATGCGTTGCAGGCGGGTGAGTTGAAGCATGCAGTAACCGTCGCTGCGATCGACGCTCACTTCGTATTCGGAACCGGCGGCGGGGGTGAAGGTGACCCCGATCGAGCAAGGCGCGCCACCGGTGCTCAAGGTGTTGGCAAATAGATAGAGTGGCTGGTCGGGCTCCAGGCGGATCTCCAGGTAGCCACGGGTGTCGGCGGTGGGCGGCACGCGCATGTCGGCGCGGCGTCGAGTGTCTCTGGCCAGGAAATTGTTGAGCAGGCCGGTGGTGCTGCCCTCGCACCGGGGACCTCGGTAGACATCCAGCGTCGAGTTGGAGGTGTTGGCGACGTAGCGCAGTTTCGACGCGTCAGTGCGGCTGCTGTCCTGGTAGGTGCCGTTGAAGCTGCAGGCGCCGAGCAGTGTGCAGGCGGCAACCAGAGTGATGGAGCGTGCTGCGGTGGCGAGCATTATCGTCCTTGAGCGTTGGGTGAGGGCGGTGCAGATGCTAGAGGTGATGGCACAGTTCGTCCAGTGTGCCATCATCGACTGCGCCGCCTGGGCTTCAGTCGACAGCGGCCTGCGCGGCAATCTCCCGCTCATCCTGTGCCACCACCTGCTGGCACAGCTCGATGATCTGTTCGCGCATCCAGCGGTTGGCCGGGTCCTGATCAGTGCTTTCATGCCAGTACAAGTGCGTTTCCAGTGGCGGGACTTCTACCGGCAGCGTCAGGTAGCGCAACTGATGGCGGCGTGCGAAGCGCTCGGGTACGGTCATCACCATGTCGGTCTGCTGCAGCACCTGCGAGGCCATCAGGTAGTGTTGCGAGCGCAGCGCGATCTTGCGCTGCACGCCCATCTTGCCCAGCGCCAGATCGACGTAGCCCAGGCCGTTGCGACGACTGGAAATATGGATATGGGTCATGCCCAGGTAGCTATCGAGCGTCAGCTTGGCCTCGCCCAGCGGGTGGCCCTGGCGCAGGGCGCAGACATAGCGATCCTGCATCAGCTTGACGTGGCGCACCTGGGGGTCGGTGTTCAGCGGAGCATCGACGGCGAAGTCCAGGCGGCCTGCGGCCAGCTCCTTGGTGGTCTCGCGGCGCTTGCACAGGAAGCTCTCGATCACCACACCCGGCGCCAGGCGGCGCAAGCGCTGGAACAGCAGAGGCAGGACCACCGCCTCGGTGAGGTCGGTCATGCTGATGCGGAAGGTCTTGCTGGCCTGCTGCGGATTGAAGATTCGGCTTTCCTGCACCGAAGTGCGCAGCAGGGCCAGGGCGTTACGCACCGGCCCGATGATGTTCTGCGCCATCGGTGTCGGCACCATGCCTTGGGCGGTGCGCACGAACAGTGGGTCGTTGAAGGTTTCGCGCAGGCGCGACAGGGCGTTGGAAACGGCAGGTTGAGTGATGCCGACGATCTGCCCGGCACGGGTCAGGTTGGCTTCGGTGTAGATGGCGTCGAAGACGATGAACAGGTTGAGATCGACCTTGCTGAGGTTCATAGGGGCGCCACGCGTTGTTGATGTTATTCGTCGATCATATATCGGTTATGAATGTTAATACACGCGGAAAATAGACTAGGTGGATTGACCTGGGCTGCTCTAGGCTCTGTGCATGTTCTTCATTCCGCAAAGGTAGCCCAGATGGATTTCGCCTATACGCCCAAGGTCCAGGCTCTGCGCGAGCGCGTCACCGCGTTCATGGACACCCATGTCTATCCCGCCGAAGCCGTGTTCGAGCGTCAGGTTGCCGAAGGTGATCGCTGGCAGCCCACTGCGATCATGGAAGAGCTCAAGGCCAAGGCCCGGGCCGAAGGGCTGTGGAACCTGTTCTTGCCCGAGTCCGAGTACGGCGCGGGGCTGACCAACCTGGAATACGCACCGTTGGCCGAGATCATGGGCCGTTCGCTGCTGGGGCCGGAGCCGTTCAACTGCTCGGCGCCGGATACCGGCAACATGGAGGTCCTGGTGCGTTATGGCAGCGAGGCGCAGAAACAGCAGTGGCTGGAACCACTGCTGCGCGGCGAAATCCGCTCGGCGTTTGCCATGACCGAACCTGACGTGGCCTCGTCCGATGCCACCAACATGGCTGCCACCGCCGTGCGTGATGGTGACGAGTGGGTGATCAACGGGCGCAAGTGGTGGACCTCCGGCGCCTGCGACCCGCGCTGCAAGGTGATGATCTTCATGGGGCTGTCGAACCCCGATGGCCCGCGCCACCAGCAGCACTCGATGGTGCTGGTGCCCACCGATGCTCCCGGGGTGAAGATCGTTCGCCCGCTGCCGGTGTTCGGTTACGACGACGCGCCCCATGGTCATGCCGAGGTGCTGTTCGACAACGTGCGCGTGCCTTACGACAACGTCATCCTCGGCGAAGGGCGTGGTTTCGAGATTGCCCAGGGGCGCCTGGGGCCAGGCCGTATCCACCATTGCATGCGGTCGATCGGCATGGCTGAACGTGCCCTGGAGCTGATGTGCAAGCGTGCGGTAAGCCGCACCGCGTTCGGTCGCCCGCTGGCCCGGCTGGGCGGCAATGTCGACAAGATCGCCGACTCGCGGATGGAAATCGATATGGCGCGCCTGCTGACCCTCAAGGCGGCGTACATGATGGACACCGCCGGCAACAAGGTGGCGCGTAGCGAGATTGCCCAGATCAAGGTGGTGGCGCCGAATGTCGCGCTCAAGGTGATCGACCGGGCGATCCAGATTCATGGTGGTGCGGGTGTGAGCGGCGACTTCCCGCTGGCCTACATGTATGCCATGCAGCGCACCTTGCGCCTGGCCGACGGGCCCGATGAAGTGCACCGGGCGGCGATCGGCAAGTACGAGATCGGCAAGTATGTGCCCAGGGAGATGCTGCGCAGCGGGCAGTAAGCCCGCTGGGCATGTACTTGCCGTCAAGGGCCGGTGTGGTTCGTGGCAGGGGCCGTGGATGATCCTGGCGCGGCGTCGCCAGGGGGCGCTTCGGCCTTGCTCGGGCTCTCTTGGGCCAAGGCAGGTTCTTGCCTTTCGCTGGCTCGGGTCTTGAACAGCGACAGCACCACGCCGCCCAGCAGCAACCCGAATGTCACGCCCAGCGACAGCAGCGCCGGCACCTTGCCCACCAACCCGTGGTAGAAGATCTTGCAACCGATGAAGATCAGCACCATCGCCAGGGCGTACTTGAGGTAGACGAAGCGGTGCATCAACGCTGACAGGGCGAAGTACAGCGAGCGCAGGCCAAGGATGGCGAAGATGTTCGAGGTGTAGACGATGAACGGATCCTGGGTGATGGCGAAGATCGCCGGCACGCTGTCGACGGCAAACACCAGGTCGGCCAGTTCGATCAGCACCAGGGCGAGAAACAGTGGAGTGGCGTAACGCAACGCCTTGCTCTGGCCGGGTGGCGTGAGACGGACGAAGAAGTGCTTGCCATGGATCTGGTCAGTGACCCGCATGTGCCTGCGCACGAAGCGCAGCACCGGGTTGTTGGCCAGATCCGGACGGCTGTCTTCTCTGGAAAGCGCCATCTTCACCCCGGTGAACAGCAGGAACGCACCGAACAGGTAGAGCACCCAGGCGAAGTTCTGTACCAGCGCAGCGCCCACGCCAATCATGATCGCACGCAGGACTACCACGCCTAGGATGCCCCAGAACAGCACGCGGTGCTGGTAACGGCGAGGGATGGCGAAGAAGCTGAAGATCATCGCCATGACGAACACGTTGTCCATCGACAGCGACTGCTCGACTAGGAAGCCCGTGTAGAACTCCAGTGCCGACTGGGCGCCGAGCTCGTACCACACCCATACCCCGAACAGCACGCCCACGCTGAAATAGCCCGAGTACAGCAGCAGGCTTTCACGCATTTCGATTTCACGTTCCTGGCGGTGCAGCACGCCCAGGTCGAGGACCAGCAGGGCGATGACGATGGTGACGAAGACCAGCCATAACCAAGTGCTGGTGCCGAGCAGGGGTGTTGTGAGGAATGTCTGCAGAGCTGTCATGAGCCCCTCCTTGATTGTCGACGTTGCATGGCAACAGTGATTCCGACATGGCGGCGCAAACCGTCAGAGGGGCCCGGCATCACATGGGTGTAAGCCTAGTCCATGGAGTGCCGGGGCCAAGGGGAGGGGTGTTACATTTCTTTGCCTGATTAGGGTTTCCCGAGCGCGTCGACGACTTTGCGCGCCACTTCGGACGGCATCCAGGCTTCCCAGACCTGCGGATGCTCGCGCAGAAATACCTTGGCCGCCTCCCGCGGGTCCTGGCGTTTCTCGCTCATGATGGCCAAGGCCTGATTGAGGGTGTCGATTGGCAAGTCGACTTTTTCGAACAGGGCCACCAGGTCCGGGTACTGCGTCTTGAAAGCCCGCGATACGCCAATCGACAGTTTGGCGGGCAGCGAACTGCTGCCGCGTGGGGCGGGGTTGGCCGGGTCGGTCAAGGTGGCCCAGGCCTGGGCATCGTAAGGCGGCTCTTCCAGGCGTACGAGGTCGAAGCGGCCCATCAGGGGCGTGGGGCTCCAGTAATAGAACAGCACGGGCTGGCCGCGCCGAATCGCCGAGCTGACCTCGGCATCGAGGGCGGCGCCGGAGCCGGTGCGAAAATTGGTGTATAGCCCCTCTAGTGCGTAAGCCTTGAGCTTCTGGGTGTTGACGATTTCCGACGTCCAGCCGCTGGGGCTGTTGAGGAAGCGGCCTTTGGTCGGCGCCTCGGGGTCTTTGAATACCTGCGGGTAGCGCTTGAGGTCGGCGACGCTCTTGAGTTCTGGCGCCAGCGGCTTCAGGTTGCGCGCCGGGTCGCCCTTGATCACGTATGCCGGCACATACCAGCCTTCCACGGCGTTCTTCACGGTATCGCCCAAGGCGAACACCAGGCCTTTTTTCTCGGCGTCGACCCAAGCGGGGCTGCGGCCGGCCCATTCTTCGGCGATCACTTGCAGGTCGTTTTTCGCCAGTGCCACTTCCATGCTGACGGTACTGCCGGGGAGGGTGTCAGTGGGGTATCCGTAACCCTTCTCGACGATCAGGCGCAGGATTTCGGTGGTCAGGGCGCCGCTTTCCCAGCCGATGGCGCCGAACTGGATAGGCTTGGCTGACTCGGCGCGTGCTGCGCTGTCGGTACTGGCCAGGCCCAGCGCGAGCAGCAGCCCGGCCAGCAGCGTGGGAATCTTTTTCATCATGACCTCTTCGTTTGTGGGCTTGCCAACTGGGCAGTGTAGACCAGGGCATGGTAGGGCCGGGCTCGCGATGCTGCTTCCCTCTGCAAGCAAACCCTGACCTGCCCAATCATCGTCCCACCGGCGGATGGTTGCTTGCCGGCCCCCACTTCTACTTTCTTGCCCCGAGGGCTTGTGATGACTGACCTGAAATTTGTCCATTACCGCAGCTACCGCTTCGATGGGCTACTGCTCGTTCGCTGTACCGGAAGTGATCTTGAGAACATCAAGCGCATCACCTACCAGTTGCACAGGAAAGACGGGAATAGCGTCAGCTTGCTGCAGACCGAGACGGCACCTTCACATGCCTCCAGTGGTGAGTTGACCGACTATGGCTGCCCCATTACGTTCAAGGTCGATGCGCCTTACGGTCGTTTCGCCATCACGCCTACCGTGACCTGGATTCAAAAGGCGGGTGGCGCTACGCGTACATTTGCGCCACTGGAGTTCGACATTCAGCCCGGGGAATCGACGCGTACCTTTCTTGGCTCGGGCCGCAGCAGGCGCGACGCCACGTCTGATCCGGCGGCGCGCAAGATGCCGCAGTCGTTCGAGCTGGTCGACGACATGCTGCAGCAACACGACCCTATCAACTTCAAACCTGCGGTCGGCCCTTTGCTGGTGAAGTTTGCCGAGGGTGGTGCCGAGCGCTTCGCCGCAGACATGCAAGCGGATTCGAACTCCCTGCTGATGCGGCGCTGGCCGGGGCTGGAGCATCTTTTGCAATGGCGCCAGTACCTTGAGCCCGAGCAACGCGATATCGAAAGCTTGCAGGCATTGCGCGATTATTGGCAGATCGAACAGCCCGCCAGCATGAACAACGACACGTTCATCGTGCTCGGCAAACATGTGGCGCAACTGGACTATGTGGAGCATGTGCACCTGCCCCCCGTGGGCGAACAGTCGGCCGCAGGGCCATTGCTTCTCGCTGGTGCCTTGGCGACGGTGCTGACCGGGGTCGCCGTTCACTACGGTAACAAGGCATATAACGAGTCGCAGCCCACCCCCGATTTCGAAGCGCTTCAGCGCTACCTTGACGAGCCGGATGCGTTGATCAAGGGTCTTAACATCCGCAAGGCCTGGGAAAAGGAGGTCAAGGGGCGAGGGGCACGCGTGCATCTGGTTGATGGTGGCCTTTACCCAAATCATGAAGAGCTGCGCGGCAACAGCGCTATCAAGGTCATTGTCCTGGAGCCAAACGGTAGCCCTGATCACGGCAGCTCATCGGCAGGGGTGATAATCGCCTCTGCCAACGGTACCGGGGTTACAGGCATCAGCCATCAGTCGGAAGTGTTCTTCTACAACTCCGAGGCAGGAAGGCGCACGCTCGATCAACTGCTGATCCGGGTCATGCCCGGCGATGTGGTCACCATAGTCCGTCAGGTCCACGATGCTAAAAGGCCGGAGGCGTACCTGCCGACGTTGCACTCCGCGATGTGGTCGAGCGTAATCGAACGATTGGTTGACCGTGGGGCTGTGGTCGTATGTGCAGCGGGTAATGGGTTCAACCAGGACAACAGCGATATCGGGGCAGTGGCAGGGACTGGGGTGAACCTGTCGCGATGGCGTTACTTCGATGCCACGAAAGACATTGGTGCCATCGTAGTAGGGGCGTGTGAGTCATGGTCTGGCCATCCCCACAGAAAATCCAACTACAACTACCCCTATCGCATGCTCAACGCCTGGGGAGACTCGGTGGTGACACTTGGTTTGTCACCCACTGGGTTCTTGCAGGACAAGGACGGCAATGACAGGGACTACACCAACATCTATGGCGGCACCTCGTCTGCGACAGCGATGATAGGTGGCGCGCTGACGCTGATCCAGTCCTACGCCATGGAACAGCACCATCTCTACCTGAACGCCTACGAGATGCATATGTTGCTGATGCAGACAGGCTACACCGACGCGATGTTCCCCCATGAATCCCAGCCGCCGATGGGCGTTCGGCCAAACGTGTACGCCGCGTTGAGGCGGCTTGACAGGATTCTTGATGGCGGCCGGTTCTACTCGCCCCAGAAAAACGAAGGCTGAGCGCGCCTGCGGCGGCAATTGCGCCGCAGGCTTTCTGTTCAGACCCGGAACTGGTCCATAAGCCCCTGCTGCTGGTTGGCAAGGCTATTGAGCGACTGGCTCACCCGCGCCGATTCGTTGGCCTGACCTGACAGCGATTCGGTTACGTCGCGAATGGTGGCCACATTGCTATTGATCTCTTCGGCCACCGCGCTCTGTTCTTCGGCGGCCGAGGCGATCTGCAGGTTCATGTCGCTGATCACGGTGACCGCCTGGCCGATGCGCTGCAGAGCGGTAACCGCTTGGCCAACCTGCTGCACGCCGCCCTGGGCCTGGCGATGACTGCTGTCCATGGCGCCGACCACTTCGCGGGTGCCGGCCTGTAGCGACTCGATCACCTGGCGAGTCTCTTCCACCGACTCCTGGGTGCGCCGCGCGAGGTTGCGCACTTCGTCGGCGACCACCGCGAAGCCGCGCCCGGCTTCCCCGGCGCGCGCGGCCTCGATGGCCGCGTTGAGGGCCAACAGGTTGGTCTGCTCGGCGATGGAGCGAATCACCTCCAGCACCGAACCAATCTTCTCGCTGTTTTGCGCCAGCCCCTCGACCTGGGCCATGGCGCTGCTCATGTCGGCGGCCAGCGCATCGATGCTGTCAGTGGTCCGATCGATCACGGCCAGGCCTTCGCGGGTGGCCTGGTCGGCATCGCGCGCGGCTTGCGCTGCCTGGGCCGCACTGCGGGCGACGTCCTGGGCGGTGGCGCTCATTTCGTGAGAGGCGGTCGCGACCTGGTCGACCTGGCGGTACTGCTGCTCCATGCCCGCACTGGTTTCGCTGGCGATGGCAGCAGACTGGTCGGCCGTGCCGCGTGCTGCCTGCACCGAGCGTTTCACCTCGGCGATTGTGGGTTGCAGTTTGTCGAGGAAGCGGTTGAACCAGCCGGCCAGCTCACCCAGTTCGTCGCGCTTGTCGTAGTTCAGGCGACGGGTCAGGTCACCTTCGCCGCTGGCGATATCCTTGAGCATCGCGGCCACACCGAGGATCGGCCGGGTTACCCCGCGCGCCATCAGCCACACCGCCAGCAGGCCGGCGATCGCCGCAGCCAGGCCCAGGCCCAGCTCGAGCAGGGTGCCGCTGGTGTTGAGCACGTCGAGTTCGCGCTTGAGCGCGTCGGCAGGGCCGGTCAGGGCGCTTTCCGGTACGTCGAGCAGTACGCCCCAGGGCTTGCCGCCGGGAATCGGTGCGAACGCGGCCAGTACCTTCAGGCGTTGCTGGTCGTGAAGCACCTGCAGCTTGCCAGCGGTCAGCTTGCGCACCAGCTCGGCGCCCTGGCGGGTATCGACCTGGTCGAAGCGCTCGGCCAGCTTGCCGGCGTCCGGGCTGTAGCCGGCCAGCAGGCCCGCGGGGCTGAGGATGCCGACCTTGGTGCGACCTTCATACAGGCTGCGGCTGGCATCTTCGCTCAGGGCCTGCAAGCTGTTCAGGTTGGTGTCGATGGACAGGGTGCCGATAACCTTGCCATCCACCATCAGCGGGAAGACGATGCTGGTCATCAGCACTTGCTGGCCAGCGATTTCATAGAAGTAGGGCTCAATCACGCAGACCTTGCCGGTGCTGCGCGGGCAGGCCCACCAGGTATTGGCCGCCTCGCCGCTGGGGCCGATCTGGGTGTTGGCCATATCACGCTCGGGCAACGCCATGGCGGTCAACTGGCCTGCGCGCGGCTGCGACCAGTACAGGGCGAAGCGCCCGGTTTCGTTGCTGCCAAGCTCGGCGAGGTCGCTGAACAGCTTGTCCTTGCCATCCAGGGCGTTGGCTTCGAACACCAGCGAAAGGCCGAGCAGGTCGGGGTTGGCCTGCAGTGCGGCGCGCACCTGGGCGGTCATGTCCTGGCGCAGGTCGTGGGCGTCGATGAAGCGCTTTTCGGCCTGTTCGCGCAGGAACAGGACCTGACGGGCGAAGCCGGCACCGTACTGGTAGGCGTCCATGAACCGACGACGAATGCTCAGCGCCTGGACCTCGCCTTGAGATTCGATGCGGGCCTGGGCGGATTCGGTGAGCATCTGCGAGCTGCTGGCCTTGACCAGGTCCGAGCTGTGGTCCATGCGATACAACGAAAGGCCGACGAGCAATGTGACGATGCTGGCCAGGCACAATCCGGCGAGCAGGGTGATCTTCCATTGGATGGAAAGTTGACGCAACGGCATGGTGTACATCCCTTGTAATAGTAGAGCTGGGGCTAACGACTGTTTCGGCGGCGCATGGCTTTTCTTTATATGAACGTTCAATAAAGATAAAAGCGCTTCCACAACCGCCATTCCTCGGCAGTTTTGACATCCTCCCCCCAGTGCTTCAGAGTGTGCGCCCTCCATAACAACACCCCTGGTCCGGCCGCTGCCCAGCGCAGCTTGTCGCCGGAGCGCCCGCTTTTTGTCTGTCGTAATGAGGTATTGCACACCATGAATGCAGTGATCGCCGCGGTCGGTATCATGCTGGTACTGAGCCTGTCCCGCGTGCATGTGGTCATCGCCCTGATCGTTGGCGCCGTGACTGGTGGCCTGGTCGGTGGTCTGGGGATCGAAGGTACGCTCGCAGCCTTCAATGGCGGCCTGGGCGGCGGCGCGACGGTGGCGTTGTCGTACGCGTTGCTCGGTGCCTTCGCCGTGGCCATCGCCAAGTCCGGCCTGGCCCACGCCCTGGCTGACCGCGCGCTGGCGATGATCGACCGCCAGGGGCAGGTACAAAGCGGCAAGCTCAAGTGGTTGTTGATCGGCCTGATGCTGGTGGTTGCGGTGTCGTCGCAGAACGTTCTGCCGATTCACATCGCCTTCATCCCGCTGTTGGTGCCACCACTCTTGTACGTGCTGACGCGCCTGCGCATCGACCGGCGCCTGATCGCCTGCGTGATCACCTTCGGCCTGATTACCCCGTACATCTTCCTGCCCGTGGGTTTTGGCAACATCTTCCTCAACCAGATCCTGCTGGCCAACGTCAGCCGCGCGGGCGTGGACATCAGCGGCGTCAACGTCACCCACGCCATGGCCATCCCAGCGGCGGGCATGCTCGTTGGCCTGCTGGTGGCGGTGTTCATCAGCTATCGGCGCAAGCGTGACTATGACCTGGCTCGCATCGAAGAGGTCGAGCAGGTCAGCGTGCAGTACAACCCGCTGACTTTGCTGGTGGCCGGTGCAGCCATCGCTGCGGCATTCATCATCCAGTTGTGGCTGGATTCAATGATCATCGGTGCGATGGTCGGTTTCCTGATCTTCTCGCTGTCGGGCATCGTGCGCTGGCGCGAGACCGACGATCTGTTCACCGAGGGCATGAAGATGATGGCCATGATCGGCTTCATCATGATCGCTGCCTCGGGCTTTGCCGAAGTGATGAAGGCCACCGGCGAGGTGAAGAGCCTGGTCGAGACATCGGCGCAGTGGATCGACCACAGCAAGGGTATCGGTGCGCTGCTGATGCTGCTGGTGGGGCTGCTGGTGACCATGGGCATCGGCTCGTCCTTCTCCACCGTGCCGATTCTTGCCGCGATCTTCGTGCCGCTGTGTGTGCAGTTGGGCTTCGACCCGCTGGCCACGGTGTGCATCGTCGGCACAGCCGGTGCGTTGGGCGACGCTGGCTCGCCTGCCTCGGACTCGACCCTGGGGCCGACCTCGGGCCTGAACGTCGATGGCCAGCATCACCATATCTGGGACACGGTGGTACCGACCTTCATCCATTACAACCTGCCGCTGCTGGCGTTCGGTTGGGCGGCGGCGATGGTGCTGTAGGCGATAGCAGCTCGATTGTGGCGGGTCGGGTGCGGTGGCATCATGCTCAAAGCGTGAATTCACTACCCCGAGAATCCCAGCAATGAACACACCTCGTGCCGAATCGCCGCTGCCGGAAGACCTGCGGGTGTTCCTTACCGTGATCCGCAAGTCAGGCTTCGCAGCGGCCGCGGACGAGCTGGGCTTGTCGCCAGCCTATGTCAGCAAGCGCATCCGCTGGCTGGAGTCCGCACTGGGCACGCGCCTGCTGCACCGCAACGCCCGCAGCATTGCCCTCACCGACGCCGGGGAGCGTGCCCAGCGCTGGGCCATCCGCATTCTCGGTGACATGGACGACTTCGTTGGCGAAATGAAGCAGGTGCGCCAGGAACCACGCGGCGTGCTGCACCTGTGCAGCAGCTTCGGCTTCGGCCGCAACCATGTCGCACCTGCCGTGGCGCAGTTGTCGGCGGCGTATCCGGCCCTGGAGATTCGCCTGGATGTGTTCGACCGGGTGGTGGATATCGTCACCGAAGGCTTCGACCTTGAAATCCGTATCGGCGACGACCTGCCGGCGCAGCACATCGGGCGCAAGCTGGCGAGTAACCAGCGGGTGCTGTGCGCCACCCCCGAATACCTTGCCCAGCGGGGTACGCCGCTGACCCTCAAGGATCTAGACAATCACGACTGCCTGGTGCTCAAGGAACGCAACAATCCGTTCGGTGTGTGGCAGTTGCAGCATGCAGGGCGTGAAGAGAGGGTGCGGGTCAGCGGGCCGCTGTCGTCGAACAATGGCGAGATCGTGCTGCAGTGGGCCCTGGGCGGGCGGGGCATCCTGCTGCGTTCGTACTGGGACGTGCGGCCGTTGCTGGAGAGCGGTCGGCTGGTGCAGGTGCTGCACGACTACACCCAGAGCGCCAACGTCTGGGCGGTGTACCCGACGCGCTTGGCGGATTCGGCGAAACTGCGCGTGTGCGTGGAGTTTCTCGAGCGGCACTTCAGGGTGTTGCTGGGCTGAGAAAAGGTTCTTATCAGCCTGGCAACGTTCCGTGCATAGGTCGCTGATGATTAAGAGAGCGGCGAGCATTGCCGAAGAGTCGGCTCGGCTCGCACGCGCATTTGCTTACACCTTGAACGTGTTCTTCACCCCTTCATGTACAAGGCAACTGGGTCCGCCGGCGAGTCTCAGGTACACCTGCACTTTCTGTGAGGGGGAAAGGGTTGCAGTGCCATCTTGAAATACTGAATACGTGGCGATCATCTCACCAACGAAGATTTCGCTTAGCAGGTTCAACGGAACAAAAATGATGTCTGATTGTGTTGGGTTGGTGACCAACACCGAAAACTCGTACGACCCTACTTCCACTCCTTGCTCATCCTTCCCGATGATCGACACGTGCACTACAGCACCTGCTCGCATCCCAGCGACGACAGGCCTGATCAACCTCACGCCGATCCTGGCTGATTCACAGGTGACAATCCCATTGTATAAAGGCTCGAAGGTAGGCGGCTGGAGTTCGATGGGCAGCGCGGCGTTCGATGTCGTTTTCATGAAGTTGACTCCCAGGGGTTAATTGAGCGGTTCCAGCAACCGGAAGTTGTTGGCGTTGGCACACTCGAAACATAACCCATCGGATTTCACTGCGAACCTGACAAAAATATCAGGTATCTCATGCGTCGCCCGCTTGCCTGAATACCGCTGCGGCGCGCGGGATCGCGATACAAGGCCGTTCATGAAAGTTCAAGCCACCCACGGATGGGCCTGCAGATACCGTGCTTCGAAGGCGCGGATCTGCTCGGTGCGCTGCAGCGTGCTGCCAATGGCATCGAGCCCCAGCAGCAGCGCCTGCTTGCACAATTGGTCGATCTCGAAGGCAATGCAGCGACCGTCGTGCAGCACAATCTGCTGCTGCTCCAGATCGATGCTCAGTTCGGCGCTGTCGGGTGTGCTGACCCACTGGCCAATCTCCTTGACTTCAGCTTCGGCGAGCTGGATCAGCAGCACGCCGTTGCGCTGGCAGTTGTCGAAGAAGATCCCGGCAAAGCTGCTGCCGATCAGTGCGCGGATGCCCAGTTGCTTGAGGCCCCATACCGCATGTTCGCGGCTCGAGCCGCAGCCGAAGTTGGGGCCGACCACCAGAAAGCGCGCCTGCTGCCACGGTGCCTGGTTGAGCACGAACTCCGGGTTCGGCGCGCCGCTTGCGGCAAAACGCAGGTCGAAGAACACCCCGCGGTCCAGGCCATTGCGATCGATGCCCTTGAGAAACTGCTTGGGCATGATCACGTCGGTGTCGACGTTGGCGGCCAGGAACGGGGCGGCGATGCCGGTCTCGGTGAGGAAGGGTTGCATGGCTCAGGCCTCCAGGGAGAAAGTGCGGACATCGACCAGGTGGCCGCTGACGGCTGCGGCGGCGACCATCGCCGGGCTCATCAGGTGCGTGCGGGCGCCGGCGCCCTGGCGGCCCTCGAAGTTGCGGTTGGTGCTCGAGGCGCAGCGGTCGCCGGGGCTGAGCACGTCGTCATTCATCGCCAGGCACATGGAGCAGCCCGACTGGCGCCATTCGAAACCGGCATCGAGAAACAACTGCGCCAGGCCTTCACGTTCGGCCTGTTCGCGCACCTGGGTGGAGCCGGGCACGATCATTGCGCGTACGCCTGCCGCCACCTGGCGTCCGCGCACCACACGGGCGGCATCGCGCAGGTCTTCGATGCGGGCGTTGGTGCACGAACCGATGAAGGCATGGCTGATGGGGATCTGGTCGAGCTGCATGCCGGGTGTCAGGTCCATGTAGCGCAAGACGCGTTGCAGGTCCTGGCGGCGGATCAGGTCGGGCTCTTGCAGCGGGTCGGGTATCTGCTGGTCGATCGGGGCGGCCTGGTCGGGGCTGGTGCCCCAGGTGACCATCGGCGCCAGCTCGCCGACATCAAGGGCAACTTCCAGATCGAACTGCGCGCCCGGGTCACTGAACAGTGTGTCGCGCCAGGTCTGCACCGCCTGCTCCCAAAGCTCGCCCTTGGGCGCGCGGGGCTTGTCGGCAAGGTAGTCGTAGACTTTCTGGTCAGGCGCCATGAAGGCACCCCGGGCACCGGCTTCCACGGCCATGTTGCAGATGGTCATGCGCGCCTCGACGCTCAGGGCACTGATGGTCGGGCCGGTGAACTCGATGGCATAGCCGGTGGCACCGGAGGCACCGATGCGGCGGATCAGTTGCATGATGATGTCTTTGGAGACCAGGCCTGCGCCCAGCTCGCCGGTCACCGTGACACGCAGGGTCTTCAGGCGTTTGTAGACCAGGGTCTGGGTGGCCAGCAGGTGCTCGATCTCCGAGGTGCCGATGCCGAAACCGAAGGCGCCCAGCGCGCCGTAGGTGGTGGTGTGGCTGTCGCCAGCGGCGACCACCATGCCGGGCAGGATGAAACCTTGCTCGGGCGCTACCACGTGCTCGATGCCTTGGCGCTTGTCCAGCACATCGAACAGCTCGATGCCGAAGTCGCGGCAGTTCTGCTCGAAGTAGGAGACCTGCAGTGCGCCACCGGCATCAGGCATGGTGGCGATGCGCACAGGGGCGGTGGGGTTGACGTGGTCGACCACAGCCAGCGTACAGGCCGGGCGCCAGACCTGCCTCCCGGCTTCGCGGAGGCCGCTGAACGCCTGCGGGCTGGTGTATTCGTTGGCGACCTGGCGGTCGATGTACAGCAGCACATGGCCCTGGTCGTCCAGGGTGCAGACGGTGTGGGTATCGAGGTGCTTGTCGTAGAGGGTTCTGGGGCGATGCATGGCTGTCACTCGCGATCGAATGGTCATAGGCGTAGGCGTCACGGTAAGCGCCCGAGTCCAGCTTATTCCGTTCAGATCGTGGAACAACGTGGTCATCGTAATGCTGTGATGCACGAATCGTGCGGCATGTCGGGCGAGCGTCCTGGCTGGTATGCTCTGCAGCGAATCCACCTCAAGAGACCACCATGGCAAGGCCGCGAAAACAGGACAGCAGCGACAGCGACGTCAAGGCACAGATCATCGACGCCGCGTTGCGAGTGATCCAGCGCGACGGTTCGGTGTGCGCCACCTACCGGCGCATCGCCAGCGAGGCCAGGGTTTCGCCAGGGACCATGACCTACCACTTCAGCACGATTCAGGAGATCGTCGCGGCGGCCTTCGTCAAGATGACCAACCGCATCGCCGATCAGTACTTCACTCGCCTGGGCGACGCGCGTGATGCCGAGCATGCCCGCGAACTGCTGGCCGACCTGATCTGTGGCGAGCTGTGGAAAGCTTCCGGGCAGATGCTGCTGATCTTCGAACTCTATGCCTTCGTCTCGCGCCACCCCGACTACACCTACATCATGGATGACTGGATGGCTCGCTCGCGGGCGGCGTTGCAGGTGCATTTCGACGAGAAGACCGCGCGGGCACTGGATGCGCTGATCGAAGGCTTCACCATTCACAATGCGCTGAGCCGCACCGTGGTGAGCCGGGACGACATCCTGGCGTTGATCCGCGCCTTGTCATGAGCCTGACACGGGTGCGCGCGG
This sequence comes from Pseudomonas sp. RW3S2, assembly GCF_014268955.1. Lineage (NCBI taxonomy): Bacteria > Pseudomonadati > Pseudomonadota > Gammaproteobacteria > Pseudomonadales > Pseudomonadaceae > Pseudomonas > Pseudomonas sp. RW3S2. The sequence continues at coordinate 504,103 of NZ_JABWRM010000002.1, read as the reverse complement.
CCAAGGCTGCAAAAAAAGCCCCGCGGACCAAGGTCGGCGGGGCAAAGGGTTGGGGGAGGACCAACCAAAGGAGAGGTTGAAACAGGTCGGGCGGGTTTACCTCACGCTGGCCACGGTCTCAGGCTGCCAGCCACCGCCCAACGCTTTGTAGATCGAGACGATGCCGCGATACAGCTCGACTTCGCCCTGGGCCTGGGCATCCTCGGCCGCAAGCTTTTCACGCTCGGCATCGAGCAACACCAGATAATCCACCGTGCCTTCGCGGTAGCGCACCGACGCGAGGTCAGCGGCCTTGCGGCTGGCATCGCTCTGGCGGATCAGCGACAGCAGCCGTTGCTGGCGCTTGCCGTAGTCGCTGAAGGCGTTGGACGATTCTTCCAGTGCCAGCAATACCTGTTGCTCGTAGGTTGCCAGCGCGCCTTCGGCGTCGGCCTTGGCGCCGCGCAGACGGGCACGCACGCTGCCCAGGTCGAAGGCTGCCCAGCTGATGCTCGGGCCCAGTGCCCAGGCATTGGCCGCGGAGGAACCGATCTGCGAGCCGCGTCCGGCGGTAAAGCCAAGGAAGCCGCTCAGGCTGACCCGTGGGAACAGGTCGGCCGTGGCCACACCCACATTGGCGGTCGCGGCGGCGAGCTGGCGCTCGGCGCTACGGATGTCCGGGCGGCGGCGCAGCAGCTCGCCTGGATCGCCGACGGGCAGGGCCTTGGCGATGGCCGGCAGTTGCTTGGGCGACAGGTCCACGCTCAGCGCGTCCGGGCGCTCACCCAGCAGGGTGGCGATACGGTTGCGCGCCCGCACCTGCTCGGCCTGCAGTTGCGGCACGGTGGCCTCGACCGCCGCCAGGCGGGCATCGGCACGCACCACATCCAGCTCGTTGCCGACCCCGGTGTCGCGCAGGGTCACGGTGATGCTGCGCGAGTCTTCCTGGGTCTTGAGGTTGGCCAGGGCGATCTTTTCGCGCAACTGGGCGCCACGCAGCTGGCCGTAGGCGTCCACCAGCTCGGCGATCAGGCTGACCTGCAACTGTTGCAGGTCGGCTTCGGCGGCGTCTTCCTGAGCCTTGCTGGCCTCGATCTGACGCTGGATACGGCCGAACAGGTCGACCTCCCAGGCCATGTCCAGGCCCAGGTCGTAGCGCTCGCTGTTGACGCGGCGCTCGGTCTGGCCTGGTATCTGGCCCTTGCCGATGTCGCTGCTGGCGCGGCTGGTGACCACCGGCAGGTCGTCGTTGGAGACGTCCTCGCGGATCGAGCGTGCGGCCTTGAGGCGGGCGAAGGCCACGCGCAGGTCACGGTTGCCCTGCAGCGATGCCTGCACCAGCTGGTTCAGGGTCGGGTCGTCGAACTGCTTCCACCAGCTGCTTTCGAAGCGGCTGCGGTCCAGGGCCTTGGCCGGTGTTTCAGTATCGAAACGCGCAGGCTGGGTATCTGGGGTCTTGTAGTCCGGGCCCACCGCGCAGGCCGCCAGGGCCAGCGCCAGAAGGCTAGGAGTCAGGGGTTTGAGCAGGTTCATGCATGATTCTCCAGCGCTTGCACACGCTCGGCCTTGCGGGCCTGGCGACGTTCGACGTGACGGCGGATCAGGTTGAAGAACACCGGCGTCAGGAACAGGCCGAACACGGTCACCCCGATCATCCCCGAGAACACCGCCACGCCCATGGCATGACGCATCTCGGCACCGGCACCGGAGGAGAACACCAGCGGCACCACACCCATGATGAAGGCGATCGAGGTCATCAGGATCGGACGCAGACGCAGGCGGCAGGCTTCCAGCACGGCGGCCAGTGGATCCAGGCCCTCGGCCTGCTTGTCCTTGGCGAACTCGACGATGAGGATCGCGTTCTTGCACGCCAGGCCCACCAGTACGATCAGGCCGATCTGGGTGAAGATGTTGTTGTCACCCCCGGAGATGATCACCCCGGTGATGGCCGACAGCAGGGTCATCGGTACGATCAGGATCACCGCCAGTGGCAGACTCCAGCTTTCGTACTGGGCAGCCAGCACCAGGAAGGCCAGCAGTACGCAGAGCGGGAACACGAACAGCGCGGTGTTGCCCGAGAGGATCTGCTGATAGGTCAGGTCGGTCCACTCGTAGGTCATGCCGTTGGGCAGCTCTTCCTTGAGCAGCTTCTCGATCGCCGCCTCGGCCTGGCCGGAGCTGTAGCCTGGGGCTGCGGCACCGTTGATTTCGGCAGTGATGAAGCCGTTGTAGTGCATCACGCGGTCGGGACCGGAGGTGTCGCTGACCTTGAGGAAGGTCGCCAGCGGGATCATCTCGCCCAGGTTGTTGCGCACCTTCAACTGGCCAATCTGCTCGGCGTCGAGACGGAACTGCTGTTCAGCCTGGACGTTGACCTGGTAGGTCCGGCCAAAGCGGTTGAAGTCGTTGGTGTACAGCGAGCCCAGGTAGACCTGCAGGGTGTCGAAGATGTCGGTGATCGCCACGCCATGGGTCTTGGCCTTTTCCCGGTCGATGGCGGCATCGACCTGTGGCACGTTGACCTGGTAGCTGGTGAACAACCCGGCGAGCTCAGGCACGCTGCGGCTCTTGGCGATGACGTTCTGGGTTTCCTTGTACAGCGCCTCGTAGCCCAGGTTGCCGCGGTCCTCGATCTGCAGGCGGAAACCGCCGATGGTGCCCAGCCCCTGTACCGGTGGCGGCGGGAAGATCGCGATGTAGGCGTCCTGGATATCGGCGAACTGCGCGTTCAGCGCTGCCGCGATGGCCTGTGCCGACTGGCTCGGGTCCTTGCGCTCGTCGAACGGCTTGAGCGGGGTGAACACGATGCCGCTGTTGGGGCTGTTGGTGAAGCCGTTGATCGACAGGCCCGGGAAGGCCACCGAGTCGGCAACGCCCGGTTGCTTGAGGGCGATTTCGCTCATGCGCTTGATCACTGCCTCCGTGCGGTCGAGGCTGGCGGCGTCAGGCAACTGGGCGAAGGCCACCAGGTACTGCTTGTCCTGCGCCGGAACGAAGCCGGTCGGTGTGGACGAGAAGCCCAGGTAGGTCAGGCCCATCAGGCCGGCGTAGACGAACAGGGCGATGCCGCTGGAACGGATGACCCGGCGCACGCCGCCGACGTAGCTGTGGCTGGCACGGTCGAAGAAGCGGTTGAACGGCTTGAACAGCCAGCTACCCAGCAGTTTTTCCAGGAACCGCGAGAAGCGGTCCTTGGGCGCATGGTGGTCCTTGAGCAGTACCGCAGCCAGGGCCGGCGACAGGGTCAGCGAGTTGAACGCCGAGATCACGGTCGAGATGGCGATGGTCAGGGCGAACTGCTTGTAGAACTGCCCGGTAAGGCCGGAAATGAACGCCGCCGGTACGAACACCGCGCACAGTACCAAGGCGGTGGCGATGATCGGGCCGGTCACCTCGCTCATGGCTTTTTGCGTGGCCTCCATCGGCTGCAGGCCCAGGCCGATGTTGCGCTCGACGTTCTCCACCACGACGATGGCATCGTCCACCACGATACCGATCGCCAGTACCAGCCCGAACAGCGACAGCGCGTTGAGCGAGAAGCCGAACAGGTGCATCACCGCGAAGGTGCCGATCAGCGAGACCGGTACGGCCATCAGCGGGATGATCGAGGCGCGCCAGGTCTGCAGGAACAGGATCACCACCAGCACGACCAGCACCAGGGCTTCGAACAGGGTGTGCACCACCGCTTCGATCGAGCCGCGCACGAACACGGTCGGGTCATAGACGATGCTGTAGTCCATTCCTTCCGGGAAGTCCTTCTTCAGCTCGGCCATCTTCGCCCGCACTTCGTCGGAGATCTCGATGGCGTTGGAGCCTGGGCGCTGGAAGATCGGGATCGCCACCGCCGGCTGGTTGTTCAGCAGCGAGCGCAGGGCGTACTGGCTGGAGCCCAGCTCTACCCGGGCGATGTCTTTCAGGCGGGTGATTTCGCCATCGGCACCGGCGCGGATGATGATGTTCTCGAACTCTTCCTCGCTGACCAGACGGCCCTGGGTGTTGATCGACAACTGGAAGCTGGTCGAGCCGGGGGCGGGCGGAGCGCCCAATTGGCCGGCGGCAACCTGGCGGTTCTGTTCGCGGATCGCCGCGACCACGTCACTGGCCGTCAGGTTGCGCGAGGCGGTCTTGTTCGGGTCCAGCCATACACGCAGGGAGTAGTCGCCCATGCCGAACAGCTGCACGTCACCGACACCGCCCAGGCGCGCCAGCTCGTCCTTGATGTTGAGGATGGCGTAGTTGGACAGGTAGAGCATGTCGTAGCGCTGGTCCGGCGAGGTCAGGTGCACGACCATGGTCAGGTCGGGCGATGCCTTGTCGACGGTAATACCGATGCGCGTCACTTCCTCGGGCAGCTTGGGCTGCGTCCGGGTCACGCGGTTCTGTACCTGCACCTGCGCGTTGTCCAGGTCGGTGCCCAGGGCGAAGGTGATGGTCAGGGTCAGCTTGCCATCGGCGGTGGACTGCGAGGACATGTACAGCATGTTCTCGACACCGGTAATGGCTTGTTCAAGCGGTGCGGCGACGGTTTCGCCGATCACCTTGGGGTTGGCGCCTGGGAAGTTGGCGCGCACGACCACGGTCGGTGGCACTACTTCCGGGTATTCGCTGATCGGCAACTGGAACAGCGAGATGCCACCGGCGATCAGCAGCACGAGCGACAGCACGGCGGCGAAGATCGGGCGGGTGATGAAGAATTTCGAGAAGTTCATCGATGTTGTCCCTTAACCGCGCGGTGCCTGGGCACTGGCGACTTTCACGTTCGAACCTGCCACCGCCGGTGCCGGATTGCTGGCTTCCAGCGCCTGGCGCTGACGGGCGAGGGTGGCGAGGGTTTCTTCACTGGCCATCGGGGTTTCCTCCGGGGTGACCGGCGAGCCTGGGCGCACACGCTGCAGGCCCTTGACCACGATGCGGTCGTCCTTGCTCAGGCCGCTGCGCACGATACGCAGGCCTTCGAGCTTCGGACCCAGTTCCACCGCGCGGTAGGCGGCCTTGTTGTCCTTGTCCATGACCAGCACGAACTTCTTGCCAAGGTCGGTGCCGACCGCTTCGTCATTGATCAGCACGGCGTCGTACTTGGCGCTGCCGACCAGCTTCAGGCGGGCGTAGAGGCCCGGGGTGAACTGGCCGTCGCTGTTGTCGAACACGGCGCGACCACGGATGGTGCCGGTGCGCGGGTTGACCTGGTTGTCGACGAAGTTCATCTGGCCCAGGTGCGGGTTGCCGGTCTCGTTGGTCAGGCCCAGGTACACCGGGGTGGCCTGGCCGCGCTGGCCCTGGCGGGCAAGCTGGGTGTACTTGAGGTACACGCGCTCGTCGGCGTCGAAGTAGGCGTAGACCTTGTCGGTGGAGACCACGCTGGTCAGCGGGGTGACGTCGGCGGTGACGATGTTGCCAGCGGTGAAGTCGGCACGGCTGACGCGGCCACTGATCGGCGAGGTGACCCGGGTGAAGCTCAGGTTCAGGCGGGCCAGGTCGAGCTGGGCCTGGATCGCATCCACCCCGGCGCGGGCCTCGGCGGCGGCGCTGCTGCGCGATTCGGCAAGCTCGGCGGAGATGGCGTTGCTGTCGCGCAGGCGCTCGCCACGGCGGGCTTCGTTGGCGCTGCGGATGGCGGTGGCCTTGGCCTGTTGCAATTGGGCTTCGAGACGACGGACTTCAGCCTGGAACGGGCGTGGGTCGATCTGGAACAGCAGGTCGCCTTTCTTGACCTGGGCGCCTTCGGTGAAGGCCACCAAGTCGATCTGGCCGGAGACGCGCGGGCGGACTTCCACGGTTTCCGGGGCTTCCAGGCGTCCGGTGAACTCATCCCATTCGTTGATCGGCTGCTCGATCACCTTGGCCACGCTCACCTTGGGGGCGGCGGGAGCCTGCATGGCGTCGGGGGTTTTACCGCAAGCGCTGATCACCGCCACTGCCAGGGCAGCGAGGGGATAGCGCAGGGCCTTGAATGAATATTCCATGGAGAACTCCGCCACTGTATTGATAGTGGGCGGATCATGAGTGTGTTGCGTTACAGGAACGAATCGAATGGCGCGAAGGTCATTATCACGCGGAATGATATGTCGAGCCTGTTTATCGATGGCGACACATGTGGCAGTGAGGGGCGCAGTGTTTCGACGTGCCCGCGCCCCCCTCACCACATGGCCGAAGTCAGTCCTCGAACCCTTCCAGCACGATCTTGCCCTTGGCCCGTCCACTTTCGATCAGCGCATGGGCGCGACGCAGGTTGGCGGCATTGATGGTGCCGAAATGCTCACCCAGCGTGGTCTTGAGCACACCATCGTCGATCAGTTTCGCCACCCGCTCCAGCAATTCGTGCTGCTTGATCATGTCGCTGGTCTGATAGAGCGAACGGGTGAACATCAGCTCCCAGTGCAGCGACAGCGATTTGCGCTTGAGCGGCACCACGTCGAGGCTGGCCGGATCGTCGATCAGCGCCAGCTTGCCCTGGGGGCGCAGCGCCGCGATCAGTTGCGCAAAGTGACTATCGGTGTGGGTCAGGCTGATCACCAGGTCGACCTCGGGGTAGCCAATGGCGTTCAGTTGCTCGACCAGCGGCTGGCTGTGGTCGATCACATGGTGCGCGCCCAGCTCGCTCACCCACTGACGGGTTTCGGGGCGCGAGGCGGTGCCGATCACGGTGAGGCCGGTGAGTTGGCGTGCCAGTTGAAGCAGGATCGAACCCACGCCACCGGCCGCGCCGATGATCAGCAGGCTCTGGCCGTGGCCACCGTTTTCAGGGACGCCCAGTCGGTCGAACAGCAATTCCCAGGCGGTGATCGACGTCAGTGGCAGTGCGGCAGCGCTGGCGTTGTCCAGGCTACGGGGCTTGTGGCCGACGATGCGTTCGTCGACCAGGTGCAATTGGCTGTTGCTGCCGGGGCGATCGATGGCGCCGGCGTAATAGACCTGGTCACCGGGCTGGAACAGGGTGACTTCGCTGCCGATTTCACGGACGGTCCCGACCGCATCCCAACCCAGTACCCGCGGGGCCGTCTTGCCGGCGCCGGCGCGGATCTTGGTGTCGACCGGGTTGACTGAAATGGCCTGGACCTCCACCAGCAGGTCGCGTGGGCCTGGGGTGGGGCGGGGCAGTTCGCTGTCGAACAGGGCCTGGTCGCTGTCGATGGGCAGACCGTGTTCGGTGAAGACGATGGCTTTCATGGGGGGTTCCTTGGGTATCGATGAGCGATGGGCATACCTTAGCTAACGTGGTTTGGCTGAAAAACATCGTTATGGAAGTTAGACTTTCAGGGTTTTTTTGAAAGTGTGCTGTGGCAGGGCGAGCCCTGTCGCGGGCTGTCCCGCGAGAGGGCTGTTCTGCTGGCCGGTCAGGCCCCGCGTGGTGGGAAGTCCACTTCGGTCCGGGCCACGTTGTTCAGGTAGTTGGTCAGGGTCAGCAGCGTCACCTGGGCGATCACGTCGACGATCCGCGCATTGTCCAGGCCACCGGCGCGCACTTCGGCCAGCACACCGTCGGGCACCTGGCCGCGGTTCAGCGTTACCGCGCGGGCAAGCACGGCCACCGGATTCAGGGTGCCGGCGCGTGCGGCCTGCATATCGGCCTCGCTCAGCCCGGACTTGCCGCCGAAGAAGCTGTGTGCGGCCACGCAGTACTCACAACCATTGACCTGGGAAGCAGCCAGTGCCACGACCTCGCGTTCGGCCGGGGTCAGGCTGTTCTTGCCCATGGCCTGGGCCAAGGCCATGTAGCCGTTGAGTGCGGCTGGGGAGTGGGCCATGGTGGCGAAGGCGTTGGGCAGGAAGCCCAGGCCTTTTTCCACGCCTTGCAGGGCAGGGCGGGCGGCTTCAGGGGCTTGTTCGAGGGTCAGGGCGGCGATGCGAGTCATGGTGAATCTCCTATCTGAGTGGGGAGCTTGTTGTTCAAGCTTGGGTACAGATTACCCAGCAGGAATTGCTATTCGGGTTCAGATCGTCCAGCTTATGCGACTGATCGTCTAAAGCTGGACCTGCCATGGACCGCCTCGCCACGTTGCTCAACCATTTCGACTTCCACGCCTCGACATTCCACCAGGGCGGCTTCTGCGGCATCTCGCGCTTCGAAGGCGAGCAGCGCAGTGGTCATGTGCATCTGCTGCGCGCAGGTCGCTTGCGTTTCAGGGGGCCGGCCGGCCAGGAGCAGGTGCTGGAAGAGCCCAGCCTGATTTTGCTGGTACGCCCTCAGTCCCACCAACTGCTGGCCAGCGAGGCGGACAATGCCGAGCTGGTCTGCGCCACGTTGGATTTCACCGGCGGCCCGGACAATCCGCTGACCCGTGCACTGCCGGACGCGCTGGTAAGCCCGCTGAGCGCCCTGACCGGGCTTCAGGCCAGCAGCGACTGGCTGTTCACTGAAGCCTTCGGCGACGACTGCGGTCGCGAACTGGTGCTCAACCGGTTGTTCGAGCTGATGGTGATCCAGCTGTTGCGGCAGTTGCTCGGGGAGGGCCAGATGGCTTCGGGCATGTTGGCGGGGCTGGCCGACAAGCGCTTGTCGCGGGCGCTGGTGGCGATGCATGACGCCCCTGCGCACAGCTGGACTGTGGAGGCGCTGGCATCCTTGGCGGGGATGTCGCGGGCGAGCTTTGCCGCGCACTTTCGGACGGTGGTGGGCAGCACGCCGGGGGACTACCTGGCGGATTGGCGTATCGGCCTTGCGCAGAAGCGTATCCGCGAGGGCAGGCCGCTGGCTCTGGTGGCGGATGAGGTGGGGTATCAGAGCCCTTCGGCGCTGGCCAGAGTGTTCAGGCGCAAGACTGGGGTGAGCCCTTCACAGTGGCGGGGATAAGGTTGAGATCACGGCTGTTCTTTTCGCGGGCAAGGTTGCTCCGGCAAAGGCAATCCAATGCCCGCGAAAAGAACACCACCGTCATCAATGGTCCGCGACAACCTCATCCTGCGACAGCAGCGCCTTGGCCAGCTCTTCATCACTGACCTGCAACCCAGGATGGCTCTTGCGCACCTGCTCCAGCGCCGACTCCACATAGGCTCCGCGAATCGCGCCGCCACTGGCCACGAACGCAGACAGTTCGTCGCGTGCCGGGATGATCCGTTTGTCATCCTTGAACGTGGAGTAGAGCGAAGCAGAAACACCTGCCGAGGTGGCCACGTCGCCCGCGTCGACGCGGGCCAGGGCGGACCCTGCGGGGATGCACAGCAGCAGTGCCGGAACAAGCAGTGAATAACGCATGATCAGTCCTCCAGAAGCATTACAGCCCAAGGGATCTCGTGCATGCAATTAAGAGATGAGGCCATTGGCCAGAGTTCCCCCTGCAAGTAATTGCCAGACGAGCGACCGCATATCGGCTGCCCGGCTTCATCAACAATTGCGGCTTACACTATCAGCATTCTTGATACTGTCAGTGCACCTGCTGTTTTGCTGAAGTTGTGACCGTAGACTCATTCGTAACCGGCCACCCGAGCCGGCTCACAACTACAAGAAGCAAGTGGAGACACGAATGAGTAGCCAAGTTTCGTTCGAAGACCTCCCACTCAGCCGTTTTCATCTCAAGACGGTGTTCAGTGGTACGGGCGGTCAATTCAGTGACGGATTCGTGCTAGGGATTATCGGCATCGCGGTCAGCATGGCGGCGGGGCCGTTGCAATTGAATGCGCTATGGATGGGTTTGCTCGGCGCGGCGTCACTGGCCGGTCTGTTTCTCGGCAGTTTGTTTGCAGGGCCCTTGGCCGATAAGTTCGGCAGGCGCCGTATTTTTGCCTGGGACATGTTGCTGTTCGCGGTTATTTCAGCTTCGCAGTTCTTCGTTACTTCCCCCGAGCAACTTCTGGCACTGCGCCTGCTGCTCGGACTGGTGCTGGGGTTCGACTATGTGGTGAGCAAGTCGCTGGTCACCGAGTTCGCCCCACGCCGTTATCGCGGGCGTTTGTTGAGTGTCCTGGCCGCCGCCTGGGCCGCAGGTTATGTCGCCGCATACCTGGTGGGCTTCGCCATTCGTGATATCGGCCCGGACGCCTGGCGCCTGATGCTGGCCTTGAGCGGCGTGCCGGCCTTGTTGATCCTGCCGTTGCGCCTGGGTGTGCCGGAGTCGCCGATCTGGCTGATGGCGCGCGGTCGCAGTGCCGAGGCGCTGACCATCGTCCAGGCCAAGTTCGGTGCGCACGTGACCTTGCCTGCCGCACCACCGGCAGCGGCGCAGCAACGCGGCAGCTTCAGCGAGCTGTTCAGCCGCCGCTGGCGCAAGAACACCCTGGTCGGCTGCGTGTTCTACACCTGCCAGGTGATTCCGTTCTTCGCCTTGGGCACCTTCGCGCCGCGTGTGCTCGAAGCACTGAACGTGCAGGACAAGTTCGTCGGCGGCCTGGTCTACAACGTGCTGTTGATGTTTGGCGCATTGTTCGGCCTGCTGATCATCGACCGCATTTCGCGCCGCAGCTTCTTGATCGGCACCTTCTATCTGAGCGCCGTGGGCCTGGCCGTGCTGGCCTGGGCCAGCTTCGGGGCGCTGGGCACCATCATCGCGTTTGGCTTCTTTGCTTGCGTGCTTGCGGCAGCGGTCAACCTGGAGTTCGTCTACCCGCCGGAGCTGTTCCCCACCCACCTGCGTGCTTCGGGCATCGGCCTGGCCGTGGCCGCCAGCCGCTTCGGCTCGGCGTTCGCCACCTTCCTGTTGCCGATCGCCGTGCAGCATCTGGGGGTGCACACGGCGCTGGGCGTGTGCGTCGGGGTGCTGCTGTTTGGTGGTGTGTTCTGCCACCTGTTCGCCCCGGAAACCAGCCAGGAGCGCCTGGCAGCGGTGACGCCGGACGATGGTGCCGGCAAGCCGGAAGAACGGCCGTTGAACGCCCATTGATCATCAACACGGGAGCTTGAGCATGCCTGGCAACAGACTCATCGACATGTACGCGGTCCAGGTGTTCATCGCTGTGGCCGAGGAGGGCAGCATGTCCGGTGCGGCCAGTCGCATGGGCATCTCCCAATCCGGGGTGTCGCAGTTGGTACGCCAGCTGGAGGACGATCTTGGCGTGGTGCTGGTGGACCGCACCACGCGGCCGCTGACCCTGACTGCGTTCGGCCTGGCCCTGCGCAACCGGGGCGCGCTGCTCAGCGAGGAGTTGTCCAATCTCAAGGCGCAGGTGCTCGATGCCGGGCGCGGGGTCAAACCCGACCTGCGCATTGGCCTGGTCGATTCCTTCGCCGCTACCTGTGGTTCGATGTTCACCCGCCAGATGCTTGGCCAGGTCACGCAGTTGTCGGTGCGTACCGGCCTCAGCCCGCAGCAGGGCGAGTCGTTGCTGCGCCGCGACCTGGACCTGATCGTCACCAGCGATCCGCTGATGGATGCCAACGACGTGATCCGCTATCGCTTGTTCACCGAGCGCTATTTCGTGATTACGCCCAAGGCGCTGGGGCGAGAGCTGCACAGCCTCGACGATGTGCGGGCGCTGGCCAATGTGTTGCCGGTGGTGCGTTTCAATCGCCTGTCGCAGGTCGGCCTGCAGATCGAGCGGCACCTGCGCGGCCTCAATGTGCGGGTGCCCAACCGCCTGGAGCTGGACAACGCCGACGCCCTGACCGCGATGGTCGCCGAAGGCATCGGCTGGGCGGTGACCAGCCCGATGTGCTTTCTGCAGGCCATGCCCTGGGTCGACAACGTCACCGCGCACCTGACGCCTGAGCTGAGCCTGGAGCGCTCGCTCTATCTGGTGGCGCGGCGCAACGAATACGGCGCCTTCTTCGCAGATGCCTGCGAGTCGGCGCGTGCTGTCATCCTCGATGCCTTCCTGCCGCGGCTTGCGGCGCTGGGCAAGGGCGTCGAGGCATTAGTCAAATTCGAAGAGGGAAATACCCGTGAGTACTTTTGATCGCCTCGATGCACGCGTCGAGCAGGACTATGTGGGCGAAGTGCGAATTGGCGCCGACAAACTCTATGGCGTGAACTCGCTGCGCGGCTTCGACAACCTGAGCGTGTCGCCGCTGAGCATCGCCCATTACCCGGCCTTTCGTGATGCCTTTGCCCAGTGCAAGTGGGCCGCAGCGCTGGCCAACCATGAATGCGGCGTGATCGCCCAGGCCCAGGCCGACGCCATTGCCCAAGCTTGCCAGGCGGTGATGGCCGGTGCATGCGACGACTCGCTGATCGTCGATCTGCTGGAGGGCTCAGGCGGCACCTCGACCAACATGAACTTCAACGAAGTCATCGCCAACCGTGCCCAGCAGTTCCTCGGCCATGCGCCGGGCAGCTATGAGGTGGTGCACCCCAACGACCACGTCAACATCTCCCAGTCCACCAACGACGTGTACCCGGCGGCGTTGAAGATCGCCACCCACGCCATGCTTGCCGGGCTGATCGAGCAGGTGCGCCTGCTGGCCCAGGTGTTCGATGCCAAGGCGCTGCAGTTCGCCGATATCCTGCACTTGGGCCGCACCTGCCTGCAGGACGCCCAGCCCATGCGTCTGGGGCAGTTGTTCGGGGGGTACGCCGCGCTGACTCACCGCCTGGCCGACGAACTGGTTGCCGTGCGTGAAAAGCTGCACACACTGCCTTTGGGCGGCACCGCCATCGGCACCGGTTTCGGCGCGCCGAAGGCTTACCGCGCGGCGGTCTACCGGCATCTGGTGAAGATCACCGGTGTCGCCTACCAGGCGCCAGCCAACCCCTTCGATGCGATGCAGAACATGGATGTGTTCGGCCGCGTATCTGGTGAGCTGCGTACCTGCGCCACCTCGCTGGCGAAAATCGCCGCCGACCTGACCAAGCTATCGTCGGGGCCGGTGGGCGGCATGGGCGAACTCAAGCTGCCCGAAGCCCAGGCCGGCTCCTCGATCATGCCCGGCAAGGTCAATCCGGTGCTGCCGATGGCGATGATCCAGCTGAGCTTCGCGATCATCGGCAACGATGTGGCAGTGGCTCAGGCAGTGCAGTACGGCGAGCTCGAGATCAACCATTTCGAGCCGGTGGTGGCCTCGCGAGTGTTCGACAGCATCACCTTGCTCACTCAGGGCATCCAGCGTTTTCGTGAAAAGTGCGTGGCCGGCATCCAGGCTGACCAAGCCCGCAACCTGGCGCATTTGACCGATTCGATGGCGGTGGCGACGGCCCTGGTGCCGCGCCTGGGTTATGCCCAGGTCAGCAAACTGGCGCGTCAGTCGGTGCGTGAAGGGCGCTCGCTGCTGGCGATCCTGGCCGAGTCCGGTGTGATGACCGAGGCGCAGGCCATGGCAGCGATCGAGCAGGCGTCGTATCCGGTGTTCGAGCAGCGTTGATTGATGAATCCGCACCTGCAGACAGGTCACCACCTGCTGCAGGCGCGGCGGTTCGGCGCCTCGACTGCCCGCGAAGGCGCCGGAACGCCCGATACAGCGCGCGAAGGATTGAAAGTTGTGTGTTCCCAGAGAACTTCTGTTGGCCGGTTGTTGAGTTTCAAACAGCGGTCGTTATATCGAAATGCCCGAATCAAAGCTGAATTTTCTGGTGTGGCCTTGAACTGTTGTTTATTGAACAGCGGGTTGTACAAATAGCCCGTCATCCAACACGTGAATCGCTGAAATAGTGTATTCAGTGCCTTGGCACAACAACTGCAATAACCCCATTTGAATACCCGACCGTACTTCGTGAACAACAGCGAAACACGGTCCTATCTATAAATGGGGAGTATCAGTAGTGCGCGCGAAAGTCCGATTTTCCGCTCAGCCGCGTTTCAGCCTGGTGACCGCCGCCAGCCTGCCGTTGTTACTGGCCGCCTTCAGCCCGGCAACGCTGGCCGCCGAGGAATCCACCTTGGGCACGGTGACGGTCACCGGCGCTGCGGCAACCGGCGCCCAGCAGGACCAGAAGCGCCTGCAGAAGGTTGCTGGCAATACGGCGGTGGTCGACAACCGCAAAGTCGAGCAGGGCCGTGCGGCCAACGCCGAGGACGTACTGGCGCTGCAGCCCGGTGTGTTCGCCCAGGGCACCAGCGGTACTGCTGCGAACAAGATCTCGATCCGCGGCTCGGGGCTCAATACCTTCTACCAAGGCTACGTGCTGGGCACCAAGTTCCTCTTCGACGGTCTGCCGATCACCGGCCCCGGCGGCACCCAGGAAGACTTTCTCGACATGCAGGCGGTGGATCACACCGAGGTGCTCTACGGCGCCAACGCTTACGAGTACGGCGCGTTGGCGCTGGGCGGGGCGATCAACATGGTGAGCAAGACCGGCCGCACCGACCCCGGCAACTACGCGCGCTTCGAAGTCGGCAGCTATGGCTACCGCAAGCAGCAGCTGAGCACCGGTGGAGTGGTGGGCGACAGCGATTACTACATCAACGTGCTGCACAACGAGCGCGACGGCTACCAGGATCACGCCAGCAACGAAGGCCGTGGCATCGCCGCCAACTTCGGCCACGTGTTCAGCCCCAAGCTGCAGACCCGTGTGTTCTTCAAGTACCGCGAAGAGCAATTGATCAACGGCAACACCCTGACCCGCGCACAGCTCAAGCATGATCCGCGCAGCAATCTGGTGCCCACCGGGCGGCGCAAGGACGGCACCACCTTCATCGGCAACAAGACCACCTACACCTTCGACGATGGCGCCAGGCTCGAAGTCGGCGCGTCGTACAACAACTACCCGCTGCTCAATGGCTGGCGTTATGCCGTGGCGCCGCAGGATTGGCGCTCGAAGGATATCAACCTGACCCTGCGCTACCTGCGTACCGGCGACACCTTCCTCGGCCTGCCCAGTGACAGCAGCGTGATCTTCAGCAACACCCGCGCCTACCTGGCCGATGTCAAGGCGCACAGCCGCGCCACCGGGCTCAAGACCCAGGAAACCAACTACACCGGTTCGCGCGATACCGTGCTGACCCTGGCCAACGAGCTGCAACTGGCCGATGACCTGTGGTTGTCGTCGGGGCTCTCGTTCGTCAACATCCGCCGCAAGGGCGAGATCGAGGCGAGCACCCTGACCGCGGCCAACCCCAGCAACTTCCCCACTAGCGTCGAATACGTCGAGAACGACCTGGCGCCGCGCCTGGGCCTGCGCTACCAGATCAATCCCGAATTCCAGTTGTTCAGCAACGTCAGCCGCAGTATCGACCCGCCGGTGACCTGGCAACTGGGCAGCACCAGCAATCCTTTCCTCTACGATGTCCGGCCGCAGAAGGCCACCACCTTCGAGGTGGGGGTGCGCGGCAACCAGGGGATCTTCGATGGCAGCCTGACCCTGTACCGCTCCTGGGTGCAGAAAGAGCTGTTGACCGTGGTCGTGCAACAGGCAACCGCCACCCAGGACCAGCTCACGGCCACCTCCAACGCCAGCCCGACCCTGCATCAAGGCATCGAGGCGGGGCTCAATGCGTTGCTGTGGACCGGTGCCAACGGCGACACGCTCGACCTGCGCCAGGCCTACACCCTCAACGACTTCAAGTATCGCCACGACGGACGTTTCGGCGACAACGAGCTGCCCGGCCTGCCGCGCCAGGTCTACCAGGCCGAGCTCGCCTATCGCCAGGCCAGTGGTTTCTACGCCTCGCTCAACCTGCGTGCGGCGTCGAGCTACTACATCGACTACGCCAACACCTGGCAGACCCCGTCGTACCTGTTGTGGGGCGCCAAGTTCGGCTACCAGGCGCCAAGCCGCAAGTGGGAGGTGTTCGCCGACCTGCGCAACCTCACCAACCAGCGCTATGCCAGTGCCACCAACACAGCCTATGACGCAGGCGGGCGCGATTCTGCGAATTTCTACCCAGGGGACGCGTTCAACGTGACCACTGGCGTTGCCTTCCGATTCTGAGTGCAGGGAGAGCCTCATGAGCACAGATGTAGCGCAGATGAGCCTGGGCATGAACATCCTGGGGTTCGGCGCCCACGCCGGAGCGTGGCGCCAGGGCGAGGCGGCCATCGACGCCTATGTCGATGTCGCCTACTACCGCGATATTGCCCGGATTTCGGAAAAGGGTTGCCTGGATGCGGTCTTTCTTGCGGACGGCCCGGCGTTGCCCGGCGATGTCGCCAGCCAGCCGGGTGGACGGCTGGAACCGACCCTGCTGCTGACCGCCTTGGCCGCCGCCACCGAGCGCATCGGGGTGATCGCCACCTGTTCGAGTACCTACAACGAACCGTTCAACCTGGCCCGGCGCATCGCCTCGCTGGATCACATCAGCGGTGGGCGTGCGGCATGGAACGTGGTCACCAACGCCGGCGACGCGGCCGCGCAGAATTTCGGCCTGGCGGGTGCGCCGCTGCATGTCGATCGCTATGGCCGCGCCGAGGAATTTCTCGAGGTGACGCTCAAGCTGTGGGACAGCTGGGAAGAGGATGCCGTGATCGGTGACCGGGCGGGAGGGCGTTTCGCCGATCCGGACAAGGTCCACACCCTCGATTTCAAGGGGCGGCACTTTCAGGTCAAAGGTCCGCTGAACCTGCCACGCTCGCCCCAGGGGCGTCCGGTCCTGGTCCAGGCGGGTTCTTCCGAAGGCGGCAAGGCGCTGGGGTCGCGCTATGCCGATGCAATCTTCACCACCCAGACCACCTTGCCTGACGGGCAAGCCTTCTACCGGGAGATGAAGGCCCGCGCCAAGGCCTGGGGGCGAGACCCGAGGCACCTGAAGATCATGCCGGGGCTGTCGACGGTGATCGGCAGCACCGAGGCCGAGGCCCATGCGCGTTTCGACGAGCTCAACGCCTGGCATGGCGAGCATGGCCTGTTGCAGCAAGTGGCCGGACGCATCGGTATCGATGCCCGCGAGCTGGACCCGGATGCACCCTTGCCCTGGGCCAGGATCGGCCCGGTGGCAGCGTTCGAGCAGGGCTCCCATGGCTTTCTCGAGGCGCAGCTGAACCTGGCCCGGCGCGAAAACCTGACCATCCGCCAGTTGTCACGACGCATCCTGGTGGGCCATCGGCTGGCGGTCGGCACCCCTGAGCAGGTCGCCGATACTCTGGCCGAGTGGTTCCTGGCCGGGGCGGGAGATGGTTTCAACATCATGCCCGACATGTTTCCTTCAGGCGCGCGGGTGTTCGTCGAGGAAGTGGTGCCGTTGCTGCAGCGGCGCGGATTGTTTCGACGCGAATACCAGGGCAGCACGCTGCGCGAGCACCTTGGCCTGCCCAAGGCAGTGAACCAGTTCTCGTTGCGGACATGACCCCCGATAAAGGGGAATTGCAGTGGGGAATCGCCCCCACTGCGATCCCTTTGGACATACAAGCTACTGAAAGCACAAGATTTTTTCCCATGGCATGACCCTTGCTCCGGCACCTCGCAGAGTCCCTGTGTCCCCGGAGGTGCAGCATGAAGACCCCGCCCAAAGGCTCCATCCTGACGTCACTCGCCCTGGCCGTGCTGGCCTGGCAGGCCACTGGCGAAGCGGCCGTGCAGTGCCAGCGCACCCTGGTGGCCAATGTGGTGGCGTTGGACCAGCCGTTGATGTTCAACCGCCTGGGCGCGCAGAACGCCAATGGCATGATGTTCGCCCTGCGCCACGATGTGGTCGATGAGCATCACGTTCCGCTGAGCCAGGGCGGCGCTGCGGTGCCGGGCAAGGTCACCCTGCGCCCGGACAAACGCCCGCGCCCGATCGTGCTGCGGGTTGCCGCAGGCGACTGCCTGACGGTCAACCTCACCAACTTGCTCGCTTACCAGACCAATCCCAACAAGCACGGCATTCACCCCGAGGAAGCCGAGGGCGAGGAGGGCGAAGAGGTCGAGCTACCTGAAGTCGAGGACGACGAACACTTCGTCGCCGACGAACAGGTCAGCGATCGCCATGTCGGCTTCCAGGTCAACGGCATGCAGGCGGTCAACAGCATCGCCGACATCGCCGCCAATACCGGGCGCAACGCCAACTTCCTGATCGCCCCGGGCGGCACCCGCAGCTACACGCTCTACGCCGAGCGCGAGGGCGCCTTTGCCGCCTCCAGCCGTGGCGCGCCCTTTGGCGGTGAAGGCAATGCCGGGAATGTCGCCAATGGTTTGTTTGGCCAGGTGGTGGTGGTGCCCAAGGCTGGACGGACCTATCGCAACACCCTGACCGAAGAGGAAATGCGCCTGGCCACCTCAGGCCGTACCGCCACCGGCCAGCCGGTGATCGACTACGAGGCACGTTATCCGCAGGTCCAACCGTGGATCGCAGAAGGCAAGGCCGGCAAACCGATCATTGCCATGGTCGATGGCAACGAGATCCTCAGCAGCGAAACCGATGCCATCGTCATGGGCCCCAACCCCGATGGCAGCTTCCCGCGTGCGACCTACCCGCTGGAAAGCGTCGGCAAGCGCAACCCGGCATTGCCCAACCGCCTCGAAGCCTTCCGTGATTTCGCTTCGCAGTTCGCCGACGAGGTGGCCGGTACCCAGGCCTTCCCCGGTTACTGGGCGGACCCGGTGATGGGGCATGTGCTGGAGCCGGCACGTGACTCGTTCATGATCAACTACGGCTCTGGCGGCATGGGCGCCGAGGTGGTGGCCAACCGTCTGGGCGTCGGGCCGATGCACGACTGCCTGTCGTGTGCCTACGAGGAGTTCTTCCTCAGCGCCCATACCGTCGGCGATATCGGCACCCTGGTGGATGTTCCGGCCAACGTCGGCCTCGAGCACATCCGCCCTGGCGAAGTGCCGCCGGCCAGCGCCACAGGGGTGAAGGCGAGCATGGCCCTGTACCCGGCCGAGCCGTCCAACGTGCACCACAGCTATATCGGTGACTTCACCAAGTTCCGCAACACCCACAACGGCCACGAGCAGCACATCTTCCACCTGCACGGCCACCAGTGGCTGTTCAACCCCAACGACGACAATTCGGACTATATCGACGCCCAGGGCATCGGCCCGGGGGTCGGCTACACCTATGAAATCGCCAATGGCGGTTCGGGCAACCGCAACCGCGTGGCGGGCGATGCGATCTATCACTGTCACTTCTATCCGCACTTTGCCCAGGGCATGTGGGCCATGTGGCGGGTGCACGATGTGTTCGAGCCCGGCACGCGCCTGGCCGTGAGTGGTGACAGCGAGAATGGCTTCCACGCTACGCCGTTCGCCTTGCGCAATGGCAAGCCAGCCAGCGGCGCCCGGGCGCTGCCCGACGGCGAGATCGTCGCCGGTACGCCGATTCCGGCGGTCGTGCCGCTGCCAGGCAAGGCCATGGCGCCGATGCCGGGCAAGGTGACCGTGGTGCCGAAACTGGCCGAGACCCTCGTCGCCGAACAGGGTGACGACGAAGCTCAAGAGGAGGGTGGCGATGACCATGGGCAGGGCGCCAGCGCGCCACGGACCGTGGGGTCGCTGGCCCTGGTCGATCGCAGCGAAACCAATCGCAATGCCGACGGAACCCTGAAAAACCCCGGCTATCCGTTCTGGGTCGGTGGCATGGAAAGCAGTGTCGGTCAGCGTCCGCCAACCCCACCGCTGGACATGCTCGACCCGGCCCTGGCTCGCCAGCTCAAGGACAGCGGCAAGGCGCTGTGGGCCAACCTGGACCCCAACCAGGTCGATGGCTGGGACGGCGGCCTCGGTCGCCATGCGCTGGACGGCGTATCGGCGGGCGGCGAGGCGGTGACCACCACCACCAAACTGGATTTCTCCAAGGTGGTGCACAAGGCCAAGCCGATCTACCTGCCCGAGGAGGGCACCGAGGTCGAACAGGCCGCCATGCAGTTCCACGCCAAGGCCGAGCACCCAAGCTTCGCCCTGATACCCGGCAGTGCACCGGTGGCCAAGGCCTTCCGTACCAACGGCACCTTGCCCACCGCAGGCGCGCCATTCTACGAACCCTGCATGGATGATCGCGGCAAGCGCCTGACCCAATCCTCCGGGGTGGGTGAATTCGCCAGCGGCGAAAGCCTCACCGGCATGAGTTTTCGCGGCGCCTCGACCTTCACCGCCGACCGTCCGCGCGTCTACAAGGCCGCCAATATCCAGTTCGATGCGGTGTACAACAAGGTCGGCTACCACTTCCCGCAGGCGCGCATCCTGGCCCTGTGGGAAGACGCCTGGCCGGTGATCACCAAGCAGCGCCCACCGGAGCCGCTGGTGATGCGCATGAACACCTTCGATTGCACCCAGTACGTGCACACCAACCTGATCCCCTCGTTCTACGAGATGGACGACTACCAGGTGCGCACCCCGACCGACGTGATCGGCCAGCACATCCACTTGCCCAAATGGGACCTGACCGCCGCCGACGGCTCTGCCAATGGCTGGAACTACGAAGATGGCATTCTCTCGCCCGGCAGCGTGGTCGAGCGCGTGGATGCCATCCGCGCCTACAACGGCTGCAGCGAGGGCGATGCCCGCGATGGCTCGGCGGCCTGCCCGAAAGCACGCCAGCATCCGTACTTCGGCCGCTTCGGCCGGGCAGACTGGCTCGGCGCGCGCACGGCCATGCAACGCTGGTTCGCCGATCCTCTGATCAACGTGTACAACGTCGACCGTGGCCTGGGCACCATCTTCACCCACGACCACCTCGGCCCATCGACCCATCAGCAGTTGGGCCTGTATGCCACCGTGCTGGCAGAACCCGCAGGCTCCACCTGGTACCACGCCGAAACCGGCGAGCAGTTGTACAACCCGGCCCTGCGCCAGGATGGCGGGCCGACTTCGTGGCAGGCCGTGATCCAGACCGGCGACCACGATGGCGACGGGCGCAACGACAGCTACCGCGAGTTCTTCCTCGAGTACAGCGACTTCCAGCATGCCTATGAAGCGGGTGTGTACGTGGGGGCCGGCCCCGATGGCGTGCCTAACGGCCAGGCGTATCCGGCCACCGCCGACAGCTTCCGCTACGCCATCAACCCGCCGGTGCGGCAGAAGGCGTCGAACCTGTTGGAGGCGGTGGTCGAGTCGCGCGGCGGGCTGAGCCCAGGCTGTCCGACCCGGCCGTGCCCACAGGCGATTTCGGTGGATGATCCGGGGATGTTCGTCGTCAACTACCGCAACGAACCGCTGGCCCTGCGTGTGTTCGACCCCAACAAGGTCGGCCCGGACGGCAAGCGCGGTATGCAGGCCGACGGCCTGGGTGGCGACCTGGCCTATGCCCTGCAGACCCGCACCGACCGGGCGATTCCAGCGATGAACCTGGCGCCCTCGGCAATCACCTCGGCGATCGGCCCTACTGGCGGCACCACGCTGTTCCCGCCGCACATCAACAAGGGCACCGAGCCAGGCGATCCGTTCACCCCGATGCTGCGCACCTATTCCGGCGACAACGTGCGCTTGCGCATGCACGCTGGTGGGCATGAAGAGGAGCACAACGTGACCCTGCATGGCGTGAAGTGGCTGCAGAACGGTTCAGGTTTCGGCAGCAGCTCCAACTCGGGGTGGAAAGCCTCGCAGATGGTGGGTATCTCCGAGCAGATGGGTTTCATGGCACCGGTGTCGATGATCTCAAGCTCCGCCGCCAGCAACGGCGACTACCTGTATTCGCTGGATGCGGCGCTGGAGGGTTACTGGAACGGCATCTGGGGGGTAATGCGCAACTACACGGCGCAGCGGCCAGACTTGATTGCTCTGCCGAACAACCCGCAACCGGTGGCCATGCGCAACACCGTGAACTTCGACGGCATCTGCCCGAAAACCACGACCAATGCCAATGGCATCGGCACCCGGCCGACGGTCAAGCGCAGCTATGAAGTGGTTGCCGCGCTGGCCAATGACATTCTGGAGAACCGCCAGGGTGTCAGCATCAGCGATCCGGCGGGGGTCAACCAGCACGTCGGCGGGCCGTTGAAGAGCAACGGCGGGACCTTGGTGTTCAACAGTCGGCGCACCAGCATTCCATTGGCAACCGTGACCGACGAGGAGGACGGCACGACCTTCACCCTGGGCGGCCACAGTGCGCCGCTGCATGACCCGACGGCGGTGCTGTATGTGCGCAAGGCCGACCTCGATGCCGTGACCGGCAAACTCAAGCCAGGTATTCCAGTAGAACCCTTGGTACTGCGTGCCAATGCGGGGGATTGCATCAGCATCACCCTGGAGAACCGCCTGCCGCTGATGATGCCGGACCTGCCCAGTACGGCGGTGATGCAGAACGTGGTCAAGCGTGATCGCAATGCCAGCGAGGGCTCCACGGCCTTCAACAACAACCTGATGCGCCCGTCCAGCCATGTTGGCTTGCATGCGCAGTTGCTGGCGTACGACATCACCAAGTCCGATGGCGCCAACGTCGGCCTCAACCCCGTGCAGACTGTCCCGCCACGGGCGGGCAACAGTGGGACGTACCCGAGCAAGGTGTATCAGTACTACGCCGGGCATCTGGAGCGCGAGGGCAAGCCGGTGCTGCAACTAGGGCGTACGGTGGACAACATCAACACCACCGCCATCGAGTTCGGCGGGCTCAACCTGACCCCGGCGGACTTCATCAAGCAGCCTCAGAAAGGTCTTGTTGGCGCCATGAGCGTCCTTCCACAGACCGCCACCTGGACCGAAGACAGCGCCAGCCGCGCCCAGGCCACGGTCAAGGTCAGCGGCCAGGCCGACTACCGTGACCTGGTGACCGTATGGCAACGCTCGCTGAACATGCGCTGGGCCGATGGGCGTCCTGTGGAGGGGATCGCCACCGAGGGCAATGGCGTGCCGGGTGATCCGAAAGACAATGGCAACATGGCCATCAACTACAAGACCGAGCCCTTGTGGTTGCGCTTCGGCCTGGCACCGGATGCCCCCTTCGGCCACGCCGATGGTCATGGCTTCGCCGATGTCCCCAACGCCCATATGGCCTACAGCAACGCTCTGGTCAACGGCGATCCGCAGACACCGGTGCTTTGGGCCAAGCCCGGTCAACCGCTGCGCAGCCATGTGCTGATGCCCAGTGGTGGTAGCCGCGGTATCACCTACCAGCTCGACGGGCACCTGTGGCCGCTGCATGCCTACCAGGCCGAGAAGAACGACCTGGACGGCTACCCCATGGGCCTGCCGGGCATCGGTTCGGTGCGCTTCGGCTACAACCCGATGGCGATGTACATCGGCGCGCAGGAGAGCGTGCTGCCGGCGGCGCACTTCAGCTTCATGCTGCCCAGCGCGGGTGGTGCCAACGCGGTGCCGGGGGACTACCTGTTCCGCGACTACGCCGCCTACGGCAATACCGCCGGGTTATGGGGGATCCTGCGGGTGACCAACGAAGCGCCACCGACCACTGCACCGGCACAGTAACCAGGGTGTGCGGCCCCGCTGCCAGGCAACCGGCAGCGGGGCCGTTTCACATCAGCGGATGCAGGGCGCGAAAGGTCTGTGCTTCTTCCACCAGCCAGTCATGCACTGCGCGGGCGCCGGGTTGGGTCAGGCCACCAGGCGGGTAGAGCAGTACATAACGCTTGTGATTGGGGATCGGTACACCGAACGGAACGATCAGCGTGCCGCGCTCGAGTTCGTCGTTGAGCAAGGTCCGCCGCGCAATCGCAACGCCGATACCGGCAATCGCCGCCTCGATGGTCAGGTGATTGCGGTTGAAGGTGTGGCCGCGTCGTACGTTCAGGCCACCCGCACCGATACCGTCAAGGTAGAACTCCCACTCCGCGTACTCCGAACTGCCGCGCCAGGCCGTGATGTCGTGCAGCAGCGGGTAGTGCACCAGATCGGCCGGGCCGTGCAGCGGCGGGCGACCGCGCAGCAGGGCCGGGGAGCAGACCGGGAAGATCTGTTCGTCCAGCAGTGGGGTCGAGAGCATTCCAGGATAGCTGCCGTCGTTGAGGTCGATCGCCAGGTCGAAATCGCCGTCGTGCAGGGCCTGTTTGCTGTCCTCGGCCACCAGGCGCAGCTCGATGTCCGGGTAGCGCTGCTGGAAGCGCGGCAGGCGCGGGGTCAGCCATTTGGCGAGGAACGAAGGGATCGAGCGCAGGCGCAAGGTACCGCGAATTTCGCCGGCGTCCAGACGCAGCAGTTCGGCTTCGATGCTGCCATAGGCCTCGGCCACGGTCTGCGCCAGGCGCTGCCCCTCGGCAGTCAGCTCCACGCCACGGGCACGGCGCAGGAACAGGGCGAAGCCCAGGCGCTCTTCAAGCTGGCGCATCTGCTGGCTGACCGCCCCGGGGGTGATGTGCAGCTCTTCGGCACAGCGGGTGAACGACAGGTGCCGCGCGGCACAGGAGAACACATGCAACCAGACGAACACCTGGCCGTTGAGCTGCCCTTTCATTGTTTAGTCCTGCTAAAGGCTTGCTTAGGAATTTTCGTTGGTCATCGCCAGGCGAGCGCGGCAGTATCGCGCAAATTCGCAGTACCCATCAATTTTTCCGGAGGGCCGCGCAGCGGCGAATAACGTCGCGGCGGTCAGGCATTAGCATGGCTATCAGTGTTTTCGACCTCTTCAAGATCGGCATCGGGCCGTCCAGCTCCCACACCGTGGGGCCCATGCGTGCCGCCGCCACTTTCGCCCGGTTGCTGCGCGAGCGCGGCCTGCTGGCCCAGGTGCAGCGGGTCGAGGTGCGCCTGTATGGCTCGCTGTCGGCCACCGGTGTCGGCCATGCCACCGATCGCGCCTGCCTGCTGGGCCTGATGGGCCAGTGGCCGGACCGCGTCGACCCGCACAGTATCGAGCCGCGCATCGACCAGTTGATGCAGGAGCAGTGCCTGATGCTCGATGGCTCGCACCCGGTGGCGTTCCAGTACAGCCGCGACATGCGCCTGCTCGACGAAAGCCTGGACTATCACCCCAATGCCATGAGCCTGGAAGCGCTGGACGGGCAGGGCAGCCTGCTGACCCAGACCTACTACTCCGTGGGTGGCGGCTTCATCATCGAGCAAGCTGAAATCGATGCCCCGGTCAGTCGCGTCGCGCAGGTCGAGTTGCCCTACGAGTTTTCTTCAGGCGCCGAGCTGCTGGCGTTGTGCAAGACCCATGGCTTGACCGTGGGCCAGTTGATGATGGCCAACGAACTGGCCTGGCGCAGCGAAGATGAGATCCGCAGCGGCTTGCTGAATATCTGGGCGGCCATGCGCGAGTGCGTCGACAACGGCCTGCGCAATGAAGGCATCTTGCCTGGAGGGCTCAAGGTCAAGCGCCGGGCTGCGCGTCTGCATCGCAGCCTGCAGGAGTTGGGCAAGCCGAACGTGATCGGCTCGACCCTGAGCGCGATGGAGTGGGTCAACCTGTTCGCCCTGGCGGTCAACGAAGAGAACGCCGCGGGCGGGCGCATGGTCACGGCACCGACCAATGGTGCGGCCGGCATCATCCCGGCGGTGTTGCACTACTACATGAAGTTCAACCCGGGCGCCTGTGATGACGACGTGGTGGCCTTTCTGCTGGCAGCGGCGGCGGTCGGCATCCTGTGCAAGAAAAACGCATCGATCTCCGGCGCCGAAGTGGGTTGCCAGGGGGAGGTCGGTTCGGCCTGCTCCATGGCCGCTGCAGGCCTTGCCGAAGTGCTCGGCGCCACGCCGCCGCAGCTGGAAAACGCCGCTGAAATTGCCCTGGAGCACAACCTCGGCCTGACCTGCGATCCGGTCGGCGGTCTGGTCCAGGTGCCGTGCATCGAGCGCAATGCCATCGCCGCCGTGAAGGCGATCAACGCCGTACAGATGGCCTTGCGGGGTGATGGCGAGCATTTCATCTCCCTCGATCGGGTGATCCGCACCATGCGCGACACCGGCGCGGACATGCACGCCAACTACAAGGAAACTTCGCGCGGCGGCCTGGCCGTCGCCTTCGTCGAGTGTTGAGTCGCCCTGTTCGCAACCCAGCCCTGAAGGCGCAACTGCGAACACGGGCGTAGCCCGTGCCAGGCAGCGGTGTCTTTTTCGCGGGCAAGCCCGCTCCTACAGGTATCGCGTCGGTGCAGAGGACCGAGCACAGGCGCTCAAGGAGCCCGACTCAACACGCCTGAATCCACCTGCAACACCCGCTTCACCGAGCAACAAAAACAACTACAAAGGCGAAACCCATGACTGATGTACACAACACCACGACCGTTCGTGCGGATTCGGCTGCGCCGGCGTCGACCACAGCCACGCGCAGCTGGAACCGCCACGACACCACCTGGGCCCTGGGCCTGTACGGCACCGCCATCGGCGCCGGCACCCTGTTCCTGCCGATCAATGCCGGGGTAGGGGGCTTCTGGCCGCTGTTGATCCTCGCGCTGCTGGCTTTCCCGATGACCTTCTATGCGCACCGTGCGCTGACCCGCTTCGTGCTGTCCGGGCGCCGTGGCGGCAACGAAGACATCACCGAGGTGGTCGAGGAGCATTTCGGTGTGGGCGCCGGCAAGCTCATCACCTTGCTCTACTTCCTGGCGATCTTCCCCATCCTGTTGGTCTACAGCGTGGCCTTGACCAACACTCTCACCAGTTTCCTCGAACACCAGCTGCACGTGACCGCGCCGCCGCGTGCGCTGTTGTCGCTGCTGTTGATCGCCGGCCTGATGGTGGTGGTGCGCTGCGGCCAGCAGATCATCGTCAAGGTCATGAGCGTGCTGGTCTATCCCTTCGTCGCCTCGCTCCTGCTGCTGGCCCTGAGCCTGATCCCCAACTGGAACGGCGCCTTCTTTGCCCAGGCCAGCGAAGGCCTGAGCGCCTCCAGGCTGCTGCTGACCCTGTGGCTGGCGATTCCGGTGATGGTGTTCTCGTTCAACCACTCGCCGATCATCTCGGCCTTCGCCGTCGACCAGAAGCACCGCTACGGCGCCGACGCCGACCGCAAGAGCGGCCGCACCCTGGCCACCGCCCACCTGATGATGGTGCTGACGGTGATGTTCTTCTGCTTCAGTTGCGTGCTGGCCCTGAGCCCGGCCGACCTGGCTGCGGCCAAGGTGCAGAACATCTCGATCCTGTCGTACCTGGCCAACCACTTCCAGACCCCGGTCATCGCTTTTGTCGCGCCCCTGATTGCTCTGGTGGCGATCACCAAATCGTTCCTGGGCCACTACATCGGTGCCAGCGAAGGCTTCCAGGGCATGATCGTCAAGAGCCTGCGCAGCCGCGGTAAAAGCTGGTCGGCCAAGCGCCTGGAGCGTGTCACGGCGCTGTTCATGGTGCTGGGTTGCTGGATCGTGGCGACCCTCAACCCGAGCATCCTCGGCCTGATCGAAAGCCTCGGTGGCCCGGTGCTGGCCTGCCTGCTGTTCCTGATGCCGATGTATGCAGTGCGCAAGGTGCCTTCGCTGCGCAAGTACTCGGGCGCGCTGTCGAACGTCTTCGTCGTGCTGGTGGGGTTGATCACCTTGTCGGCGATCTTCTACGGCTTCGTTGCCTGAGGCCATGCTCCACGATTCGTGTTGCTTCGCTCTGCATTTGCGTTCTTGATGCCTTTGGTGCCGCAGCTATGCTCGGCACCTGGAGGGTCGCCTTGCGGCCTGAGTGCACACGAAACGGAGTGATTGGCATGTTCCAGGGTTTCAAGAAAGCCTTCCAGCACGTCGAAGGTATCGAGATCGCCTACCGTATCGGCGGCAAGGGGCCGGCATTGCTGCTGTTGCACGGCCACCCGCAGACCCATGTGATCTGGCACAAGGTGGCCGAGAAGCTGGCCGAGCATTTCACCGTGGTCGCCGCCGACCTGCGCGGTTACGGCGATTCGGCCAAGCCTGAGGCCGACGACCGGCATGAGGCGTATTCCAAGCGCCGCATGGCGGCCGATATGGTCGGGCTCATGCAGGCCCTGGGGTTCGAGCAATTCGCCCTGATGGCCCACGACCGCGGTGCGCGGGTCGCGCACCGCCTGGCGCTCGACCACTCCCAGCGCCTCACCCGCCTGGTGCTGCTGGACATCGCCCCGACCCTGGCGATGTACCGCCAGACCAACGAAGCTTTCGCCCGTGCCTACTGGCACTGGTTCTTCCTCATCCGCCCGGCGCCGCTGCCTGAAACCTTGATCGAAGCCAACCCGGAAGGTTACCTGCGCAGTGTCATGGGCGGGCGCAGTGCCGGCCTTGCGCCGTTCACCGACGAGGCGTTCGCCGAGTACCGTCGTTGCCTGT
The DNA here is from genome assembly GCF_014268955.1 of Pseudomonas sp. RW3S2. Lineage (NCBI taxonomy): Bacteria > Pseudomonadati > Pseudomonadota > Gammaproteobacteria > Pseudomonadales > Pseudomonadaceae > Pseudomonas > Pseudomonas sp. RW3S2. The sequence continues at coordinate 476,286 of NZ_JABWRM010000002.1, read as the reverse complement.
CGCTACCGGGCGCGGCGCGTGGCGTGTGCGAAGACTATCGGGCCGCTGCCGGCATCGACCTGGAACATGACCAGGCCGATATCGATGCCGGGAACGCTGTGAAGACCCCGCTGCTGGTGATGTGGGGCCGTGACGGCGTGATCGGCAAGTGCTTCGACCCGCTCAAGGAGTGGCGCGCCTGTGCCGAGGACGTGCGCGGCAACGAGCTGCCCTGTGGTCACTACATTCCCGAAGAAGCCCCGCAAGCCCTGCTCGAGCACGCCCTGCCGTTCCTGCAGCACGCCTGATACGACCTGACCTGACCTGTCCTGGACGACATCAACATCTACAGGAGCCTCGCTGTGCTGTTTCCCGCGGTCGTGAAAGACTGACCCGGCGCCGTTCACTGGCCCTTCCTGCGCAGCTCCACGACACTGCGGCGCATGTCGCTGGCCCAGCCATCGAGCACCGGCTTGACGTTCTCCAGCTTGAGCTGCGCGGTGTCGTTCTCCAGCGCCTCGCCGGCGCCCTTGCGCACCACCTGGGCCAGCACTTTCTGGTTGGCACCGTCGAGGAAGGCCGCCTCCACGGCGATGTCCACTTCCTGGTCACGACCGCCGGCGGCGGTGTTCACCGCTGCCGCCACCAGGGCGATGGGCACCACTTCATAGGGCTTCAGGCCCTCGGTCTTGGTCGACACTGCGGTGATTGCGGGGCGTACCACGATCGTTCCCGGGCCTGGAGCGCTGACCACCGTCAGCACGCTGCCCAGTTCCCGGCGCATGGCGTCGTCGAAGTAGCGGGTGATCGCCTGCAGGGTCTGCGCCGAGATCACAGCGGTGGGTTGTGGCTTGGGATAGAACTGGCTGGGCTCGATGTAGACCTGTCGATACTGGCTGGCCTTGAGCCCCGGGTCGATCCAGCGCATCACCGGCGCCCCGGAAACACTTTCTGCCGGCTTGAGCCGGCTGTAGTCCTTGAGAAACCCGGAATACTGGCTCGGATCGACGCGGTTGCTGGAGCAGGCGGCCAGGGCTAGCAAGGCAGCGCACAGCAGGGTGGCGCGAGGCAGCGGTTTCATGATCGGTAGCGTCCATTGAGGGGGAGGCCAGATCAACGCTAGCAGGTGCTTGGCGGTTGGCCAGTTTGCCGGTGGGTTGGTATGCGTCCTTGGTTCGGTGATGTGAATTCCCACCGGAAATCAAGAGCCGTCTGGCTATCGCTCTAGGTGGATCACTGGAAATCTATGCCCGTCACGGGTATGTTTTGATGGTGAAAAGTGAGTATTTACAAACGCGGGGATTTTTCCCGTTGGCAGGCCCGCGAGAGGCTATCGGACTCGCCGCTATGCATAGCAGTCAGGGAAATGCAAAGCGGATTGGTGGATGCAAGTCTCGGAGGGTTGCTCTTCAAAAAACGCATTGCCTCGCCTGGTTCAGGGAAGAGTGGCGGATACAGAACATTGTTATCTGCCCGTTTGGGTGAGCGTTATGTGTTTCTTCATGGGTTCGCCAAGGCTGAAAAAGCAAACGTCACCCCAACTGAGCAAAAAGCGCTGCAGTTGATGGGCAGGGTACTGGTTGAAATGTCGTCGCAAAACTTGGCCAAGGCAATAAGTTGCGGCGTACTTGAGGAGGTGTATTGTGACCAGCAAATTGATTGAGTCGTTGCGTGACGACCTGTCTGTGCTTTACCAGGCTGGCGTGGTTGGCAAGGTAACGATGCGCGAATTCGAGGCCATCTGTCCTGCGCCCGTCAGGGATTTCACTGCGCTGGACATCAAGCGCCTGCGCGAGGCGCTCAATTTCAGCCAGCCGGTTTTCGCACTGCATTTGCATACCAGTGCATCTACCGTACGCAAATGGGAGCAGGGGGAGACCCGGCCAGCCGGGCCCGCGCTGAAACTGCTCAATATCATTGCCGACAAGGGCCTCCAGGCCATTCTCTGATCAGCCCAGCACCTCCCGCACGCGATACCACAACATCCCCAGTGCCAGCAGCGGCGAGCGCAGGGCCTTGCCGCCGGGGAAGGTCAGGTGCGGTACGGTACTGAAGATATCCAGGCCCTGGCTGTGGCCGACGGCGATGGCCTCGGCCAACAGCTTGGCGGTCCAGTGGGTCACGTTCAGGCCATGCCCGGAGTAACCCTGGGCGTAATACACGTTCGGATGCTGGCTCAGGCGGCCCACCTGGGGGAAGCGGTTGGCGGTGATGCCGATCATGCCGCCCCATTGGAAGTCGATGCGCACATCGGCCAGTTGCGGGAACACCTTCAGCACTTTCGGGCGCATGTAGGCGGCGATGTCTTTCGGATCGCGCCCGGAGTAGTGGCAGGCGCCACCAAACAGCAGGCGGCGGTCGGCGGTCAGGCGATAGTAGTCAAGGCCGACCTTCTGGTCGCACAGGGCCATGTTCTGCGGGATCAGGCTGCGCGCCAGGGCTTCTGACAGCGGTTCGGTAGCCACCACGTAGCTGCCGGCGGGCAGCACCTTGCCGGTCAAGCGCGGCTCCAACTCGTCCAGGTGCGCATTGCACCCCAACACCAGGCTCTTGGCCCGTACCTTCCCGCGGGCGCAGTGCAAGGTGACGGTAGGGCCGTGTTCGATGCGTTGCACAGCGGTCTGCTCGAAGATGCGCACGCCAAGGCTGCTGGCGGCGCGGGCTTCGCCCTGCACCAGGTCCAGTGGATGCAGGTGGCCGGAGCCCATGTCCACCAGGCCGCCGGCGTACTGGTCACTGGCAACGACCTCGCGGATGCGCTCTGGGGCGATCAGTCGGGTTTCGTGCCGGTAGCCCAGTTCGGCCAGGTCCTGCAGTTCGTCGTTGAACGCATCGAACTGCGCCGTTGTATTGGCCAGCTCACAGAAGCCCCAGCGCAGGTCGCACTCGATGTTGTACTGCTCGATGCGCCTGGCCACCAGTTCGACCGAGTCCAGGCCTGCCTGCTTGAGGTAACGCACGCCGTCCTGGCCGACGTAGCGGGCAAAACCCGACACGTCATGGCCGATACCACGGATCAGTTGCCCGCCATTGCGCCCGCTTGCGCCCCAGCCGATGCGCCGGGCCTCCAGCAGGATCACCGACAGGCCACGCTCGGCCAGCTCCAGCGCGGTGTTGACGCCGGTCAGGCCACCGCCGACCACGCACACGTCGGCGCTCAACTCGCCTTCGAGCTCGGGGTAGGGGGCCGTGGCACGGGCCGTGGCGGCGTAGTAGGAGGCGGTGTGTTCGGTTTGATGAGGCATCGGAAACACTCGAATCAGCGGTTGGACTTGATCTTGCTCCAGGAGCGGGTCATGACCCGCATGATCTGCGGGCTGGGGGTGCTGGAAACGTAGAGCTTGTCCAGCACTTCCTGGGACGGATAGATCTCGGGATTTTCCACCAGCGACTTGTCCATGAACGCCTTGGCGTCAGGGTTGGCGTTGGCATAGCCGACCGTCGCACTGACCTTGGCGATCACTTTCGGGTCGAGCAGGTAGTTGATGAAGGCCAGGGCCTGGTCAGGATTGCTGGCGTCTTTCGGGATGGCCAGCAGGTCGAACCACAGGTTGCTGCCTTCCTTGGGAATGCTGTAGGCGATTTTCACGCCGTTCTTGGCTTCCACGGCGCGGTTGGCCGCCTGGAACACGTCGCCGGAGTAGCCGAAGGCCACGCACACATCACCGTTGGCCAGGTCCGAGACGTACTTGGAGGAGTGGAAGTAGGTGATGTACGGGCGCAGCTCCATCAGCCGTGCTTCGGCCTTGGCGTAGTCTTTCGGGTCTTCGCTGCGTGGGTTCATGCCCAGGTAGTTGAGCATGGCCGGGAACAGCTCGTCGGGCGAGTCCATGAAGGCCACGCCGCATTGCTTGAGTTTCTTCAGGTTTTCTGGCTCGAACAGCACGGCCCAGGAGTCGACCTTGTCGATGCCCAGCGCGGCCTTGACCTTCTCGACGTTGTAGCCGATGCCATTGGTGCCCCACAGGTACGGTACGGCGTACTGGTTGCCCGGGTCGTTCTGCTCCAGTTGCTTGAGCAGTTTCGGGTCCAGGTGCTGCCAGTTCGGCAGCTTGCTGCGGTCGAGCGGCAGGAACGCGCCGGCCTTGGCCTGGCGGGCGAGGAAGTGGTTCGAGGGCACCACCACATCGTAGCCGGTGCGCCCGGCGAGCAGCTTGCCCTCGAGGGTTTCGTTGGAGTCGAAGACGTCATACACCACCTTGATCCCGGTACTGGCCTGGAAGTCGGCCAGGGTGGTGTCGCCAATGTAGTCGGTCCAGTTGTACACGCTGACCGTGGGCTCGGCATGGGCGGCCGCGCCGAACAGCAGGGCGAAGGCTGCGGGAATCAGGGTTTGCAAGTGACGCATGTCGGCACCTCGTTGGTCTTGTTCTTCGGGTTCGATGAAGCAGAAGCAGGGCAGCGCGTTGCCTGCGGGAGCAGCCGCTCCCGCAGGCACCCTCCGTGGGGTCAGACGCTCAGCAGCAGGAACTCGCGCTCCCAGGAGCTGATCACCCGCTTGAAGTTCTCATGCTCGGCGCGCTTGACCGCAACGTAGCCCTGGACGAACTGGCGCCCCAGGTAGTCTTCCAGGACCTTGCAGTCTTCCATGTGCTGCAGCGCATCCTCGATGGTGATCGGCAGGCGCAGGTTGCGACGCTCGTAGGCGCGGCCCTGTACCGGCGCGCTCGGCTCGATCTTCTCGATCATGCCCAGGTAGCCGCACAGCAGGCTCGCGGCGATCGCCAGGTAAGGGTTGGCATCGGCGCCCGGCAGACGGTTCTCGACCCGCATCGCCTCGGGGCTGGAGGTCGGGACGCGCAGGCCGGCGGTGCGGTTTTCCTCGCCCCATTCCACGTTCACCGGTGCCGAGGTATCTGGCAGGAAGCGGCGGAACGAGTTGACGTTCGGCGCGAACATCGGCAGCACCTTGGGGATGTACTTCTGCAGGCCGCCGATGTGGTGCAGGAACAGCTCGCTCATGCTGCCGTCTTCATTGGCGAACACCGGCTTGCCGGTGGCGATGTCGACCACGCTCTGGTGCAGGTGCATGGCACTGCCCGGCTCGTCGGTGATCGGCTTGGCCATGAAGGTGGCGGTGACATTGTGCTTGAGCGCCGCCTCGCGCATGGTGCGCTTGAACACGGTGATCTGGTCGGCCAGGTCCAGGGCGTCGCCGTGACGGAAGTTGATCTCCATCTGTGCCGGGCCGTCTTCGTGGATCAGCGTGTCCAGGTCCAGGCACTGGATTTCGCACCAGTCGTAGACGTCCTCGAACAGCGGGTCGAATTCGTTCGCAGCATCGATGGAGAACGACTGTCGGCCACTTTCGGCGCGGCCCGAACGGCCCAGTGGCGCCTGCAGTGGCAGGTCCGGGTCTTCGCAGCGCTGGGTGAGGTAGAACTCCATCTCGGGCGCAACGATCGGCTGCCAGCCCTTGTCGGCGTAGAGTTTGAGGACTTTCTTCAGGACGTTGCGTGGCGACAGTTCGATGGGGTTGCCGTGCTTGTCGAAGGTGTCGTGGATGACGATGGCGGTCGGTTCGATCGCCCAAGGGATCTGGTACACCGCCGCAGGATCGGGGCGGCAGATCATGTCGATGTCGGCCGGATCGAGCAGGCCGTAGTAGATGTCGTCATCGACGAAGTCGCCGGTGACGGTCTGCAGCAGCACACTCTCGGGCAGGCGCATGCCACGCTCGTTGAGGAACTTGTTGGTCGGGGCGATCTTGCCGCGGGCAATGCCGGTCAGGTCACTGACCACGCATTCGACTTCGGTGATCCGGTGTTCTTTCAGCCAGGCGGACAGCTGATCGAAGGGGGCGTTCATACAGACCTCTTGGTTGGGTTTTGGTGGTGGGTACGCAGGCCGTGCGCCGTGTGCTGGTATTGCACGCCGTTGCACGAAGCCACTTCCCACAGGTCACGCTGAGGACTATCTTGGGCGCAGCCCCCCGGGGCTATCTATCCGTTTTCTCCGTCAATCAATGCACCAAAAGAGTGCATATAGGACGCCGCGTGAATACGCAAAACGCCTTGCAGGTCCAGGCCTTCAACACCACCGATGTCACCGAGCAGGTTCGCGCCACGCCCGGTTGGCAGCAGCAATACCGGCAGATGTCGCCCGGGCATTTCAGCGGTCAGTTGCGCTGCCTGGGGCTCGATGGCGTCGAGGTGTACGAAGAGCGCCTGAACACCCGCGTCGAACAGTTCTTCCGCGCGCCAAGCGGTTCGTTGACCTTCTGTTTCGACCAGGTCGAGAACAGCCTGTACCTGCTCAACGAGCAAAGCCGCAACATCTGGATCACCCCGGAGAACTACCAGGAAGTGGCGGTGGTGTTCGACCAACCGTTCCTGCAGCGCCACGGCCTGGATCTGGAGCGTCTGCAGGGGCTGTTCATGGTTCCGCTGGGCAGCGGCCAGAATGCCCTGTTCGGCAGTTGGCTGAGCGCGACCCTGACACGCCTGGCGCAGGCTGACTGCCCGCTTGAAGGGCAGGCCTTGGCCGAGCAACTGCTCGATGACTGCCTGTTCATCCTCGACAACGCCTGCCAGCGCCTGCAGGGCCAGGCACTGGGCAAGCGCGGTGAAGAGCGGGCGATCATGCAGCGGGTCAGCGAATGGGCGGCGGACTGCCCGGAAGAAACGCTCAATCTCATGGAACTGGCGCAGGTGGCCGGGGTGTCGTTGCGTCAATTGCAGGAGGCCTTCAAGGCCTTTACCGGCATGCCCCCGGCGCATTGGCTGCGTCTGCGCCGACTCAACGGTGCGCGCCGCGACCTGCTGCGCGGCGCCAGCGACGTGACGGTAGCGGAAGTGGCGATGCGTTGGTCATTCTGGCACCTGGGGCGGTTTTCCGAGAGCTATCGCCAGTTGTTCCGCGAGTTGCCGAGCGAGACGCTCAAGCGCGGGCGCTGAAGGGGCATCTGCGAGAGGTTGGCTGTCAGATAAAGACCAGCTCAAAAGGCTGCAGCAGGCATTCCAGCAGCTGTTGCGGCACCACGGGCGGCGTGTCCGCATCCGCCTCCATCTGACTGACATGGGCAGCAATGGCCTGGCGCTTGCGCGCGAGGCTGGCTTCGTCGAGCTGGATACGACGCGCGCGTTGCCAAGGTAGCCGAGGATCGTCCGGCGTCGACCAGCGCCACGCCCATATCGGCGCTTCGGCAAGCGTTGCACCACGCGCCTGGGCGGCCTGTGCGCAGGCACGGCCCACCGCGTCATGGTCGCAATGACCGTCGTGGCGCCAGGGGCACATCAGCAGGTCGCCGGGTTGCAGCAACTGGCTCAAGTGATTGACCAGGAAGGCCTCATCGCGGGGCAGGGCACCGTCCTTGAGGTTCAGCCGTCGCCAATCCAGATCCGCGACCCGCAGATCGAGCTGCTGCAAGGCATGGCGGCTTTCCAGCGGGCGCTGGTGACGCAGGCGTCGTTCGCTCCATTTAGCCGAGCCTGGGTGGCTGCCTTCGCCGTCGGTGGCAGAGATGAGCACGAGGTCCTGCTCGCGGCCATGGAAGTAACTCAATAATCCGCCCGCCATGAGCACCTCGTCATCCGGATGCGGCGCTACCAACACCAGGCGCCGGCCCGGCGGGCACAGTTGTTCGGGGGTGATCCAGGCGGCCCGGGCCAGGTGCGCGGATTTCTGCCATTCGCTCCAGGGGGTTCCCGCGTCAGCCTGGATCATGCGCTCGTTCATCGTTGCCAAGCTCCTGCTGTCAGTCGACTCAAACCAATCCAGGCGCGGGTATTCTGCGGCGGCTTGGTCATGGCGGGTTTCGGCGAGATTCCCGGGTCTCAGAATGATTGAGGGAGAGGGTGAGGGGAGAGTTCAAAAAAGCTGGCGCTACACGATCTGAATGTTAGGCGGGTTTGACGTGGGCGCGGGCTGCAGTGATGGCACCTCGTGGCCAAACCTTTACGCTCAGCGTAACGAATAACCACCGTGCTTGATTGATGCCCCCCACCCCGCAGGCCTAAGGTCACCCCACGACAGCGAACCCGTGGAGTCACCAATGACCACAACGAAGAATCCACCGCCGCAATGGTCGAGAAGGCGCGCCGAAAAGCAGCGCCGTCTCGAGCGGGTGCGTCACCTCGCCGATGGCGTGGTGCTGCCCACCGAGCGGATCGTCGAGGCCCTCGAACTGCTGATCGCCCCGGGTGATCGAGTGGTGCTCGAAGGCAACAACCAGAAGCAGGCGGACTTTCTTTCGCGCTCGCTGGCCAAGGCCGACCCTGGCCGCCTCCATGACCTGCACCTGATCATGCCCAGCGTCAGCCGCGCCGAGCACCTGGACCTGTTCGAACGCGGCATCGCCCGCAAGCTCGATTTCTCCTTCGCCGGCCCCCAGAGCCAGCGCATCGGCCAGTTGCTCGAAGACGGTCTGCTCGAAGTCGGCGCCATCCACACCTACATCGAACTCTATTCGCGCCTGCTGGTGGACCTGATCCCCAATGTCACGCTGGTCGCAGGCTTCACTGCCGACCGCGATGGCAACCTCTACACCGGCCCCAGCACCGAGGACACCCCGGCGCTGGTCGAGCCCACGGCGTTCAGCGACGGCATCGTCATCGCCCAGGTCAACCAGTTGGTGGAGCATGTCGACGACCTGCCCAGGGTGGACATCCCAGCCTCTTGGATCGACTTCGTGGTGGTCGCCGACCAGCCGTTCTACATCGAGCCGCTGTTCACCCGCGACCCGCGTCATATCAAGCCGGTGCATGTGCTCATGGCGATGATGGCGATCCGCGGCATCTATGAAAAACACCAGGTGCAGTCGCTCAACCACGGCATCGGCTTCAATACCGCCGCCATCGAGCTGATCCTGCCGACCTACGGCGAGTCGCTGGGGCTGAAGGGCAAGATCTGCCGCAACTGGACCCTCAACCCTCATCCAACGCTGATCCCGGCCATCGAGACCGGCTGGGTCCAGAGCGTGCACTGCTTCGGCACTGAGCTGGGCATGGAAGACTACATCGCCCAGCGTCCGGATGTGTTCTTCACCGGGCGCGACGGTTCGATGCGCTCCAACCGGCTGATGTGCCAGCTGGCGGGGCAGTACGCGGTGGACCTGTTCATCGGCGCCACCTTGCAGGTCGATGGCGACGGCCATTCCTCGACGGTCACCCGTGGCCGCCTGGCTGGCTTTGGCGGCGCACCCAACATGGGCCACGACCCGCGCGGGCGGCGCCACGCGACCCCGGCCTGGCTGGACATGACCGTGCCCGAAACCCTGCTCGAACGTGGGCGCAAGCTGGTGGTGCAGATGGTCGAGACCTACCAGGAGGGCGGCAAACCCACCTTCGTCGAAACCCTGGATGCGGTCGAGGTGGCGAAGAAGGCCGGCATGCCGTTGGCGCCGGTGATGATCTATGGCGATGACGTGACCCACCTGCTCACCGAAGAGGGCATCGCCTACCTGTACAAGGCGCGCAGTCTGCAGGAGCGCCAGCAGATGATCGCGGCGGTGGCCGGGGTTACCGCCATTGGCCTGCGCCATGACCCCAAGGATACCGAGCGCCTGCGCCGCGAAGGCTTGGTGGCCTTGCCCGAAGACCTGGGCATCCGCCGCACCGACGCCAGCCGTGAGTTGCTCGCCGCACGCAGCATCGCCGACCTCGTGGAATGGTCCGGTGGCCTGTACAACCCGCCCGCACGCTTCAGGAGCTGGTGATGAAAGCACTTTGCATACAGCCCCTGGCCTTGCCGGATCAGTTGGCCGACCTGGCCGTCGAAGCCTTGATCGACGAGGCCGACCTCTCGCCCAAGCCTGGGCTGGTGGACCGCCGTGGCAGTGGCGCCCATGGCGACATGAACCTGGCCTTGATGCACGCCTCGGCGCTGTCGCTATGGCCGTGCTTGCGACAGATGGCCGAGGCCGCGCAACGCCATGGCGAGATCGCGGCGCCGCTGCGCGCAGAGCTTGGACGCCTTGGGCGTGAAGGCGAGGCAGCGATGCTTGCCACCACGGCCGGGGTCAATACCCACCGGGGTGCGATCTGGGCGCTGGGGCTGCTGGTTGCGGCGCGGGCGCTGAGCCCGGTGAGCAGCGATCCACATACCCTTGCCGCACGTGCCGGGCGCCTTGCGCTGATCGCCGATCCGGCCGCTCCTGTACAGGACAGCCACGGCATTCAGGTGCGCCGCCGCTATGGTGCGGGTGGCGCCCGCGAGCAGGCCCAGCAAGGCTTTCCGGCGATCACCGGTCACGGCCTGCCGCAACTTCGGCGTAGCCGCGCCGCGGGCGCCAGCGAGACCCATGCGCGCCTGGATGCACTGCTGGCGATCATGGCTTCGCTGAGCGACACCTGCGTGCTCTGGCGCGCCGGCGAGCAAGGTCTGGATGCCCTGCAGCAAGGAGCCCGCGCGGTGCTCGACGCAGGCGGCAGCGCCAGCTTGGCGGGTCGCCGTCAACTGCGCGCCCTGGAGGCTCGCCTGCTGCAACTCAATGCCTCTCCAGGCGGTGCCGCTGATCTGCTGGCCGCCTGCCTGTTCCTCGACAAAGCCGGGAGCCTGTGACATGGAAACCCTGAACTTTCAATTCCCCGCCGCACAACCGGGCCGTGGCCGCGCCCTGGTCGGCTGCGTCAGCTCCGGCGACCTGGAGGTGCTGATCGAGCCCGGCCAGGCCGGCAGCCTCGACATCCAGGTGGTGACCTCGGTCAACGGCAGCCAGGCCCGCTGGAGCCAGTTGTTCCAGCGCCTGTTCGACGGCCGCAGTTTGCCTGCGCTGAAGATCGACATCCATGATTTCGGTGCCACCCCCGGCGTGGTGCGCCTGCGCCTGGAACAAGGCTTCGAGGAGATCGGCCATGACTGATAGCGAACGCCTGCTGCACAGCCGCAGTTTCGTCGAGCTGGGCGCTCGACAGCGTGCCCGGGCCCTGCTCGACACGGGCAGTTTCCGCGAGCTGCTCGGCCCCTTCGATCGCCTGATGTCGCCCTGGCTGCCACGCCAGGGCATTGTGCCGCAGGCCGATGACGGCGTGGTCATCGCCAAGGGCAAGCTCGCCGGGCGTCCCGCCGTGGTGGCGGCCATCGAAGGCGGGTTCCAGGGCGGCAGCATGGGCGAGGTGGGGGGCGCGAAGATCGCCGGCGCCTTGGAACTGGCCGCCGAAGACAACCGTAACGGCATCCCCACCTGCGCCGTGCTGCTGCTCGAGACCGGTGGCGTGCGTCTGCAGGAGGCCAACCTGGGCCTGGCGGCGATTGCCGAGATCCAGGCCGCGATCGTCGAACTGCGCGCCCACCAACCGGTCGTTGGCGTGATCGCGGGTTCAGTCGGCTGCTTCGGCGGCATGTCCATTGCTGCCGGGCTGTGCAGTCACCTGCTGGTAACCCGCGAAGCACGTCTGGGCCTCAATGGCCCACAGGTGATCGAGCAGGAAGCGGGGATTGGTGAATACGATTCGCGTGACCGGCCTTTCATCTGGAGCCTCACCGGTGGCGAGCAGCGTCACGCCAGCGGCTTGGTGGACGCCTACGTCGCCGATGACGTCGAGGCGATCCGCAGCCAGTTGCTGGCGTTGCTGGCCGCACCCTCTGCGCAGCGTGCCAGCCGCCATCAATGGTTTCTCGAGCGCCTGGCGCAACTGGGCGACGACTGCCCGCAACTCGATGCCGCCGCCGTGCGTGCCCTGTATCAAGGAGATGCCTGATGAACCGTGCCCAGAACTGGTTGCAGGGCCTTGCCAGCGGCGAGCCGCTGCCAGGTTTTCCCGCCTCGGTGCAGGTGGTCGATGGCGAACTGGACAATCGCCTGGCGCGCTTTATCGCCGTGGTGCCCGATGTGCACAATCCCTTTGCCCGGGCCCGTGCCGGCGAAGTCGGCCTGCTGGAAGGCTGGGGCCTTGCCAAGGCGGTCGCCGAGGCGGTGGACGCCGACCGCGAAGGTGAGAAACGCGTGGTGGTTGCGCTGATCGATGTGCCCAGCCAGGCCTACGGGCGGCGTGAGGAAGCGCTGGGCATTCACCAGGCCCTGGCCGGTGCGGTGGAGGCCTACGCCCAGGCGCGTCTGGCCGGGCATCCGGTGATCGGGCTGCTGGTGGGCAAGGCGATGTCCGGGGCGTTTCTTGCCCACGGCTACCAGGCGCAACGCCTGATCGCGCTGGATGACAGTGGCGTCATGGTGCATGCCATGGGCAAGGCGGCGGCGGCGCGCATCACCCTGCGCAGCGTCGAGGACCTGGAAGCCTTGGCCGCCGAAGTGCCGCCGATGGCCTACGACCTGAAAAGCTACGCCTCATTGGGGTTGCTGCACACGCGTCTTGTCGTGGATAACGCGCAGGCGCCGACCGCCCAGGACCTGGCACAGGTGCGCGCCAGCCTGATCGATGCCGTGCGCGACATTGGCGACACCACTGACCTGCGTAGCCGCCTGGACGGCGAGCATCGCAGCGCCTCGCGCGAGGTGCGTCAGCGCCTGCGCAGCCAATGGCAGGAGGCCTGAGATGTACGCCCCGCGCCCACACGACCTGCTCTGGGGCATGACCCCGGCCATGCTGCCTGCCGATGCGCCTGCCTGGGCGCGTTCGGTATTGGCGGCCGGCGAGCCGGTGGTTGTGCGCCGGGCCCTCTTGGCGCCGGGCGGGGTGGCGGTCGGGCTGCGCGGGCGAGGGCGCGAGCAGCGTTTTGCCTGGCAGATGCGCGTGGCGGACATCGAGCACCGGGTCAGCCCCGAAGCACTGCGCGGAGAGGTCGAGTTGTCGTCGCCAGCCTTGCGTGCGCTATCGCAGGTCAGCGCTTGGTTGAACGATCGCGAGTGGCTGTGGGGACCTACCGGCAGCACGGGTTTCCAGCTCGCGACGGGGATCGAGGTGCTGCACGCTGGCAGCGATCTTGATCTGCTGCTGCGTGCCCCTGTGTCGATACCTCGTGAGCAGGCCGCTCGACTGCTGAAACAGTTGGAAGGCGCGGCCTGTCGCGTCGATGCGCAATTGGAAACGCCCCAGGGCGCGGTTGCCTTGCGTGAATGGGCCAGCGGGGCGCGTCGGGTGCTGCTCAAGTCGGCGACTGGCGCGCGCCTGGTGAGCGATCCGTGGCAACTGCAGGAGGATGCGGCATGAGCAGCCTGTTCGCGTTCCCGGGGCAGGGCGCCCAGCAGGTGGGGATGCTTCATCGCCTGCCAGAGGGCAGTTCGGGCCTGCTCGAAGCGGCCAGCGAGGCACTGGGCGAGCAGGTGCTGATGCTCGACAGCGCCGAGGCCTTGCGCCATACCCGTGCCGTGCAGTTGTGCCTGCTGTTGACCGGCGTGGCCTGGGCGCGCTGGCTGATGCAACGCAGTCCGGCGCCGGGGTATGTGGCCGGGCTGTCGATCGGTGCCTACGCCGCGGCAGTCAGCGCCGAGGCGTTGGCGTTGGAGGACGCCGTGCGCCTGGTATCGCTGCGTGGAGAGCTGATGCAGGAGGCCTATCCGACAGGCTATGGCATGACCGCCTTGAGCGGCCTCGACCTGACCAGTGTCGAGGGTTTGCTGGATGCGGTTGGAGGTGAGGCCTACCTCGCCAACCTCAACAGCGACAACCAGATCGTCATCGCCGGCAGCGACGCCGCGATGGTGGCAGTCGCCACGCGTGCGCGCAGCCTAGGGCAGGGCGTGGCTCGGCGCCTGGCGGTCAGCGTGCCGTCCCATTGCCCTTTGCTGGCGGCCCCGGCGGCCACCCTGGCCGCGGCGTTCGCCGAGGTCGAGTTGCGCCGCCCACGCATCGCCTACCTCAGCGCCAGCACGGCACGACCGATTTTCGATCCGGCACGCCTGCGCGACGACCTTGCCGGCAACATGGCCCGCATCGTCGACTGGCGCGCGACCCTGCGCAGCGCCTGGGAGCGCGGTGTGCGCCTGCACCTTGAGCTGCCGCCGGGCAGTGTACTCACTGGCCTGGCGAGGCGAGTCTTTGAACCTGGAAAAGTGCTGAGCGTGGAATCCACGCGTGCGGACAGCATCGATGCACTGTTGCGTCAGGAGGTGGCCGACAACCGATGACCGCGCTGTAGCTCGAAGGACAACAACAAACAACTTCGATACAACCTGAGGAAAACAACAATGATCATCTATGGTGTGGCTCTGCTGGCGGTGTGCACGCTGGCCGGCGTCATCGTCGGCGACTTCCTGGGCGTGCTGTTGGGCGTCAAATCCAATGTGGGCGGGGTCGGCATCGCCATGATCCTGCTGATCTGTGCGCGGCTGTACATGCACCGCAAGGGTGGCATGAGCAAGGAATGCGAGTTCGGGGTCGGTTTCTGGGGCGCGATGTACATCCCGGTGGTGGTGGCCATGGCGGCCCAGCAGAATGTGGTCACTGCCCTGCATGGCGGGCCCGTGGCCGTGGTGGCCGCTGTCGGCGCGGTGCTGGTGTGCGGCGCGACCATTGCGCTGATCAGTCGCAGCCATCGCGGCGAGCCGCTGCCGGCGCTCGACGCGGCGCCGCCAGCCTCGGTGCAGCCTGCACCTGCGGGAGGTCGCTGATATGTGGCCGCTCATTGAAAAAGCCCTGGAACACAACGACCTGATCACCGCGTTCGCCGTCGTCGGCGCGGTGATGTGGGTATCGGTGATGCTCTCCAAATACCTGACCTTCGGCCGTGTGCACGGCTCTGCCATCGCCATCGTCATCGGCTTGGTGCTGGCCTGGATCGGCGGCAACCTGACCGGCGGGCAGAAAGGCCTGGCGGACGTCACGCTGTTTTCCGGGATCGGGTTGATGGGCGGGGCGATGCTGCGCGATTTCGCCATTGTCGCCACCGCCTTCGAAGTGCAGGCCACCGAAGCGCGCAAGGCCGGGATGATTGGTGCGGTGGCACTGTTGCTGGGCACTGTGCTGCCCTTCATCGTCGGTGCGGCGGTGGCCTGGGCGTTTGGGTATCGCGATGCGGTCAGCATCACCACCATTGGCGCGGGCGCGGTGACCTACATCGTCGGGCCGGTGACCGGGGCGGCGCTGGGGGCAAGCTCTGACGTGATGGCCTTGTCGATTGCGACCGGCCTGATCAAGGCGATCCTGGTGATGGTGTTCACGCCGGTGTCGGCACGCCTGCTGGCCTTGGACAACCCGCGCTCGGCGATGGTGTTCGGCGGCCTGGCCGGGACCGTTTCCGGGGTGACGGCCGGATTGGCGGCAACGGACCGGCGATTGGTGCCCTACGGTGCGCTGACCGCCACTTTCCATACCGGGCTGGGGTGCCTGATGGGGCCGTCGATCCTGTACTTCTGTGTACGCGGCCTGGTGGGATAAGGAGGACAGTCGGCCTGGGCTCTCAACCTTCGCGACTGTACATCCGGCACTCGGCCAATAGCGCCAGCAGGTTCGGCTCGCGCTCGCGCGCCTTGAGAAACACTGCACCGATATGCTGCTGCAACCGGTAGCGCGGTTGCAGCGCGATCAAGCGCACGCGGTTCTCGTACACCGCGGCGATACGGCCCGGCAGCAGGGCATAACCGACCCCCGAGCTGACCATGCTCAGCAGGGTGAAGATATCGTTTACTTGCATCGCCACCTTCGGTTCGAAGCCGGCCTGTTCGAAGACTCGTGCGCCATCGCGGTGGGTGGCGAAACCCTGTGTAAGGGTGATGAAGGTGGAGTCGGCCAGGTCCGCCAGGTCGACTTCGGCCTGCTCGGCGAACGGCGAGTCGGTCGGCACGGCCAGGAAGATATCGTCGGAAAACAGCGCCAGGTGTTCACAGGCCGGATCGTTGATGCTGTCGTCGAGCGAGACCAGGATGGCGTCCAGTTCATGGTTCTTGAGACGGTGCAGCAAGTCGACGTTCGAGCCAAGGGTGAGGTCGATGTTCAGCTCGCTGCGGCGCAGCTTCAGGCCCATGACCAGCTTGGGCACGGTCTTGACCGTGAGCGAATACAGCGCCCCCAGGCGAAAGCGTTCGGCATAGAAACCTGCGGCCTCGCGGGTCTGGCGCACCATCTGCTCGGCGTCCTGCAGCAGTTGCCGGGCCTTTTTCTCCAGCACATAGGCGCTTTCCAGCGGGATCAGCTGGCGGCCTTCGTGCTTGAACAGCGGGCAGCGCAGGGCGTTTTCCAGCGAGTGGATCGCCCGGTGCACGCTGACCGCGCTGGTCGACAGCTCGCTGGCGGCGCGGCCCAGGTTGCCACTGCGCATGAAGGCGAGAAAGGTCTCGAGCTTCTTCAGGGTCAGTTCTTCGTCGATCAGCATGCGCAGGCGCTCGCGGGCGGTCGGAGTGTCGATAATGCCACAGCACGGCGCGACCCCGTCAGCCCTGCGCAGGGGCGCAACGCTGACGGTTTCTGCCGGCCGGGGTGTTTCAGGGGAACTTTGCCTGGCCGGACGATTCCACCGCATGTCGGGCCCACTGCAGCGGCCGCCCGACTGAATCATCGTCCTGGATGGACGACCCCTGGAGGTACGCATGGCCCGACACATCATTCATTTCACTGGCCCGATCAATTCCTCGACCTGTGGCAACCTGATCAACACCTGCTCACGTGCCGTGCAGCAGGGCGCCGAGGTGTTGCAGATCAATATCGCCACCATGGGCGGCGAATGCAGCTATGGCTTCACGCTGTACAACTTCCTGCTTGGCCAGCCGGTGCCCGTGCATACCCACAACCTCGGCACGGTCGAGTCGATGGGCAATATCCTGTTTCTTGCAGGCAGCCATCGTACGGCCTGCCAGTACAGCAAGTTCCTCTTCCACCCGTTCCATTGGACCTTGCACGGCTCGGTGGACCACTCGCGCATGGCCGAGTACGCCATGAGCCTGGACTACGACTTGCGCCTGTATGCCGAGATCGTCGCCGAACGTACGCAAGGCTCGGCCGAGGACCTGGATGTGATGCGTTACCTGATGGCTTATCCACGCATCCTAGGGCCACGGGAGGCCCTGGCCAGCGGAATGATCCATGCCATCGATGACCTGCCGCTCGCTGCGGATATGGTGCAGTGGAGTGTGCACGCCTGAAGCCCCGTGTTGTACGGCGGCCCACAGGTTCGCGCACAAGCGTTCGATGGCCCTGCCTTTTAGCGCCGCCGGTCAGTTCCCCTGCAACGCGATGGAGCAGATCGTCACACGCCCGTTCGGAACTCTTGTAAGGCGCGCATTCGCGCCTTGCGCCACAGATCGCCAAAGGAGAAACGACATGGCACACGATCAGGACCGCCCAAGCCAGCGCGGTGGCACCAAGGAAACCAATCCTGGCAATTTCGCCAACGACCGCGAGCGGGCCTCCCGCGCTGGCCAGAAGGGTGGCCAGAATTCCGGGGGCAACTTCGCCAATGATCGAGCACGGGCTTCCGAAGCCGGGCGCCGGGGTGGCCAGAACAGCCACGGCAGTGGCCGCAACCCATGATTGCGCTGCTACTCAGCCGCTGACGAAGCAGCCTTGGCGCTGTTTTCGAGTGAGCTCGACAATCTTTTGAATCTTCACGGAAAACTCTGATCAATCAAAAGTCATCCATGGAGAAGAGGAGGCCCGTGATGCCAGCTCCACAGTTGTACATCATCGAATACACGCTGCACGCCGAGGCGCGCAGTTTCATCATTCGATCGGAGCGAATGGACAATGCCGAGGCATGGCATTGGGCCAGTTGTGATGCAGGGGTCGGAATCATTCCGAAGTTCGGACGGGAGAAGATCAGAAAGGTAAGCCGCCCGATGGCCGAGCGTTATGGCGTTACCGGGGTGAGTTGGCGCTTGTCCGGTGGCAAGGCTCCACTTCCTCAAGGCGCGCCAGGCACCGTGGTGACTGGTTGAACCCGCTGCGAAAAAGCCCCCACCTGCAGACGCGGGCATGCCCGCGCCTGCAGAGGCTCTGATGTTACGCCCGGCGTAGCGCAGGGTAGTCCGTATAGCCTTCGGCACCGTTGGCGTAATCGAACTGCGCGCGGTGCTCGTTCAAAGGCGCTTGTTGCTGCAGGCGCTCCACAAGGTCCGGGTTGGCGATATAGCTACGCCCGAACGCGACGGCATCGATCAGCCCCCGTGCAATCAGCGCCTCGGCTTTTTCCGGGGTGTAGCCGCCAGCCGCGACGATCACCCCTGGATACACCGCACGGATGGCTTCGCGGAATTCGTCACGCAGCGGTTTGCCGCCTGCCCAATCCGGCTCTGACAGGTGCAGATAAGCCAGGTTGCGCTTGGCCAGTTCGCCGATCAGGTACAACGCCGCGGCTTCCTGGTCTTCACCGTTGTCGACCCCATTGAACGGCCCCAGCGGGAAGATGCGGATCGCCACGCGATCGGCGCTCCAGGCGGCGATGGCGGCGTCTACCGCTTCCAGCACGATCCGCGCGCGATTCTCGACGCTGCCGCCATAGCGGTCCTCACGTACGTTAGCGCTGGGCGAGAGGAACTGGTGCAGCAGGTAACCGTGGGCGGCGTGCAGTTCGATCAGGTCGAAGCCTGCGCGCTGCGCATTGCGCGCGGCCTGGCCGAAGTCAGCGACGATGTCGGCGATTTCGGCTTCGCTCAAGGCCCGTGGTGCAGAGGTCTCGACGCGAATCACATTGCCCTGCGCGTCGCGCAGCGAGGTGCGAGCATCGGCAGGCAATGCCGAGGGCGCGACTGGCGCGGCCTGGCCGGGCTGTAGCGAGGTGTGGGAAATGCGTCCGGTGTGCCAGACCTGCACCGCGCTGTGGCCACCTGCTGCGTGGATGCCTTCGTTGACCAGGCGCCATCCGGCGATCTGCGCGTCGGTGTGGATACCTGGCGATCCCGAATAGCCTTTGGCCTGGAAGGAAATCTGCGTCGCTTCGCTGATGATCAGCCCGGCACTGGCACGCTGGCTGTAATACTCGGCCATCAGCGGCGTGGGCACATCGCCCGGCTCCAGGCTGCGCAGGCGTGTCAGGGGCGCCATGAAGACGCGGTTTGGCAGGGTAAGGGCGCCGACATGAACGGGGCGGAACAGGTGCTCGAGTGTCATTGAAGCCTCTGGGTGCGGTAAAGACGATGAGCAGCACCATACCGATCCCATTGGGGAAAGGGGGGACCGGTATCCCCGCTTGTCGCTCCCCAATGTCGCGTGGCAGAGCGTAAACATTGGCGCCCACCAGAGCGGCTCTCTGCCCCTTCTCGATGCCTTTGAGCTAGCAGAATTGCCAGTTTCGCACCCGTTGTGAGGTCCCTAGGATGTTCTCCAGTCAGCGAAATGACACCCAGTAGGAAACTCAGAGGCTCACCAAGATGACATCTGATCAAGCAGCGCGTCGATCCGCCGCACTCAAGTTTACGGTTACGGTAAGTGATGATCTTGAGTTAAATGCCGTGAAAATTCCCGCGGCCCCCAACAATGTGCTTGACCCTTTGAATGCGGCGAATGGTGCCGACGCTTTGGTCGAGTACGACATGCAACCCGAGGACAGCATTGTGCTGTTGTACAACGGCAGGTCATATCCGGCGCAAAACGGCAATACCTCGAACAGAGTCGTTTTCCGCATTCTCAGTGACCACATCATATCCAGTATCAACAGTACCGTTAGCGTCAGTTACCAAGTGACGCGGCGGGGCAAGACCCTAGGGTCTGCCGAGCTGCAGTTGCAGGTGCTGAATCCGACTGCTGACAGGCTCCCTGTTCCGGCTATCGCAGAAGCCGTTGGCGGGAGGTTGGATGTTATCAATCTCAGAGCCGATGCAAACGTGTCTGTCGCCGCTTGGCCGCTGCAGACGCTGGGGCAATTGATCTATCTCAGGTACAGCGGAACTTACGCAAATGGCAGCCAATGGACTCAGCAAGTGTGGAACGGCAAACCACTTGACCAGCTGGGAGCTGTCAGAAGCACGATCGCCTTATCGACGCTTGGGGAATTGCTTGGCGGCAGCCGCATTACGCTGCGATTCGAAGTCTCCTTCGACCAGGGGCGCAGTCGCGTAGTGTTTCGTGAAAACGCTTATGAAATCATTCAGGGCCCCAGTGTGATCCGGGACGACTTCAGTAGTTACGCCTATAACCATGAAGTTCGGCCGGGTGGGGTACTACCCATGTTGGGAGGGAACATGTGCCGAGTGATCAGTGGCCAAAATATTATAATTCTGACAGCTCAGTCAGACTGGCCGCTTCTCAAAGGGAACTATCTGCCTATGAACCAGGCGACGGTCCGGTTCGAACTTAATGGCACTTTCAGGACTTTCCGCTGTAATTTTACGCTCGGTGTCCAGAACAGCACCACTGCGTACATCACCTACCTGAACGCGCAGGGGGCGACGATCGAAACCCGGACGGTGACCCTGGGTGCAAACGGACAGGATGAATACAGCTTCGCTTCCTCGGCTCGAGATATCAAAGTGATCCAGATCCAAGATACCGCCGGATTGAACTTGGATGACTTTGAAGTCAGCGCATAAAGGGCACCCCAACGGCAGCCGCCTGCCACATTCTTCACGGAGTGCCATTGCCTGACGTTCAGCGCGCCAAGCGCCCCGGGACGAAATGCGCCACGTCGTTGAACCCCGGTGTCGAGGCATGCCCCGGTGTTACCAGCGAGTCGATGAAGGCTTCGTCCTCGGCGGTGATGTTCACCTCCAGCGCTCCGGCGTAGGTTTCCCACTGCGCCTCGGTGCGCGGGCCGACGATGGCCGAACTGACCAGCTGGTTGTTGAGCACCCAGGCGATGGCGAACTCGACGATACCCACTCCCTTGGCGTCGGTGTAGGCGTGGATCTTCTGGGCGATGGCCAGCGACTCCTGACGCCACTCCACTTCCATGATCCGCTTGTCCTGGCGCCCGGCGCGGCTGCCGGCGTCAGGGGTCGAGCCTGGCGCGTACTTGCCGCTGAGCACGCCACGGGCCAGAGGGCTGAACGGCACCACGCCCAGCCCGTGGTAGGCCGCGGCGGTCAGTTGCTCGGGCTCGGCCTGGCGGTTGACGATGTTGTACAGCGGCTGGCTCACCACAGGCTTGGGCACCCCGAGGCGCTCGGCCAGGTTGCAGATCTCGGCGATGCGCCAGCCGCGGAAGTTGGACACGCCCCAATAGCGGATCTTGCCTTGCTGCAGCAGATCACCGATGGCACGCACGGTCTCCTCCAGCGGCACCTTGTGGTCTTCGCGGTGCAGGTAGTAGATGTCCAGGTAGTCGGTGTCCATGCGCGTCAGTGTTGCCTCCAGCGCATTGAACAGGTGCTTGCGTGACAGCCCGCTGCGGTTGGGCAGGCCGTCTGCCGGACCGTAGCCGGCCTTGGAGGCGACGATCCAGTCCTGGCGATGGCGTGCCACCGCTTCGCCGACGATCTCTTCGGAGCGCCCGGCGTTGTAGACATCGGCGGTATCGATGAAGTTGATGCCCTGGTCCCAGGCGCGGTCGATGATGCGCAGCGAAGCCTCGGTATCGGTCTGCTCGCCGAACATCATGCTGCCCAGGGTCAGGGCTGAGACTTGCAGGCCGGAGCGGCCGAGAGGGCGGTAGCGCATGCTGGAGGTCCTTGCGTCGAAGAAGATGGTTGGACCGTTTTACACACAAGCACCGGGCTTTGAAAGGGCGCAGGGTGGCGTTAGCCGCTATTTACCGTTGCCAGGCGAAGGGAATTTCTGGCCGAGCGCAATCCTTGTGCTACTACTTGATATCGACACGCGCGATTGCAGATGGACGGTCGCAGAGGCAGGGAGTTTCGCCAGCGCTGATGTCTTGCCAGCCCCCGCTACAGCCGTCTTCCTGCTGCACGTGAATGAATCCGAGCTGTTTCATCACCACAAGGAAGGCTACACATGACCGAAGTCACCCTGATCGAAACCGTGAGCGCCGATTCCCTGACCAAGCTGCTGCAGGACGCCGGCTGCCGGGTCAATCGTAGCGAGCAGAATGCCGTTGTGCAGCTGCTCAGCGCCAGCCAGGGCGTGGGTTACGCAGTACGGTTCGGTAATCGAGCCAATGACCAGGAGGGCGAGTTCCTCGACTTTACCTTCAGTTGCGCGCTGCGCATCCAGGGCGAGCTGCCGGCCGGGCTGGCCGAGCGCTGGAATGCCAGCCGTCGTTTCGCCCGGCTGTCGGTGCAGGGCGAGTTCCTGGTGATGGAAAAAGACGTGGTGGTTGCCGATGGCGTCAGCGAGAAGCATCTGCTGGGCAGCCTGGTGCTGTGGGATCGCCTGCTGCAGGAGTTCATCGTCTACCTGCGCGACTATAGCCGCAATGTCGCCGACCAGACCGAACAGGCGACCAGCGCGGCGACTGCTTCGTGACCTCCCGCACCTTCTGGGCCGGCGCGGGGGCGCTGGCCGTCATTGCGGTGGCTGTCGCCCTGGTACTGCGTCCGGGGGAGGAGCCGGTGGCCGCAGCGCACCCGGCTGCGACCGAGGTCAAAGGGCCTGTGTTGGCCAGCCTGGGCGAGCAGAAGGTCGGCAGCGACGAACTGAAGACCTTGCTTGCGCAGTTGCCGGAGCCGACTCGCGAGCACCTGCGTGGCGATAGACCGGCACTGGAGGCGTGGATCCGCGCACGTCTGGCAGAAAAGGCGTTGTATCGCCAAGCCGAAGCCAAGGGCTGGCCACAGCGTCCGGACGTCGAGGCGCAGACTCGCGCCCTGAGCGAGCAGATCGTCTTGCGCGACTACCTCGCGTCGGTCACGCGAGTGCCTGACGACTACCCGAGCCAGGCCGAGCTCGAGCAGGCTTACCAAGCCAACAAGGACGAACTGCGCCTGCCGGTACGCTATCGCTTGAGCCAGATTTTCCTGCGGGTCGAAAAGCCCAAGGACGATGAGGCAGTGGTCAAGCAGGCCCAGGCCCTGGCCAAGCAGGCACGCGATGGCGATTTCGCCACGCTCGCCCGCGAGCACTCCCAGGACACCGGCACTGCTGCCCAGGGCGGCGACACCGGGCTGCAGGCGCTCGACCAGTTGCTACCTGAAGTGCGCGAGGTGGTGACTCGGCTCAAGGTCGATGGTGTAAGTGAACCGGTGCGCAGTGCCGCAGGCCTGCACATCATCAAGTTGGTCGAACAGCAACCGGCGCGGGCGGCAACCCTGGAGGAGGTGACACCGCAACTGACCCAACTGCTCAGGGCACAACGTCAGGAGCAACTGGTGCGCAATTACGTCAACGGCATGTTCGATTCGGCGACCTTGAGTATCGACGGGGCGGCATTGAATCAGGTGCTGGAGGCCAGTCGCTGATGCTGCTGGAGTGAGTGTGCCGAACCTGCATTCGGTACGCTCGCTCAACCCGCCTTGCGCAGGGTCAGGTTGATCCGCCGTTCCCCCATTCGCTCATGCTTGCCCGGTTTGATCGGCAGCACGCCATGAAAGCGCAAGCGATCCTCGCCACCCCATACCATGACATCGCCATGACTGAGCGGCACATGCCGCGGTCGGTCGCTGCGCTGCATGCCGCCGAGCAGAAAGACCGCGGGCAGCCCCAGCGAAATCGACACGATCGGCTGGCTGAAATCCTGCTCGTTGCGATCCTGGTGCAAGCTCAGGCGTGTACCGGGCAGGTAGTGGTTGACCAGGCAGGCATCCGGCACGAACCCTTCGAAGCCAGCTTGGGAAGCGGCTCGCGCAGCCAGCGTCAACAGCACCTCGGGCAGCGCCGGCCAGGGCTTGCCGCTCAGCGGATCCAGCGGGCTGTAGCGGTAGCCACGCGCGTCGCTGACCCAGCCCAGGCTGCCGCAATTGCTCAGCGCGACGGCCATGTGCAGCCCTCCGGGGGTCTGCATGTGTCGGAACGGCGCCGCGCGCAACACCGGGCGCAGGGCATCGAGCAGGGCTTCGACCTCGGGCAGGGCAAAGCCTGGCAACAGCATGACCTGGCTGGCCAGAGATTGCGGTTGAGAACCGAAAAGGTCGAGGTCGGACTGGATCATGGGGAGCACTGGCGTGGGTAAGCCTGGATTGTATCGCTGTTGGCTTGGCCAGCCCATGCCGAATGATCGGTGGGCTACGACATCCCGGGATCGAAAAAGGAACCGCGGCGCCCGGGAGCGGGGCGCCACGGTCCAAGGGGGGAGCGGTTATTGCTGAGTCACGGTCGCACTGTTGGCGTTGCCGATCTGGTTGATGGTGGCGTTCATGTTGGCCCCGCTCTGGTCGACGAACGCCTGGTTGCCGTTGCCACCCTGGGTCACATACGCGACGTTGACGCCGTCGGTCTGCTTGATGCTCGCCTGGTTGCCGCTGCCATACAGCTGGTAGGTGTAGCTCTGGTTGCCGCTGCCCGATTGCTCGAGGGTGATGCTGCCGCCATTGCCCGCGGCCAGGCCCTCGGCATAGTTGGCGGTGCCGCGTTGGTCGGCGATCAGCAGGTTGTCGCTGCCGTTCTGTTCGAAATACAGCTCGTTGTTGCTGTCGGCCTGGTGGGTCTGCATCTGGTTGCGGTTGCCGTTCTGGTTCAGGCGCGCCAGCTGGTTGGCACCTTCCTGCGTGAAGTTGACGGTGTTCATCACCCCTTGCTGGTTGATCTCGGCGCGCTGGCTGCTACCGAACTGCCCGCCGGACTTCTCGCCCTTCCAGTTGCTGGCCATGACCTTGTTGCCGACGCCATTGGTCTGGATGCTCAGGTTGTGGTTGTCGCCGGTCTGGTAGGTGAAGTGCAGGTTGGCATTGCCGGCCTGGCTGATACTGGTTACCGACTGGGTGGTTTCGAACTGATCGGACCAGCTGGCGTTGCCCCGACCGCTCTGGCTCAACATGGCGAGGTTATCCTGGCCGAAGCTCTGGTCGATGTAGCCTTCGTTGAGCTGGCCGTTCTGCAGCACGCTGGCCTGGCTGTGGGCCTGGTTGTCTTGCCAGACTTCCACCGAGTGGCCGGTGCCGGTCTGGCTGATGCCGATGGTGCCGCCCTGGCCGTCGCGTTGGTCGCCGTACGCCCAGTTCTGCTTGCCCTCCTGGTAGATGGCAATGTTGCCGTTCTCATGGGTCATGTGTTCGGCGGCGGCCTGGTTGTCGCTGCCGCCCTGCATGATCAGGCTCTGGTTGTTGGTGCCGCCGAACAGTTGCTCGACGGTGGCTTCGTTGCGTTCGCCCCACTGCATCGTGGTGGCCTGACTGCCGAGCTGGGTGTCCTGCCAGATGATCGAGCGGTTGCCCGTCCCCTGTTGGGTCTGTAGCGCCTGGTTGTTCTCGCCGACCGACTGGCTGGCGAAACTGTCGTTGAGGCTGCCGCCGGACTGCTGGGTGATCTGGCTGCCGTTCTCGAACAACTGCTCGGCGTAGCCTGCGTTGAACGAGCCGGTGGCGCTTTGCTGGACATGGCTGGTGCTGGTGTCCTGGATCGCCAGGTGGTTGTGGTCGTGCCCGGCCTGGTTCTGCGTCACCGAGGCGAAGGGCGCGAAGGTCTGCAGGACTTCGGCGATGTTCTGCGCGCCTTGCTGGGTCTGGGTCGAGGTGCTGTCGTCGGCCATGACCTGGCCGACCAGGGCCAGGGTAATGGCAGCGCTCAAGGGTGCGAGCTTGTACATGGTGGTGCCTCCAGGTCTATCGGTATTGGGTGATCTGTACGTGCTGGCCGTTGCCGGCCTGGGTCACGGCACTGTTGAGCCCCGAGCCGTTCTGCTGGATCAGGGCACTGTTGTCGTTGCCGATCTGCTCGATCTGCGCACTGTTGTGGCTACCGCTCTGGCGGATCGAGGCGCTGTTGCCTTGGCCCTGCTGGCTGATCGTGGCCATCAGGTCACTGCCTTCCTGCAGGATGAACGCCTCCTGTGCGCCGCCGGCCTGGACGATACGACCCAGCAGGGCCTGGCCGTCCTGGCCGAGCAGGGCGCGGTTGCCCGTACCCTGCTGCTCGATCGAGGCCACCTGGCCGGCGCCTGCCGGCAGTACGCGAACGATCACGGGCTCGCCGAGGTCGTTGCCAGCGACCAGGTCGGCGTTATCCATCAGGTCGTCGGCCCAGGTGAGCGGGGTGACCAGGGTCAGGCCGAGCAGCAGGGGGAGCAGGTGCATGGCGTTCTCCTTCGCGCTACTGCACGGTGACTGGCACGGTGCGCACGGTGCCTTGGCTGCTGCGGATGGTCGCCGTCGGGTTGGCCGTCGGGATCACCGTGGTGCTGTTGCTCACGGCCAGGCGCCAGCGTCCGGTCACCGGCACCGTGGTGCTGCCCAGTGTCACCAGGCCGTCCGGGGTGGTCACCTGTACCGTGATGGTGTTGCCGGTGGTCACCGAAGAGGTGCCGCTGATGTCCCAGTTGAAGCGATTGTTGGAACGCGCCGTGACGGTCGCCGCGGTGACGGCGAAGGTCTCCTGGGCGGGGCGGGGCGAAACCTGCAGCGTGACCGTGGCAGGGCTCGACAGTGCGCCGATGGCGTCACGCGCGACGTAGGTGAAGGTCGTGGTGAACGGTGCGCTGACGGTGGTTGGCGGCGTGTAGGTAATGACGCTGCCGTTGCTGCTGACGGTGCCGCGTCCGGCCGGAATGGGCTGGGTGACACTGGCGATGGCCAGCGGCAGGTTGCCTTCCGGATCGGTGTCGTTGGCCAGCACGTCGAGGGTCAGCGGCACACCCAAGGTGGCGGCGCTGTCGGCGACGGCGGTCGGTGGCTGGTTCGGGGCGACGTTGACCGTGACCGTGGCTGCTGTCGATTTCAGCCCCTTGGCGTCCTGGGCGCGGTAGCTGAAGGTGGCGACGAAGGCGTTGCTGGCGCCTGGTGGTGGGGTGTAGGTCACGGCGGTGGTGCCGTTGAGCACCACCGAGCCAAGGCCGGTGCCTGGCTGGCTCAGGTCGGTGATGGTCAGTGGCAGGTTGCCGTCCGGGTCGCTGTCGTTGGCCAGCAGGTTCAGGCTCAGCGGTACGCCGACGCTGGTGCTGCCGTTGTCGGCCTGGGCCACGGGAGGCTGGTTCTCGGCGGCGACCGGCGCTGCCCCGACCACGGTCACCGGCTCGACGTCACTGCCGCCATGGGCGGACTTGACGGTGATGCTGGCAGGGGGCTGGGTCAGGTCGCTGACCGTAAGGCTCTGCAAGGTGCCGCTCTTGGACAGGCGGCCGAAGCCTTGGGCGACCAGGTCGGGGACCTGCACCTCGTCACTGGAGCTGGCTTCGATCAGCAGGCGCATGTTGGCCCAGTCGTAGCGTGCCGTGCGCACCTTGACCACATCGGTGAGCTTGCTCGACAGCGCGGTCGGCCGGGTGGTGCCAGCGGTACTGCTGGCGGTGACCACCACCACAGGCGGTGGCGCGGCCTGGCTCAGTTGCTGGCTGAAGAACAACCCGTTGTTGTCCGGCGTCAGGCTGAACTGGCAGGGCGAAGGCGGCGTGCCGACCAGTGCCAGGCCATTGCGCAGGCAAAGGCTGGCGCTGTTTGGCGCCTTGGCGAACACTTCGACGCGGGTCCCGGCGCCATTGCGCTGGTAGGTGGCGCGCTGCAGTTCCACCGGGGTCTGCTGGCGTTGATCGAGCACCTTGCCGGAGACGGTGAAGGTGTTGGTCTGGATCGTGCCGGCCGGGCCCTGGATACGCACGAAGTTGGTGTTGAACGGGCTGCCGGTCACCGCTTCGACGCGATTGGGGTCGCCGATGAAGGTCTCGGTGGCACCGGTGTCCGGATTGACCTCGCTGTAGGGGCCACCGACGCCACGCAGGAATGGGCCGAGGTTGCCAGTGAGTGCGCCGCTGAAGTTGCCCGGTGCGCCGATGCCGATGTCGCGGGTGATGTTGATCGCGCGCCGGCCCGCGGTGGTCACGTTGACCGTCTCGACCCCATAGGGGTGGGTGATGGTGTAGGTGCCGGTGCGCGGCACCGACGCGCGGATGCGGATGCGGGCGAAGCTCTGCTGGTCGCCGTTCACCGGGTTCTCGGCCGCGAAGGCGGCTTCAAGGCCGGCGACATAGACTTCCAGCTCGTAGCCGCTGTTGCCCACCTGCGGAATGTCGGTTTCGGCGAGGAACCAGAACATCTCCGGTGGCCAGTTGTCCGGAAACACCAGGGGCAGGGCGTCGTCGTAGACGCCGGGTTCGGGCAGCAGGGTGCACATGTAGGCAGGTGCGCCCGGCGCGCCCGGTGCACGGCTGCTGGTGGCGCGCGACTGGCACAGCTCCAGCGAGAGGTTGTCCGAATCCTTGTACCACATGGGGTAACCCCCGGTGGCAAAGGTGTAGGGCCCGGGGTCGACCTCGGAGAGCGCGGCCCAGGCCGCACTGCTGAGCGTGAGGGTGAACCCGGCGGCGCACAGCGCCCGGCGTGGCCAAGTGTTCATGCTGCCTCCTTGAAGGCGGGGCTTCTGTCTGTTCATGGCACCAGCACCACGTCTTCGCTGTCGCTGCCGCCCTGGGCGCTGGTGACTTGCACCTTGGCCGGCGGGATTGGCGAGAGCCCGGTGGTCAGCGTCTTCACCGCACCGTTGCCCGACAGGCTACCGATCAGCGCGCCGTTGCCGGTGTGCGCGGTAAGGGCCGGCGGGGTGGTTTCGTCGCTGCTGCTGGCGACCAGCGTCAGTTGACCGCTGGCGAGGCTGTACTCGGCGCGGCTGATGGTGACCAGGTCGGTCAGGCTCATGGGCGCCGTGGTCGGTGTGCTGGTGGCGATTGCCAGGCTGTTGTCGGCGGTCACCTGCAGGGTCAGCGGCAGGCTCGGGTTGAGCGCCGACTGGGCGTACCAGGCGCCGGTGCCGTTGGCTTCGCCCAGTGCCAGTGTGGGTGTCTGGCTGCTCAGGGTGACGGTGGCCGGTGCTGGCGGGGCCATGACGAAGACATCCTGCTGGGCGCGCAGGTCGCCGTTCTCGGTGTGCCGTGAATAGGTGCTGCGCAGCGGGATCAGTGGAGTCGGGCGGTTGATCGTCGACAGCCTGCCGGACACGGCGAACAACTCGGTGCGCAGGTCGATGCCGTTGGGGCCTTCGATACGCACGAAGTTGGTGTTGAACGGGCTGCCGGTGACAGGCTCTTCCAGGTTCGGGTCGCCGATGTAGCGTTCGCTCGCTCCGCTACCGGGATTGGTCTCGGTGTAGGGTCCGTTGACGCTGCGCAGGAACGGCCCGACATCGCCTTTGAGCGCGCCGCTGAAGTCGGCTGGAGAACCGATGCCGATGTCGCGGGTCATGTTGATCGCGCGGCGGCCAGCGGCCGGTACGTCGAAGACTTCGACGCCGTAGGGGTGGGTGACCACGTAAGTGCCTGCAACCGGCACATCGACGCGAATGCGTACCCGGGCGAAGCTGACCTGATCGCCTTCGACCGGCTCCTCGGCGCTGAAGGCTGCCTCGATGGCCGTACCGTAGCTCAGGTCGATGCCGCGCGCAGCGTCGACGATGGCCGCATCGGCGGTGAACCAGAAGGCTTCGTCAGGGAAGTTGCTGGGGAACTGGATGGGCTGGGTGTCATCGAAGACGCCCGGAGTCGGCAGCAACGTGCACATGTACGAAGGCGCTCCCGGCGCGCCGGCAACCCGTGAGCTGACGGCCTTGGACAGGCACAGGTCGAGGACTCGACCATGGCTGTCCTGATACCAGGCGGCGAAGTTGCCGTTGGCGAGGTTGTAGGGGCCGGTATCGACCGCGTACAGCGCAGCCTGGGCCGGTAGCTGGATCAGGCCGGCGAAGATCGCCATGGCCAGTGGGTGGGGCGTCGGTCGGTGCATGAGCAGATCCTCCTGCAAACGGGCCCATGGTTTGGGGCGTCTGCACAGGGATCGGCAACAGTTGTGCCAGCTTGCTTGAAGTGTGCTGCAGGGCTTGTGGGGCGTGGCTTTGGCGGGTGAGCGCAAAAGTGAATGCCGGAGTATTCGATGGGCAGATAACCCCAGCTTTGGGGAATTGGGGAGGCCTGGGCAACCCCTGTGGCCTGGGTCGCTGCCATCCACAGCCGAACCCCGCTTTACGTATACGGCACGCTGACGCACACTGCGCAGAGTTCCGGGGTACAGCTGGAGTAAACGATGGCGCGACAATCACCCATAACAGACGCCCACGACCCGATGCAGCAATCCCGCCAGGTCCGCCTGCACCTGGCCAACGAGGGCAAGTTGCCTTCGGGCATGCTGCGCGAAGAGATCGATGCCTCATGGCGGCGCAGCCACGGCCATGGCCTGGACTGCCTGCAAGGCGAGCAGGTCGGCCTTGGCATCGAGCACGGTCAGAACCTGCAGACGCTGCTCGAACTCAACCGCACACTGATTGATGCCGTCACGCCCGAGCTCGACTACCTGGTCGAGCGTCAGGGCAAGGGCGCAATCATCATCCTCGGCGACGCCCAGGCCAATGTGCTGGCCATCGAAGGGCAGACCCATGTGCTCAACCGCAATGGCCTGCGCGACCTGCACCCCGGCAGTTGCTGGAGCGAGGCGCTGCGCGGCACCAATGCCATCGGCACCGCCGTGGTCGAAGGGCGGCCCACCCTGATCAACTGTGGCGAACACTACCTCGATCGCCTCAGCCCGTTCTCCTGCACTTCGGTCCCTCTGCGCGACCCTCGCGGCGAGGTGATCGGTGTACTCGACATTACCCGCGAAGGGGTGATGAGCCAGCCCCAGGACAGCCTCTCGACCCTGATGCTTGCCGCCGGCAACATCGAGAGTCGGCTGTTCGGCCTGTACCACCCCGAGCAGTGGGTTCTGGCGTTCCACAGCCGCCCCCAGTACCTGGGCAGTGCCTGGCACGGGTTACTGGCCCTGAGCCTTGATGGTGAGGTGATGGCGGCGAACGAAAATGCCTGCCAATTGCTCGGGCTGCCACGCCCTGGCTTGATCGGCCGCCGTTGCAGCGACTTGCTCGGCGAGCGTTCGCCGGCCTTTCTCAGCCGCCTGTGGCAAGGCGGGATGAGCAGTGTGCAGACTGCCAAAGGGGAGTTCTTCGTTCGGGTGCTGCAATTGCCTCGGCATGGCAACCTGGGGGCGACCGTCGCGACAAAGCCTGTTGCTGCGCTCAAGTCGCCGGCGCTCGATGCACTGGGTGCGGGCGATAGCCGTCTGGCGCGGGGGTTGCGCATGGCACGCCAGGGCCTGGTCAACGGCCTGCCGGTGCTGCTGCTGGGGGAAACCGGGACGGGCAAGGAAGTGGTGGCGCGCGCTCTGCACCAGGCCAGCCCGCGTGCGGACAAAGCGTTCGTGGCCGTCAACTGCGCGGCGATTCCCGAAGGGCTGATCGAGTCCGAGCTGTTCGGCTACCGCGACGGCGCGTTTACCGGCTCGCGCCGCGGCGGCATGGTCGGTCGGCTGATGCAGGCCCATGGCGGTACCTTGTTCCTCGACGAAATCGGTGACATGCCACTGGCCCTGCAGGCGCGGCTGCTGCGCGTGCTGCAGGAGCGTCGCGTGGCGCCGCTTGGGGCTGGCGAGGAACAGGACATCGACGTGGCGATCATCTGTGCCACGCACCGCGATCTCAAGCGGCTGGTGGCCGAGCAGCACTTTCGCGAAGACCTGTACTACCGGGTCAACGGCGTATCCCTGCGCCTGCCGGCCTTGCGCGAGCGCGATGACCTCGGGGCCCTGATCGAAGGGGTGCTGGACAAGCTCGGTGCCCGAGGCGTCACCCTCGATCCGGCACTGGCCTGCCTGCTCGAAGGCTTCGACTGGCCGGGCAATATCCGCCAACTGGAAATGGTATTGCGCACCGCGCTGGCCATGCGCGAGGAGGGTGAGCAGATACTCGGGCTCGATCACCTGACCGATTGCCTGCTCGACGAGTTGTCCAGTGGCGCCCCTGTGGCCGGTAGCCTGCGCGAGAATGAACTGGAGTTGATCCGTGGCGCCCTGGCGCGTCACCAGGGCAATGTATCGGCCGCCGCCGAAGCGCTGGGCATCAGCCGCGCGACGCTGTACCGCAAACTCAAGCAGTTGCGCGGTTAGACCATGGGCGGAGTGTTCTCGCGCCTGATCGAGTCTGGCGACCCCGTGCTCATGCGCCAGGCCCTGGCCTGGCTGTATGGTTTCGTGCGGCCCCAGCGCCGGGCCATCGCCGTGCTGCTGGGGTTGTCGTTGCTCGCTTCGCTGCTGGCCCTGGCCCAGCCCTGGCTGATCAAGACCTTGATCGACGATGGCTTGCTGGCCCGCGATTACCAGACGCTCTGGCACATGGCAGCGTTCATGATCGGTGCCGGGGTGCTGGGGACCGTGCTGTCGGGGGTCAATCGCTACCTGCATACGCGTTTGTCAGGGCGCATCCTGTTCGCCTTGCGCGATGACCTCTACCGACACTTGCAGCAATTGTCGCCGACGTTCTACGGGCGCCGCCGCACGGGCGATATCCTTTCGCGTCTGGACGGCGATGTCGCCGAAATCCAGCGCTTTGCCGTGGATTCGCTGTTCGCGGCCGTCTCCAGCGTGATCGGCCTGCTGGGCGCGGTGGCCCTGATGCTGATGTTGTCGTGGCAACTGTCATTGTTGCTGGCCTTGCTCGTACCGATCGAAGTGCTGTGGCTGCGTTGGATGCGGCGCAAGGTCGAGCGCGAAGTGCGCAGCCTGCGTGAGCGCTCGGCGGACGTGTCGTCGTTCCTGGTCGAGACGCTGCCTGCGATGAAGTTCATCCAGGCCGCCGGCCAGCAGGGCCGTGAAGCGGGGCGCCTGGATCAGTTGGGGCAGGGCTACATGAAGCAACTGCTCAAGGTGCAGATCACCGAATTCTTCACCCAGGCCGTGCCCGGCACCCTGACTTCGTGGTGCCGCGCCTGTGCCTTTCTGGTGGGTGGCTGGTGGGTGATCCAGGGCACGTGGCAGTTGGGTGCGCTGATCGCCTTCTCCACCTACCTGGGCATGGCCGTTGGGCCGGTGCAGAGCTTGCTTGGCCTGTATGTCGCGGTGCAGCGGATGGCGGTGAGCCTGGGCCGGGTCATGGAGCTCAAGCGCGAACCGGTGGCGGTCAGCGAGCCGCAGGTGCCCAGGCCGATGCCCGAGGGGCCCGGTGAGCTGCGCCTGGAAGGCGTAGGCTTTGCCCACGAGGGCCGCCAAGGGGCGGTGCTCGATCAGGTCGATATCACCGTCGGCGGTGGGCTGAAGGTGGCCATCAGCGGCGCCTCCGGAGTGGGCAAGTCGACCCTGATCGACCTGCTGCAGCGTTTTTACGACCCGGATCATGGGCGCATCCTGCTCGACGGTGTCGACCTGCGCGAGCTCGACCTGGCCGCCCTGCGCCGCCGCATCGCCGTGGTCAGCCAGGACATCGTGCTGTTTCGCGGCACCCTGGCCCAGAATCTCGCCTACAGCACACCTGATGCCAGCCGCTCCGCGCTGGAACAGGTGGTGCGCCTGACCCGTCTGGAGGGCTTGGTGCAAAGCCTGCCGATGGGGCTCGATGGCGCGCTCGGCGAGCGCGGCCAGCAGTTGTCCGGCGGGCAGAAACAACGTATCGCCATCGCCCGTGCCTTGCTGCAGGATCCAGCGATCCTGGTACTGGACGAAGCCACTTCGGCTGTGGACGAGGCGACCGAGCGCGAAGTGATTGCCGCCATCGATCAGTTGTTTGCCGGGCGCACGCGCATTCTCATCAGCCACAGGCCGTCGACCCTGGCCGATGCAGACCTGCATCTGCAACTGCAGGGCGGCCAGTTGCGGGTTCTGGAACGGGTGCACGCCGACCATGGTCGCTGAGCTGCGCTTGGGGGTGATCGACAGCGGCTGCACGTCGGCGCAAATGCCGACGGTGCTGGCCGCGCGGCGTTTCTGGCTGCAAGACGGACTGCTCCAGGAGGGCGAGGCGCAACCTGACGCCCTGGGCCATGGTCGTGCGGTCCTGGAGTGCCTGCGCGAGGGGGCCGGTGATACACCGGTGCTGCTGGCCCAAGTGTTCAGCGACCAACCGCGCACCAGCGCCCTGCAGGTGGCTGCCGCCTTGCTGTGGCTGGTGGAGCAGGGGGCGACCCTGGTCAATATGAGCCTGGGGCTGCAGCAGGACCGCCCAGTCCTGCGCCAGGCCTGCGCCGCCGCCCAGGCTGCCGGCGTCGTGTTGTGTGCGTCCAGCGCGGCCCGGGGGGCGCCGGTGTATCCGGCCAGCTATCCGAACGTGCTGCGCATCACCGGCGACGCCCGGTGCAGCGCAGGCCAGTGGTCATGGTTGGGCACGGCGCAGGCCGACTTCGGCGCGCCGGTGGGAGGAAATGCCCAGGCGGGGGCCAGCCTGGCTTGTGCCGCCTTGACCGGGCGAATGTGCGCAGTGCTGCGCGAGCATCCCGAGCTGCAACCTGCACAGCTACGTGCCTGGCTCCAGGCGCATGCGGCCTTCGTCGGGCCTGAGCGTCGAGGTGTCGATGAGCCGTGATCCGCACATCCTCGTGCTCGGTGCAGGCCCTGCCGGGGCGGCAACCGCCATAGGCCTGCGGCGCATGGGCTATACGGTCACGCTGGTGTCGGACTGGCGTCGTTTCGATGCCGTCGAAGGAGTGTCGCAGCGCGTGTTGGACGGCCTGCACCATGCAGGGCTTGGCTTGGCACTCGCAGTGGCGACGATCGCTGCCGCGCGTCAGGTGCAATGGAACGGCGAGCGGCTGCAGATGAATCAGGAGTTCCTGCTTGATCGGGCATGTTTCGATCGGGCGCTGCGCGAGGATCTGCTGCGCGCCGGGGTGAATCTCGTTCAGGGGCGTGTCCGCGAGCTGACGCAGGAGGGACGATACCGGGCGCGGCTCGACGACGGCCAGGTGCTGCAAGGCGATTTCCTGGTCGAAGCCCGTGGTCGCCAGGCCCCGCTGCCTGCCAGCCGCCTGCGCGGCCCGGAAACCGTCAGCCTGCTCAACCTCTGGCAATCGACGGCAGGCGGCACGCCGGCCTCTGCAGTGGAAAGCCTTGACGATGGCTGGGCATGGATGGCGCGTCTGGCAGACGGGCGCTGCTACTGGCAAATCACCCTTGATGCCAGCGTGGCCTCGCTGCCGGGCAAGGCGGCACTGGGTGAGTATTGCGCGACCCGGCGGCGGCAGTCGCCAGGGGTCGCGCAGTTGTTCGATGCACGCGCGCTAGAGCCCGCTCAGGTGCATGCCCGCAGCAGCACTGCGATTCTTGCCGGCGAGTGTGCCGGCGCGGACTGGCTGCGGGTGGGGGATGCGGCGATGGCCGTCGATCCGTTGTCGGGCAACGGGATCTTCCAGTCACTGTCGTCGGCCTTGCAGGCGCCGGTGGTGATCAACACCTTGCTGAGGCGGCCGGAGCGGGCGGCCTTGGCGCAGCGCTTCCACCAGCAACGGGTGGAGCAGTTGTTCCTGCGTTTTGCCCGTACGGGACGGGATTTCTACCGGCTGGAACAGCAGCATGCCGGCGCGGGGTTCTGGGGGCCACGTCAGCGGTGGCCTGATGACCAGGCCATGCACCAGGCCGCGCATTGGCAGACGGTTCGAGTCGAACGCAGGCCGGTGTTGCGCGAAGGCTGGGTGGACGAGGCCGAGGTAGTGGTAACGGCTGACCAGCCGCTGGGTGTATGGCACCTGCAGGGCATTGAACTGGCACCGGTGGTACGGGCCCTGCAGGCGGGTTCTGGCCTGGTCGAGGTGCTGGCGGACCAGCCTGAGCAAGCTCAAGCGATGGTGCGACGCTGGTTGCTGGAGCAGGGTTATCGCTGAGGGCCGCGTATTGCTTTTGCGAGTAGCCAAGCGCCTGCACGACGCTTGGCGAAGGCTCAGAAGAAAGTCCCGATCACCAGTTGCAGGTAGGTCCCGGTATCCCGGCTACCCAGCTGCATGCCGCCACTGTCGGCACTGCGCTCGGGTTTGTAGAAGCCCAGCACCGGGCTGATCAGCAGGTGATCGTTGACCATCCACTCCACATACAGGTCCAGCTCTCGTCCGCCGACATTTCCCTGGTCGGTGTCCAGCGTGTCGAAGTCGAAGTACAGCGCGCCAAGGGTCAGGTTGTCGCGAGGCTTGGCCTTCAAGCCCACATGGTGGACCTGGGTGTTGGTGTTGAAAGGGCCGGCATAATTGGCGGCGACCTCACCCTGGAACCAGGTGCCGTAACCCCGGCTGAGCCCGTAGAACAAGGGGTCGAAATCCTTGGAGAAGCGGCTGTAGCGGTAGGTGGCGGTGGGTGTCCATGGCAGTTGCGAAAAGGTCCAGCTGCCTTCCAGATACCAGGCGTTCTCACGTGTGCCTCGTTGGTCCTGGGTGACGTACTCGCCGGCCACCTCCAGGTCCTGGACACCGAGGTTGCCGCGTCCGCGCAGACTGACGGTGTCCATGCCATCGCGGTGCTCCAGGCCCATGATCTGGGCATAGCGACGGTCCACATCCAGGCCATGAATCCAGCTCAGGCCAAGGGTGCCTGCGTCGCCGACGTGCTCCAGATTGGCGACAGCCATGGCGCTGTCGGCCTGGTAGTGGTTGTCGGACTTGAGCCACATCAGGTCGCCACGCCAGCCCTGGCTGCCGCCCAGGCGCAGCACGGCGGTGCGGTCGAAGGCCTTGCGCGCCGCCAGGTAGTAGGCGCCGCCGCGGTTGAAATTGGCACCCAGGTCGACCTTGCCGAGGTTGACGGGGTCGCCCTGGATCAGGAAACCATCCCCCAAGGTGACCACCTGGCGGCCGCCGGAAATATCGATGCCGTCTTCACCCAGCAGCGGGAACAGCGTCCCCGAGCGCCAGCCAAGATAAGCATCCTCAATGGCCGTGCGGCGTTCGTCCCCCAGGGTCAGGCCCGCGGCATCGCCGTCACCCCAGGTGGCGGAGCTGAGCAGGCTGAAGGCGCCGTACAGTGAGCCGCTGTCGGCCAACGTCTGGCTCGCGCTCAGGCCATATTTGACGTAGCCCTCGCGCCAGTTGCTGCTGCCAGGCTTGCGGTTGCCGGCCTGGTTGAAGCTTTCGTCACTGTGAAAGATGCCGAACAAGGCCTCGAGGTTGGCGTTGAGGACAGTGCCATCCTGGTTGTAGAGCTCGTGGGCCTGGGTAAGGGGGGCGGCCAGCAGAAGGGCCAGCGTGCAGACGAGCGGATGCCTCATGGTGTGCTCCATGTTTTCTTGTTATTTTCAGGAAGTCGGCCTCTTTGCCGGCAACGCTGCGAAGAGGCCGGCGCAGCTCAGGTTCAGAGCTTGATCAGTACCGACTTGAGCTCGGTGTAATAGTCGATCGCCGCAGCGCCCATCTCCCGGCCGACGCCCGATTGCTTGTAGCCACCGAAAGGCAGCGCAGGATCCAGCGCACTGTGGCAGTTGACCCAGACCGAACCGGACTTGATGCGCGGAATCATTCGATGCACGGCGCTCAGGTCGTTCGACCAGATGCTCGCGCCCAGCCCGTAAGGGTTGTCATTGGCCATGCGCACGACCTCGTCGATATCGTCGAAGGGCATCGCCACCAACACCGGGCCGAAGATCTCTTCCTGGACCAGGCGATGGCGCTGGTCGACATCGACGAGCACCGTCGGTTTGACGAAGTAGCCCGGCCCGTAGCTCTCACCGCCGCAGGCGATGGTCGCGCCGAGCTCGCGGCCCAAGGCGATGTAGCTGCTGACCCGGTCCTGCTGCTTGGCGGAGATCAGCGGCCCCATCTGCACCGCCGGGTCCAGGCCGCTGCCGAGTTTCATGCCGTTGGCGATGCCGGCGATGTCGGCCACCACATTGTCGAAATGCTTGCGGTGCACATACAAGCGCGATCCTGCACAGCACACCTGGCCCTGGTTGAAGAAGATCGCCGTGGCCGCACCGGCGGCGGCTTCCTGCAGGTTGGCGTCGGGCATGACGATGGTCGGCGACTTGCCGCCCAGCTCGAGGGTGACGCGGGTCATGTTGTCCATCGCGGCCTTGCCGATCAGCTTGCCGACTTCGGTCGAGCCGGTGAAGGTGAGCTTGTCCACGCCCGGATGGCGGCTGAGGGCGGCGCCAGCGTTGAGCCCGGTGCCTGTGACCACGTTGAACACGCCAGCCGGGAAACCGGCTTCATCGACCAGCTCGGCGAGCTTGAGCGCCGTCAGTGGGGTTTCGTCGGCAGGCTTGAGTACCATGGTGCAGCCGGTGGCCAGCGCCGGGCCGAGTTTCCAGCAGGCCAGCAGCAGGGGGAAGTTCCAGGCGACGATGGCTCCGACCACGCCGACCGCTTCGCGGCGAATGAAACCGTGGAACTGTTCGTCGGGCATCAGCGGCATCGAAGCCTCGACGGTGCTGCCCTCGATCTTGGTGGCCCAGCCAGCCATGTAGCGCAGGAAGTCGATGGCCAGTTGCACGTCCATGACCTGGGCGACGTTGGCGCTCTTGCCATTGTTCAGGCATTCGAGCTCGGCCAGTTCGCGGGCATCGCGCGCCATCAGGTCGGCCAGGCGCCACAGCAGGTTCTGCCGCTCGCGTGGGCGCATCCGGCTCCAGGGTGAGTCGTCGAAGGCCTGGCGGGCTGCGCGCACGGCACGGTCGACGTCCTCGGTGTCGGCCGAAGGGACCTCGCCGAGAATCTCGCCGGTGGCCGGATTGCGGAAACTCAAGGTGCGGCCACTGGCGGCGTCCTGCCAGTCGGCGCCGATGCGCATCTTCAGCTTGCGCGCGAGGAACGCCTGGGTGGCGGGCAGGATGGGCAGGTCGGAAAGCATGGGGCGGTGCCTCTTGTCATTGGAGTGTGGCAAGGGCGGCGCAATGGCCGTGCCAAGGTGGCCTGGCGGATTTAAGTCATTGATCAGGTTGATTTTTGTGTTGGTGTACAGGGTGGATTGCGGGGCTGTGCTGTTGCACATTGAGACGGTGTGAGACGGTGGTGAAACAGGTAGACCGCGCTGGCCTTTTCGCGGGCAAGCCCGCTCCTACAGATATTGAATCCTGCACCAACCCGTAGGAGCGGGCTTGCCCGCGAAAAGGCCACCACCGATACCGCTGTCTCAACCTGAAACAACCTGTCGCGAATTGGGACGTTCCGACCCGCCGCAACTCACTGGGATAAAGCGCTCAAAGCAGCTCAAGTCACTGAAAAACCGCCACTTTCAAACACCTGGCACACTTCCTGTATTGCCACTGTCACATGCACCGGCGGTATCCAAGCGTGCGATAACGATAAGAACAACACCGTGGAGGTCTGATCTTGAAGACGACTCGACTCCGGCAGCAGGCGGGCACATTGGCGCTGGTCGCCGCCGCCCTGCTGAGCGCCCAGGCCATGGCGGCCGAACCGGGCCCGGCGATTTTGCAGAACAAGTGCATGGGGTGCCACATCCCAGAGGGCAACGATGCCTACAGCCGCATCAGCCACCAGCGTAAGACCCCTGAAGGCTGGCTGATGAGCATCGCCCGCATGCAGGTGATGCATGGCCTGCAGATCAGCGACGACGAGCGCCGCACCCTGGTCAAGTACCTGGCCGACAAGCAGGGCCTGGCGCCGAGCGAGACTGATGGCGTGCGCTACGCCATGGAACGCCGGCTCAATACCGTCGAACACTTCGATACGCAATTGGCCGAAACCTGCGGCCGCTGTCACTCCGGTGCTCGCGTCGCATTGCAGCGGCGCCCAGCGCAGGAATGGGAACACCTGGTCAACTTCCACCTCGGCCAGTGGCCGTCCCTCGAATACCAGGCCCAGGCACGCGACCGCGACTGGCTGGAAATCGCCCTCAAGCAAGTGGTGCCGGACCTGGCCAAGCGCTTCCCGCTGGAAAGCCCCGCCTGGAGCGCGTGGCAAAAAGCCAAGCCCAAGGCCGACGCATTGCCGGGGCAGTGGGCGTTCAGTGGTCATATGCTCGCCAAAGGCGATGTCCGGGGCGTGATGACGGTCAGTGCCGACCAGGGCGACAGCTTCAAGGTCGAGGTCAAGGGGCAGTACGCTGACGGCACGCCGTTCAACGGCAGCGGCTCGGCGATCCTCTACAACGGCTATGAGTGGCGCGGTAACGTGAAGGTCGGCGACAGCACGATGCGCCAGGTCTTCGCCGCCCTCGATGGCGAGATGAAAGGGCGCATGTTCGAGGCCGAGCACGACGAGCGCGGCCTCGATTTCACCGCAGCGAAGGAGGGCAAGGCGCGCCTGCTGGCGGTGCAACCGGCCTTCATCAAGGCCGGGGACGAGCGCGAGATCACCTTGGTGGGCAGCGGCCTGTCCGGCAAGCCTGAGCTGGGTGCCGGTGTGCAGGTGACCGAGATTCTGGAACAGACCCCCACCCTGCTTCGGGTCAAGGCCCGCGCCGCAGCCGATGCAGCACCTGGCGAGCGCCAGGTGACGGTGGGCACGCTCAAGGGCTTGAGTCTTGCGGTCTACGACAAGGTCGATGAGGTCAAGGTGGTGCCGGCGTTCTCCATTGCCCGTATCGGCGAGAACGGCGCTTCGGTACCCAAGGTCCAGGGGCGCTTCGAGGCCGAGGCGTGGGGCAAGGACGCCAATGGCCAACCGTTGCGCATCGGTTATCTGCCGGCCACCTGGAAGGTCGAGCCGTTCAACGAGCGCGCCGTCGAGGACGAAGACGTCAAGTTCGCCGGGCAGATGCAGGCCGATGGCATATTCGTCCCCGGCGGTGCCGGCCCGAACCCGGCGCGCAAGATGATGACCAACAACGCCGGCAACCTGAAAGTCATTGCCACGCTGGCTGACGGCGGGCAGACGGGTGAAGGCCACATGATCGTCACCGTCCAGCGCTGGAACAACCCGCCGCTGCCATAAGGGCAGCAGGCACGGTTTTTCCAACGGATAGATTATCGGGAGATCACCATGGGCGCACTACTGAATCTGGTCGAACGCAACCTGCATGAAGTGCAGGTCGATGCCGACCGCATGCTGTTCCATATCCCCAGCAGTTCGCTGTTCACCGCCGACGCGGTGACCGGCGGCATCATCGACACCCTGCGCCAGCAAGGCTGCTCGGCCGAAGAGCTGATGCAGCGCCTTGGCCAGCAGTTTGCGGGCGACGATATCCAGGATACCCTGCGCGAGTTGATCGCACTGGAGCTGGTCAGCGACGGTTCGCCGCTGACCCCTGAAATCGCCCTCAAGAAGGTCGAGCGCACCGCGCTCAATACGGTGGTGCTCAACGTCAATACCGGCTGCAACCTGAGTTGCACCTATTGCTACAAGGAAGACCTCGACAAGCCTTCGGCAGGGCGCAAGATGAGCGCCGCCACCGCTGAGGCTTCGGTGGAGATGCTGCTCAAGGAGTCCCCCGACGAAACTCGCTACAGCGTGGTGTTCTTCGGCGGCGAGCCGCTGTCCAACCGGCCCTTGATCGAGCACATGGTCGCCTACTGCGAGCGGCGTTTCGCCGAAGCCGGCAAGCAGGTGGAGTTCATCATGACCACCAATGCCACGCTGCTCACCGAAGAGATCGTCGACTGGCTCAATGCCCATCGCTTCGGGCTGTCGGTGAGCATCGACGGGCCCAAGACCGTGCACGACCGCAACCGCATCACCGTGGGCGGGCAGGGCACCTACGATGTGGTGCGGCGCAAGGCCGACATGCTGCTGTCGCGCTATGACAGCCGCCCGGTCGGCGCCAGGGTGACTCTTACCCGTGGCATCACCGATGTCCAGACCATCTGGAACCACTTGTTCAACGAGCTGGGCTTTGCCGAAGTGGGCTTCGCCCCGGTGACATCGGGCGACATGGCCGACTTCAACCTGACCGGCGAAGAACTGGTGCAGGTGTTCGCCAACATGAAGGCGCTGGGTCGCCAGTACCTGGAGGCGGCGTTGCAGCACCGCAACATCGGTTTCTCCAACCTGCACCAACTGATCACCGACATCCACGAGGGGCACAAGAAGGCGCTGCCATGCGGTGCGGGCCTGAAGATGCTGGCGGTCGATCACGAGGGCGAGCTCAACCTGTGCCACCGTTTCACCGGCTCCAGCCTGCCGACCTTCGGCAACGTGCACACGGCGGTCAAGCAGGTCGAACTCAATGATTTCCTGTCCCAGCGCCTGGACCGCAGCGGCACCGGTTGCGACAGCTGTCGCATCCGCAACCTGTGCTCCGGTGGCTGCTATCACGAGAGCTACGCGCGCTACGGCGACCCGCAGCACCCGACCTACCACTACTGCGAACTGATGCGCGACTGGGTTGACTTCGGCATCGAGGTCTACAGCCGCATCATGGCCGCCAACCCGGCCTTCATCGATCGCTACATCACTCCTCGCAAGGCGCACTGACATGAAGCACTTGAAGCCCCTGAACAACAAGGCGCGCATTCTTGAACAGGCTGCCGCCGAAGACCGCGTCGAAGAAGTCATGGCCATGAGCGCGGTGGCCGGTTGTACCGCCACCACCGACCCAGGCTGGGAAGTGGACGCCTTTGGTGGCGTCAGCTCGCTGTGCCAGCCCATGGAGGCTGACCTGTACGGCTGCTCCGACCCTTGCTGGTGGCCGGCCCAGGTGCCCGACATGATGAGCACCTACCAGGACTGGAACGCCCAGGCGAGCAACTCGCAGGACGATTGGCGCAACCTCGGCACCGTATTCTCGAAAGACAAGTGACCGGCCCGACAAGAACGACAAGGGGAAACCGCATGAAACCTGGATTCTGCGCGCAACTGGCGCTGAGCGTCGCCACCTGCGCCGCGACACTGGCCGTGCACGCCACCGACGGCGCCGCCGGGCCGGCACTCAAGCCTGGCCATGAGTACCTGATCGCCACCAACTACCCGAACAACCTGCACGTGGTGGATGTGGCCAGCGACACGTTGTTCAAGAGCTGTCGCCTGCCGGACGCCTTCGGCCCGGGCACGGCGATGATGGCGCCGGACAACCGCACGGCCTACATCCTCAACAATCACTATGCCGATATCTATGGCATCGATCTGGACACCTGCACGACCACCTTCCACGCCAACCTTTCGAGCGTGCCGGGCGAGGTGGGCAAGTCGATGTATTCCTTCGCCATCAGCC
The DNA here is from genome assembly GCF_014268955.1 of Pseudomonas sp. RW3S2. Taxonomy (NCBI): domain Bacteria; kingdom Pseudomonadati; phylum Pseudomonadota; class Gammaproteobacteria; order Pseudomonadales; family Pseudomonadaceae; genus Pseudomonas; species Pseudomonas sp. RW3S2. The sequence continues at coordinate 433,736 of NZ_JABWRM010000002.1, read as the reverse complement.
CCGACGGCAAGGAGGTCTATGCCACGGTCAATCCAACCCAGCGATTGAACGACCACTACGTGGTCAAACCGCCACGCCTTGAGGTGTTCAGCACGGCTGACGGGGTAGGGGCCAAGCCGGTGCGCACCTTCCCCATGCCGCGCCAGGTCTACCTGATGCGTGCCGCCGACGATGGCAGCCTGTTCGTCGCCGGGCCGGATATCTACAAGATGGACGTCAAGACCGGCAAGTACGAAGTGGCGCTGCCCCTGCGCAACTGGAACCGCAAGGGCTACAGCGCGCCGGACGTGCTGTACTTCTGGCCGCACCAGAGCCCGCGCCACGAGTTCTCGATGCTGTACACCATCGCCAAGTTCAAGGATGAGAAACAGGACCCGGCAACCGCCGAGCTGCTGTACGGCTACCTGAGCGTGGACCTCAAGACCGGCAAGACCCACACCCAGGAGTTTGCCGACCTGACCGAGCTGTACTTCACCGGGCTGCGCTCGCCCAAGGATCCGAACCAGATCTACGGTGTGCTCAACCGCCTGGCCCACTACGACATCAAGCAGCGCAAGCTGGTCAAGGCGGCGAACCTGGACCATACCTACTACTGCGTGACCTTCGACAAGGCTGGCGACAAGCTCTACCTGGGCGGGACCTTCAACGACCTGGCGGTGTTCGATCCGAATACGCTGGAGAAGGTGAAGAACATCAAGCTGCCAGGGGGTGACATGTCCACCACCACGCCGCAGGTGTTTGTCCGATAGTTCGGTGGTGGCTTTTTCGCGGGCAGGCCCGCTCCCACAAGGCCCCATGCGACCTCAGTAGGAGCGGGCTTGCCCGCGAAGAGGCCAGTCCAGACAACACAAGAACAACAAGAGAACGCCATGCCCCAGCCAAGCTACTCCCAGGGCGACTGCAGCAAGCCCTTGCTCGACCACTGCATCGGCGACGCCTTCGATGCCACCGTCGCCCGCTTCCCCGACCGCGAGGCTCTTGTGGTGCGTCACCAGCAACGGCGCTACACCTGGCGCCAGTTGGCCGATGCCGTCGACCAGCACGCCCGCGCGCTGATGGCGCTCGGCGTGCAAGCGGGCGATCGCCTGGGCATCTGGGCCCCCAACTGCGCCGAGTGGTGCATCACCCAGTTCGCCAGTGCCAAGATCGGTGCGATCCTGGTCAATATCAACCCGGCCTATCGCAGCAGTGAGCTCGACTATGCCCTGAGCCAGTCCGGCTGCCGCTGGGTGATCTGCGCCGATGCGTTCAAGACCAGCGACTATCACGCCATGCTCCGCGACCTGGTGCCCGGATTGCCTGCCAGCAAGCCCGGGGCAGTGCGCTGCGAGCGCCTGCCGGAGCTGCGCGGGGTGATCAGCCTGGCGGTAAAGCCTGCACCAGGCTTTCTTGCCTGGTGTGACCTGCAGGCTCGCGCCGCTGAAGTCAGTGCCGAGGCCCTTGGCCGCCGCCAGGCGAGCCTGCGCCCGAGCGAGGCGATCAATATCCAGTACACCTCCGGCACCACCGGCTTCCCCAAGGGCGCGACGCTCAGCCACCACAATATCCTCAACAACGGCTACATGGTCGGCGAGAGCCTGCGCCTGACCGAGCATGACCGCCTGGTGGTGCCGGTGCCGCTCTACCATTGCTTCGGCATGGTCATGGCCAACCTCGGCTGCATGACCCACGGCAGCACGCTGATCTACCCCAACGATGCCTTCGATCCCTTGCTCACCCTGCAAGCCGTGGCCGAGGAGCGCGCCACCGCGCTGTATGGCGTGCCGACCATGTTCATTGCCGAGCTGGACCACCCGCGCCGCAACGAATTCGACCTTTCCAGCCTGCGCACCGGGATCATGGCCGGTGCCACCTGCCCGATCGAGGTGATGCGAAGGGTGATCGACGAAATGCACATGGTCGAGATACAGATCGCCTATGGCATGACCGAAACCAGCCCGGTGTCATTGCAGACCGGCCCGCAGGATGATCTGGAGGTCCGTGTGACCAGCGTGGGCCGCACCCAACCCCGCCTGGAGAGCAAGGTCATCGACGCCGATGGCAATACCCTGCCGCGCGGCGAGATCGGTGAGCTGTGCACCCGGGGCTACAGCGTCATGCTCGGCTACTGGAACAACCCGACGGCCACGGCCGAGAGCATCGACGCCGAAGGCTGGATGCGTACCGGCGACCTGGCGGTCATGGATGAGCAGGGTTACGTGCGTATCGTCGGGCGCAGCAAGGACATGATCATTCGCGGTGGCGAGAACATCTATCCACGTGAGCTGGAGGAGTTCTTCTTCACCCACCCGGCGGTGGCCGATGTGCAGGTGATCGGCATTCCGTGCAGCAAGTACGGCGAGGAGCTCGTCGCCTGGGTGCGACTGCATCCAGGGCACAGCGCCAGTGCCGAGGAGTTGCGCGAATGGGCGAAGTCGCGCATCGCGCACTTCAAGGTGCCTCGGCATTTTCGCTTCGTCGATGAGTTTCCGATGACGGTGACGGGCAAGGTGCAGAAGTTTCGGATGCGCGAGATCAGTGTCGAGGAACTGGGTGGGGTATCAGCCGGTTGACTGGGGGCGGCCGATGGTCCTATCGCGGGACAAGTGCTCACGCTGTGCCTGTGGCAGCGGGCTTGCCCCGCGATGTGGCCTGTGCCGTCACTGCAACCATTCCGGGCTGTTGAAATTGCTCAATCGCCCATCGTCGATGGCACACTCCAACCCCTGAATCGGCTTCAGCAACAGCGCTTTCTGCAAACTCCGCTCACCGTGCTGCCACGCCCGCTCCAGCACGGGCAACACTTGCCGGGGCAGTACACAGAACATCGGTTGCCAATACCCCCCCTGGCGCACCATTGCAGCGCTGTCATGGCGGGCAGCCAACCCGCGCAATGCATCGATCAAGGCCCGGTCGATCAACGGTGCGTCGCAGGCCAACACCACCACCCACTCATGGCTGGCCACCTTCAGCCCGGCAATGACGCCGGCCAGTGGCCCGGGATAATCCACCTCGGCATCGCCCACACACTGGTCGGCGTATGCCGCATACGCCGCTTGATTGCGGTTGCAGGAAATCACCAGGTCGTCGCTCAGCCCCCGCACCACCCGATGGATGTGCGCGATCAGCGGTTCGCCGCGCCATGGCACCAGGCCCTTGTCGCGACCGCCCATGCGCTGGCCACGGCCACCGGCGAGGATGAGGATTGAGCAGGGGGGCAGGGCGGCAGGCATGAAAAAGGGTCCCGGGCAGTCGATGCCCGGAACCCTCTCATTCAACGCCTGGCTTGTCCAGTCAGGTGTCGTGGGTTGCGGCAAGGTCGGTTTCGGCGCGGCGCTTGCCGGCCAACCGCATCACCACCACGAAGAACACCGGTACGAACACCACCGCCAGCGTCGCGCTGAGCATCCCGCCGATCACCCCGGTGCCGATGGCCTGCTGGCTGGCTGAGCTTGCGCCGCGGGCAATGGCCAGCGGCACGACGCCGAGGATGAACGCCAACGATGTCATGACGATCGGGCGCAGGCGCAGGCGTGCGGCCTGCATCGCCGCATCCGCCGCATCGACGCCCTGATCCACCAGGCTCTTGGCGAATTCGATGATCAGGATCGCGTTCTTTGCCGACAAGCCAATCAAGGTGATCAGGCCGACCTTGAAGAACACGTCGTTGGGCATGCCGCGCAGGGTTACCGCGAGCACGGCACCAAGCACACCCAGCGGCACCACCAGCAACACCGCAGTAGGGATCGACCAACTCTCGTAGAGCGCTGCCAGGCACAGGAACACCACCAGCAGCGACAGGACCAGCAGCAAGGGCGCCTGGCTACCCGAGAGACGTTCCTGCAACGACAGGCCGGTCCACTCCAGTGCGCTGGCGGCTGGCAGTCGGTCGACCAGGCGCTGGATTTCCGCCATCGCCTCGCCGGAGCTGTAGCCGCTTGCCGGTTCCCCGGAAATCGACACTGCCGGGTAACCGTTGTAGCGGGTCAGTTGCACCGGGCCGCTGAGCCAGCGGGCCTGGACGAACGCCCCCAGTGGCACCATCTTGCCGCTGCTGTTGCGCACGTGGATCTTCAACAGGTCCTCGACCTGGCTGCGCTGGTCGCCCTCGGCCTGCACCACGACGCGCTGCATGCGGCCCAGGTTGGGGAAGTCGTTGACGTAGTTCGAGCCTACCGCGGTGTTGAGCACGGCGCCGATGTCGGCAAAGGAGACCCCCAGGGCGTTGGCCTGGCGTCGGTCGATTTCCAGTTGTACCTGCGGGCTTTCGGCCAACGATGCCTCGCGCACGTTGGCCAGCACCTTGCTCGTGCGTGCGTTGGCCAGCAGTTCGTCACGGGCTGCCATCAATCCGGCATGACCCAGGCCGCCGCGATCCTGCAGACGGAACTCGAAACCTGTGGACTCGCCCAATCCGTCGACTGGTGGCGGCAGCACGGCATAGGCCACGGCATCCTTGAGCTCGGAGAAGGCCATCGTGGCGCGGTTGGCGATCGATTGCGCACTGTCGTCGGCGCCGCGCTCGGACCAGTCCTTCAGCGTGGTGAACGCCAGCGCGGCGTTCTGCCCACTGCCTGAGAAGCTGAAGCCGAGAATCAGCGTGGTGTTGCCCACGCCGGGCTCTGCGGCGTTGTGCGCCTCGATCTGCGCCGCCACCTGCTCGGTGCGCATGCGGCTGGCGCCCGGCGGGAGCTGGATGTCGGTGATGGTGTAGCCCTGGTCCTCGGTCGGCAGGAAGGCACTCGGCAACTGGCTGAAGCCATAGGCCAGCACCGCCACCAGCAGCCCGTAGAGCACCAGGTAGCGCCCACTGCGTGCCAGGGCGTGGGCGACCCAGCGCTGGTAGCCATTGCTCATGCCCTCGAAGCGGCGGTTGAACCAGCCGAAGAAGCCCTTGCGTGCGTGATGCTCGCCCTTGGCCACTGGCTTGAGCAGGGTGGCGCACAGTGCCGGGGTGAGGCTCAGGGCGAGGAACGCCGAGAACAGGATCGACACTGCCATCGATAACGAGAACTGCTGATAGATCACGCCCACCGAGCCTTTCATGAAGGCCATTGGCAGGAATACCGCCACCAGCACCAGCGTGATGCCGACAATCGCACCGCTGATCTGGCCCATGGCCTTGCGCGTAGCCGCCTTCGGCGAGAGGCCTTCCTCGGCCATGATCCGCTCGACGTTCTCCACCACCACGATGGCGTCGTCCACCAGGATGCCGATGGCCAGCACCATACCGAACAGGGTCAGCACGTTGACCGAGAAACCCAACGCCAGCATCACCGCGAAGGTGCCCATCAGCGCCACCGGAACCACCAGCGTGGGGATCAGTGTGTAGCGGATGTTCTGCAGGAACACGAACATCACTGCAAACACCAGCAGCATGGCTTCGAACAGCGTGCTGATGACCTGTTGGATCGAGACCTTGACGAATGGCGAGGTGTCGTAGGGGATGTCGTACTTCACCCCGGCCGGGAAGTAGCGCGCCAGCTCATCCATCTTCTGGCGAACCAGGGTCGCGGTCTCCATGGCGTTGGCCCCCGGCGACAGCTTGACGCTGAAGGCGCTGGTGGGCTTGCCGTTCAGGCGCGTGCCGTACTGGTATTCCTGGGCACCGATCTCGACCCGCGCCACATCGCCCACGGTGACCACCGAGCCATCCGGGTTGGCCCGCAGCACGATGGCCGCGAACTCCTCTGGGGTGCTCAGTTGGCCCTTGACCACCACGTTGGCGGTGATTTCCTGGGTCGCACGGGCGGGCAGGTCACCGATGCTGCCTGGCGCAACCTGGGCGTTCTGCGCGGCGATGGCGTCGGCGACGTCCTGGGGCGTGAGCTTGAAGCCGACCAGCTTCGCCGGGTCGATCCAGATGCGCATGGCCCGCTCCGAACCATACAGCTGTGCCTTGCCGACGCCTTTGAGGCGACGGATCTCGTTCATCACGTTGCGCGCCAGCAGGTCGCTCAGGGCGATCTCGTCATAGCTGCCGTCCTCGGAGGTGAGGGTGCCCAGCAGCAGGAAGCCGGTGGAGACCTTCTCCACCTGCAGGCCCTGCTGGGTGACGGGCCGCGGCAGGCGTGACTCGACTACCTTGAGGCGGTTCTGCACATCGACCTGGGCCAGGTCAGGGACGGTGCCCGGCTCGAAGGTGGCGGTGATGGTCGCGCTGCCCAGACTGCTCTGGGATTCGAAGTACAGCAGGTTGTCTGCACCATTGAGCTCCTGCTCGATCACGCTGACCACGCTTTCGTCCATGGTCTGCGCCGAGGCACCTGGGTAGACGGCGTACACCTCGACCTGCGGTGGCGCGACATTGGGGTACTGGGCCACGGGCAATTGCGGGATGGCCAGGGCGCCGGCGAGCAGGATGAACAACGCGACCACCCAGGCGAAGATCGGGCGATCGATGAAGAATTGCGGCATGGATCAGGCCCTCACTGGCCGTTGCGCTGGACGATGGGGGTGGCCGCCTTGCCGGTATCGACCCGGACCTGGTCGCCGGCCTTGACGTGCTGCAGCCCTTCGACCACCACCTGTTCGCCGGGGGCCAGGCCTTCGCTGACGATCCAGCGGTCGCCCTGGGCATTGCCCAGCACCACCTGGCGTTCTTCGATGCGCTGTTGGGCATCGACCACCAGCACCTTGGGCACGCCGGCGCTGTCACGCAGGATCGCCCGCTGTGGCACGCTGATGCCCTTGGGCTGCAGGGCCTGCTCGAGGCGCACACGCACGTAGCTGCCGGGCAACAGATCGAGATCGGGGTTGGGGAATTCGCTGCGCAGGGTGATCTGGTTGGTGCTTGGATCGACGCTGATATCGGAGAACAGCAACTTGCCCGGCAGCGGATAGGCACTGCCGTCGTCCTGGATCAGGGTGGCGCGGGCCTGGTCCCGGCCGACCTGCTGCAGCTCGCCTGCGCGCATGGCGCGGCGCAGGGCGTTGAGGTCGCGGGTCGACTGGGTCACGTCGGCGTGGATCGGGTCCAGTTGCTGGATGACGGCCAACGCGGTGGTTTCGCTCTGTCCGACCAGCGCCCCTTCGGTGACCAGCGCACGGCCAATCCGTCCGGAGATCGGTGCAGTGACCGTGGCATAGCCCAGGTTGAGCCGCGCGCGTTCGAGCGCGGCCCTGGCCTCGGCCACCTGAGCGTCCGCCTGGAGGAAGGCGGCGCGGGCATTGTCATATTCCTGACGGCTCACGGCCTTGTCGTCGACCAGTTCGCGATAGCGCTGCTCCTGCAAGCGCGCCTGGTACAAGGTAGCTTCGGCCTTGGCCAGCGCGGCGCGGGCGCTGTCATGGTCGGCCTTGAACGGCGCCGGGTCGATGAGAAACAGCACATCGCCCTGTTTGACGTCGCTGCCTTCGCGGTACACCCGCTTGAGCACCACGCCGGCAACCCGGGCGCGGACTTCAGCGGTGCGTGGCGCGAGAATACGCCCGCTGAGTTCGGTACTGATGGCCAGGGCCTGCAACTGCACGGTTTCGACCCGCACCTGGGGGGAGGGTGCTTGCGCGTCCTGTTCGGGGGCGTCGTTGCAGCCGGTCAGGGCCAGTGTGAGCAAGGCGAGAATCGCCCAAGGGCACTTGGAGAAGGGAATGGACATACGGATCTTCCGGATAGGATCGCCGCTATGCTAAGGCAGGCGCTCGCGCATGGGCTGTTAAGCTGTGTACGCCGTGTGTGAAAAAGTGTAAGGCTCGTGCCGTGTGGAGCGTAGGATTCTATATCCTGCGAGCAACTGACTGCACTGGCCCCATCGCCGGACAAGCCCGCTTCCACAGGTAGTCGCAGCCTCTGTAGGCGCGGGCTTGTCCGGCAATGACGGCGGTAAGGTCTCAAGCCTATCTGTTCATGACGACCCACATGCCAAACATCCTTCTGGTCGAAGACGACAGCGCGCTGTCCGAACTGATTGCCAGCTACCTGCAACGCAACGATTTCCATGTCCGGGTCATCGCCCGTGGCGATCATGTGCTCGACGAGTTTCGTCGCCAGCGCCCCGACCTGGTGGTGCTCGACCTGATGCTGCCCGGCCTGGATGGCCTGCAGGTGTGTCGCTTGCTGCGCCAGGAGTCGCAAAGCCTGCCGATCCTGATGCTGACGGCCCGTGACGACAGTCACGATCAAGTGTTGGGCCTGGAAATGGGGGCCGATGACTACGTGACCAAGCCCTGCGAGCCCCGCGTACTGCTGGCCCGGGTACGCACCTTGCTGCGCCGCAGCAGTGTCAATGAACCGTGCCTGGACAGCGAGCTGATCCAGGTCGGCGGCCTGTGCATCAACCTGGCCGAACGCAGCGTGAATTGGCGCGGCAGCGAGGTCGAGCTGTCCAGTGGCGAATACAACCTGCTGGTCGTGCTGGCCCGCAATGCCGGCGAGGTGCTCAGCCGCGACCGCATCCTCCAGCAATTGCGCGGCATCGAGTTCAACGGTACCGACCGTTCAGTGGACGTAGCCATCTCCAAGCTGCGGCGCAAGTTTGACGACAACGCCGGCGAAGCCCGCAAGATCAAGACCGTGTGGGGCAAGGGGTATCTGTTCAGCCGGGTCGAGTGGGAGTACTGACGCGCCATGCTCAAGATCCTGGTGCGCCTGTACCTGGTGATCATCGTCGCCTATGCCGGAGCCTTGCTGCTGATTCCCGACGCTATCGTCGGTGCGTTTCACGAACGCTTCATGGCCTACAACCTTGATCAGGCCAAGGGCGTGCAATCTTTGATCGTCCGTCAGTTTCACCAGGCGCCGCGTGAGCAATGGCCATCGGTGGAGCAGGACCTGGCCGCGGCCTTCGCGCCCTTGCAGGTGCAACTGCTGCGCATGGACGCCGCCGACCTTGCGCCGCAGGAGCGTGCGCGGCTGGAGCACGGGCTGTATGCGGTGCGCATCGCCGACTGGGGTTATTACGAAACCGTGCTGGCGCCGCTGGACAAGGACTGGCTGGTGCGCCTGCACTCGCCGCCGGATCCGCTCGACATCAACGTGTTGTCGTGGGGCGTCACGGTACTGATCGGTGCCGCCATGCTGGGTTGCTTGCTGCTGTGGGTCTGGCCACACTGGCGCGACCTGGAACGGCTCAAGGAAACCGCGCGGCGCCTGGGGCGCGGGGAGATGGCGGAGCGTACGCAGATCTCGCCGCGCTCGAACATCGGCGAGCTGGCCGGGGTGTTCGACACCATGGCCGGCGACCTGGAGCGCCAGGTCAACCAGCAGCGCGAGCTGCTCAACGCGGTCTCGCATGAGCTGCGCACACCGTTGACCCGCCTGGATTTCGGCCTGGTGCTGCTGTTCGACGAAGTGCCGCCGGCCAGCCGCAAGCGCTTGCTGGAGCTGGTGGGGCATGTGCGTGAGCTGGACGAGCTGGTGCTTGAGCTGCTGTCGTACAGCCGTTTGGAGAACGCCGACCAGGTGCGCGAGCGCGTCGAGGTGTCGTTGCTGGAACTGGTCGACAGTGTACTGGGCAGCTTTGCCGAAGAACTCGATGGTCGCGGGATCAGATGGGAGGTGCGTGCCGACGACAAGCTGCCACGTTTCGTGCTCGATCCTCGACTGACCGCGCGGGCGGTACAGAACCTGGTGCGCAATGCCATGCGCTACTGCGACGAGAGCTTGCTGCTGCGATTGAAGCTGGAAGCGGACGGGGCTTGCCTGCTGACGGTCGAGGATGACGGGATTGGCATACCGCCTGAGGAGCGTGAGCGAATCTTCCAGCCATTCTATCGCCTGGATCGCAGTCGGGACCGCAGCACCGGCGGCTTTGGGCTGGGGTTGGCGATCAGCCGCAGGGCCATCGAGGGGCAGGGTGGAACCTTGACGGTTGCGCAGTCTTCGCTGGGGGGCGCGCAGTTCAGGATCCGCCTGCCGGCAGGCTAGGATACGTTCGGTCTGGGTGCCGACCAGCTTGACCGTACCGCCTTCGAGCACCGACGGTCGCTCGGTCACCTTGCGCAGTACCAGCACGGGCTTGCCGAGCGCCGGGGCTTCTTCCTGCACCCCTCCTGAGTCGGTGAGGATCAGGTGTGCGCGGGCCATTAACCAGACGAAGTGCTGGTAGTCCTGCGGTGCGACCAGGTGAATGTTGTCCCGCCCGGACAACACGCCGTATACCGATTTCTGCACCTGCGGGTTGAGGTGTACCGGGTAGACGAACTGTACGTCCGGATAGCGCAGGGCCAGTTCGGCGAGTGCCAGGCAGATACGCTCGAAGCCGGCGCCGAAGTTTTCCCGGCGATGGCCGGTGATGAGGATCATGCGCTATGCAGGTCGGCGAGCACGCCGGTCAGGCGCCGGTTGGCTTCATCTGGCCAGGGTTGCTGAAGGTTGCCGGTGCGCAGGCCGGCTTCGACATGACCGATGGGGATACGGCGATGGAACGCGGCCAGGCCGGCGATGAAACTGGTGGTGGTATCGCCATACACCAGCACGATCTCAGGCTGGACCTGTTCGTAGGCGTTGTCGAGGCTGCCCAGCAGGTCACGTGACAGACCATTGAGGGTCTGGTTCTGGGTCATTACCTTCAGGTCCTGATCGACCGACAGACCGAAGGCGGTCAGCACTTGCTCGAGCATTTCCCGGTGTTGACCGGTGGAGCAGATGTGCAGGTCGATCTCCGGCCATTCGCGCAGCACCCGTGCCAGGGGTGCCATCTTGATTGCTTCGGGGCGGGTGCCGAATACCATCATGACGGTGTGAGCCATCGTCGCGTCCTCGTCCTATTCCCTGTACGAAGTTGTGCGATTCACGTCTGCGTGTAGAACGTAGAGGGTAGATACAAGCAGGGGATGGCGAGGTTGTCCAATTCGCCGGGTAGTGGCCGGTGGCTATCGCGAAGGCCATGTATTGCGGGGGTTCAAGCGCTTTGCGGCACGCCCAACGCATCGCGGGCAAGCCTGCTACCACCGGGGTGATAGCAGGCTTGCCCGCGAAAAAGGCGGCGCAGTGTCGATGAAGGCGGTCTGGCTTAGACCACGACACCCTGGCTACGCAGGTAGTCGTCATAGGTGCCGCTGAAGTCGACCACGCCATCGGCCGACAGCTCGATGATCCGCGTGGCCAGCGACGAGACGAACTCACGGTCGTGGCTGACGAACAGCAGCGTGCCCGGGTAATTCTCCAGCGCCAGGTTCAGTGCTTCGATCGACTCCATGTCCAGGTGGTTGGTCGGTTCGTCCATCACCAGCACGTTGGGCTTTTGCAGGGTCAGCTTGCCGAACAGCATGCGGCCCTGTTCACCGCCGGAGATGACCTTCACCGACTTGAGGATCTCGTCGTTGGAGAACAGCATGCGCCCCAGGGTGCCACGAATCACCTGTTCGCCGCTGGTCCACTGGCCCATCCAGTCGAACAGCGTGACATCGTCTTCGAAATCATGGGCGTGGTCCTGGGCGTAGTAGCCCACCTCGGCGCTGTCGGTCCACTTGACCGAGCCAGCATCGGGCTGCATTTCGCCTACCAGCGTGCGCAGCAAGGTGGTCTTGCCGATGCCGTTGGGGCCGATGATCGCTACGCGCTCGCCAGCTTCGATGGTGATGTCGAAGTTCTTGAACAGCACCTTGTCGTCGAACGCCTTGGCCATCTTTTCCACGACCACGGCCTGGCGGTGCAGCTTCTTGGTCTGTTCGAAGCGGATGAACGGGCTGACCCGGCTCGAGGGCTTGACCTCGGCCAGCTGGATCTTGTCGATCTGCTTGGCACGCGAGGTGGCTTGCTTGGCCTTGGAGGCGTTGGCCGAGAAGCGGCTGACGAAGGTCTGCAGTTCGGCGATCTGGGCTTTCTTCTTGGCGTTGTCCGACAGCAGCTGCTCGCGCGCCTGGGTGGCGGCGGTCATGTACTCGTCATAGTTGCCCGGGAACAGGCGCAGCTCACCATAGTCCAGGTCGGCCATGTGGGTGCAGACGCTGTTGAGGAAGTGACGGTCGTGGGAAATGATCACCATGGTGCTGTTACGCGCCGTGAGAATGTTCTCCAGCCAGCGAATGGTGTTGATGTCCAGGTGGTTGGTTGGTTCGTCCAGCAGCAGCACGTCCGGATCGGAGAACAGTGCCTGCGCCAGCAGCACACGCAGCTTCCAACCCGGCGCTACTTCGCTCATCGGCCCGAAGTGCTGCTCCAGCGGAATGCCCAGGCCCAGCAGCAGCTCGCCGGCGCGTGATTCGGCGGTGTAGCCGTCCATCTCGGCGAATTCGGTTTCAAGCTCGGCGACGGCCATGCCGTCTTCCTCGGTCATTTCCGGCAGCGAGTAGATGCGGTCGCGCTCGGCCTTGACCTTCCACAGTTGGCCGTGGCCCATGATCACCGTGTCGATGACGCTGAACTGCTCGTAGGCGAACTGGTCCTGACGCAGCTTGCCCAGGCGGGTGTTGGGCTCGAGCATCACCTGGCCGGCGGACGGCTCCAGGTCGCCGCCGAGGATTTTCATGAAGGTCGACTTGCCGCAGCCGTTGGCCCCGATCAGGCCATAGCGGTTGCCGTTGTTGAATTTGACCGAGACGTTCTCGAAGAGCGGCTTGGAGCCGAACTGCATCGTGATATTGGCTGTAGAAATCAAGTACTTGTCCTGCGGGAGTTCCAGAGGTGTATGAATGGCCTTTCGTCACGCCTGAACCCTTGCGGAGTGGCTTGACGCGAGGCGGCAGCTTTTCCCGCTCACCCAAGGCCAAGGAGGAGCGGCAGTCCATTCGCGTGGTGTAGCGGGCGACATCCAGGTGCCGGGGCCAGTGGGAGCGATCCCGGTATCAGGCTTGCGCGGGGCGTACTGCGACGTTCACGGAGGCTCAGCGCTTCATGCGCTGATTCGAGGGCGCGGATTGTATCACCTGGTTGATTGATCCACAGCCACTTTGCGGCACGCCGGACAAATAGCCTGCCCGTGCGAGGAGGGCGGGGCGCCATCCCGGAACCTGCGAGAGGGCGCCTGCAGTGACGATCACTCCATCCAGGGCGCCTTGCCGCAGTCCGACTCCCATTCGGCGATCTGGTCATGCCGGATCAATGCTTCCTCGCCGTTTTCAGCACGAAACGCTTCGACCAGTCCGGCAACGCATTTGTCGACGTCGGTATCGGCGATTGCGTCCTGGGCGGGCGCCAGCTTGTCTTCCATCATCACGTTGCGGGCGTAGACCCGATGGGCAGTCAGCGATCCGTCCGCCGCCCACTCCTGGTATTCACCGGTCCAGACCCCGTGATCGAAGGTGATCAGCTTGGTCATGTTGCCAGTGTTGGCGTCCCATTCATGGGCAACGCCATGGGGTGTGCCGTTGTCGTAGGGAACCTCTGAAACGCGCTTGCCCTGCGCGGAAAATCGCTCGACAGTCCCGATCAGCTGGCCGTTGCTGGCCTTGGCCTTGTAGGTCGTCTGGCCGCTGTTCTCATCGTAGTTCTCCTGCACCCCGTCGGATTTGCCGTTGCGGGCCGTGCGCAGGTAGACCAGCTTGCCGGTATTCGGGCTCCAGAACTCGACCTTGCCATCGATCAGGTCCTGGCTGAACGCCGCCTTCGCCAGGCGGGTCTGGCCATCGATGGCGTAGATCTGCAGGGCGCCGTCCATGTTGCCGTCCTTGTACTGCGCGGTGTAGCGCAGTGTCCGCGACTTGGCCTGGTAGCAGGAGACATCACCGGAGATGAAGCCTTTTTCGACCTGGGCATCGCACACGAAGTTACGGCCCATGTACATGTTGCGGTCGGACCTCAGGCTCTTGAGGGTCTGGTTGAGGTTGAACAGCGTGTCCATGTAGCCATTGTTGGCCCGCATGAAGTTTTCCGGAACGTTGGTGACCAGCCCGGTGAAGGGCTTGTTTTCCGAGCCTGCGTAGATCAGGCCGTTGTTGACCTCGGCGTTTCGGTAGTCGAGCTGGCTTTCCGAGCATCCGGCCAGCGCCAGTAGAGCGCATGCTCCGGCAGCGGCGTTGCGAACCTTCACGGCATCATCCTTTATGGTGGTATATCGCCAGCTATATCGCCGCCTGGTAAGAAATCTTTAGCCTCCAATGACCTGCGATTGCCCTCAAAGCTGCAACCGTCGCATCGTTACCCTGGGATTGGCTGATCATCATCGCCGTATTGCCCCTGACGTCCCTGTGCAGCGGGTCGGCGCCGCGTTGTACCCGTTCGGCCTGGATGTCGAGGCGGCCGAACAGGGCTGCGAACGGAAGTGCGGTCTGGCCATCATTATTGGTTGCATCGATGGGGCACAGGCCCATCAAGCGTCATCCAGCGAGTTGAACGCGAACTGACCAAGCTGTGAAGGCTTGAGCAGCGTTAATGGCGCTACATCATGAGTTTGTTATTCGGAATTGGCGCAGCTTAATGTCGCGGAACTATCGGTTTTACTATTGTGAAGTGCGTCGCATTATTGGAGGTGCGTTGTTTCATGTGTAGTTGATTGACAACGGACGGCAGGCCTCCCGATCAGAAGAGGCAAGAGGCCGTCCAGACCTCAGCGCGCCTGGGTGAACGCCAGGAAGTAGCCATTGCAGTCACGCACGCCGAACTCTCGCGAGCCGTAGGGCATGTTCTGAAGTGGCCATGCGATCTCGGCTTTATCGCGCACGCGTTCGAAATACCCATCGACATCGGCGATCACGAAATAGAACGTGCCCGTGCATTGCGGTGAATGGCCCCACAGGTCTTGCTCGGTGAACACGATCCGGTTGTCGTCGAGGTGCACGGTCAGCGTCGTTTGCTGCGAATCAGCAACTTCGAAACCCAAGGTATCGCGGTAATGCTCCCGCGTTTTCTGCAGGTCATGGCAACGCAACAGGGGGCTCAGCGGCATGGTGTTCTCCGAATGGCGGGGCAGGGATTGGCCGATGATAGCGCCTTGCTCAATGGGAGGAAACGTAGAGGGGTGAGCCAGAGGGGGCGGGCAGTGCGTAGGTCGCCTTCATCCAGTCGATCTCGGCTTGTGGCGTACGCCCGAAGAAACGCTTGAACTCGCGGCTGAACTGCGAGGGGCTCTCATAGCCGACGCTGAAGGCGGCTGCCGATGCGCTCAAGGCGTCGTGCAGCATCAGCAGCCGGGCCTGGTGCAGACGGGCCGACTTCAGGTACTGCATGGGCGAGGTGTTGGTCACGCTGCGAAAGTGTCGATGGAAACTGGGCACGCTCATGCTGGCCTCGCGGGCCAGCGACTCGACGTCCAGATGCTCCCGGTAGCGGCTGTGAATGGTGCGCAGGGCGCGGGTCACCTTGGCGAAATGGCCGTGCCGACTCAAGGCTGCACGCAGCGAGCCGCCCTGGGCGCCAGAGAGGATGCGGTAGTAGATTTCACGCACCAGCGCCGGGCCGAGGATCTGTGCGTCGCTCGCGATGGTCATGGCTTCAAGAAAGCGCAGTGTCGTGGTCTGCAGCGCATCGTCCATGGGCGAGGCGTACATGCCCTGCGGCGGTTCGCTGCTGCTGCCCAGCAGTTCGTCCACCTGCAAGGTCAGCTCGCTGGCCAGTTGCAGGTCCAGGCGTATGTAGATGGCCAGCATCGGCTCGTCTTTGCTGGCATCGGTTTCCATGGTGAAGGGCACAGGAACCGACACCACCAGGTAGTGCCGAGCGTCGTACACATACACCTCGTCACCCAGGTAGCCGCGCTTGCAGCCTTGGCAGAGGATAACGATGCCGGGCTCGTAAAGCACCGGCACATGGCTCAGCGGCCGGTTCGAGCGCAGGAAGCGTACGTCTTGCAGCGCGCTGAGGTTATAGCCTTCCATCGGCGCGAGCTGCGTGAGCAACTGCACCATGCGCGCACAGCGGGTATCGGTCTGTGTCACTGCCCGGTCCTCTGCCTGGCGCTCAACCATCGGTCGAGCAGGTCAGGTCTTGCCATTGATCGATCTCCTGGCTCATGCGCTGCAGCTTGTCGCGCACCAGGCCCAGTGCGTCACTGCCCAGTAGCAGGTGGTCGGGCGGACTGGGGCTGGCGATGACCTGCAGGATCGCCTGGGCTGCCTTGCGCGGGTCGCCCAGCTGCTTGCCGCTCTTGTCCTGGCGTGCCTTGCGGATGGGGTCGAAGCGCTGGTCGTAGTCGGCGATGCTGCGTGGCGAACGCTGCATGGAACGACCGGCCCAGTCGGTACGGAACGAACCCGGCGCCACCGCAGTAACGGCGATGCCGAACGGGCGCAGTTCCTGGCTCAGGGTATCGGAAATGCCCTCCAGTGCGAACTTGCTCGAGCAGTAGTAGGCAATGCCCGGCATCGTGAGGGTGCCGCCCATGGAGGTGATGTTGATGATGTGGCCGGCCCGGCGCTGGCGAAAGTAGGGGACGAATGCCTTGGTGACGGCAACGGCGCCGAACACATTGACCTCGAACTGCCGGCGCATGTCTTCCAGCGGGGATTCCTCGAAAATCCCTTCATGGCCGTAGCCGGCGTTGTTCACCAGCACATCGACGGGGCCGTGAAGCGCCTGCACCTGTGCAACCACAGCGTCTATGCGGGCGAAGTCGGTGACATCGAGGATCACCCCGTGGGCGCGTTCGCTGTTCAGGGCCTGAAACGCTGTCAACGCGCTGTCGTTGCGTACGGTGCCGATGACGCGATGTCGGGCAGCGAGCGCCGCCTGGGCCAGGGCACTGCCGAAACCACTGCTGACGCCGGTAATGAAGAGAGTCTTGCTGTCGCTCATGATCGCGATCCTCGGTAGGGAGTACGCGAGCATGCTAGGTGGATTGGCTGATCGTCCCTATGCCGGAGGCTCTTGAAACCTTGCCCGTTTCTATCAGAAGCGAGCGTGGTGATAACCGCCAGGGATGCTGCAGGCAAAGAAAAGCCCGCTGGGGAGGGCGGGCGAAGTATTTCACGGATGTGGAGCAACTGTGCCAGCCGCGACGTGAAAATGTCGTGAAGGGGGTGTCAAAAAAATACGTACAACGGGCAGGAAACCAGTTTTGGGAAAGCACCTACTGCCAATGGCTATTTAGATGACATGCATCGCTAAAGCGCACCTAGAGAATCCCTTCTTGGTCAATGTCGATCAGCGTCTAGAGGAACGATTCCGTGTGCTTTCAAAAAACCAGAACCATGGGGGTGCTTCTGGCGCTCCTGGCGCTGCAGGGTTGCGCCAGTATCATCAGTGACTCCAAGTATCCGGTGAGTGTCACGAGCAGCCCGGCGGGTGCGAATTTCGAGGTGATCAACAAATCAGGGATGGTCGTTCATCGCGGCAGCACGCCTGCGGTGGTGACGCTGATGTCGGGGGAGGGTTATTTTCGTGGCCAAACCTACACGTTGCGTTTCATGAAAGAGGGATACCCAGATCGACAGGTCGAACTCGACTCGAGTGTGGACGGTTGGTACTGGGCGAACATCTTGTTTGGCGGTGCTATCGGCATGCTGATCGTCGATCCGCTGACCGGTGCGATGTACAAGTTGCCGGACGGGGTCTCGGCTGATCTGGGGCAGCCGGTGGCGGAGGCGGCGCAGGGCGCGCTTCGGATCGTCTCGATCAATGACCTTGATCCCGCGCAGCGCGCCCAGCTTGTTTCCCTTCAATAAGGGGCGGTTGGACGGGGTGCAGAGAAGGCGGCATGCCCTGCACCCACATTGCGCTGTCAGAAGCCAGGTGCGATCTGCCCTTTGTAGCGGGTCAGGATGAATTGACGCACTTCAGGGGAGTTCAGCGCCTTGGCCAGCTTCTGGATGCCGGGATCCTGCAGGTTGTCCGGGCGCGCCACCAGGTATTCCACGTACAGATCCTTGCCTTTTTCGACAATCAGCGCGCTGCGGGTATCGATCCCTGCCTCCAGCGCGTAGTTGGCGAATACGAATGCCAGGTCCACCTGGTTCACCGAACGCGCCAGCATTGCGCCTTCCAGCTCGCGGATCCTCAGCTTGTGCGGGTTGGCGACGATGTCGCGCTGGGTCGACTGTGGGTTGCTGGGGGCCTTGAGTTCAATCAGTCCGGCCTCGGCCAACAGCACCAGGGCACGGCCCGTGTTCACCGGATCATTGGGAATGGCCACGCTGGCACCGTCTGGCAGTTCCGCGAGGCTCTTGTACTTGGCCGAATAGGCACCGAATGGCTCGATGTGCACACCGACCACCGGCACCAGGTCGGTGTGTCGAGTCTTGTTGAAGTCGTCGAGGAAGGGCCGGTACTGGTAGTAGTTGGCGTCCAGGTTCTTCTGTGCAAGCTGCAGGTTGGGCTGGATGAAGTCATTGAACACCTTGATGTCCAGGTCGACACCTTCCTTGGCCAGGACCGGTTTGACGAACTCGAGGATCTCGGCGTGGGGAACGGGTGTGGCGCCGACGACCAGGTGCTCGTTGGCCTGAACGTTGAGGGCGATGACGGCAGCCAGGGTGGCGAGGATTTTCTTCATGGGAATGCTCCGAAAAAGGTCGGGAATCAACGTCGGGTGAAGTGTCTGACGAGGCGATCGCCACTCATCTGCAGGGCCTGAACCAGCAGGATCAACAGCAGTACCGTGACGACCATCACATCGGTCTGGAAGCGTTGGTACCCCAAACGGATGGCCAGGTCACCGAGGCCACCACCACCGATCACACCGGCCATCGCCGTGTAGTCGACCAGCACGATGGCGGTGACGGTGACTGCGGCGATCAGCCCGGTACGGGCCTCGGGCAACAAGGTATGGCGGACGATCTGCCAGGTGCTGCCGCCCATGGCCTGGGTAGCCTCGACCACGCCTCGGTCGACTTCGCGCAGGGCAGTCTCCACCAGGCGCGCGAAGAACGGTGTACAGCCCACCACCAGTGGTGGAATGGTGCCGCGCACACCGAGTGACGTGCCGACAACCAATGTGGTCAGGGGGATCAGCACGATCAGCAGAATGATGAACGGCAACGAGCGCAGCACGTTGACCACGACCGACATGGCCCGATATGCGGGCGCATTGGCCAGTAACTGGCGTTGCCCGGTGAGAAACAGCAGCACACCCAACGGCAGCCCCAACGCTACGGTAAAGCCCAGCGCCGCGCCGAGCATGCTCAGGGTCTCGAGGCAAGCGAGGCCGATTTCACCCCAGTCCAGATTGGCCAACAGCGCATTCATCGCCCACGCTCCTGGCGCAGCGCAGCCACCGGATGGGGCGCACGCAGGCGATCACCCTGGCCGAACAGCTTGTTGCGCAGGCTGCCTTCGGCATACTCGCGCTTGAACAGGCCGCGCGCCTGCAGTTCGGGGACCAACAGATCGACCACGGCAACGAAGGTTTCCGGTACGACCACGCTGGACAGGTTGAAGCCGTCCACGTCAGTGTCTTCGACCCAGGCCTGCAACTGGTCGGCGACGGTCGTGGGCGACCCGACCAACAGCGGGCCGTCGCCGCCCAGGCAGCAATATTCGGCGATCTCGGCAACGGTCCAGGTCCGTGTCGGGTCGGCGCGGGTGAAGCCCTCGACTACCGACTGGATGGCTTCGCTGGGCACCTCGCGCAGGATCTGGTCGGGGCTGTAGGCGGCAAAGTCGATGCCTGTCCAACCCGACATCAGCGAGAGCGAACCACTGGCACTGGCGTACTCACGGTACTCGCGCAGACGGGCCTGCGCGGCCTCGTCGGTTTCGGCGACGATCACCGTGAGCTGTTCAAGGATCAGGATATCGGAGCCCTTGCGCCCGGCAGCGACCGCTGCGGCACGCAGATCGGCAACCTGCTTCTTCAGCACGGTCTTGCTCGGTGCTGCAACAAACACGCATTCGGCGTTGGCTGCGGCAAAGGCCCGCCCCCGGCTGGATGCACCGGCCTGGTAGAGCACCGGTGTGCGCTGTGGTGACGGGGCGCTGAGGTGAAAGCCTGGAACCTTGAAGTAGGTGCCGTCATGGTCGATGCCGTGGACCTTGGCCGGGTCGGTGTAGACACCGCTGGCACGGTCGGCGCGCACGGCATCCTCCTCCCAACTGGTTTCCCACAGCTTGTAGCAGACCTGCAGGTATTCCTCGGCCAGGGCGTAGCGCTGGTCGTGGCTCATCTGTTCGGGCTGGCCGAGGTTGCGTGCCCCGCTGGACAGGTAGGAAGTGACGATGTTCCAGCCGGCACGGCCCTGGGTCAGGTGATCGAGGGTGCTCATGCGCCGGGCGAAAGGAAAGGGGTGTTCGAACGACACCGAGGCGGTCACGCCAAACCCCAGATGCCGGGTGGCTGCGGCCATTGCCGGTACCAATTGCAGCGGGTCGTTCAGCGGCACCTGGGCACCGCTGCGCAGCGCTTCATCGGCATTGCCGGCGTAGACGTCATAGACACCCAGCACATCGGCGAGGAACAGGCCGTCGATGCAGCCCCGCTCGAGGGTCTGGGCCAGTTCGATCCAGTAATGGATATCGGTGTAGCGCGTCGCCTGGTCGCGCGGATGGCGCCACAGCCCAGGCGACAGGTGCCCGACCGTGTTCATGGCAAAGGCATTGAGACGGATCTGCTTGGTCATGGCGCAGCCTCAGTTCCAGTCGTGGCGGGTGGGGCGGACACCGTTCAGGGCCCAGTTACCGACCAGGTGATATTTCCAGCGCACGGGGTCGTGCAGGGTATGCACGCGGGCATTGCGCCAGTGCCGGTCGAAGTTGTGCTGCAGCAGCGAGGAGCGGGTCCCGCCCAGTTCGAACAGGCGGTTGCTGGCCTCAATCGACACCTCGGTAGTCAGCACCTTGGCCTTGGCCACCGCCACCGAAGCGGCGGCGACGTTGTCGTCGTTCGGCGCGGGCTTGGCGGTATCCAGCACCTTGCCGGCACGCTCGAGCAGGGCCTCGGCGGCTTCCTGGCGGATCTCCAGGGAGCCGATCTGGATGATGGTGAGCGGATCCTCACTGGCTTTTTCGACACCGGCATCGATCCACGGACGGGCATGTTCGCGAACAAAGGCGATGGTGTCGTCCAGCGCCGCGCGGCCGATGCCGGCGTCAATTGCCGCAGTGGTCAGCTGGGCGAAGGGGCCGGCGAGTGTAGGGTGCTCGTAGGAGCGGTAGCTGGGGAACAGGTTGAATGCAGGCACGCGCAATCCGTCTAGCAGCACGGTGCCGCTGGAGGTGGTGCGCTGGCCCATGCTGTTCCAGTCGTCGACGACCACCAACCCAGGAGTGCCACGTGGCACAAAGGCCAGTTGTGCCCGGTCCCGTTCGTCCAGGGCCAGTACGCCGATCCAATGGGCATAGAGCGAGCCGGTGCAGTAGCCCTTGCGGCCGTCGATACGGTAGCCGTCAGCTTCGGCGACCAGGCGGGTACGGATGTCCTGGACGGTCTTGCCACCGGTTTCAGACAGTGCGTTGGCAAAGCGATGGCCTTTGAGTACCAGGTCGAAGAAGAAGCGGTGCTGCTCTTCGGTGCCTTGCAGGCGGATGTCTTCGAGCAGGCAGTAGTGGTTTTGCGGAATCTGTCCAAGCGACGGGTCGGCAGCCGAGACGATGGCGATCACGCGCGCCAGGGTGGCGAAGGATACTTCGGCACCACCATAGGCACGAGGCACAGTGATGCCCCACAGACCGCTGTTGGAATAGGCATCGACCACATCAGCCGGGACTTCTCGGCGCCGGTCACGCTCGGCGGCGCCTTCACGCAGCAGCGCGGCGACCTGATGGGCAACGGCGATGGCTTCTGCATCGTCGCGGATGACATGGGCATCCGGCTGGCGGATGTCGTAGGAGGCAGAAACGGCAGGCGTGGACATGGGTTCCTCGGGATACTGTGCGTGTACACAGATCACTGGAGCAGAAACCGTGCCAGCGAATTTATCTCAATAAAATCAGTAGTTTGGTGGATTTTATCGAACGAGGTGTCGCCCCTTGGGCAATCAGCTGTTGGCCAGCTGTTGCTGAGCAGACAGTTGCCAGGGAGACATATCGCTGTACCTGCCGCCCCGCGACGCAGCATCGCTCGAAGGCAAAATGCTATCCCGACGTGTCTATGTAAGGGTTTTGTAAAAAACCATTTAAGAATTGTGAACAACTGTATCCTGAATTGACCTACACCATTGGCCAGACCCATGAACCAACTTCCGTCGCAGCCTGAGGCTGCACGCGGGGCGTTCTCCAGCTTTGAGGCGTGTCGCAATACCCAGAAAGGCCCTGTGGTGATCCTGGCGTCAGGCGCGTCAGCGAAAGATTTCCCGCTCGAAGATTTTGCCAGCGTCCCGATCATCGCCATGAATGGCTCGATTTCGATGCTGGTGGGCACGGATGTGCGCCCATTCTTCTACATTTGCACCGACAAGGACTTCTGCAACCAGCAACCCGAGCTTTTTGCCATGGCGTTGCACTGCAGCCCCCGATTGGCACTGTGGCCGGAGCAGTTCGACCTGTTCGACCTGCCTGAGGACACCGAGCGCTACCCGCTGCTCAAGGCCCTGGACCCAACGTTCAGTGAATGGCTGGGGCTCGGGGATGGCCGCTATGCCCGCAACCGCACGCTGTGGAGCAAGCGGGCGCGTTCGATCGGTTTCAGCAGGAACCTCTCATACGGTTTCTTCGATGCCCGGACCGTGGCTTTTGTAGCCCTGCAACTGGCTTACCACCTGGGTTTCGACGATGTGCTACTGGTCGGCGTGGATCTGGACCAGTCGGCAGGGCGCTTTTACGAGACGTCCGGTGGCAAGCGCTCGCCCTGTGGCCTCGACCAGCACTGGGACAGTCGTATCCTGCCGTCACTGAGCCTGATGGCGCACCAGGTGATGGGCGAGCGTTTCCGCGTTCATAACCTCTCGACCCGCTCACGCATCCCCCCGGCGTTGATCCCCAGGATCGACCTGCAGCAGGCCCGTGCCCTCGCGGCCCGAGCGACGGCCGTGGCGTGAGCATTACACGTCAAGAAAGCGGATGCAGCGCCATCGGGCGATAGGTAGAGTGCCGGGGTCGTCAGCCTGTATCAGGAGTTGCCATGTCCAGCGCCTTCACTCTCATGCCATCGCCAGTTGGCACCCTGACACTGGTCGCCCGTGGCGAATGCCTGGCCGCCGTGCTGTGGGAAGAGGAGCGTGCCAACCGGGTGCGCCTTGGCGAACTGCACCGTGATGACCAGGCGCCAGTGCTGCGGGAAACTGCCCATCAGTTGGGTGAGTATTTTGCCGGTCAACGCCAGCGCTTCGAGTTGCCCCTGGACTTCGATGGCACTGAATTCCAGCGCCAGGTCTGGGCGGCGCTGCTGACCATTCCTTTCGGCCAGACCCGCAGCTACAGCGATATCGCCCGACAGATCGGCAACCCCGCGGCGGTACGCGCGGTAGGGGCAGCCAATGGCCGCAACCCGATCTCGATCATCGCACCCTGCCATCGGGTGATCGGTGCCTCGGGCGGCCTTACAGGCTTTGCCGGCGGGTTGCCTGCCAAGCAGTACCTGCTGGCGCTTGAGGGCAGGCAGAGCCTGTCGCTGTTCTGAGCGCTCAGCTCAACCACCACGCCAACGCGCACAGCACCAGCGCGAGCACCGAGCCTGCGAACAGGCTGTAGTGCCGCTGCGCCCGTCGGGCATGGCGTTCGACCTCACGCAGGTACTGGCCGGGTGTCGGCGCATCCGGGCGATGGCGCAACCCTTCGGCGATGTCTGCCAGCCTGCCGCGGATCAGCAAACCAACCAGGTAGTAGCAGGAGGCATAGCTGGCGAATGCCAGCAGCAGGTACTTCACGGGGATCCTTCCTTGGGTGATACAAAGGGAGAGGATACCCTCAGCCGCTCGCAACTAACCAGCAAAACTCAGGACGCCGGCCGTGCAGCGAAGCGCTGGCGGAACCAGTCATCGAGCATGGCCTTCTCGGCATACAGGCGATCGCTGCTGCCCACGCGGCCTGGGCGGCTCAGGTACATCTTGTCGCTGACGCGTTCCTCGGCCTTGCGCTCGGGCTGGCCGGGTTGAACGAGGGTGTAGCTGAGGTCGATGGTCGGCCAGGTGATTTCGCGCATGAAACGTACGTTATAGGCCTGACTGTTCCAGGGTTCGTAACGGCCGGCCAGATCGATGTCGCGGATGTCGATGTGTAATCGCTGGCCGGGCTGAAGGTAGCGCTGGCCAAGTTTTTCCAGGTGCCGGGTGAGTGCCTTCATCACTTCTGGGGCGCCGCCGCGCTCATAGCCGGGGCTGTTCAGGCTGGCATCGCGGAATTTTTCCGGGTGATCGAAGCTGACCTGGACCTGCGCGGGCGGGATGCCTTGTGCCATGCTGTCGTATGCCAGCACCAGCAGTGCAGCGCAGGCTAGGGTAGAGCGCATGATGCACCTCCGCGACGGGCTCGTTGTCTCGCCATTCTACGCCTGGTGCCGGCGACACAGCAGAGGAATGATGTAATGGCGCGTTTTCGGCAGCTAGCTGCCAACGACAAAGGGCGGGACTTGGCGGTCGGCGATATCCACGGGCACTTCCAACGCCTGCAGGCCGCGCTCGAGCAGGCGGCATTCGATCCCGAGGTCGATCGGCTGTTCAGTGTCGGTGACCTGGTCGACCGGGGCCCGACCAGCGAAGAGGCCCTGAACTGGCTGGCGCATCCCTGGTTTCATGCGGTGCAGGGCAATCACGAAGCATTGGCCATCAGCCACTATCGCGGTGGCCGTGTTGATCTGGACATGTACCGTGCGGCGGGCGGGGGCTGGTTTCTCGACTTGCCCAAGGCTGAGCAGGCGCGCTTCGTCGAGCAGTTCGAACGCCTGCCGGTCGCGCTCGAAGTACAGACTGCCTGCGGGTTGGTCGGCATGCTGCATGCAGACAGTCCGTTCGCCGACTGGGCTGAGCTGCGCGCCTGCCTGCAGACTCGGGACGACCCTGCCGTGCGCGAGGTCTGCCAATGGTCGCGCCGGCGCCTGAAAAGCGCCGATAGCGAACCCATCCAAGGGCTGCGTGCGCTGCTGGTCGGGCACACCCCGGTGCTCACGCACAAAGTATTGGGCAACGTGTGGCACCTGGATACCGGTGGCTGGAGCAGCGGTTTTTTCAGCCTGCTGGATATCGGCACGCTGACGCTGATCAACGAGTGACACATCTGCGACCTTCCCAAAAACGACCACCCACACATTCGGGGTATGTCTGCAGCCAGCCAGACCTCCCATAGTGACCCCCTCGGCTCAATCCGGAGCAGTCACACGATGGAGTTGCTATGCGCAAGGCACTGAAGGTGATTGGCGGTCTGTTGCTGGTGTCCTCGACGGCACTGGTGCAGGCAGCGGCAGAGGGGGACAGCAGCAACACGCTCAGGCTGTACAACTGGACTGACTACATCGGTGAAACCACCTTGGCCGACTTCGAAAAGGCCACCGGTATCAAAGTGGTGTACGACACCTTCGATGGCTATGAAACGGTCCAGACCAAACTGCTCACCGGGCGCTCCGGCTACGACCTGGTCATGCTCAATGCGTCGCTGGTACCGCCGCTGATCCAGGCCGGCGTATTCCAGGCCCTGGACAAACAGCAACTGCCCAGTTGGCACAACCTCGACGAGCAGGTGGTCAGCAACCTGCAAGGTTACGACCCTGGCCTGAAGTACTCGGCGCCCTACACCTGGGGCAGCTCCGGCGTTACCTACAACGTCGACAAGATCAAGGCGCGCATGCCCGACGCACCGATCGGCTCGCTGGCCATGTTGTTCGACCCGGCCATTGTTTCGCGCTTCGCCGATTGCGGGGTGACTTTGATGGACGCCCCCACCGAAGTGATTCCACTGGCCCTGCAGTACCTGGGCAAGGATCCGCGCAGCGCCGCACCCGCGGACCTCAAGGCTGCCGAACAGCTGCTGCTGGGCATCCGCCCCTATATCCGCAAGTTCGACTCGGTCAACTACCTGACTAGCCTGCCCAACGGCGACGTGTGCCTGGCTCTGACCTGGTCGGGTGACTACGCCACCGCCCAGGCGCGTGCGGTGGAGGCGAAGAAGGCTATCAAGCTGGCGTTCTTCATTCCCAAGGAAGGCTCGCTGATCTGGTTCGACAACCTCTACATCCCCAAGGATGCGCCGCACGTCAGCAACGCCCATCGCTTCATCGAGTTCCTGCTGCAGCCACAGACCATGGCCAAGGTGACCAACTTCATCCACTACGCCAACAGCAATGCCGCGGCCACCGCTCTGGTACAGGCCGATATCCGCCAGGACCCGGCGATCTACCCGGACGCCCAGACCCGCGAACGGCTGTTCGCGCAAAAGACCCAGACACCCAAGGACATGCGTGCGATCACGCGGGTCTGGAGCACGGTCAAGACCGGTTTCTGAACATTTTCGAACGATCCTCGCCAAGGAGCTGCCCATGGCCACTTCAAGCAACGCATTCGCTATCGCCCACGATCCATTGGTGGAAGCCGACAAGGCCCATTACATGCACGGTTATCATATGTTCGACGAGCATCGCCAACAGGGCGCGCTGAACATCATCGAAGGCGAAGGCGCCCACATCCGCGATACCCAAGGCAACCGCTTCCTCGATGCCGTTGGCGGCATGTGGTGCACCAACATTGGCCTGGGGCGCGAGGAAATGGCCTTGGCCATTGCCGACCAGGTGCGCAAGCTTGCCTATTCGAACCCGTTCTCGGACATGGCCAACGACGTGGCCATCGAGCTGTGCCGCAAGCTTGCGCAACTGGCACCGGGCGACCTGGACCATGTCTTCCTCACCACAGGTGGGTCTACTGCCGTGGACACCGCCTACCGGCTGATCCAGTACTACCAGAACTGCCGCGGCAAGCCGGGCAAGAAACACATCATCGCCCGCTACAATGCCTACCATGGCTCGACCACCCTGACCATGCAGATCGGCAACAAGGCCGCCGACCGGGTGCCTGAGTTCGACTACGCCCACGACCTGATCCACCACATCTCCAACCCCAACCCGTACCGCGCCCCGGACAACATGGACGAGGCCGAATTCCTCGATTTTCTGGTCGCCGAGTTCGAAGACAAGATTCTCTCCCTGGGCGCCGACAACGTTGCCGCCTTCTTCGCCGAACCGATCATGGGTTCGGGCGGAGTGATCATCCCACCCAAGGGTTACTTCGCGCGCATGTGGCAGCTGTGCCAGACCTACGACATCCTGTTCGTCGCCGACGAAGTAGTGACTTCGTTCGGGCGCCTGGGCACCTTCTTTGCCAGCGAAGAACTGTTCGGCGTAACCCCAGACATCATCACCACAGCCAAGGGTCTGACCTCTGCCTACCTGCCGTTGGGTGCGTGCATCTTCTCCGAGCGCATCTGGCAGGTGATCGCCGAGCCGGGCAAGGGGCGCTGCTTTACCCACGGTTTCACCTACAGCGGCCATCCGGTGTGTTGCACGGCAGCACTGAAGAACATCGAGATCATCGAGCGCGAAAACCTGCTGGCCCACGTCAACGAGGTCGGCAGCTACCTGGAGCAGCGCCTGCAAACCTTGCGTGACCTGCCGCTGGTGGGCGATGTGCGCTGCCTCAAGCTGATGGCTTGTGTCGAATTCGTCGCCGACAAGGCGAGCAAGGCACTGTTCGACGATGCGATCAACATCGGTGAGCGCATCCATAGCAAAGCCCAGGCCAAAGGCCTGCTGGTACGGCCGATCATGCACTTGAACGTGATGTCGCCGCCGCTGATCGTCACCCGCGCCCAGGTTGACGAGATCGTCGAAACCCTGCGCCAGTGCATTCTCGAAACCGCGCGCGAGCTCACGGCGCAAGGGTTGTACCAGGGGCGATGAGCAGCCTGCAGCGGGCTGTGCGTGGGCGTGTCCGGCAGGCTAGACTGCCGGGCATGACCCAGGCCTCTCCCGACACACCTATTGCCCTTACCCTCGGCGCGCTGCAGCAGTGGCATGCGGCGCTGCAAAGTGCGTTGGCCCATAGCGAATCACCGCAGGCCCTGCAGTATCTGGCCAGGGCGCTGGGCCAGTTGGTGGCGGTCGAGTCGATGATGATCAGCGTCGAAAGCCAGGGACAGGCGCCGCGCCTGTTGTACCAGCAAGGCATTCCCGATGCCCATCGCGATGCCGTGCTCAACCGCTATTTCGCCGCCGGTTACCTGCTCGATCCTTTCTGCCTCGCGGTGCAGAGCGGGCTGGCTGAAGGTTTCTATCACCTGCAGGACATCGCGCCGGACAACTTCTTCGACAGTGACTACTACAAGGCCTATTACCTGGGCACTGGCTGCAGCGAAGACAGCTACTACATCGCCGACCTCAGCGATGGCCGCAAACTCTCCCTCAGCCTGTTCCAGGGCTGCAGCGGCACACGGCTGAGCGCGCAACAGATCGACCTGTTGCGTGCGGTCGAACCGATGGTGCGCGACCTGCTGGGCCGTTATGCACGGCATAACCTCGAACCCGGTGTCGCGACGCTGGAGCATGCAAGTCTGCAGGCTGCGTTCGACAGCTTCGGCTGCCAGGTGCTGACGGACCGCGAACGGGAAGTCGCGCACATGATCCTGCGCGGGCATTCGGTAAAGTCCACGGCGCAGGACCTCGGCATTTCGCCTGAAACCGTACGCATGCATCGCAAGAATCTCTATCTGAAGCTGGGCATCAACTCTCAGTCTGAGCTGTTCGCTCGCTTTATCGATTGGCTGCGCCAGGGCTAGGGCCAACCCGGGTTCCTGGTTCACGCGAGCTCAATCGGCTCTCCAGCATATTTCGTACAGAGCCTAAGAATCTACTGGGAAAATCTAAGGTTCTAGTATGTAATTACAGCCTACATACCACGGTACGAAATCGTAGGAGCAAGCATGGCCCGGGGCGGCATCGACAAGGCGGCAGTACAGCAGGCACGGCAGGCGCTGATCGCCCGGGGCGAGCATCCGAGTATCGATGCGGTACGCATCGAGCTGGGCAACACCGGCTCGAAAACCACCATTCATCGCTACATGAAGGAGCTCGAGGCGCTGCAACCGCTGGCAGATAAACACTCACCGGCGCTCAGCGACACGTTGGGGCGTTTCGTCGGCCAACTGGCCGAGCAGTTGCGCGAGGAAGGGGAGGCGCGTATTCGCGACGCGCAGGCCGAATTCGATAAACAGCGCGAACAGTTGCAGGCGCAGTTGCAACTCGCACAACAGGCGCTCGCTGCTGCTCACCAGCAACAACAGATTCAGGCCAGCGCCCTTGCGGCCGAGTCGGAAAGGCTCGAAACGGCGCTGACCACCCTGCAGGCCGAGCAACTGCGCAGCGCCAGCCTCAACCAGTCCCTGGGCGAACTGCAGCTCAGGCTGGCCGACAAGGACGAGCAGTTGCAGCAGTCGCAAGGGGAGTTGCGTCAGTTGCAGCAGGACGCGATCGCCCGCCAGGAACAACTGACACACCTGCACCGTGAGAATGAGCGCCTGCTGACCGAATACCGACAGGCCAGCGCCCAGCACAAACAACTCGACGAACAATTGGAGCAGCGCGATGCCCAGGTTCAAGGGCTGCGCTCGATCCTGGCCCAGGCGCAGGGGGCGAGCGAGGAGGTGCGTCGGCAGTTGGACGGCGAGCGTCAGGCGCTGGTGGGTCAGCGTGACATCTGCGCCGAACAGATGCGCCTGATCGAGCGTCTGCAGGATCGTCTGATACAGAGCGAGGCACGCTGTGCGCAGCTGGAGACCTTCCAGGCAAAGGGCGCGTAGATAAATCAAACTTCGCCAGGCCCGCGCTTTCTTCTGTAGACACCGTTACGGAGAACGCACAATGAGCGAACAGAAACGTCCACACCCCGCGCAAGGGCCTCACTCATCCGGCAAGGCGTCCAGCAAGCAGGATCTGGGTTTTGATCCGGACTCCCCCGAGCTGGAGGATCCGCAAGTCGACCCGCAAGGTCCGGCAAAGCCACCCCGTGATCACGAGAAGAAAGGTAAGTGATCGAGTCATGACCTTCTGGGCGTGCGCACGCGGCAGCACGTGCCGCGCCCGCAGGCCCGATGGTTCAGTTGTCGAGCTGGCGCGCTGCGTCTACGCCGGCACTGGACAACTTGATTGGATAACGCACGCTGATCTGGTGATCGGCATCGACATTGACGCTGCCATCATGGATCAAGCCGGCCTCCTGAAGCGTCTTGAGCATTCCGGCCACCGCCTTTTCGCCGCGGTAGTTGTCCAGCACTTCCTTGCCCAGGCCTTCAGGGTGGGCGTGCAGTAGCCGAGTCAGTACTTCGGCGCGCAGAGCATCATTACTCATATCAAGCCTCTCTGGTTACCTGTGGATCACTTGCCGTGCTTGGCCTGAAGCTGTTTGGCGTGCTCCAGGTGCTTCTCGAGGGTGGGCAGGGTCTCGCTGGCGAAAGCCTTGAGCTCCGGCTTGTCGGACGATGCGGCTTCCTTCTTGAACAGCTCCACGGCTTTCTCGTGGGCATCGACCTGATTGTTGACATAGGACTTGTCGAACGACTCGTCGCGCCATTCCAGGATCATCTTCTTGACCTTGTCGGTGAGCGCAGCCTCGTCAGGCACGCTGATATCCAGCTTGCGGGCGATATCACCGAGTTTCTGGTTGGCCTGGGTGTGACCGGTGACCATCTGCTGGGCAAAGGTCTTGATCTCCGCGTCCTTGCTCTTTTCCAGCGCCAGGTTGCCGGTTACGACTTCAGCGATACCTGCCTCGGTCGCCGCATCGACGAAGTCGTCGGAGGAAGCGGCCATCACCTGCACCGAGACAAGGCCCATGGCCATGCACAGACCGGCTCGCTTGAGGAACAGAGTATTCATGTGTCTCTCCTTGTCCGTGGTCGCGACATCGGTGTCGCAAACGGTTGAGCGCCGGTCGGCGGCGAAAGTTTGAAATTTCTCACCGGCGTCATGCTCTGCGGGAGAGGAATGAGGGGAGGGGGGTTGCAAGTAATATGTTATAACGTAACATTTACTGAAGTCAGCTTGTCTCAGGAAACCTACCGTGATCCGCAGAAACCCCTCCGGCCACCTCCCACAGATCGCCGAATCAGCCTACATCGACAAGACCGCGATCATCTGCGGCAAGGTCATCATCAAGGACCATGTGTTCGTCGGCCCCTACGCGGTCATCCGCGCCGACGAGGTGGACGCCACCGGGGACATGGAGCCGATCGTCATCGGCGCCAACTCCAACATTCAGGATGGTGTGGTCATTCACTCCAAGTCCGGAGCGGCGGTGAGCATCGGCGAGTACACCTCCATCGCCCACCGCTCCATCGTGCATGGCCCCTGCGTGGTCGGCGATCGGGTGTTCATCGGCTTCAACAGCGTGCTGTTCAATTGCCGCGTGGGTGATGGCAGCGTCGTGCGTCACAACTCGGTGGTCGACGGTCGCGACCTGCCAGAGCGCTTCTACGTACCGCCCACCGAACATATCGGCCCGCACACCGATCTCGATCGCTACCCACCCGTCAGCGTGTCGGCCTCGGAGTTCTCCGAGGATGTCGCCCGCACCAACATCGACCTGGTCCAGGGCTACAAGGCCCTGCAGAACGAGTTCTGATCATGGCCGACCTGCTGATACGCAACGCACGGCTGGTCAACGAAGGGCGCGAGTTCGAGGCTGACCTGCTGGTCGCCCGTGGGCGCATCGACAAGATCGCCGCGAGCATCGAAGGCGTGCGCGCTAAGGTCGAGATCGATGCGCAAGGGCAATGGTTGCTGCCGGGCATGATCGATGACCAGGTGCACTTTCGCGAACCCGGGGCAGGGCACAAAGGGAGCATTGCCAGTGAGTCGCGGGCTGCGGTGGCAGGCGGCATCACCAGCTTCATGGACATGCCCAACACCGACCCGCCAACCCTCACCACTGCGGCGTTGGCCGACAAGAAACGTCGGGCCGCGGCCAGCTCGCAGGCCAACTACGGCTTTCACTTCGGTGTCAGTCGCGACAACCTGGACACCATCGCCGCGCTCGACCCGCGTGAAGTCGCCGGGGTCAAGGTGTTCATGGGCGCGTCCACCGGCAACATGCTGGTGGACGACCCGCAGGTGCTCGAGCGGCTGTTCATCTACTGCCCGACCATCCTGCTGGCCCACTGCGAGCACACCCCGAGCATTCTGGCCAACGAGGCGCTGTGGCGTGAACGCCATGGCGAATTCATTCCTGCGGCCGCTCACCCGCTGATTCGCGATGCCGAAGCCTGCTATCGCTCCTCGTCGATGGCCGTGGACATGGCCAGGCGTTTCGGTACACGCCTGCACGTACTGCACCTGACCACCGCGCGCGAACTGGCGCTGTTCGCCGCTGGCCCGGTACGCGACAAGCACATCACCGCCGAGGTCTGCCTGCACCACCTGCTGTTCGACGACAGTGACTACGCGCAGCTCGGCCATCTGATCAAATGCAATCCGGCCATCAAGACCCGTGCCGACCGTGACGCACTGCGCCAGGCGCTGGCCGGCGATGTGATCGACGTGATCGGAACCGATCATGCCCCGCATACGCTCGAGGAAAAGCGGCGAGTCTATGGCCGCGCGCCCTCGGGACTGCCGTTGGTGCAGCATGCCTTGCCGGCAGCGCTGGAGCTGGTCAGCGAGGGTGTGCTGAGCCTGACCCAGTTGGTCGACAAGACCAGCCACGCAGTGGCCCGCCTGTTCGCCATACGCGAGCGCGGTTTTCTGCGCGAAGGTTACTGGGCGGACCTGGCGCTGGTCGAGCGCCTGGCGCAACCGCGCCCGGTCGCCGATGACCCGATCCTGGCCCACTGCGGCTGGACACCTTTTCAGCATCGACACCTGCAGCATGTGGTGCGTACCACCGTGGTATCCGGCCAGCTGGCCTGGCACCAAGGCCAGGTGCAGCCACGCTGCCAGGGCCTGCCGCTGATGTTCGATCGATGACTCCTTTATTGCACGAGTGTGCCCTCATGACTGAAGAAGACTTGCTCCGCCAGCCGGCCGAGGCCTACATGAACGAGCCCCAGCGCCAGTACTTTCGTAACTTGTTGCTGGGGCAGCGGGTGGAGTTGCAGGAGCGCATAGAGCAGGACTTCCAGGCGTTGCGCGTGCAGGAAGTGCACAGCGACCCGGCCGATCTTGGCAGTGCCGAGGAGGAGCGGCACTGGCAGTTGCGCACCCTTGAGCGAGAGAAGCGCCTGCTGGACAAGATCGACCAGGCGTTGGAGCGCCTGGCCAAGGGGGATTACGGCTGGTGTGAGGAAACCGGCGAGCCGATCGGCCTGCGCCGCCTGCTGCTGCGTCCGACCGCGACCCTGTGCATAGAAGCCAAGGAGCGGCAGGAACTCAGGGAACGGCATTTGCGCGATGATGCCTAGTCGACCACCACGGGCTGGGCGTAAAGCTGCCAGCGCACTGAACTGACGCCTTTCTCCAGGCTCACCCGGCTCACCAGGCGCTCCAGTTGTGCAGGCGCCTGTGGCGTGCCCAGCAGTTCGGCGCGCACCTCCAGGCGCAGCGGGTCGTGCAGGTCTTCGCTGTGCAGCGACTGCAGGCGCAGGCCCGGGTCACTGAGGCTGTGCAGCATCAGGCTGCGCACCTGGATCTCGTCTTCTGCCCGGCAGACGATGCGCACCTCGAAGCGTTGCTCGACTTCACTGGCGGGCACGACGTCCTGGCGGTCCAGGCGCTGGGCGATGTCGCGCAGCAGGATGTTGGCACACAGCACCACCAGGCTGCCCAGGGTTGCCTCCAGCAACAGCCCCAGGCTGCACAGCACACCGATGGCCGCGGTGCACCAGAGCGTGGCAGCGGTGTTCAGGCCGCGCACGTTGAAACCATCGCGCATGATCACGCCACCACCGAGAAAGCCGATGCCGGACACGACATACGCGGCGATGCGCGAGGCGTCGCTGGGTTCCATGCCGGGTACCGCCTGGGTCATCAGCACGAACAGGCAGGCACCGGTGCTGACCAGCGCATTGGTGCGAAGGCCGGTCAGGCGCTGGCGCAGTTGACGTTCGGCACCGATCAGGGCGCCGAGTACGAGGGCCACGCTGACGCGCAGCAGAAATACTTTCCAATCCATAGCAAACCTCTTTCCACGGGCAACGGCCCGCACATGCGCCACTGGCAAATGTGACGCCAATAAAATGAATGAGCGCGCAGGACCACTACACTCGCCGGCAAGCGCTGGCTGAGCGGGGAAAGAAGAGGGGAAATCTGCCTTCGCAGGCGAGATGGACCGCCGCCTACCGTATTCGGCAAGACAGCGGCAGGAATGCTGCCGGACTAGCTTGCCGTGTGGACCTGTCGCAATCGACTGGGGCTACTGTCCAATGCAGGACTCCTGTAGGGGATGCATAAGTGCGTCGCGGACCTTACGCCTACAGTTGCGCAGAATCAAGGGCGAATTCATGACAATTGCTTCATTGCCGAAACCTCCTACCGTTTCCGGTGCGTTCATCAGCGGTGGTAACCTTGGCGCCTTTCACCATACACGCCGGACTGTCCCATGCTGTTCAACATCGCCGTGCTGCTCGCCACCCTGGTGGCCATGGAGGGTGTCGGCACACTGGCCCACAAGTACGTCATGCACGGCTGGGGCTGGTGGCTGCACCGCTCGCACCATGAGCCGCACCTGGGTGTGCTCGAGACCAATGACCTCTACCTGGTGGCACTGGCCCTGATCGCCGCTGGCCTGATGGCCCTGGGCAAGGCCGGCTACGCGCCCCTGCAGTGGGTCGGTGGAGGTGTCGCGGGCTATGGCGTGCTGTACGTGGTGGCCCACGACGGTTTCTTCCATCGGCACTGGCCGCGTAAACCCAAACCCATGCAGCGCTACCTCAAACGCCTGTACCGGGCGCATCGGCTTCATCACGCGGTGAAAGGGCGCGAAGGTAGCGTGTCGTTCGGCTTCTTCTACGCGCCGCCGCTGCGCGAGCTCAAGCGCCAGTTGCGCGCGCGGCGGGGCGACTGAGTCGCGCAGGTTTCAATTCGTGGTTTCCTGCACGGCAATGGCCTCTTTGTGCCCTCGACTCACCCACCAGCCAAAGGCTGCAGCTGTGAAGAACATGATCAGGCTGTAGATCGCTGCCGGCACGGCCATGGTGGGGTTGTTCAGCAGGCTGGGACTCAACGCCAGCGCGATGGCCAAGGTGCCGTTGTGAATGCCGATCTCCATGCCGATGGCGATCGCCTGGCGTTTCGGGATGCGCAACAGGCGTGGCACCCAATACCCCAGCCCCAGGCTGATCACGTTGAACAACAGCGCGGCGACACCCACCACCGGCGCGTACTCCACCACTGTCTGCCAGTCCTTGGCCAGTGCCAAAACGATGGTGAAGGCCAGAAACAACGCGGCTACCAGCTTCATCGGTTTCTCCATCCGCGCGGCAAAGCCCGGTGCGTAGCGGCGGATCAGCATGCCCAGGCCCACGGGCAGCAGGACGATGGCAAACACCTGCATGACCTTGGCAAATTGCAGCGGGATGGCCTGGTCCGACTCCATGAAGTAGATCAGCGACAGGTTGACCAGCAGTGGCATGGTGAGGATGGCGATCAGCGAGTTGACCGCCGTCAGCGTGATGTTCAGTGCCACGTCGCCATGTGCCAGGTGGCTGAACAGGTTCGCGGTAGTCCCGCCCGGCGATGCGGCCAAGAGCATCAGGCCCACTGCCAGCGCGGCCTCCAGGCCAAACCCGTTGGCGATCAGGAAGCAGATGAACGGCAGCAACAGAATCTGACAGGCCAGGCCGACCAGCACGGGCTTGGGATATTTCACCACTCGGGCGAAGTCGGCGAGGGTCAGCGACAACCCCAGGCCTAGCATGATGATGCCCAGGGCGATGGGCAGGAAGGCTGTCAGCAAGGGGGAGGCGGTCATCGGCATGCTCGTGGTCGAAGGATTCCGGACAGTGTAGGCAGGCTCCATCGATCAGCTAATCGCAAAGTGCCGGCCTTTGGTAACTGATTATTTCTGGATGAGCCACACCTCGCCGCGACCTGACGCGTTGCGATGGGCTGCCGAGCACAGTAGGATTCGCGCTTTTGCCGAAGGATTAGCTCGTCATGTCGTTCCAGCAAGGTCTGCTCGCCACTCCGGTGCCGGCCCACGCCCGTCACCTGTTCTTTGCCCTGCATACGGGGGAGGCGTTGCCTGCCGTTCTGGATGCCTTGTTGCAGCAAGTCGACGGCCACAGCCTGATCCTGGCCGTCGGCGCGCCGCTGGCCAAGGCACTGGGGCGCGATGTCCCGGGCTTGCGCAGTTTCCCGCAGCTGGACGCAGCGGTCGAAAATCCCGCCACCCAGCATGCCCTGTGGCTCTGGCTGCGTGATGACGCGCGTGGTGATCTGTTCCTGCGTGCCCAAGCCCTGGAGCAGGCCCTGGCGCCGGCTTTCACACTGGTCGACAGTGTCGATGGTTTTCTGCACCACGGCGGACACGATCTGACCGGCTATGAAGACGGCACCGAAAACCCGCGAGACAACGATGCTGTCGACGCAGCCATCGTGGCGGGCGAGCAAGCGGGCCTGGCAGGTTCCAGTTTCGCTGCGTTCCAGCTGTGGAAACACGATCTCAACTACTTCAAGTCGCTGCCTCAGCCAGAGCAGGATGACATCATTGGCCGTCGCCTGAGCGACAACGAGGAGCTGGAAGACGCGCCGGAGTCGGCCCACGTCAAGCGTACCGCGCAGGAAAGCTATGACCCCGGGGCCTTCATGGTGCGCCGTTCGGTGGCCTGGGCCGACAACCGTGGCGCAGGGCTGGCCTTCGTTGCCCTGGGCCGCTCGTTCGATGCCTTCGAAGTCCAGCTGCGGCGCATGAGTGGCCTGGAAGATGGCGTGGTCGATGCCTTGTACCGCTTCAGCCGACCACTGACCGGCGGCTACTACTGGTGCCCGCCAATGGGGGCTGAAGGCCTGGACCTGCGCCTGTTGCTCGGTTAAATATCCCGATACAGAATCGCTGCGCATCGCAGGGTAGAGCGACTAGCCTTGAAGGTTTCCCCCTATAAACGGGAGCCTCCTTCATGTACGCACGTCGCGATGTCCTGCGTGCCAGCGCCGCGCTTGGCGCACTGGCCCTGAGCCCTTGGCTGCGCGCCGAGTCCGGCAGCGGCCTGCTGACCCGCAAGATCCCCGCCACCGGTGAGGCCTTGCCGGTCATCGGTGCCGGCACTTCCGGTAGTTTCGAGGTCCAGGCCGGCTCTGCCCAGTACCAACAGCTCAAGCTTGTGCTCGAGGCGTTCTTCAAAGGCGGCGGCAAGGTCATCGACACCTCGCCCAACTACGGCGGTGCCGACGCCATTCTCGGCCAGTTGCTGGAGGAGGGCGGCTGGCACCGTCAGTGTTTCATCGCCACCAAGATCGCTGCCGACAGCCGGGAAGGGGCCGAACGGCAATGGGTGCAAAGCCTTTCCAGCCTGCGCACCGACAAGGTCGACTTGCTGCAGATCCACAACCTGCGCGACTGGCAGACCCAGCTACCCTATGCCCGGGAGTTGAAGCAGCAAGGCAAGACGCGCTATGTGGGCATCACTCACTATCTCAACAGTGGGCAGGATGAGGTGGCGCGCATCGTGCGCAGCGAGCCGCTGGACTTCATCCAGATCAACTACTCGGTGAACGCTCCGGATGCCGCGCACGAGCTGCTGCCGCTGTGCCAGGACAAAGGCGTCGCGGTGCTGGTCAACCGTGCTTTCGACGATGGCCGGCTGTTCGCCCGGGTCAAGGATCAGGCATTGCCATCTTGGGCGGGCGAGGCGGGTATCGGCAGTTGGGCGCAGCTGTTCCTGAAGTTCGCCATCAGTCACCCGGCGGTGACCACGGTAATTCCTGCGACCGGCCGCCCGGACCGTCAGCTTGACCAGCTCAAGGCTGGCAGCGAGCCGCTGCTGAGCGAAGCCCAGCGCCAGGCGCTCATCAGGCAATTTGCCTGACGCCATGAACGGCTGGCGGCGGCGCCTGGACCAGAGCCTCAACATCCAGCCCGGCGAAGGCCCGGCAGTGGTCGCAGGCCTTGCGCTGTTCTACCTGCTGTTCACGGGGTATTTCATGCTGCGCCCCGTCCGCGAAACCATGGGCGTGGCAGGAGGTGTGGACAATCTGCAATGGCTGTTCACCGGCACCTTCATTGCGACCCTGGCCTGCCTGCCGCTATTCGGCTGGCTCGCTTCACGGGTGAAGCGGCGGCGCATCCTGCCGTGGACCTACGCCTTCTTTACCAGCAACCTGCTGTTGTTTGCTGTGCTCTTTGCCCGTGATCCAGATGACCTCTGGAATGCACGGGCTTTTTATATCTGGCTGTCGGTGTTCAACCTGCTGGCCATCTCCCTGGCCTGGAGCGTACTGGCAGACCTGTTTTCCAGCGAGCAGGGCAAGCGCCTGTTCGGCCTGCTGGCGGCGGGTGCAAGCCTTGGCGGCCTGAGCGGGCCGATTCTTGGCACTCTGCTGGTTTCTCCCCTCGGGCACGCGGGTTTGTTGGTGCTGGCGGGCGTCTGCCTGCTTGGCAGCATAGGCGCTGCTCTGTACCTGCAACACTGGCGTGAGCTGAATCCGCTGCCGACCAGCACCGAGCATCCGAGCTCTCGGCCGCTGGGCGGGAATCCGTTTTCCGGCGCCACCGCCGTGCTGCAGTCGCCCTACCTGCTGAGTATCGCGTTGTTCGTCATACTGCTGGCCAGCGTCAGCACCTTCCTGTATTTCGAGCAGGCCCGTATCGTCAGCGAGACGTTCAGCGACCGTACACGGCAGACACAAGTCTTTGGCCTGATCGACACA
The DNA here is from genome assembly GCF_014268955.1 of Pseudomonas sp. RW3S2. Taxonomy (NCBI): domain Bacteria; kingdom Pseudomonadati; phylum Pseudomonadota; class Gammaproteobacteria; order Pseudomonadales; family Pseudomonadaceae; genus Pseudomonas; species Pseudomonas sp. RW3S2. Next base: position 395,301 of record NZ_JABWRM010000002.1, on the reverse strand, counting down.
GTCGTGCAAACGCTGGCGATACTCACCCAGGTCTTTCTCACCGGACGCCTGGCCCGGCGCCTGGGTGTCGGTGTGTTACTGGTGGGCGTACCACTGGTGATGGCGGTCGCCTTCATCTGGCTGGCGCTGGCGCCGGTCTTTGCGGTGTTCGTTTTCGTGATGGTCGTGCGTCGTGCAGGCGAGTACGCCCTGGTGCGCCCGGGACGGGAGATGCTCTTCACCGTCTTGCCCGCTGATGAGAAATACAAAGCCAAGAACTTTATCGACACCGTGGTCTACCGCGGCGGCGATGCCTTGAGCGGTTGGGTCAAGCGCGGCCTGGACCTGCTGGGCGAGCATCCGCAGTTGGCCATGTCGATCGGCGCTATCCTCGCGCTTGGCTGGGGCGTTACTGGCGCCTGGCTGGGCCGTCGCCAGCGTAGCCTCGAAAACGCCCCGTAACTCAAAGCACCTCGCGCCAAATACAGCGTCGCTGCACCTTTAGCGCCACCGGTCTGCCAGATCGGTAATAAACCGAATCCCCTGCTGCTGCGATGCTCCGAACTTATGTACGGCAAACGCCCGTGCATATCCCACAGCCACAAGAGGTGCAAGACCATGGCCAATAACCAGAACAAGACTGGCAGTCAGGGTGGTACCAAAAATCCTGGCAACTTCGCCAACGACCGGGAAAAAGCGTCCGAAGCCGGTCGCAAAGGCGGCCAGCAGTCCGGTGGCAACAAGCAGAACGACGACATGGGCCGCAAGGGCGGCCGCTCGTAAGTGATGCTGCGCGGTGCCGGGGTAGCTCGGCACCGCAACAGTAGGCTGAGGCAAGAATTTCGGGTTTGTACCCGTAGTTATTTTCCGGATCAATTTGCGCTCGTGCGCGGCAGGCTGGCAATCCTTGCCTGCCTCGAAACTTCACCGGGAGGCGGAAGCAGCAGTCGTGCTCGGCCTCAGTGCGGCGCGCGCACGATGGTCTTGAGCAAGTCTTCCGGGCTGATGTGCCCAACCACCTGGCTCACCGCGCTGCCTGGGGTTGGCAGGTCGATGATGTGGTCTTTCATCCGGCCGACCACGTGCATTTCGCACGGCTTGCAGTCGAATTTCAGGGTCAGCACTTCGTCGCCATGAATCAGCTGCATTGGCGCGACCTTGGTGCGTACACCGGTAACGCCCTTGGCCTGCTTGGGACACAGGTTGAAGGAGAAGCGCAGGCAGTGCTTGGTGATCATCACCGGCACCTCGCCGTGCTCCTCGTGGGCCTCGAACGCTGCATCGATCAACTTCACCCCATGGCGATGATAGAAGTCACGGGCTTTCTGGTTATAGACGTTGGCCAGGAACGACAGGTGCGCTTCGGGGTAGACCGGGGGAGGCGTGGTCTCGGCCTTGCGGCTACCGCGCGGGTGCGCCTTGACCCGTGCCTCGGTGAGCATTTCGATAGCCTCACGACGCAGGGCCTTGAGTTGCGAGTTGGGGATGAAGTACGCCTGCGGGGCATCGATCTCGATGGCCTCAGCGTGGTACTGGGTGGTGCCCAGTTGGCCCAGCAGGTCGTGCAACTGATCCAGCGCCTGCTGCGGTTTGTTGGCCGCGCCGAACGGGCCGTCCAGGGCAACCTGCACGGTGACGCCTTCCTCGCTGGTGACAATCAGCGCCAGGCGTTGCTCGGTCAGCACGACATGCCACTGAACCGCGACGCGGCGCTCGGACGAGGTGCGTTGCAGCGCCTGCTGCCAGTTATGGTCAAGGTTGCGCGACAGTGGGTGATTCGGCCGCAGCTTGTGCAAGCCTTCGGGCATCTCGTTGGGCTCGACGCGATAACGGTAGCGTGTCTGGCCATCGTCCTCGAACTCGCCACGTGGCTCGGCGATGTTGGCCCGGAAGCCCACCACTTCACGCTTGACCAGCACGTTCAAGCCGTCACCGTTGGTCAGCGGGACCTCGGTGACCACCATCAGGTCACGCTTGCCGACCTTTTCCACCACACCCACTGGCAAGCCGGTGAAGGTGGGCGAATCGAAGGCACCGATGTCGATCTTGCGGTCGCTGACGAAGTAGTCGGTGCTGCCGCGGTGGAAGGTCTTGTCCGGGTCGGGTAGGAAGAAGTGCTGGGTACGACCGCTCGATGCGCGGGCCAGGTCCGGGCGATCTTCGAGAATCGCATCCAGCTCCTTGCGGTAGTGGGCGGTGATGTTCTTCACATAGCCCATGTCCTTGTAGCGGCCTTCGATCTTGAATGAGCGCACGCCGGCGTCGACCAGGTCACGCAGGTTGGCGGTCTGGTTGTTGTCCTTCATCGACAGCAGGTGCTTCTCGAAGGCAACCACCCGGCCCTGATCGTCCTTGAGGGTGTAGGGCAGGCGACAGGCCTGGGAGCAATCACCTCGGTTGGCGCTGCGGCCGGTCTGGGCGTGGGAAATGTTGCATTGGCCGGAGAAGGCCACGCACAACGCGCCGTGGATGAAGAACTCGATGGCAGCATCGGTCTCGGCGGCGATGGCGCGGATCTGCTGCAGGTTCAGTTCACGGGCCAGCACCAACTGGGAGAAGCCGGCCTGGTCGAGGAATCTGGCGCGCTCTAGGGTGCGAATGTCGGTCTGTGTACTGGCGTGCAACTCGATCGGTGGGATGTCCAGCTCCATCACCCCCAGGTCCTGGACGATCAATGCATCGACACCGGCGTCGTACAGCTGGTGGATCAGCTTGCGTGCAGGCTCCAGCTCGTTGTCGTGGAGGATGGTATTGATCGTGGTGAAGACCCGCGCGTGGTAGCGCCGGGCGAACTCCACCAACTCGGCGATATCGCTGACCTCGTTGCACGCGTTGTGCCGCGCGCCGAAGCTCGGGCCGCCGATATAGATGGCGTCGGCGCCATGCAGAATGGCCTCGCGGGCGATGGCCACATCGCGGGCAGGGCTGAGCAGTTCCAGGTGATTCTTTGGAAGGGACATGTCGTTATAGGTTCGTGCTGTCACGGTTTAGGGCGGCATTGTAGCGATGAATTGCCGCGCAGGCACCCGTGACGTTCCAGGCGGGCATACTCGGCAGCGACGGGCCTGCTCTCCTTGACGCAGCCCCGTCATCCGCCCACGTGTCAGAGAGCCGGAGCAGTTTGCTCCGCTTGCCATTGCGTCCTGCTGGACGCTTTGCCACAGATAGGCGTCAGCTGTACGCTCAGCGATTGATCCAGGTTCGCATCAAACACTGGAATCATCATCTGGGCACTGCAGCCAGCGACCCGATCCTGACTGATGACATTACCTGCGCGGGTAATCGACACCCATGTGCCTTCAGGCGCTACTACCGATTCCGGAGGCGACCAGGTGACATCCACGACCCCTACTCTCGGTCGGAGCAAGGTAACCAATGGAGTCCCAGTAACCATCGGCACCCAATCGCCTTCCGTTCCTACCCCAGACCCAGGATAGGCAATGACCTGACACACCCACTTCTTGTCGGTCCTAAGCGGCGCTTTCAGCGACAAGCGCTCGTGGGTCCGGGGGGCATCGACGCGCACAGAGGCGGCGACCATGGCGGTCTCTGGCGAAAACACCTGCACGATGTAGTGAGTGATCTCCAGACTGTTCGACATGTTCCAGGCCACATCGACGCCCTCGTTGTCCAACACCACTGAGGTGATGTCGGGCCTGTCTGCTACGACGCGCAAAGGCTTGGTGCTGATGCCTGCGCCTTTTGCAGTCAGGGCCGTGAGGGTAAAGCTGAACGCATCAAACTCCGGCAGTGGCGAGGACAGTGGCAAGTCGGCGAGCTCGTATCCCGCGGGCAGGGCCATGTCGTAATGCGTGCCGGTAAGCGCACTGTGCAGGCTCAGCTGGTATTGCACGATCTCTCTGGGGTCCAGGGAAAACCATGCGACTGCGATGCGGTTTCCACCACGATAGAGCGGGCTCTGCTCTAGATTCGGCGGGGTCATGCATGACGGGAAATGAATCAGCTCAGATCGGGCGCGGGTATTCTCGCGAACCACAGCCTCCACGCCGACTGTCCAGCCTTGGTCATTGCACAGCCCCCCGCCCAGTTGCGAATTGCCCACGACAGCACTGGCGCTACCCGCTCCACTGATTGGAATGACGAATGTCGTGCCGCTGATCGTCGATGACACGACGATCTCATAGCCCAGAAGAGCCTGGCTGGAAGGCTGCCAACCAACGCGCAGGGTCTCGCCATCGTATATCGCCGAGTGCAGGATCGGCTGGAGGGTTGGCAGGGGCAGTGGAGCGCTGCTCTCTGTTTCCCCACTCTCCCGCAAGGCCATCACGGTGACGCGATATTCACCTATCGCGCTCAGGGGTTCGGACAGAGGTAATACGCCAACGGTAGCTGCACCGTCTGGAATGAATTGGTGTTTCAACGGCGTCCAGCCGCCTGTGTCCTGATGACCCAATGTGATCACCCAACCTGCAGGCGTGTCCAATTCGAGAGGGCTCCATGCCACACGCAGGCAGTCTGTCTCGTAAACGGCCTGAACGATGGAGAGCCCGAGTGCATCGTTATCGCGTTGCATTGCCGACCTCCTGTGAAGTGCCGCTCACGTCAGAGGACTGCTGCGCCTTTTGTTTTTGCTGGTTGTCGTAATCAGCCAAGAACGCAGGATGGACGGTTGCTCGCAGTTGCGCAGGGCTGCGAAGTGGCGCTCTGCTTTTGAGATCTGCCAGCATATTTTGCGTAGCGAGGTTACCCGACAAAATGCCGTTGGCGTAATAACTGCCTTCGACGCCACCTTTGAATTGCAAGTTGTATACCGGGGTGGCCTGAGCCTCGACATAACCGACGAATGTCACCGTGATCGGAGGTCCGTCACCGGCCAACTTGTCGCCTACCTGGATTTCCCGTGCCTGCACCTCCATGTTTCTCACGGCACTCCCGATTTGAATCGCTCGCATGATGGGGTGGGTCGGTGTGACATGCAGGGTCTGGCCGGTAGTGCGTATCTCAAGCATGGAGCCATTTTCTGTACCCGTGGTTCTTTCACTGACCGTGCGCACGCCATGCGGTGTCTTGACCTTGTCTCCCGAGACGATCTCTTCGATTTTTTTTGTCTCGCCTGACGCCAGGGTGATCAATGTGCCCCCTGCTACACAACCTTCCATGATGCGGAGTTGAGGGATGATCTCCCTGCCGGGGTTTCCTGCGGATCGCTTATCGCTGGTAAATACAAGCGTTACGTTTCGTGGCATGGGATCTTCTGGCGTTCCTGGAAGGTAGAGCATGTTGGTCATGTAGAAGTTGACGAGCGAGTCTTTATTGTTGGTCAGGCATGACGGGTTGCGCTTGAACTTTTCGGCCTCGTAATTGAAGCTCAGCTTTCCATTACCGTCAGATGTCCATTCGTCAGCAATACTTTCAGCTCTGGAGTGTACCCGACAGCCCCCACCGCTCGGGTTTACTAGATAGATCGCCGTTTCGCCAGTTACCGTAGATTCGGTTTTTCCTTCGGCGAGAGCGTAGCCAGAAACGGGAATCAGATAGTTAGCAGGCTTGTTCTGGCTTGCCCAATAATCGCACTCTTCACGGCTGTGGCGGTTCCAGCACATCTTGATGGGTGTATCGTTGTCAGGGAGTTTATTGCTGCAGACTTCCGTAGCGGCAGGAGCAGAAATGACGCATTTGCCATTGGCGTCTCTTGTACAAGGTCTGGGCTCTGTCATACAAGCGTCAACGATACCCGTTGAACTGACTGCCTTCATGACGAGCGTCGGCGGGAACTCGTCGTCACTGTCCTTGGGGATCATGTTGAAGAAAGCGACAGCGCGAACGGGAATCGTTGGATCCACCGAGGCACTCACGTTAACGCGTAGTTCAGGAAGGTTCGTCAGATCAGTGGCGTTTTTCGAGGCAATGAAATCACCCGTGAGGTCGTTATACATAATGAGCGTGACAGAGTTTCTCTCGCTGCCGTTCGCAACGGTCGAAATGGCTTCAGAGCTGTACGTGACCGCTGAACTAGTTGCAGTAGCATTGGAGCGCGAAAGCTCCGAGATGAATTGAAGGTCTTGCAAAGGAGCGTCGGCATCACTGGACGTCTCAGGGAAGACAACTGGTTTTACTGCGTCAGGCTTTGCGCCGGAAACAGCGAGCGCTTTCACCCGCTGTTTGTGCGCAGCTTCCAGGCGCCTGAACATTTCGGGCGCCTGTGCTTTTGTATGCCCTGTCAGGAGTTGTTGTGCCTTATAAAGTTGATAATGCTGGGGGTTGCCCCAGTCCAGCTGATACAGGACGCCAGGGGTAAGATCTTTAGTCAATTCCTGCCCCAATGTTTCTACTTTTTCCTGGGCGTTTATTGCGTTTACTTCATCAGTGGCCTCGGCGGCCCAGGCAGAAGGAAGCGCATAAAAGAATAAAAACAATGCAGCCAATAGATTAATTGAGGTCGACTCTCGACTTGTCATCGTCTTTGCTCCCTGGTGGGTTCGATCCCTTGAACGGCAACACACGACATCGCCCTCTCGGACAACATTGTTAAGATCCAACCTACTGGGATTACGCGCTCGCCGACAACTGGCAAAAATGATAGGTCATTTGTCTGTGCCTGACAGATCACCCAGGCAATCGATCAAGGCCGAAGTGGCTGGTGACAGGCTGCATTCTGTGCGGGTGATGATGCCGATTTCACGCTCCAGACCTCGCGCTTCCAAGGGCCTGCGCAGCAACCTGTGTGTACCGTCGTCCGCCGATTCCGGCAGCAGCGTAACCCCCAACCCATTGCGCACCAGCGCCAATACCGTCGACATGTAGTTGGCTTCCATGGCGGCTTGCAACACCAGCCCGTGTGCGCGGAACACCTCCTCGATCTGCGCCCGCACACTGCTGTCGCGCCCGGTGAGGATCATCGACAGGCCGTCCAGGGCTTGCAGATCGACGGGGCCCGTGGCCAGCGGGTGTCCGACAGGCACAAACAGGCATAGCCGATCACTCAGTAACGGTGTGAAGTCCAGCCCGTGCCCGAACTGGCTGCGCACACCCACGCCGAAATCCACATCGCCTTCGCGCACGCGCTCGACAATGCGCTCGGCAACCAGATCGCGCAGGCGCACTTCGACACCTGGATGCGACTGCCGGAACACCGCCAGCCGCTGCGCCAGCGCCCCGGCACACAACGAGGGCAGGGCAGCCACTGTGACCACCCCGCGGCGCACCGCCGCCAAGCCTTGGCTGGCGCTGACGATGTTGGACAGATCGAGCAGCAGCTTCTCCATCGCCGGCAACGCCTCGCGCCCTGCAGCAGTGAGGGTGACGTGCCGAGGGCTGCGTTCGAGCAGGGCAACGCCCAGCCAGCTTTCGAGTTGGCGGATCTGGACGGTCAGGGCCGAGGGCGACAAGTGCAGGTCGTTGGCGGCGCGGGCGAAGTTGCCGCGCTGGGCAACGGTGATGAAGGCGCGAATATGCTGCAAGGCATTCTTCATTTTGTTTTTTCGAATGTGCGTGGCTTTAAATTGCAATTTACACGCTACCGAACCTCTCCTGATACTCGGGACAACAACAAAAACAAGCCGGAGTAACCCCATGCTCGCCCTCTACGGCGTCATTACCATTCTGTCCTTGCTGATCGCGGTGATGAGCAAGCGCATCTCGCCCCTGGTCGCGCTGATTGCCTTTCCCATCGTGGCTGCCTTGCTCGCGGGTTTCGGCCTGCAGACCAGCGGTTTCATTCTCACTGGCATCAAGAATGTCGCCCCGGTGGTCGGCATGTTCATCTTCGCCATCCTGTTCTTCGGCGTGATGACCGATGCCGGCATGCTCGACCCGATCATCGACCGCATCCTGCGCGCCGTCGGCACCCGCCCCACCCGTATCGTCTGCGGCACCGCGTTGCTGGCGTTGCTGGTACACCTGGATGGGTCGGGTGCGGTGACATTCCTCGTCACGGTGCCCGCGATGCTGCCGCTGTATACACGCCTGGGCATCGACCGACGGGTGCTGGCCTGCGTTGCGGCGATGGCGGCGGGGGTGAATTTCCTGCCCTGGACGGGACCTGTGCTGCGCTCGTCCGCGGCGCTGCACGTGCCGGTGGCTGACCTGTTCCAACCGCTGATTCCGGTACAGGTGGTGGGGCTGTTGTTCGTCTTCGGCTGCGCCTACTGGCTGGGCCGACGCGAAGAGAAACGCCTGGGGCTCATGGCCGGCGCCGATGCCGGCGCGGCACCGCAGCGTATCTTGAGCGCCGATGAACAAGCCCTGCGCCGTACGCACATGTTCTGGCCGAACCTGCTGCTCACCGTACTGGTGATGGCGGTGATGATCGCAGGCTGGGTCGACCCGGTAGTGATGTTCATGCTCGGCACGGTCGCCGCGCTTTGCCTGAATTATCCCCGTGTCGATCAGCAACGCGAACGCATCGATGCACACGCCAAGACCGCCCTGACCATGGCCAGCATCCTGCTTGCCGCCGGTGTGTTCACCGGCATCATGCAAGGCACCGGCATGCTCAAGGCCATGGCCGAGGTGGCGGTGCAACAGATTCCGCCGGGCCACGGGCGACTGATTCCCGCACTGGTGGGCTTCGTGTCGATGCCGCTCAGCTTGCTGTTCGACCCGGACTCGTTCTACTTCGGGGTCATGCCGGTGATTGCCGAGGTCGGCCGCTCGCTGGGCGTGGACCCGGTGCAGGTGGCCCAGGCGTCGCTGCTTGGCGTACATACCACCGGCTTCCCGGTCAGCCCGCTGACCCCAGCGACCTTCCTGCTGGTGGGGCTGTGCAAGCTCGACCTTGCCGATCACCAGCGTTTCACCCTGCCATTTCTGTTCGCCGCGTCGGTGCTGATGACCCTGACCGCGCTGGCACTTGGAGTCTTCTGAACATGAACACTTTGCGAATCGGCGCCGGCGCCGGCTATTCCGGCGATCGCCTGGAGCCTGCGGTGGAACTGGCCCGGGATGGGCAACTGGATTACCTGGTGTTCGAATGCCTGGCCGAACGCACCATCGCTCTGGCCCAGCAAGCCAGACTGGCCGACCCACAGGCCGGCTTCGATCCGTTGCTGACCGAGCGCATGCGGGCGGTGCTGCCCTATGTACGCGGCGGCGCGCGGCGTCTGCGTATCATCACCAACATGGGCGCAGCCAACCCGCGTGGCGCGGCGCGACAAGTGTCGGCCATCGCGGCTGAACTCGGGCTGCAGGGGCTGAAGGTCGCGGCAGTGGACGGTGACGATGTGCTCGACGTGCTGCGCCAGCACCCGGACTGGGCGCTGGACAACGGCCTGACGGTGGCCGGGCTGGGTGGGCGACTGGTGTCGGCCAACGCCTATCTGGGGGTCGAAGGGATCGTCCAGGCACTGGCCCTGGACGCCGATGTGGTGATTACCGGCCGTGTCGCCGACCCGTCGCTGTTCCTTGCACCGCAAGTGCATCACTTTGGCTGGCCTGACGACGATTGGAGTCGCCGTGGCCGAGGGACACTGACCGGGCATCTGCTTGAATGTGCGGGGCAGGTCAGTGGTGGCTACTTTGCCGATCCCGGCCTGAAGGATGTTGCCGACCTGGCGCGGCTTGGCTTCCCCTTCGCCGATATCGACATCGAAGGCCTGGCCACGCTCGGCAAGGTCGACGGCAGTGGAGGGCGCATCGATGTCGCGACCTGCACCGAACAACTGCTCTACGAGGTACACGATCCGCGTCGCTACCTGACGCCGGATGTCACGGCCGACTTCTCGGGCGTGCATCTGCAAGCCTGCGGCAAGGATCAGGTACGCGTCAGTGGTGGCGAAGGCATGGCCCGCCCGCAACAACTCAAGGTTACCGTGGGCTATCGGGATGGCTGGATTGGCGAAGGACAGATTTCCTACGGCGGCCCGAATGCCGTGGCGCGGGCACGTCTGGCCGGACGGATCGTCGAAGAGCGCCTGGCGTTGACCGGCGTCGCCGTCGAAGAGCTGCGCTGCGAGCTGATGGGGGTCGATTCGCTGCACGCCAGCCATTTCGGCATGGGCGGCGAACCCTGGGAGGTACGCCTGCGGGTTGCGGCACGTTGCCTGAACCGCGAGGCGGCGCAAGCGGTCGCCAACGAGGTCGAGACGCTCTACACCAATGGCCCGGCTGGCGGTGGCGGGGCCACTCGCCTGGTCCGCGAGGTGTTGGCCGTCGCCAGCCTTTACCTGCCGCGTGAGCTCGCGCAACCCCAAGTCCACCTGGAGCAATGCCCATGACCCGCCAACTGCACGAACTTGCCCACACCCGCACGGGGGACAAGGGCGACACCTCGAACATCTCGCTGATCGCGTATCGGGAGGAGGACTACCCGCTGCTTGAGCGCGAGCTGACAGCGGAACGAGTAGCGGCGTGGTTTGCCCATCTTCGCGATGAAAGCGCAGGGCCTGTCCGTCGCTATGACCTGCCGCAGCTCAAGGCGCTGAACTTCGTGCTGCCGGGGTTGTTGCGCGGTGGCGTGACCCGCTCGTTGGCGCTGGATGCCCATGGCAAGTGCCTGGGGGCCGCGTTGTTGGCGATGGACATCTAGGCGCTGCGGAATTCGCTGTCACAGATGGACTGGTCTCGGTGCTCAATGGGGGGCGGGTGGTTCGCAAAAAAAGCCAACACCCGCCCAAAAGCCGGTAGCTGATATCAGCCCTTGGCCGCCATCGCCGTCACTTCGACTTTCATCCCTTCGAACGCCAGCGAGGCCACGCCCACCGCCGCACGCACCGGCCAAGGCTTGGCGAAGAAGCGTTGGTACACCTCGTTGAATGCCGCACGATCAGCCATGTCGGTCAGGTAGATGGTCAGGTGCAGCACGCGGTCCATCGAGCTGCCGGCACGCTCCAGCGCATCCTTGAGCGCCTGCAGGGTGCACTCGCTCTGGGTGACGATATCGCCCAGCTCAAGTTCGCCATCGGCGCGAATCGGGACCTGTGTGGTGACCAGGATACCGTTGTACTCGGCGACATCGGAGGAGATGGACGCGGTGTCCGCATCGGGGGTGAAAGTGATACCTGTCTGGGCCATGAACGACTCTGCCTTGCTTCGGAAGGAAAAGCGCAAGCCTACGCGAGCCGCGGCCCCCGTCGCAAATGCATTGAAATGGCGCGCCCCGGCCTTCAGAATCGCGCCGATTCTCATGCAAGGGGTTGGCGTTGAACGAACAGACATTGTCGCAGCGGCTGGAACGCGTGGCGGCTCATATCCCGCCAGGGGCGCGCCTGGCCGATATCGGTTCCGACCACGGCTTCCTGCCGGTGGTCCTGGTATTGCGCGGCGCCATCGAGGCCGCAGTGGCCGGCGAGGCAGCGGCAGGGCCTTGCGAGTCAGCCCGGCGCAACGTACACCGCAATGGGCTGGACGCGCGCATCAGCGTGCGCCTGGCCAACGGTCTGGCTGCCATCGAAAGCGACGATCGCATCGACACCATCAGCCTTTCGGGCATGGGCGGGGAAACCATCGTCGAGATCCTCGAGGCAGGCAAGGCGCGATTGCAGGATGGGCAACGCCTGGTGCTGCAACCCAACGGCGGCGAGCAACCGCTGCGCCAGTGGTTGATGGACAACGGCTATCGGATTGTCAGCGAAGAAGTGTTGCGGGAAAACCGCTTCGACTACGAGATCATTGTCGCCGAACCGGCTGGCTCGGTGCGCTACAGCCCGCAGGAGCTGTTGTTCGGCCCCTTGCTGATGCGCGAGAAAAGCTCGGCGTTCATCAACAAGTGGCAGCGCATGCGACGCCAGCGCCAGCAGGCATTGGCCAACTTCGAACGGGCCAGGGAAGTCCCCCAGGACAAGGCCCGGGCCTTTGCGATGCACATCGACTGGATCGACCAATTGCTGGCCTGAGGCTCATTGCTGCGAGCAGTCGCCCATTTCACGGTAAGCGACCTTGTGTGTCTGGCCCTGGTGGTCGACATAGACCATGTGCGCAGTGCCGACCTGGCAGTCGGCAGCGTTACTGGCCGGGGTGATCGACACCACCTTGGCGATATCCAGCGGCATACCGTATTCGTAAACCTGGCCCTCGGCAGACGGCGAGCGAGGCTGCTCGGCGAAGGCAGCCATGGGGAGCAGGGCGCTACACAGCGCAAGTACGGCGATCGAGCGTTTCATGATGAACTCCAGATGAGGTTTCCCTCATGATCCATTCATTGGTGTTTCACAATAAATGGGCTAGACCGTGATAGATTCATGCCTTCAAGGTATGAATCACGCTGGAGCGTCACGTCATGGACATGCTGCACGCAATGCGCACTTTCGCCCGGGTAGTGGAATGCGGCAGCTTCGCCGCAGCCGCCAATGCGCTGGACATTTCGGCGGCGCAGGTGTCGCGGATCGTCGCCGAACTGGAAAACCAGTTGCAGACTCGCCTGCTGCATCGCACCACCCGGCGGCTGCGCATGAGCGAGGCGGGGGAGCGGTTTCTCGAGCGCTCACGCCAGATCATGCTGCTGACCGAAGAGGCTTTTGACGAAGCACGCGGCGCCCACCTCACACCCCGTGGACGGCTGCGCGTGCATTGCAGCCATGGCCTGGGCCTTCTGATGATGCCGTTGGTAGCACGCTACAACGCCTCATGCCGTGAAGTGGTGATGGAGCTTACCCTGTCCCAGCGCAACCCCGACCTGCTCGCCGAAGGGCATGACGTGGTCATTGCCATCGGCCAGGGCCTGCCAGACTCGCAACTGATCGCCATCCCGCTGGGCAGCATCTACAGCGTGCTGTGTGCATCCCCCGACTACCTGGCCCGCCACGGCGTCCCCAAGCGCCCTGAAGACCTGCACGAGCATGTCTGCCTGCGCACGGTCGATCCCCTGTTCGAGGAGGACTGGCCCTTCGGTGACGCGCCCGACAGCTGCGTGATCTCGCCCCAGGACACCTTTCTCACCAATGTGGCCGATGCGATGGTCAAGGCGACCGAGCTTGGCATGGGGATTGGCCTGTTGCCGTATTACTCGGCCAGCCAGGCCTTGGAGGACGGCCGCCTTTGCCGGCTGCTGGCCCCGTATCGGTTGCGGCAACGGGAGATCTACGCGATCTACCCGTCGCGGCACTATCTCGATGCCAAGGTGCGTACCTGGCTGGACTTTCTCAAGGAGCAGTTGCCGGTGCTGTTCCAGGCGCACGAACGGCTGGTGGATGACCCACGCTACTGGCGCTAGACCTTACTGGCTATCCTGATCCTCGGCAGTGCCACCGGACGCCCCGGCGCCACTGCCGGTAGCTTCGCCAGTGCTGCTCGAGCCACCAGTGCTGCCGTCGGCTGCGTCGGCGTTGCTGCCGGTGTCACTGCTGTCGTTACCCTTGCTGCCGCCAGGGCTGTTGACGCTGCTGCCGTCTCCGGCGGTCTGGCCCTGCGTGGCGGGTGCCTTGTGATCGGTATGGTTGGTGTCGGACGCGGCGAAGCTGGCACTGGAAGCCAGCCCCAGGGCGAGGAAGAAAAACAGCGGGCGCATGGGAACCATGGTAAATCTCCTACGAGGATGATCGTCCTTCGTTCGGCTGCGCGCAGGGAAGCTGAGTGCCCGGTGTGCGACGGGCGGTCGTGGGGATGCGGCGCAGCCTCACGCGGGCACTTCGATCAGGCAAGCCCGATCAGGCAGGTTCGGAGCGTGTGAGCGGAGCGCTTTCACCCGTGACGGCATCGACGATCGGCGGATGATCCTGCGCGGCATGGATCAGTTCTTCGGTCATGCGCAGCTCGGCGCCGGTCGGCGAGAAGGTCGCGGTGGGCGCGAAGGGGGCCGGATGTTGTGGGGCGGGGCGCTTGCCACGTCGCCAGACGAAGAAGCTGACCATGGCCAGGTTGATCACGGCGAAGGCCCAGAACAGTCCGGCCTCGCCATAGGAGGTCATCACCGGCGAGATCGCCAGCGGGCTCATCGCCGAGCCCAGCGAGTTGATCAGCAGCAGGCCCTGGATCATCGGCACCAGCGCATCCATCGGCGCGCGGTCGGCGGCGTGGCTGACCGCCACCGGATACACCGCGAACACACCACCACCCAGCAGGAACAATGCGGCTGGCAGCCAGGCCGCGGTCGGGGGCAACAGCAGGATGACCAGCGACAGCACGACGCACAGCGTGCCCAGGGCGATCAACACATCCTGGCGATCCTTGCGGTCGGACCAGCGCCCGACCGGGTACTGCAGCAGCATCGCGCCCAGGATCACCCAGGCCATCATGCGCCCGACTTCACCCACATCCAGGCCAATACGCTGCAGGTACAACGGCAGCAGGGCATACACCGCAGCAATCGCCACACCCGAACCGAAACAGCCCACCAGGCCGCTTGGCGTCACGCCCAGCAATTGCCGTGGCTTGAGCGGCTCGACCTGCTCCAGCAGCGGCGACACCCGCGGCAGGATCACGATCGGCAGTACCGACAGGGCCGCCAGCATGCCCGCAACGGTGAACGGTGCACTGGCCCCCAGGCTCACCAGCTCGCCGAGCATTGCCTGACCCAGCACGCCCGCGCCGTACAGCGCGATCATGTACAGGGCCAGCAGGCGCCCACGAATCTTCGCGTCGCCGGCCAGCAGCAGCCAGCTTTCGATCACCAGGAATACGCCGACCGTGGCCCAGCCGTTGAGCAGGCGCAGGGCGAACCAGCCCCAGGTGTCGACGAACAGGCCTTGCAACAGAATGGTCGCGGCAATCAGCGAGGCGAAACTGCTGTAGGCACGGATGTGGCCGATGCGCAGGATCAACCGGTCGTTGAAGATGGCACCGAGGGTGAGGCCGATGAAGAAGCCTGACGAGACGATACCGATCATGGTTGCCGATTCGCCGGCTTCGCCAAGGCGCAGGGTGGTCAGGGAATACAGCAGGCCATTGCCCAGGGCAATGATGAAAAGCCCGAGCAGGGGTGCCAGCGCCATCGCCAGCAAACGCGGAGACATACGTACCTCAAGTGATCGATCAGCGAATGAGCCTCTTCGACCACGCGCGTCTGACCAGACCTCGAAGGACCGGGGCTGCACGTAAGTGCCAGGGCGGGGATGCAACCAGGGCAAGACTCAACCGCAGACTCGGAGCGCGAGATCGGGCGGGGTCGGTTGAGCCTGTTGCACATGCGCGATGTGGCTGAGGCACGGACGTTGTCATTGCTGCCGGTAGCCACCGTACGAGGCGACTGGGCGAAAAGGGCGCGGCATTCTACGCCCGCGCCCCATCACTTGCCAAAGCCCTGGTGGTGCGACAGGAGGCCGCACCCTCTGCTGATCAGGACGAAGGTTTGGCTGCTGCGTCCTGGCCGCTGTTGCTGTTGACCTGGGCGTCTTGCTGGGCGGCCTTGGCGGCTTCGCGCTTGGCCACCATGGCTTTGCTCTGCTGCTGTTGCAGGGCCCAGCGGGCATGGTGTTCCTGCAGGCGATCGGCGCCGCCTTCGGCGAAGGCGGAGGTTACGGCGGTGGCGGCCAGCAGGGCCAGGGCATAGCGCAGGGATTTCATGGTTTGACTCTCCATCGTAGTTTGATTCTTTCCGGGCCTTGCAAGAGAGGCCGATGGAAAGAGGATGGAGGGCCAGGATTTTCTCAGGATTAACAACAATCAGATGTTTGACCGTTGGTCGCCTTGCTTTTGCTGCTTCTTCGGTTGCCGGGCACGCGATGGCCGCGGGCCTGGCAATCGAATGCCCTCAGTTTTTCGGCAAGTCCCGTGTACGCAGTTTTTCCGGCAGGGCAAACAGCAACAGCACAGCAGTCACCAGGCTCGTGGCTGCGATCAGGTAAAGCGCTGGCGTGGTGCTGCCCGACAGATCGCGGATACGCCCGACCAGTACCGGGCTGACGATCCCACCCAATTGCCCCAGTGTGTTGATCAGCGCGATGCCACCCGCAGCCCCGGCGCCTGCGCCGGCCAGCAACTTCGGCGGCAGCGCCCAGAAGCTCGGGATGGCCGCCACTACACCCGCGCCCAGCAGACCAAGGGAGACGATCAACAAGGGCGTGTGGTCATCGAACAGCCCAGCGCACAGGAACCCTACGGCGCCAAGACTGATCAACCCGGCGGTAAACCAACGCCGCTCGCCGGTCGCATCCGACCACCGGCCGCACACCACCATGGTGATTGCCCCGCAGATATAGGGCACTGCCGTCAGCAGGCCAATCATTGATGGGTTTTCCGTGCCTGCACTGCGGATCAGCTGAGGTGCCCAGAAATTCAGGCCGTAGGAGGCGATCTGAATCAGGAAGTAGATCAATCCGAGCATCAGGAAACCAGGAATGCGGATCGCCTGCAGCAACGAACCCTGCCCATGGGCGGCCTGCGCCGGCTCGATGCGTGAGCGCAGCAACTGTTTTTCCCCGTCGCTGAGCCAGCCGGCGTCTTCGATGCGGTCCTTGAGCTGGGTCAGCACCAGCAACCCAAGCAGCACACAGGGCAGGCCGCCAAGCAGGAACAGCCAGTGCCAGCCGCGCATCTGCATGACGCCGTCAAGATGACCGAGCACCAGGCCCGAGAACGGCGCGCCGAACAGCCCGGCGAAGGCCGATGCCAGGAACAGCAGCGAAGTGATGCGGCCACGGAAATGCTGCGGGAACCACAGCGTCAGGTAGTACAGCACGCCGGGGGCGAAACCGGCTTCCATGGCGCCGATGATGAAGCGCAGGGCGTAGAACTGCCATTCGCTGGTGACGAACACCATGGCAGCGGTGGCCAGGCCCCACGAAATCATGATCCGTGCGATCCAGCGACGGGCGCCGACCTTGTACAGCATCAGGTTGCTCGGCACCTCGAACAGCACGTAGCCGACCACGAACAGGCTCGCCCCCAGGCCGTAGGCGGTGTCGCTGAAACCAAGGTCGGTCTGCAGCTGGAACTTGGCGAAACTGATGTTGATGCGGTCGAAGAAGGCGAACAGGTAACACACCATGATCAACGGCATGAGGCGCCAGGCAACCTTGCGGACCAGGGCTTTTTCGCTGTCGGCGCCATCGGTGGCACCCAGCGGCAGGGCGGAAAGACTCATTGATGTTCTCCAGTCGGGCCGCCCTGTGGGCGGCCTTGTTGTTCTTGTTGTCTGGCGGGGCCGCGGCCCCTTGGTTGTGACGAAGAGTCAGCCGGGCAGACCGGCCGGCAGCGGGTGCAGGTCGCAATTGCGTCCTGCCTTGACCAGTTGCCCCGGCACCTCGTGGCCGAGCAACGCAGGCAGGGTGCGCGACATCTTCAGCAGGCCGTCGAGGTCGATGCTGGTAGGGATGCCCACCTCGATGCACAGGTTGACCAGGTCCTCGCTGCAGATGTTGCCCGATGCCCCCGGCGCGAACGGGCAGCCGCCCAGCCCGCCGAGCGCGGCATCGAAGCGCCGCGCACCGGCCTCGTAGCCCGCCAGCACATTGCACAGGCCCAAGCCACGGGTGTTGTGAAAGTGCAACGTAAGCATCGACGCCGGCAGGCGCTCAAGGCTGCGCCGCACCAGACGCGCGACCTGACGCGGATTGGCCATGCCGGTGGTATCGGCCAGGGTCACGCCTTGTACCCCCAGCTCCAGGTAGGCGTCGAGCAGGCGCAGCACCAGGTCTTCCTCGACGCGACCTTCGAACGGGCAGCCAAACGCGGTGGCGACACTGGCGTTGAGGCTGACCGCCTGACCTTGCACGGCCTGGACGATATCGCCAAAGCCCGCCAGCGACTGTTCGCGGCGCATGCGCATGTTGGCCAGGTTGTGCGACTGACTGGCCGACAGCACCAGGTTCAGCTCGTCGGCCCCAGCAGCCAGTGCCCGCTCTGCGCCTTTGAGATTGGGGATCAAGGCGACATAGACCACACCCGGCTGACGCTGGATGCCACGGAACACCTCGTCACCATCGCGCAACGCTGGGATGGCCTTGGGCGAAACGAACGAGCCTGCTTCGATGCGGCTGAATCCGAGCTTGGACAAGCCATCGATCAGGCGGATCTTGTCTTCGGTCGGCACCCAGGTCGGTTCGATCTGAAGGCCGTCACGCGGGGCAACTTCCTGCACCACCAGCCTGTCTGTGTGGTTATCGGTCATTGCACCACCCCCTTGGCCCGCAGGCCGATGACTTCATCGGGGCTCAAGCCCAGCCCGGCCAGCAGTGCATCGGTGTGCTCGCCCAGCGCCGGGCCTTGCCAGTCGACACGGCCAGGCGTGGCCGACAGCTTCGGCACGATACCCGGCATGCGCACCGGGGTGCCGTCGGGCAACTGGCTGTCCAGCAGCATGTCGCGGGCCTGGTAGTGCGGGTCGTTGACGATGTCGGCAACCGAATAGATGCGCCCGGCCGGGACCTCTGCGGCTTCCAGCGTGGCCAGTACCTGGTCGATCGGGTGGCGGCGGGTCCAGCCCTCGATGGCGTCGTCGAGCTGAGCCGATTGCGCGGCGCGACCATCGTTATGGGCAAAGGCCTCGGCCTCGCCCAGGTCTGGTCGGCCGATGGCCTGCATCAGGCGGCGGAAGATCGGGTCGCTGTTGCCGGCGATCACCACGAACGCGCCGTCGGCGGTGCGGTAGGTGTTCGACGGCGCGATGCCGGGCAGGGCACCACCGCTGCGTTCACGCACATGCCCCAGCAGGTCGTACTCCGGCACCAGGCTTTCCATCAGGTTGAACACGCTTTCCACCAGCGATACATCGACCACCTGGCCGACACCGCCATTGGCACGCACATTGAACAGCGAGAGCAAGGCGCCCATCACCGCGTGCAGCGAGGCCAGCGAGTCGCCCAGGCTTACGCCTGCCCGCGCCGGTGCCGAGCCCTGTTCACCCGTGGTGTAGCGAATACCGCCCATGGCCTCGCCGATTGCACCGAAGCCAGGCCGGTCGCGATATGGGCCGCTCTGGCCATAGCCGGAGATACGCACCAGGGTCAGGCGTGGATTGAGCGCGTGCAGTACGTCCCAGCCCAGGCCGAGCTTTTCCAGCGCGCCGGGGCGCAGGTTCTCGATCAGCACGTCGGTGTCGGCCAGCAGGCGCTTGACGATGGAAAGGCCTTCAGCGGCCTTCAGGTCGAGGGCCAGCGACTTCTTGTTGCGTGACTGCAGGTACCACCATAGCGAGGTGCCGTCGTGCAGCTTTCGCCACTTGCGAAGCGGGTCGCCCTGGCCCAGGGCTTCGATCTTGATGACTTCGGCACCGAACTCACCGAGCAGGCGAGCGGCGAAGGGGGCGGCGATCAGCGTGCCTATTTCCAGGACCCTGATGCCTTGTAGCGGGGCAGGCATGGTGCGTACCTCTTTGTTCTTGGACTTTGAGGCAGAGGCTACGACTGGGGCCGGGAACGCACCAATCCTCTGTGGGCAACAACCGTTCGCCAAATGCGAAGGGTAGGGGTCTTTCGCCTAGCCGCCAGGCTCAGCCGCGCGCAAATGCTCGAACAGCAAGCGGCTCACCGGCGACAGCGACTCAAGGTCCCGCGCCACCAGCAACAACTCACGCTCGGCCCACTCGTCGCTCAGCGCCACCGCACGCAACCCCAGCGCACCGCCAAACAACTCGAAGGCCTTGCGCGGCAGGATCCCCACACCCATGTCAGCCTGCACCATGCGGCACACCGCATCGAAGCTGGGGACATGAATACGCAGGCGCAAAATCCGCCCGGCGCGGCGAGCGGCCTCGTGGGTACGCATGTTGATGGAGCTCGCCGAGTGCAGGCCGACAAAGTCGTTGTCCAGGGTTTCGGCGAAGTCCACCTGCGCCTGGTGCGCCAACGGATGCCCTTCACGCACCACCAGCACCAACTGGTCGCGTCTGTAGCGCACCTTGAGCAGGTCGCGGGTGTCGCTGTCGCTGGAGCAGATACCCAGGTCCGCCACGCCATCGAGCAACCCCTGGATCACGCCATTGCTGGGGCGCTCCTCCAGGTCCACCTTGATCCGTTCGTGTTGCGCGGCGAACAGCGCCAGGTCTTCAGGCAGAAACTGGATGATCGCCGACAGGTTGGCGAGCATGCGCACGTAGCCGCGCACTCCCTGCAAGTGCTCGCCCAGTTCCAGGCCGATCTTCTCCAGGTTGAACAGCATGCGCCGGGCGTGGTGCAGCAGGGTTTCCCCGGCCGGGGTCAGGCTCATGCCTCGGGCCTGGCGGGCGAACAGCGGCGAGCCGAGCGCTGCTTCCAGCTCGTTGAGGCGCTTGCTTGCCGCCGACAATGCGATCGCTTCGCGCGCGGCGGCTCGGGTCAGGCTACCTTCCTCGTGGATGGCGACGAACAACTGCAAGGTCACCAGGTCAAGACGACGGATGAGGTTGTTCAATTGCATGGCCAGACGCCCTTACTTGCCCGTTGATGCCGTGCGCGAGCGCAGCGCAGTCGCCAACCCCACGGTCAGCACCACCGCCAGCCCCATGGCGAGCAGGAAGGTCAGAGCGATACCCAGGTGCGGCAGCAGCGCGCCGAGGCTCAGGTAGAAGGCAATCACCCCGACGGCACCGATGGCGTTGCCGCGGATCATCCCGGCCATGGAGAAACGCCCACCCTGGACATGGGAGAACACCACCAGTGGCCAGGCGATCACCGGAATCGGCGCGAGCATGCCGCTGACGGCAGGCCCCAGCCAGCTCGCCGCGCCTGTGGTGAGCATCAGCAGACTAGTTGCAGCGACCATGCGCATGGGGATTTCCCACCAGCGCGGCCTGATCTGCGCAAGCTGCGCCGGGCGTGGCTCGCGGGCCGTGGCCCAGACCAGCAGCACTACCAGGCACAGGGCGACAACGATCGAAACCGGCAGATTGCCCCAATGGGTCAGTACATAGGCTGCCACGCCGTACAGCGCGAGCGACACCAATGCCGTGAGCGCCACGCCAAGCCTGCGGCTGGCGAACAGGTAGCAGGCATAGCTGGCCTGGACCGCTGCCAGCCCGCCGAGTGCGCCCGGTATGGCGTTCAGGGAGAAGGCGGTGCCTTGTTCCAGGCACAGGAAGATCATGACCAGCGCCGAGGTGATCGGCATGCCGGAGAGCAAGCCGCCGAGCAGCCCTCCCCAGCGCCGCGAGGCCAGGGAGACAGCCCACATCAGAAGGGGAGTGACAACGAGCTTGAGGTAGAAGAGCGTCATGACGGCAGGCGGTCCGTTTGTTCTTGTCTGGCCGCAGGGCTGAGCCTGCGGCCGCGACATTGTCGATCATCCTCTGCGTCAATGACACCGCTTTGTTTCAGCGACTGGCGTCGAGCACTACCCGGTAGCGCGCCTTGCCGCTGCGCAGATGGTCGATCGCCGCGTTGACCTGGCTCATCGCGAACTGTTCGACCTGGGGCACGATCTGGTGGCGTGCACAGAACTCGAGCATTTTCGCCATCGCCGCCGGGGAGCCGACCGGCGAGGCAGAAAGGCTCTTCTGCTGGAGCATGAGGTTGAACACGTGCACCGGGATAGCCCCGGGTACCACACCGACGAAGTTCACCCGACCTCGGGTACCGAGGGTGCCGATCATGGCGGTCCAGTCCAGGTCGGCATTGGCAGTCACCAGAAGGAAATCGAGGGTGCCAGCAATGGCTTTGAGCGCCTGGCTGTCGGTGGAGGCCACCACCTTGTGCGCACCCAAGCGCCGGGCTTCATCCTGCTTGCTCAAGGATGAGGTGAACGCGGTCACCTCGCAGCCCCAGGCATTGAGAAACTTCAGCGCCAGGTGCCCCAGCCCGCCGATGCCGACCACCCCGACGCGATCGGTGGGTTTGACGCCGAATGACAGCAGTGGGTTGAACACCGTCGAACCGGCACAGAACAGGGGGCCGACAAGGGCAGGGTCGAGGCCGTCCGGCAGCGGGATGGCCCACGCCCAGTGCGCGCGCAGGCGGTCGGCGAAACCGCCGTTGCTGCCGATGATCGTCGGTCGGGCCGAACCACACAGGTTGTGCGAGCCCTCCATGCACGGCGCGCAGTGCATGCAACTGCCTTTGTACCAACCGATCCCGACCCGCTGGCCAACCTGCAGCCCGGTCACCCGATCGCCGACCTGCTCGATGCGCCCGACCACCTCGTGGCCAGGAATGAACGGGTACTGGGTCAGCCCCCACTCGTTGTCGATCATCGACTGGTCGGAATGGCAGACGCCGCAGTACTCGACAGCGACTTGTACCTCGTCAGCGGCCAGCGGGCCGGGATCATAGCTGTGCCGCTGCAGCGGCGCTCCCGGCGCGGTGGCGGCCCAGCCGCTGAATGACGTGGTTTGGGTGGGATTGCTCATGGGACACCTCCAGAGACTTGGCGAGTGTTACGAAGCCTGGGAAGTGTAGACCGCCCCCATCGCCTTCGTGCCCCATGCCCCGCCCAGGAGAGTAGCCATGTCACGGGACCTGACAGACAACGAGCAACTGAAACGGATCTGCGAGGATCTGCTGGCAAACGTCGCCTCGACACAAGGCAATCAGCAATGGATCGACAACGTGCTAAGCGGGATGAACGACATCGCGAACATGAGCCGCGAGGCGTTCATCGACCCTGCGTTTCAGCTCAGCCTGTGGGAGAGCGAGGCGGTCACTACGACTGGGTCGGGCAGCGTGAAATGAACGTACTGCATGGTGGTTCGCTATAGATTATTGGTTATAACGATTCGCCGACTGCGGGTTGCAATAGTGGCGTCTTCGGGTTCAAAGGCGCTTCTATTCCGGCACGCTGGCAAACGCTTCCGAGCACCATGCGCGTGAGCATCTGCACCAGTGCCTGCCCCTTGGCATCTTCCACCGGCCAGTTCACTTGCCCAGGCTGCGGCACGGTGGCAAAGCGCACGTGGGCCAGGATCGTCGACCAGATGAACAGCAGCAGGTGCTCCGGTGCGGTGCGTTCGATCAGCCCTTGATCCATCCAGCCCTGCAGGCACCTCATGGCCGCTTTCCGCCAGGCTGCAGGTTGGGTTCCACAGGGCGGAACCACATTCGATTGTCGGCGTCGCGCCGTCGGGTTTATCTGACAGCACGTGCGGCCTGCCTCTCGTGCCGCAATCCCCGAGCGAATAACAAAAGCGGGACTGCAACCCGCGCGAGGAGATGCCGATGAACCCATCCAAGCACCCGCACATCCTGGCCTGGCTCGCCGACGTTGCCGGCGAACTTCATGCACTGCGCCAGGATATCCACGCCCACCCGGAACTGGGCTTCGAGGAAAACCGCACCTCGGCACTGGTCGCCCAGGCCCTGCGCGAGTGGGGTTACGAGGTCCACACCGGGATCGGCCGCACCGGCGTGGTCGCTGTGCTGCGCAACGGCAGCAGCACGCGCCGCCTGGGGCTGCGCGCCGACATGGATGCGCTGCCGATCGTCGAGGCCACGGGCGCGGCCTACAGCAGCCGACACCCAGGCTGCATGCATGCCTGCGGACACGACGGACATACCGTGATGCTGCTCGGCGCTGCTCGCTACCTGGCGGCGACCCGGCGCTTCGACGGCACCCTGACACTGATCTTTCAGCCGGCCGAGGAGGGGCAGGGCGGGGCCGAGGCGATGCTCGCCGATCGCCTGCTGGAGCGTTTCCCCTGTGATGCGCTGTTCGGCATGCACAATATGCCGGGGCTGGCCGCCGGGCACCTGGGCTTTCGCGAAGGACCGATGATGGCTTCCCAGGACCTGCTGACCGTCATCCTGGAGGGCGTCGGTGGTCATGGTTCGATGCCGCACCTGACAGTCGACCCGTTGGTTGCTGCCGCCAGTGTGGTGATGGCGCTGCAGACCGTGGTGGCGCGCAACATCGATGCCCAGGAGGCGGCAGTGGTTACCGTCGGTGCGCTGCAGGCTGGCGAGGCGGCCAATGTCATTCCACAGCAGGCCCTGTTGCGCTTGAGCCTGCGTGCGCTCGACGCCGAGGTCAGGCGCCTGACCCTGGAGCGCGTACAGGCGATCATCCGCGCCCAGGCCAAGAGCTTTGGCTGCAGCGTGAGCATCGAACACCGCCCGGCTTATCCGGTGCTGATCAACCATGCCGCCGAAAACGCCTTCGCTCGCCAGGTCGGCATCGAGCTGCTCGGCGAGGCCGCCGTCGATGGCAATACCCGCAAGCTGATGGGCAGCGAGGACTTCGCCTGGATGCTGCAACGCTGCCCCGGCGCCTACCTGTTCATCGGCAACGGCGTGGATCGGCCGATGGTGCACAACCCCGCCTACGACTTCAACGACGACATCCTGCTGACCGGGGCCGCCTACTGGAGCGCGCTCACCGAGCGTTGGCTCGCCCCGGCCTGAGCGCTTCTTCATTGACTGCCGCTGGAGCCCGCATTCCTGCGGGCGTTCCTCACATCTGGTTTCTGGAGAATTTCCCATGCACGCTACGAATGCAGGCGCATCGCGCACCCGGCAAGTGGTCGCCGCCGTCATCGGCAATGCGCTGGAATGGTATGACTTCATCGTGTACGGCTTTCTGGCCAGCATCGTCGCTCGTCAGTTCTTTCCCTCCGACGATGACTACGCCTCGCTGCTGATGGCCCTGGCGACCTTCGGCGTCGGATTCTTCATGCGCCCGGTGGGCGGCGTATTGCTGGGTATCTACGCCGACCGCAAAGGGCGCAAGGCGGCCATGCAACTGATCATTCGCCTGATGACCCTGTCCATCGCGATGATCGCCTTCGCCCCCAACTACCTGGCCATCGGCATGGGCGCGCCCTTGCTGATCGTGGTCGCGCGCATGCTGCAGGGCTTCGCCACGGGCGGTGAATATGCCAGTGCCACGGCATTTCTGGTGGAGAGCGCGCCGGCGCACCGCAAGGGGCTGTACGGCTCCTGGCAACTGGTCGGGCAATGCCTGGCGGTTTTTACCGGGGCGTCGATGGTTGCGCTGGTCACCCACCTGTGTTCAGCCGAGGCGCTGGACGCCTGGGGCTGGCGGATTCCTTTCGTGTTCGGCTTGCTGATCGGCCCGGTGGGGCTGTGGATTCGCAAGCACATGCAGGAGCCCGAGGAGTTTCTCGAGGCGCGCAAACAAGCCAAGGACCAGGCCCCAAGCCTGTGGCAGGTGCTGCGTACGCATCGCCGGGCGCTGTTGGTGTCCATGGGCCTGGCCAGCGGCGCGACCGTTTCCTTCTATGTGGTGCTGGTGAACATGCCGACCTTCGCCCACAAGAGCCTGGGGCTGCCACTGGACCAGGTGCTGCTGGTGCAGATGCTCGCGGTGGGCCTGATGACGGTGGTGATTCCGTTCTCCGGCGCGCTGTCCGACCGTATCGGCCGCAGGCCGGTGCTGATGGCCTTCACCCTGGGCTTTTTCCTGATGGTCTACCCGTTGCACCTGTGGGTCGCCGCGGCACCGTCGGTCGAGCGCCTGCTGGTGATGCAACTGGCGCTGTGCAGCATGATCGGTGGTTTCTATGGGCCGGCACCCACGGCGCTGGCCGAGCAGTTCCCCATCGCAGTCCGCTCAACGGGGGTGTCGGTGGCGTATAACGTGGCAGTGATGCTGTTCGGCGGCTTCGCGCCGCTGATCGTCACCTGGCTCACCAAGGTCTTGAACACGCCCGTGGCGCCGTCGTTCTACGTGCTGTTCGCCTGCGTGCTGACACTGCTGGGCACCTATTGTCTGAAAGAAGCCGTGCGGCCACGCGCGCCTGCCGTCCTCGAACTTGGAGTAAAACCGTGAAACCGCTAGATCTCGACCCTGTCGTCGCGCTGGATGCCAGCGACCTGTCCCGGGCGATCCATGCTCGCCAGGTGTCCTGCCGCGAGGTGATGCAGGCCTACCTTGCGCACATCGAGCGGGTCAATCCGCAGGTCAACGCCCTGGTGTCACTGCGTCCGGCACAGCAACTGCTCAGGGAGGCCGACGCACGCGACCGCGAGCTCGACCGCGGCCAGTCTCGCGGCTGGATGCACGGCATGCCCCAGGCCATCAAGGACCTGGCCGCCACGGCTGACCTGCGTACCACCTTGGGCTCGCCGCTGTTCGCCGAGCAGGTGCCGCAGCAGGACGCCATCAGCGTGGCGCGGGTTCGGCACAACGGCGCGATCATCCTCGGCAAGAGCAACGTGCCGGAATTCGGCCTCGGCTCGCAGACCTACAACACGCTGTTCGGCACCACCACCAACGCCTACGACCCCAGCCGGGTAGCCGGCGGCAGCAGCGGCGGGGCCGCTGCGGCACTGGCCATGCGCCTGCTGCCCGTGGCCGATGGCAGCGACATGATGGGCTCGTTGCGCAACCCGGCGGCGTTCAACAATGTGTTTGGCCTGCGCCCGTCCCAGGGCCGCGTGCCGCACGGTCCGGCGCCGGAGATGTTCGTCCAGCAACTCGCCACCGAGGGCCCGATGGGGCGCAGCGTCACCGACCTGGCCCGGCTGCTGTCGGTACAAGCGGGCTTCGATGCGCGGGTGCCGCTGTCCATCAACGATAGCATGCAGGATTTCGCTGCGGACCTGCGACAGGACTTCACCGATGTGCGGGTCGGCTGGTTGGGCGACTACAACGGTTACCTGCCCATGGACGATGGCGTGCTGAGCCTGTGCGAAACCGCATTGAGCGACTTCGAGAACCTGGGGTGCAAGGTCGAGGCCTGTCAGCCGGACTACCCGCTGGAGCGCCTCTGGCAATGCTGGCTGACCCATCGCCACTTTCTGGTGCACGGCAACCTCGCAGCGGCCTACGCCGACCCGAGTCGGCGCGCATTGCTCAAGCCGGAGGCGCAGTGGGAGGTCGAGGGCGGCCTGCAACTGAGCGCCGCTGCACTTTACCAGGCGTCGCTGGCGCGCAGCGACTGGTACCGGGCGATGGCAGGGCTGTTCGAGCGTTACGACTTCCTGCTGCTGCCCTCGGCCCAGGTGTTTCCTTTCGACGCACAGCAACCTTGGCCGCAGGTCGTTGGCGGGCGGGCGATGGACACCTATCACCGCTGGATGGAGGTGGTGATCGGCCCGACCCTGGCCGGGTTGCCGAGCATCAGCGTTCCGGTCGGTTTCAATGCACAGGGCCTGCCGATGGGGATGCAGATCATCGGCCCGGCCCAGGCCGATCAGGCGGTGCTGCGCCTGGCCTATGCCCACGAGCAACTGACCCGCTGGGTCGAGCGCTACCCGCCGCCGAGCCTGCTGGCGCGCTGAAGCCCTTGCAGGCGCATATCTTGCTGGGCAATTTGACGATCCTGGTGCAGACACGGAGGCGAACATGAGCGGCAATGGAGACGGCGGTGGCGTGCGATCGGTCGAGCGGGCGTTGACGATCATCGAATTGCTGGGTGAGCACCAGGCCCTTGGGCTGGAGGAGCTGCACTACCTGACGGCGTTACCCAAGGCCACAGTATCGCGCATGCTCGCCACCTTGCAGGAGCAGGGCTGGACCTACCGGGGCCTGAGCGACCGCCGCTACCGTCTGCGCGCGCGGCGCCTGTTCGGCGACGGCCAGTTGCGGTTCAAGCGGCAGATGGTCGAAAGCGCCGCGCCCCTGTTGCTGGAGCTCAGCGAGCGCACCGGGTTGGTGGCCGACTTGTCATGCTTCGACGGCCAGCGCCTGGAAGTGATGGAGAGCGCGATTCCCCAGGTGTTGCGCAAGCGCTACCCGAACAACTGCCAGATCGTCGGCCACCACGCCAGCCTGTTCCACTCGGCGATGGGGCGCGCCTGCCTGGGCGAGCTGGAGCAGCATGAGGTCGAGCGCCTGGCCGAGCATGCGCACCTGGGGGACGACACACTGCTGCGCGGCATCGAGGACGAGACACAGCAAGGTTTTGCCCGGCGCACGGAAGGTTACTGGGAGTATCCGGTGCGGCTACCGTTCCTGATCCGCGCCATCGCCTTGCCGGTCCACACGCAAGGACGGCTGGCGGGGAGCATCGCCTTGCACTGGCCACTGGACCAGGCACCGGTAGAGCGGGTGCTGGGGCTGCACCTGGAGAGCCTGGCGAGAACCGTTGACCAGGTGCAGCAAACGCTGGCCTGAGCGATTTTCCGCATCGCGTTGAAAGTGTTATCGGGCGGCGCGGCTGTTTGCCGGCCATCGCCCCGGCAATACTGTGCGCAACTCAAACGTGTTGGAGATGTGACGATGGGTGCGCAGGTAACGAACAATCCGCTGGTATCGATTGCAGTACTCAAGGCCCGCGAGGGCAGGGCGCTGGCACTGAAGCAGGCGTTGTTGGAACTGATTGAACCGACCCGCGCGGAGCCAGGCAATCTGGACTATGTGCTGTTCGAGGGCAAGGATGAGCCGGGGACGTTCTACATGCGCGAGGCGTTCGTCGACCAGGCCGCGCTTGATGCGCATTTCGCCGCACCGTATTTCCAGCGGTTTGCGGCGCAGAGCGAAATGCTGTTGGGCGAGCCGCTGCGCTTGATCTTTCTGGAGCAGGTCTCTGATCGTTGAAAAAGACACCGCGCTGCCTGGCACGGGCTACGCCCGTGTTCGCGGGACCAGTCGGGGCGCCGAACCGCCGCCCCCACAGGGATTGGGCTGACCTTTAGATTTTGAACAAGAAAGTTACCCCTACAAGAGCTCCGCAACTTCTGAATACTGCGGTGTTACCTGTGGGAGCGGGCTAGTCCCGCGATCACCGGCGAAGCCGGTGCCTTCCACCGCGGTGTTCTTTTCGCGGGCACGTCGGGGCGGCGAACCGCCGCCCTCCAGCTCAGCCGATCATTCCCACTCGGCCTTGCCGATCGCCAGCCCGTGCATGCCGTTGTAGCTGGCGCGCTTGGGCTGCGTCCAGCCCTCCAGCAGGCTGTCGTCGAGCTTGTAGATTTCCACCCCCAGCGGTCGGCAGACCGACAGCGGGTCCTGTGCCTCAGGCCCCCACATCGGCAGTGAGAGGTCGCCGCCCGGGCAGGTCGACAGCGCACACAGCACATCGATTTCGGCGAAGAACTCCAGGTAATCACCCTGCTTGGCCGGGCAGGCCTTCATGAAGTACATGTCGTCATGGTTCAGGCCGGTGCACTGGAAGATGTTCAGCACATCGTGCACGTCGAACTCGGTCAGCCCATGGGGCAACACGGCGCGGGTGAGGTTGGAGTGGCAGTGGTGATGGAAGTCCTCGCCGGTGAGCATCTTGTTCACGTAGGGGTCGCAACGGGTGCCGAGCAGGTCGTGCAGGCGTCCGCCGTGTTCGTCGATGCCGTAGTCGGCCAGGCTGTCGTCGGTGATGGTTACCAGCGGGCGCAGGAATGGCAGGTTCGACCACAGTCGGTCGTAGGTGGTGACGTGGGCACCCTGCAACTGGCGGGTACGGGCCGCCCACAGGCGCTCACGCGGGTCGTTGGCGTTCCAGATGTTGAAGTCGCCGACCTGCGGGCCGACCGGGGTGGTGACGCGGAACACATGGCCGGCCGGCACCTTCCAGGCGCGGCCGGTGCGGATCGGCACCTCGAACTGCTCGATCAGCGTGCGTGCATCCTGGCGCTCGCGCACGCGGTCATAGAAAGGCTTGTCGACCTGCAGGGCAGCGCCTTTGCTGACCTGGTAGGCGGCGGGATAATCCTTGTACATGGGTAGGTCTCCGGTTTCAGGAACGGGGTGGATGGCTGAACAGGTCGAGCAGGGCGTGCTCGGAGTCGTCCAGGTAACGGGTCATGGCTTCGGCGGCATCGTGACGCAAGCCGTCGGCGAGCAGGTCGTGGATCTCTCGGTCGCGCTCCAGCCACGGGCTCTGGAAGTTCTTTTCATCGGGCGCAACGGCGAACACCAGACGCATCTGCGCAGCGATATTGGTGAAGAAGGCATCCAGCAATGGGCTGCGCAGCAGGCCGACGATGTGCTGGTGAAAGCGCAGGCTGTGGGTGCCGAAGGCCTGCCAGTCTTCACGATCACGGGCAAGTTCGGCCGCCTCGATGGCGTCGAGCATGCGGTCGGACTGGTATTCGCGCAGCGGCTTGCTGCCGTGGATCGCCTGCACCTCAAGTGTGCGGCGCACCAGAAAGATATCGCGCACCTCGGCGACACCCAGCCTGCGCACCATCACACCCTTGTTGCGCACGTAGGTGGTCAGGCCTTCGTGACCCAACTGGTGCAGGGCCTCGCGTACGGTGTTGCGCGAAGCGTTATAGCGGCCGGTGAGCTCTGCCTCGACCAGCGGCATGCCTGATACCAGGCGGCCGCCGATGATGTCTTCGCGCAGTTCGAGGGCCACCTGGTCGGCCAGGGGCAGGCTTTCGCCGGTCTTTTCCGGGACTTTGCTGCTCATGCCAGTTGCACGTCCTTGAGGAAGCGGCCCATGCGCTCGCTGCGGTTGTCGAGCAACTCGCGCGGCGCACCGGCCTGGATGATCTCTCCGCGCTCCATGAACACCACGCGGTCGGAGACCTGGAAAGCGAATTTCATTTCATGGGTGACGATGACCATGGTCATGCCCTCGCGGGCGAGGTCCTCGATCACCTTGAGCACATCGCCGACCAGCTCCGGATCGAGCGCCGAGGTCGGCTCGTCGAACAGCATCACCCGCGGGCGCATGGCCAGTGCCCGGGCGATCGCCACCCTTTGCTGCTGGCCGCCGGAGAGCTGGTGCGGGTACTTGCCGGCATGCTCGCGCAGGCCCACCTTGCTCAGCAGCGCCAAGCCCAAGGCGCGCAGGTCGGTGTCGCTGGCATGGCCATGGTGACGTGGGGCGAGTATCACGTTCTCCAGCACCGTCTTGTGCGGGAACAGGTTGAAACCCTGGAAGACCATGCCGACCTGGACGATGCCCTCCATGTGCAAGCGATTGCCGAGGCTGCCGCCGTCTTCTTCACGCCCCCGCAGGAACGGCGCGCCGCACAGCTCGACCTGGCCACGATCCAGGCCCTCCAGGCCGTTCAGGGTACGGATCAGCGTAGTCTTGCCCGACCCCGAAGGCCCGATGATCGACACTACTTCGCCGAAGCGGATGTCCAGGTCGATGCCCTTGAGCACTTCCAGCTGACCATAGTGCTTGCGCGCGCCGAACACCCGCAGGGCGAAGTCGCCTTGCCTGGGTGCGGCCTCGCGGCGAGCAGGCGCCGGTTGCGCCGGGCCATCGGCGATGGCCTTGGGCTGGCGCCGGGTGACGTCAAGGTGCTGCTCCAGGCGACGTAGCAGGTAACTGAACACCGTGACGATCAGCACATAGTAGAAGGCGACCGCGAGCATGGTCTCCATTACCAGGAAGTTCTGCGTGTACAGCTGCTGGCCGACCAGCAGGATCTCCGACAGCGAAATCACCGACACCAGCGAGGTCAGCTTGACGATGGTGATGTACTCGTTGGCCAGGGTCGGCAATGCCACCCGCAACGCCTGTGGAATCACGATCAGGCGCTGCACACCGGTGTAGCGGATACCCAGCGCCTTGCCGGCCTCGAGTTGCCCCTTGGCCACTGCCAGCAGGCCGCCGCGATGAATCTCGGCGATATAGGCCGATTCGCTCAGCACCAAGGCGATCAGGCCGGCGGCGTAGGGGTTGGACAGCAGCACGCTGGTACTCGGGAAGACCTGGGGCAGGTTGTAGACGAAGATGAGCAGCACCAGCAGCGGCAGGCTGCGGAAGAACCAGATGTACAGTGCCGCGCCACGGTTCAGGGCGCGGTTGCTCGACTGCCGCGCCAGCGCCAGGACAAAGCCGAAGACGATGCCCAGCAGCCAGGTCTCGACGCTCAACTCCACCACGGTGCCGACCGCCTTCCAGAAGTCGCCGTTGACCAGCAGGCCGGCGGCATAATCCCAATCGAATTGCATGCTCGACGCTCCTGCTTACTGCGCTTTCGCTTGAGGATTCTGGCCCAGGGCCTGGGCCACTTCGGCAGGGCTGGGCTCGCCGAGGTTGTAGCGAGTCAACAGCGTCTGGTACTCGCCACTGTGCTTCATGGCCTCGAAGCCCTGGCGCAGTTCACCGAGCAGTGCATCGTTGCCCTTGCGCACGGCAAGGCCTATGACCACCGGGTAGATCAGCTCGTGGGAACTGATCACCACTCGGCCCTTGAGCTTGTCGGCGGTGATGGCCGCCACTGCGGCGTCTTCGAACTGCACATCGACCGCCTTGGCCAGCAGGGCCTGGGCCGCCTCCGGTGAGGTGGGGAATTCGCGCGAGTCGATCGGCGCCTGGCCGTTGGCCTCGCAGTGGCTTTTGGACAGCGCCATCAGCTTGGGAATCCACGACCCACCCTTGATCGAGCCAATGCGCTTGCCGCACAGGTCCTGGGGCGCTTGCGGGCGGAAACTGTCATCGGCCCGCACCATCAGCGAGGCACCGCTCTTGAGGTAGGGCAGGAAATCGACCTGCGCCGCGCGCTCAGGGGTGACGTAAAGGGCCGAGGCGACCACATCGAAGCGTCGAGCGTTGACCCCCATCACCAGGTTGGCAAAGCGGGTGTCCTGGAACTGGGGGGCGAGCTTGAGGTGCTGGCCGAGCAGGGTCATGAACTCGGGATCGAAGCCGGCAGGCTTGCCCTGGTCGAGGTACGTGTAGGGAGGGTAGGTGAGGTCCGAGCCGATGGACAGGCGATCGGACTGCAAGGTGCCGTCGGCGGCCTGTGCGGCGGCACTGAGGGTCAGGGCGAGGGTGAGGGCTGTTGCTCGGGACATGAAGTACGCTCCACTTATGATTGTTCAACAATCGTTGTGGAATCATTAATCAATAGTCGTGCCAACAATGCCAGAAACCGCCTCGAAGGATTGGGGCACTGCCCGCGAATATCTGCAGCGCCTGCTTCGCGGGCAAGTCGCAGCGGCGAACCGCCGCTCCTACAAAAGTACCGCATCATCCACAAGGCAATGCGTTCCCCTGTAGGAGCGGGCTTGCCCGCGAAAAGAGCACCGCCCCCTCACTGACACCCCATCTACGTAGTTCTACGTAGTACTTACGCGTAGTACTGCGAATGTTCTTGTGGACCCAGTACGCCGAGAGTGTCGTCGTCCCTACCCGGGCACCCACAAAAACAAAAACCGTCGCCGGCACACCCGTCGCGACAGGAGAAATCCCGATGACCAAACTGGCTACCCGAATTGCCTGGTTCGCCATTGCCTTGCTGGGCGCATTCGCGCTAGGCACCGTGGCGTTGCGCAGGGGCGAAGCCATCAGCGCCCTGTGGATCGTCACCGCAGCCGTCGCCATCTACCTCGTTGCCTACCGCTACTACAGCCTGTTCATCGCCAACAAGGTGATGCAACTGGACTCCACCCGCGCCACCCCGGCCGTGCTGCACAACGACGGGCTGGACTACGTACCGACCAACAAGCACATCCTCTTCGGCCATCACTTCGCAGCCATCGCTGGCGCCGGCCCACTGGTCGGCCCGGTGCTCGCCGCGCAGATGGGTTACCTGCCCGGTACGCTCTGGCTGATTGCCGGGGTAGTGCTGGCAGGGGCCGTGCAGGACTTCATGGTCTTGTTCATTTCCACCCGCCGCAATGGCCGCTCCCTGGGCGACCTGGTACGCGAGGAAATGGGCCCGATCCCCGGAACCATCGCGCTGTTCGGCACTTTCCTGATCATGATCATCATCCTTGCGGTGCTGTCTCTGATCGTGGTCAAGGCCCTGGCCGAGAGCCCGTGGGGCATGTTCACGGTGATGGCGACCATCCCGATCGCCATGTTCATGGGCGTGTACCTGCGCTACCTGCGCCCGGGTCGTATCGGCGAGATCTCGGTGATCGGCGTGGCACTGATGCTTGCCTCTATCTGGGGCGGCGGCATGGTTGCCGCGGATCCAGTGTGGGGCCCAGCGTTCACCTTCACCGGCGTGCAGATCACCTGGATGTTGATCGGCTATGGTTTCGTCGCCGCTGTGCTGCCGATCTGGCTGATTCTGGCGCCACGCGACTACCTCTCGACCTTTCTCAAGATCGGCACCATCGTGGCGCTGGCCATCGGTATCCTGGTGATCGCGCCTGAGCTCAAGATGCCGGCCATCACCCAATTCGTCGACGGCACAGGCCCCGTGTGGAAGGGGGCGCTGTTCCCGTTCCTGTTCATCACCATCGCCTGTGGTGCAGTGTCCGGCTTCCATGCGCTGATCAGCTCCGGCACCACGCCCAAGCTGCTGGCCAACGAAAGCCATGCCCGCTACATCGGCTACGGCGCCATGCTGATGGAGTCGTTCGTGGCGATCATGGCCATGGTTGCCGCTTCGGTCATCGAGCCGGGCGTGTACTTCGCCATGAACAGCCCGGCCGCGGTGGTCGGTGCCGACGTCGTGTCGGTGGCGCAGACCGTCAGCAACTGGGGCTTCACCATCACCCCGGAAATCCTCCAGCAGACCGCCACCGACATCGGCGAGCACTCGATCCTGGCCCGCGCCGGTGGTGCACCGACCCTGGCGGTGGGTATCGCGCAGATCCTGCACCAGGCGCTGCCGGGTGAGAACACCATGGCCTTCTGGTACCACTTCGCGATCCTGTTCGAGGCGTTGTTCATCCTGACCGCCGTGGATGCCGGCACCCGAGCCGGGCGTTTCATGCTCCAGGACCTGCTGGGCAACTTCGTGCCGGCACTGAAAAAGACCGACTCCTGGACCGCCAACGTGGTGGCCACCGCTGGCTGCGTGGCGATGTGGGGCTGGTTGCTGTACCAGGGGGTGATCGATCCACTGGGCGGCATCAACACCTTGTGGCCGCTGTTTGGCATCTCCAACCAGATGCTGGCCGGCATCGCCCTGATGCTCGCGTCGGTGGTGCTGATCCGCATGAAGCGCCAGCAGTATGTCTGGGTCACCTTGCTGCCTGCCGTATGGCTGCTGATCTGCACCACCACCGCGGGCCTGATCAAGCTGTTCGACCCCAACCCGGGCATGGGCTTCCTGGCGCTGGCGCGCAAGTACAGCGATGCCGCAGCAGCCGGGCAGGTGCTGGCACCGGCCAAGGATCTGGCACAGATGCAGCACGTGATCTTCAACGCCTACACCAACGCCGTGCTGACCGGGTTGTTCCTGTTCGTGGTGCTGAGCATCCTGTGCTTTGCCGTGAAGGTCGGCAGACGCGCCTGGGTCAAGCCTGAGCGCAGCGACAAGGAGTCGCCGTTCCAGCCGATCCCCGACGCCTGAGGAACGCTGCGATGTTGAGCAAACTGAGCAAGATGGGCAAATGCATGGGGCAGGCCGCGCGCATGCTGGTCGGCATGCCAGACTACGACACCTACGTCGCGCATATGCAGGCCCAGCACCCGGGCGAGCCGGTGATGAGCCGCAAGGCGTTCTTCCGCGAGCGGCAGGATGCACGCTACAACGGTGCCAGCGGACGTCCGACGCGTTGCTGCTGAGGTGTTTGCCGTGTAAAAGGGGCGCCACGCTTGTCGTG
The DNA here is from genome assembly GCF_014268955.1 of Pseudomonas sp. RW3S2. NCBI lineage: Bacteria > Pseudomonadati > Pseudomonadota > Gammaproteobacteria > Pseudomonadales > Pseudomonadaceae > Pseudomonas > Pseudomonas sp. RW3S2. Next base: position 360,276 of record NZ_JABWRM010000002.1, on the reverse strand, counting down.
GCGCCCTTGTCATTTGCCGGGGCCACAGGCGAAGCTGGCGCCGCGCCGCCCCCGCAACCGGAGTGACCATGCAACTCAAGCACAAGATCGTCACGCTCAGTGTCCTGCCGCTGATCGTCTCGGTGCTGTTCATCTGCATCCTGGTGTTCGCCCAGAGCCGCAAGCTCGAGGAGGACCAGGCGCGCCTGGTGGAAAGCAGCATCATGGCGGCGAAGAAGGCCGAGTTGAAGAACTACCTGGGCCTGGCCATGAGCCTGATCGCGCCGTTGTACGACAGCGGCGCCGACGATGACGACACTCGCCAGCGCGCCCTGCAGATCCTGTCGCGGGCCAACTTCGGCCTGGACGGCTACTTCTTCGTCTACGACCGCCACGGCAAGAGCCTGATGCACCCACGCCAGGCCGAACTGGTGGGCAAGGACCTGATCGGCATGACCGACAATAAGGGCCTGCTGGTCATCCAGGCACTGCTCGAGAGCGCCGAACGCGGTGACGGCTACCAGTTGTACGACTGGCAGAAGCCCTCCACCGGGCAGTCCACCGGCAAGCTGGCCTATGTGGTGATGCTCGAGCGCTGGGGCTGGATGCTCGGCACCGGCATCTACATCGACGACGTCGAGGTGGCCACGCTCAAGTCGCGCCAGGAGGTGGCCTCCGGCGTACTGACCACGGTGCTGGCCATCGCCTCGTTCTCGCTGCTGGCGGTGCTGGTGATCTTTGCCGGTGGGCTGATGCTCAACGTCAGCGAACACCGCCTGGCCGACCGCAAGCTGTCGGCGCTCAACCAGCGTATCGTCAACCTTCAGGAAGAGGAGCGCTCGCGGGTAGCGCGCGAACTGCACGACGGCATCAGCCAGGAACTGGTGTCGATCAAGTTCCAGTTCGAGCTCGCGGCGATGGAGCTCGACAACGGTCGTGCCGGCGGGCTGGACAACCTGCGCAACGGCACCACTCGCCTGGCTTCGGCGATCGGCGAGGTGCGGCGGATTTCCCACGACCTGCGCCCCTCGCTGCTCGACACCCTGGGTCTTTCGCCCGCCATCGACCAGCATGTGCGCGATTTCGAGCAGCGCACCGGCATCCGTACCCAGTACGAGTGCGGGCTGACGGACATCGAGGTGGATGCCGAGCTTTCGTTGACGCTGTTTCGTATCATCCAGGAGGCGCTGGCCAATGTTGACCGCCACGCCAAGGCCAGTGTCGCGATCATTTCCATCTCTGCCCACGACGGGTTGCTGGTACTGCGTGTGGAGGACAACGGCATGGGCTTCGACCCAAGTGCCGCGTACGAAAGCCACGGCATCGGCCTGCGCAACCTGCGCGAGCGGGTCGAGCATCACCGGGGCAGTTTCAGCATTGCGTCGTCTGCCGGACGCACCGAGCTGCAGGTCCAGATACCCATGAACAACCCGAGGCTTGCATGAGCGAGACCACACCAATCCGCATTGCCCTGGTCGACGACCATGTTCTGGTACGCGACGGCGTCAAGGCACTGCTGGGCGCAATTGCCCATTTCCAGGTGGTCGGCCAGGCTGAATCCGGCGCCCAGGCGCTTGAGTTGGTGGCCTCGCTGGAGCTGGACATCCTGCTGGTGGATGTTGGCCTGCAGGACATGAACGGCCTGGAGCTGACCCGCCGCCTGTGTGGTTTGTACCCCGGCATCAGGGTGCTGATGCTGAGCATGTACGACAACCAGGAGTACGTGCGCACCTCGATCACAGCGGGGGCGAGGGGCTATGTGCTGAAGAACGCACCCTCCACCGAGCTGATAGCCGCGATCGAGGCGATTGCTGCCGGTGGCAGTTTCTACAGCCCGGAAATTGCCCGCAAGCTGGTCAGCAGCGGCCGCGACGAGAACGACCTGACCCCGCGCGAGCTGCAGGTGCTGGCGATGATCGCCAGGGGTAGCAACAACAAGGAGATGGCCCGGGAGCTGGGCATCAGCGTGCGCACGGTGGAGACTTTCAGGCTGAGCATCCGGCGCAAGCTGAATATCGATACCCCAGCAGCACTGGTGAAGTACGCGCTGGAGCATGGGCTGGTGACGCTCTGAGGCAGCGCTGCGCCATGGACTATGGCTCTGCGGCAAAGCCGATGCTCCGCCGCAGTGTGCTTTTCGCGGGCAAGCCCGCTCCTACAGAACTGCACCGCTCAGGTTTTGCGGGCAGCGACTGGCTTTCCCGCTCAATCGTGGGAGCGGGCTTGCCCGCGAAGGGCTCACCCGCGAAGCGCCTGCTTACTTGAAATCCCACTGCATCTGGGTGGCAATGCTCACACCGCTGGAGGAGCGCACGCACACATCCAGGTAGTCGGTGAAGCGCGGCGGCACGGCAATGCCCTCATCGAGCAGGCGGCGGTTGTCGAACAGGTAGTTCAGGTCGGCAAAACCGCTGTACAGGCGCAGGGCTCGCAGGACCAGGCGTGGGTTGGCCGGGCCGATGCGCGACTCGAAGCTGGCGGCCAGTTCCTTGAGGTTGTCGACATCGATCTTGCGGTAGCGCTCGCCCACCGGCGCGGCGCCGTTGGCCAGGGCGAATGCCTGGTCGATCTCGCCGAAAGTACAGGCCGAATCATGCCCGGCGGAGATGTGGTAGAGGTCGTGGCTCAGGCGCGGCTTGAGGGTCAGGCCGATCAGCGCCTCGGCGCAGTAGTCCACCGGAATCACGTCGATCTGTTCGTCGAGGCCACAGGTGAAGCTTTCCAGGGCGAAGCCCATGCGGAACACCCAGAAAATGCTGCCAGAGGCCTGGCAACCCAGGCTGCGGTGACCGACCACGATCGAGGGGCGCGCCACCACCAGCGGCAGGGCCGGCAGTTCCTCGCGCATGCGTCGCTCGATTTCAGCCTTGGAGGCGGTGTAGTCCACCAGTTGCTGTTCAGCGTCCGGAAACTCCCAGGATTCACTGATCGGCGATTCACGCTCAGGGCCGCAGCACATGGCGGTGCCCACGTGGAGGAAGCGCTTGAGGCGCTTGGAGCGGCTCATCACCTCGGCAAAGGCGAAGGTGCCCTCGACGTTGACCGGCCAGATGGCCGGGTTCTTCGAGAACGACGCCACGGCAGCACAGTTGATGACCCGATCGACCTCCAGCAGGCGCGGCGTTTCGCGCTCCAGCCAGGAGGTGTCGAGGAAGTCGCCGCAAATGATCTGCCCGGCGTTCAGCTCCAGGCATTCGGCATGGCTGACGCCATGCTGCTGCAGGTTGTCGCGCAGGCGCTCAAGCCCTTGCCCGGCGTTTTCGGCGCGGACCAGGAATACCAGTTGCGGGCCTTGGCCATTGGCAATCAGCTGGGCGACGACCGACCCGCCGAGGAAACCCGTGGCGCCGGTAATCAGGATGCGTTCGGGGGTAGCGGTAAAGGTGATCGGTGCGTGCGTGTTCATACATTTCCTCAAGACGGGTAAGTCATCCGCAGTTCAATGTTAAGTGGCGACATCGAAACGTTGAAATGAACTTAAAGTCATCAGTAGGTTCGAGGCATTCGTTGGGACTGACTGATTCGCCTTGAGAACTTGCCCAGATAGACAATCTCTGTTTAGCGCACTGCCTATCCGTTCAAAGCTGAAAGTGGCGCAGCCATGCAACGCAGGGCCGGCCGCCACTCGTTGCGGCGCAGGTCCGGTAGCGGGCATGGCGAGCGGCGCGCCATTCTCCACGCTTTATGCCTGGGGGACGATGAATAGAAGGGGAGATTGGCAGGGTTTTCGATGAAACAAAGTTTAGAAAAGGGGCAGGCAGTGGGGAGTTTTAAATATATTTCATTCGCGCGGTAGTTATGGTCGACGCGAGGGGTTGTTCCGTTCGCGGGCGTGCCCGCGAAAAGAACAACAGCGTTATTGAAGATCAGTTCAAACCCAACTTCCCGCGCAAGGTCGACAAGTCTTCGGCCAAGGTATTGACCGGCCCGACCATGGCCTTGCGATCACGCTCGGCCACCTTGTCGTAGGACTGGAACCCGCCATCCTTGGTCTTGTACTTGGCCAGCAGCGTGTTGACGGTGGCGAAGTTCTTGTCGACCTTGGCGACGAACGCCTTGTCCTGGGACTCCAGGTGGGTGCGGAACAGCTCGAAGATCTTCTGTGCGCCGTCGATGTTGCCCTGGAAGTCGTACAGGTCGGTGTGGCTGTAGCGATCCTCCTCACCCGAAACCTTGGTCGCGGCCACTTCTTCGAGCAATGCTGCCGCACCGCCGACGACTTTTTCTGGCGGGAAGGTCAGGGTGGCAATACGGCCCTGCAGGTCTTTCACGTCGGCGATCAGCTTGTCGGCAATCGGGCCTTGGCCGTCGGTGGTGTTCTTGTCGAACAGCGCGTACTCCAGGCGATGGAAGCCGGTGAAGTCATCGGCCTCGACACCTTTTTCGTGATCGTCCACCCGCGAGTCGATGGCCGCGTCCAGGTCGCTGAACAGCTCGGCAATCGGCTCGACGGCTTCATAGTTGACCCGGGTCGTGGCATACAGTGACTTGGCCTTGGCCAGGTCTCCCTTCTTCACCGCATTGGTGAACTGCTCGGTGTCGCTCACCAGCTGATCGACCTTCTCGGTGACATAGATCTTGTAGTCCGACACCGGCTGCACCAGGGTCAGCGGGTCAACCGCAGCATTGGCCAACAGCGGGGCAAGCGTGAGCAACAGGGCGAGGCGGGTCTTGTTCATGGAGGTGTCCTGATCCGTTTCAGTGTCGTGTCATGCGGTTTTTATGGGTTTGGCAGCGTCGAGCAGCGAACGACCGATGAAATCGTGATCGTTCTTCACGCCGGGGAGGGCGAAGAAATACCCCCCTCCAACCGGCTTGATGTATTCCTCCAGCGGCTCGCCGTTGAGGCGGTTCTGGACGGTGATGAAGCCCTTCTCCAGGTCGGCCTGGTAGCAGATGAACAGCAGCCCCATATCCAGTTGCCCGTTCTTGTTCACACCACTGGAGTAGTTGAAGGGCCGGCGCAGGATCAGGTTGTGCTGGCTGGCCGCGGTGCGCGGATTGGCCAGGCGGATATGGGCGTCCAGGCGGGTCAGCTTGCCTTCCGGGTCCTTGGCGTAGTTGGGTACATCGGTTTCGCGCTGGCCGTCCATGGGCGCGCCGCTGGCCTTCTTGCGACCGAAGATCGACTCCTGCTCCTGCAACGGCGTGCGGTCCCAGCGCTCGACCAGATTGCGGATGATCCGCACCACCTGGTAGGTGCCATCGATCGCCCAGGCGGGCTCATCGCCACGCTGTACCCAGACCAGCTGGTTCATCAGCGCCGCGTCGCTGGAGTCGGGGTTGGCCGAGCCGTCACGAAAGCCCAGGAAGTTACGCGCACTTTGCTCGGGCTCTGCAGCCTTGCGCGGTGCCTGCGGCGGCACCGAGCCTTCCTGTTTCCAGCGTACGTAGAGCAGGTCAGGCAGGTTCTTGATGATGTCGCGCAGGGCGTGGATGTTGGTGTCCGGCGCGTTGGAGCAGAACTGCAACCCCAGGTCGCCATGGCAGCGCTCGGCTTCCAGCGCATCGTTGGGGAAGCCGAGCATGCGGCTCAGGCGCTTGGGCTTGGCACTGCTGAGGCCAAATCGCTCGTCGAACAGTGACTCGCCGACCGACACCGTGATGGTCAGGTTGTCTGGCGTGACTACCGGGCCGAGGATGCCCGAGTCCATTGGTGGCAGCTTCGGGTCGACCTGGGGGACTGGGCCGCCGGTCATCAGGAAGCGAATGCGCTGGTCCAGCGTGCGGAACAGGCGCTCGAGATCCTGCTGGTCCTGCGCCAGCACATCGAAGGAGACGAACATCCCGGCGGTAGGACGCGGCGTCACCACCCCCGGTTGATGTTCGCCGATCCAGGCGTTGCGCTCTTGCGTGCGGTCGCTGTGCGGGGCTTCGGTGACCTTGGCCGGTGAGGGGGCGGCCAGCGCGTTGCCGGTGGCCATGGCGACGCCCGCGACACCAAGGCCAGCCAGCAGGCGGCGGCGCTCTTGGGATTGCGGGGCGTTACGGGTATCGCGGTCTGTCATCTGCGGCTCGCTTGTCTTTACTGGTCGGCCAGGCCAAGGGCCTGATCGATGGCCGCAATCGCATTGGCCAGTGCATCGGCATCGGCTGCGATCTGCTGTTTCTGCGCCTGCGGCACCTGGTCGTAGGGCATGTAGCCTTCGGCGCCGCGCAGGGCCTGCAGGTGCTGCTCGAACTGAGTCATGGCGCTATCGACTGCCGCCAACGGCTGGGAGCCGGTCCTGGCCAACAAGGGGCGCAGCAGATCGATCACTTTGCGCACACCTTCAAGGTTGGCGGCAAAGCCCTGCAGGTCGAGGTGGCTGTAGCGTTCCTCTTCGCCGCTGCTGCGGATCTGTGCAAGGTTGCGCAGGCTGCGCACGACCGCCTCGGTGAATTGCTGCGGCGCAATGGACTGGGCCAGCAGTTGCGTCTTGAACTCGCCCAGGTCGGCCAGCAGCGCGTCGGCCACCGGTGTCAGCCCTTCGGTGGTGCGCTGTTGGAACAGGCTGTACTCGATGCGATGCAGGCCCGCAAACGCCGGATCCTGCTCACGCTGCTCGAAGTAATCGGCGCGGGCATTGATCCGGTTGTCCAGCTCAGCCAGCCGCTGGCTGGCGGGGGCGATGCGCTGGTAGATCACCCGCGCGGCGCCATAGGCGGCTTGCGCCTGCTGCAGGTCGCCGGCCTGAATCGCGTCCTTGAGCGCCTGGCCTGCCCGCACCAGGGCGCTGCTCTGGCTGGCCAGGTAGACACGGTATTCGGACAGCGGCCCGATAAAGGCGGTCAGTGCGGGGCGCGCCTTGGCGGCCGCTTCGGAGGCGGCGGTCGGGGTGACGGTCAAACTGCCACGCGGGTTGCTGAGCAGGCCGCAGGTGATCGCGTAGCGACCCGGCTGCAACGTGGCGTTGATCACCTGTGACAAGCCCGGCGCGATGTTCTCGCGTTCTTCGATCACCAGCACGCCATCGAGGATCTCCCACTCCACGGCGCGCTGGGACTGGTTGACGATGCGGAAACTGTTGGGCCCGGCCGGGACGCTCAGGTCGTTCGGTTCGCACGCGTGATCGCGAATGGTGATCAGCGTTTCGTGCCCGGCGTTGGCCGCACGTCTGGCCTGGGCCTGGTGCGAGGCATAGAAGAACACCAGGCCCGCACCGACCATCAGCAGGGCACTGCCGGCAACCGCCAGGCGCAGTACACGGGGGGAGGGGGGCTTGCCGGCGGCGCCGGTCTCGTGACTGGTCATGCTTACCCTTGTTTCTGTGCAGCGTGGGAAGAAGGCTTGGCCGGCGCCGGCCAAAAGAACAGCACCAGCGCACCGACCAGATAGAGCAGGTAGGCCCCCAGGGTGCTCACTGTCGGGGTGTCCTGGTAACCGAACATCCCCGCCAGCACCGATCCGGTCGGGCCATCCATCGGCAGGCTGTGGCTGATATCGAAGACAACCCCCTGCAGCGCATTCCAGACCCCGGCCTCGTGCAGCGCCTGCACCGAGTTGGCGAGGATGCCCGCGGCCACCACGAGGATGAACAGGCCTGTCCAGCGGAAGAACTGCGCCAGGTTCAGGCGCAGGCTGCCGGAGTACAGCGCCACACCAACCAGGATCGCCACCACCAGCCCAAGCAATGCGCCCAGGGGCGCCGCAGGCCCTTCGCTCTGCTGGAACACCGCCAACAGGAAGAACACCGTCTCCAGGCCCTCGCGGGCGACGGCGAAGAACACCATGGCGATCAGCGCCCAGGCCTGGTGCTTCGAACCGCCGAGCGCGGCATCGAGCGAGACATGCAAATCATGCTTGATCGAGCGCGCCACTTTGCGCATCCACAGCACCATGGAGCTGAGGATCACCACCGCGACCAAGCCGACCAGCGCTTCGAAGAGTTCCTGCTGTTTCTGCGGGAACTCGCTGCTCATCAGCTCAAGGCCAGCGCCGACAAAAAGGGAGAGGGCTGCGGCGAGGAATACGCCGATCCACACGGCCGGCATCCACTGGCCACGGCCAGTCTGGCGCAGATAGCTGGCAATGATGCCGACAATCAGCGCGGCTTCGATGCCTTCGCGGAGCATGATTAGGAAGGGGACTAGCATGATTCTCCCGGGATGGCTGAAAGCGTCGACCTCATGGCGAGGTCGCCGGGAAATCTACTTCAATGAGAATCATTAGCGCATGTGAATAATATTTTAACTTTTGCCATGTCCTCCCTGGCCAGGCTCGGGGAAATGGGGGTTGCAAGACTGGAGTACAAATGTGCTCCACCGCGATTGCCATGCTCAATGAAAGAATGCTGGGGCGATTGGCCACTTCCCTACCAGAATCGACCAGTTGAAAAGCGTGCGTCGCCAATCACCGCTGCTTGACCAGAGCCGCAAGGAAAATTCCGCCGAACACTCCTGGCACCTGGGCATGTACGCGTTGATCCTCAACGAGCATGCCAGCGGGGCAGTGGACAGCAACCGGGTCATTCGCATGCTGCTCCTGCACGACATCGTGGAGATCGACGTCGGCGACTTCCCCATTCATGGAGGCTCGTCCAGAAGCGGAGGCTGCGCAGCCACTGTGGCTGCGCTGTCAGTAGCCGCTTACTGGAACCATTGCCACAGCAGCAGGGTGCCGACCAGCCCGACCACCGAGACGATGGTCTGCAGCACCGACCACACCCAGATCGTCTGCTTGAGCTGCAGCCCGAAGTACTCGCGCACCATCCAGAATCCGGCATCGTTGACATGGCAGAAGAACACCGAGCCGGCACCGATGGCCAGTGCCACCAGCGAACTCTGGGTGGTCGCCAGGCCCGCCATCAATGGCGCGAGAATACCGGCAGTGGTGGTGGTCGCAACGGTGGCCGAGCCCGTCGCCTGGCGCAGCGCCACCGCGATCAGCCAGGCCAACAGCACGTACGATAGGTGCGCGCCGCTGGCCACCTTGCTGATGGTGTCGCTGATTCCGGCTTCGAGCAGGGTCTGTTTCAGCCCACCACCGGCGCCGATGGTCAACAACAGCACGGCGATCGGCGCCAGGCTCTTGCGCAGCACGCTGCCGACCTGGTCACGGGCCATACCGATCGACCAGCCCAGGCAGATCACCGCAGCGATCACCGCCAGGCCCAGGGCAATCAGTGGCTCGCCAAGAAACTTGAGGGTCAGAGCCAGGGTGCTTTGCGGTGCCAGGGCGATCTTGGCCAGCGTGCTGCCCAGCATCAGCAGCACTGGCAGCAGGATAATCAGCAGCGATACGGCAAAACTCGGCTTGCGCCGGATCTCGACCTTGGCAGTGAACAGCGCACCCAGTTCGGCGGGCTCCTGTACATCCAGGCGTTTCGACAGCCAGATACCATACAGCGGGCCGGCGAGGATCACCGCCGGAACAGCGATGCACAGGCCCAGCAGCATGGTCATCCCCAAGTCTGCATGCAGGGCGCCGACCGCGATCAGCGGCCCCGGGTGGGGAGGCATCAAGGCGTGCAGGGTGGTCATCCCGGCCAGCGCCGGGATCGCCACCTTGAGCAGCGGCTGTCCAGACTGGCGGGCGATGACGAAGATCACCGGCACCATCAGCACCAGGCCAACTTCGAAGAACAGCGGCAAGCCGATGACCATCGCCACCAGCGCCATCACCCAGGGCAGCGCCTTGCCGCGGGCATGGCGCAACAGGGTAGAGGCAATACGGTCGGCGGCTCCGGACTCGGCCATCAGCGCGCCCAGCATCGCGCCCAGGGCAATGATGATCCCGGCCTCGCCCAGCAGGCTGCCGGCGCCCTTGCCGAAGGCCTTGGCCACTTCTTCTGGTGGCAGGGCCGCGCCCAGGCCCGCCACGAAGGTGCCGATCAGGATCGATAGGAAGGGTGGTAGCTTGGTGACGCTGATGAGCACGATGATGCTGGCAATGGCCGCCAGGCAACAGAGCACCAGGCGGGTGTCGTGGGCAAGCCACGTGGCATGAGAAAGATCCAACGGAAACCCCTTCTTGTAATGTCTTGTTACGTGTTTGGAAGGAATATACCCGATGGATTCATATAGACGACTAGCTGATCCGGTTTTTCAGGGCTGGAACACATGAAAGTTTTTTCAGAAACCGCGTAACTCTGCATCCTTGCCGCAAACCTGCTAAAACAGGCCGCCGCGCTCTGCGCAGCAGCCCCACCACCGAGGAGAGACCCATGATCAAGACCGGCGATTCACTGCCTGACATCACGCTGTACGGCTACAGCAACGGGGAGGGCGCCTGTGCGATCGGCCCGAATGCCTTTTCCATCCTCCAGCGCTGCAAGCAACGCAAACTGTTGATTTTCGCCTTGCCCGGGGCCTTCACACCCACTTGCTCCGAGCGTCACGTCCCCGGCTATGTCGCTGCGGCCGATGCGTTTTTCGCAGCGGGTATCGACGAAATCCTCTGCGTTTCCGTCAACGATGCCTTCGTCATGAATGCCTGGGGAAACAGCCTGCAGGTGGGCGATGCGGTGAAGATGATCGGCGATGGCAATGGCGAATTCGCCAAAGCCCTGGGCTTGAGCCAGGACCTGACAGCCCGCGGCATGGGCCATCGTTCCCAGCGTTACGCGATGCTGGTCGAAGATGGCGTGGTCAGGCACCTCGCGGTCGAAGCGCCCGGCAAGTTCGAGGTCAGCGATGCCCAGAGCATGTTGAAGTGGGTTCAACAGCTCAGCGTTTAGCCGTTTGCGGCCCACACGTTCATGATGAGCGCCCTGCGCCAATTGCCGTAGGAAATTTCCTACATAAATAGCGCTCAGCCGTAGAGAAGATTCCCCTCGGCCATAGTGGCCTAATCGGGAGTGTTTTATGTGGGCACGTAATATTCAATTTGCATCGGCGATGCTTGCTGTCGCCTTGCTCAACGGCTGCGCCTCTATCATTGGTGACTCAAAGTATCCGGTTACTATTGCCAGTACTCCGCCGGAGGCATCTTTCGATATTGTGAACAGGTCGGGGCAGGTCATCTACAACGGCGTTACGCCTACGGTTGTCACCCTGCAGTCGGGTGAACGCTACTTCCGCGGTGAAACCTACACGCTGCGGTTCAAGAAAGAGGGATACCCTGACAGGCAGGTTGAGCTCGACTCGAGTGTCAGTGGATGGTACTGGGGGAACCTTCTGTTAGGGGGCGTCGTCGGTATGCTGATTGTCGACCCTATTACCGGAGCCATGTACAAGCTGCCAGATCGCGTCTCTACAGACATGGGAGCAAAAGTAAGCACCGCCCCTAACCCACTGCAGATATCGACAGTCGATGATTTGAGCCCCGAGCAGCGAGCCCAACTGGTACAGATCAAATAAGGACCTTTAGCTCGGTGCAGCGTCGTTCCTGTGCGGATTGGATGACGGTGCTCAGGGCTTGGGCTGGGCGGCGCTGATAGCGCTGGCCCTGCCCACCACCAATGGCCTGCGCGGAGAGATACTTGGACGTGGTCCAGCACTTGCGACGCATTGCACAGGGCCTGATTGATTGAAGGACGATCGGCAAATTCAGCGTTTGCCGAACACCTGGAGAACCGAAAATCAAAAACAAGATGCTTCTTCCGCCCGCCCAAGATGCCTCTTGTTCAGCTCTCGCCCCCACGATTCATACAATTTCCTTGCGCTAAATCAAGGCGCTATCTGCCTGATCCAACACTGCAAGGAAGTTTTATCCCAATGAAAGCAATTAAGTTTCTGATGCTCGCTTCGGCCGCGTGCGCTATCTCCAGCACCGCCATGGCAGCGGACGGCACCATCAACTTTACCGGGGAAATCGTCGCGGCTTCTTGCGTCGCTTCGGCCGGTGCGGGCTCCACCGTAGGTGGCGGTCCTGGCAAGCAGATCGTCGACGTGAACCTCGGCAAGGTGAGCATGGACGCCATCAACGGGGCAGGCGAAGGCAACATCGCTGCGGGCACCGCCATCAACCTCAACCTGGACTGTGGCAACACCGCCGCAGGCCTGACCACCATCAAATTCGGTTTCGATCCGATGTCCGGCTCGGGCGTAGATCCGAACAACAATAGCCTGCTGAAGATCACCGGCACCGCTGAAGGTGTGGGCATCGGCATGTTCGACGACAGCAACAAGCTGCTCAACATGTCCGGCAACGAGCAGTATTCCGCTCCGTTGATCGTAGAGGGTGAAGGCTCAGAGGCCAAGTACTCCGCCAACATGCGCCTGCGTGCTTCGTACGTGGGTAACGGCGCCAAGCTCAAGCCCGGCACAGCGAACGGCACCCTGCCGTTCACGCTGACCTACGAGTAATCGTTCCCAAGAGAGGGGGACGCATCCCCCCTCGCTTTTCTGCGAGTCACTGATGAATACCGGTCACTTTGTTCGAATCTATCTCTTTTTAATGCTGATGATGACCTCTAGCGTTTCTCTCGCCGGCATACAGGTCGGTGGTACCCGTGTGATCTTCCCTGCGTCGGATCATGAAGCCTCGCTTCAAGTTCGTAATGAGGGCACCGACGACATCATGATCCAGTCGTGGATCGAAGCTGGCCCGGAACAGGCCGATCGCGATATCCCGTTTGCGATCACACCTTCCCTGGCCCGACTGAGTCACCGCAAACAACAGATGTTGCGTATCTTCTATCAAGGCAAAGGGTTGCCCGAAGACCGTGAGTCGGTGCTCTGGGTGTGCGTGCAGGAAATTCCTCAAGTCAGCGAACTGGATAATACGCTGCAAGTTGCCTTTCGCCAGCGCTTGAAGTTGTTCTATCGCCCCAATGGCTTGCCAGGCACCGCTGACGAAGCGGCCAGCACCCTGAAATGGAACATTCTGAAGACAGCCGGCAAAACTATTTTGCTGGCAACCAACGATTCTGCCTTTCACGTGTCCTTCGCCAAAATCGCGATTGTTGCGGGCAACAAGGAGTACGCCGTCGAGCCAACCATGGTTGGCCCACACGATGCCCAGAGAATGGCCATCAAGGACATGCCTGCAACAGCCGGTGGTGAGGCGGCGATCGCCTGGGAGTCCATCAATGACTACGGCGCACTGATCGAGCACAAAGCCTCCATCAAGTTCTGACGCTGCCGCTGCGTACCTGCCTTTATTTCATCGCGTACTTCACATGGGGATTTCCCTGGGACGCTTCGTGCACAGGAAGTAGCGTTTTGACGGAATTCGACCTCATTCCATGAATATCAAAAAACACAACAGGAAGTCTCGGAAGGCGCACGCAAGAAAAATATCAGGCCACTACCTTTCGTGCCTGGCGGCTGCGGGCATGCTGGGGGCTTCCAGCGTCAGCGCTGCGCAATTCAACCCCATGTTTCTCAAAGACAAAGGCGCCAAAGTCGACCTCCGTTTCTTTGAGCAGTCCAATGGCGTGGTGCCTGGCGACTACAGCGTCGATATCTATCTGAACCAACGCCTTAACCGACGCGAGGATATTTCGTTTGCCGCAGACGAAGACGCCCCCAAGGCCGATGCACACCCGATCCTGAAAGTGGGCCTGCTGCGTGAGATGGGCATTGATATCGAACGCCTGCAACGAGAAGGCATCGTCTCGCAAGAGGCTACCGAGGACGATCCGGTCAATCTGCTGCGCCTGGAAGATGCTGCGGTAGAAATGGATGTCGCCAACTTGTCGCTGTCCATCAGTGTGCCGCAGGCGTATATCAAGCGCCGTTCGCGCGGGTACGTCGATCCTTCGCTGTGGGATGACGGTATCACCGCTGCGTTCAGCAACTATCAATTGAACCTCAACCGCAACAGTGGTGGCGGTATCCAAAGCGACTACGGCTATCTCGGCTTGCGCAGCGGCTTCAACCTGGGCCAATGGCGCCTGCGCAATCAATCGTCGATCAGCCAGAGTACAGGCACATCACGCAAATTCTCCAGCAACCGCACTTACCTGGAGCATGACGTCACTTCGATCAAAGGGCGTTTCGCCATCGGCCAGCTCTACAGCAATGGCGATATCTTCGACAGCAGTCGCTTCCGCGGTTTTCAGCTTGGCTCGGACATTGGCATGTTGCCCGACAACGAGACAGGCTATGCGCCGGTGGTGCGTGGTATTGCCGAAACCCATGCTACCGTCGAGGTGCGCCAGAACGGTTACGTGATCTACTCCACGACCGTCTCGCCGGGCGCCTTCGAGATTCACGATATCTACCCCGGCGGCTCCAATGGCGACCTGGAGGTCACCATCATCGAGTCCGATGGCCGTGAGCGCAAATACACCCAGGCGTATTCCTACCTGCCGGTGATGGTGCGCGAAGGGACGTTCCAGTACAGCTTGTCGCTGGGCAAATACGACAGTGAAGGCATGAAATCGCCCAAGCTGATGCAGGGTACGGCGGTCTATGGCGCCACCGACAACCTGACCACCTATGGGGGCATACTCAACTCTGATGGCTACAACGCCTTCAACGTTGGCCTGGGCCTCAATACCGGTCTCGGTGGCATGTCACTGGACATCACCAACAGTCAATCGCACCCCGATCACGGTGATGCGAAAACCGGTCAGAGTGCACGCTTTCTGTATTCCAAGACGCTCAGCAGTACCAATACCACGTTCACCATGGTGGGCTACCGCTACTCGACCTCGGGCTATCGCACCCTGAGCGAGCACATCCAGGAGTCGAGCGACGTCAACCAGGAGCGCTTTGTCAGCAGTCGCCCCAAAAGTCGACTGGACCTGAACATCAACCAGAATATCGGCCGTGGCTCGGTATTCGTCAGTGCTGGCGAGACTAATTACTGGAACCGCGCCGGTAGCACGCGGCGCCTGCAATTGGGGTACAGCGGCAACGTCGGTGATGTCAGCTACAGCATTACCGCGTCACATATTCAAGAGGCTGGCAGTTCACGCGAGTCCGACAATCAGTTGGCATTCGCCATCAGTATTCCGTTTGGCTCAAGTACACGGTCGCAGCGCGTGTACAGCAACTTCAGCCGTTCGAACAATGAGGGCGACAGCCTGCAAACCGGGGTTTCGGGATATCTCGACGATGCCGGAAAGCTCTCTTACGCCGCCCAGGCCGGTACCGCCGGCAGCGAGCATTCCGGCAGTGTCGGGCTGGGCTGGGATGGGCCGAAGGCCAAAGTTTCGGGCAACTACGCCATGTCGGGTACGACTCGCCATCTGGACGTGTCGGCGACAGGCTCGGTGGTGGCCCATAGTGGCGGCGTGACCTTCGGACAGCCTGTGGGGGAAACCTTCGCCCTGGTGGAGGTGCCAGGAGTCAAGGGCGCCAGTGTCAACAATTCTTCCGCACGTACGGACAGTGCCGGCTACGCCATCGAAAGCTACGTGCAACCCTACCGTTTCAACGACATCGGGCTCGACACCCAGACCTTGGGCACCGACGTGGATGTGCTTGATACCTCTACCCGGGTCGTGCCGCGCCGTGGGGCTGTGGTCAAGGCACGCTTCGAGGCTTCATCGGGGCGACGAGTACAGATTGACCTGAAGCTGAGCAACGGCAGGAAGCTACCATTCGGTGCCCGGGTCGAGGACGAGGGCGGGAAGTTGCTGGCCGTCGTCGACAACCTGTCCCGAGCACTTGTCTTTGGCATCAAGAATGAAGGCGACTTGAAAGTGAAGTGGGCGGACGGTGTTTGCCTGGCGCCTTACCGCTTGCCCCCTCAGGACAAAGCGCTGACCTACGACCAGATAAGTATCAATTGCAATGTGCAGGTTGATCAGGGAGTAAAGAGTTGAAACATGCATTTCAGATAATCGTGGCCATGCTTGCCATGACAACGAACAGTCCGGCGGTTGCTGATAATTCCGCCAAGTGCTACTGGTGTATTTAAGCAAGCCGCCGGTTTCAACGCTAACTATGCCCGCAAAGGCAACGAAAAGATGACGTCCGGCAGAGCGGACGCGGTGCTGAACGACATACTCAACCATAACTGACGCCAGGCAGGGCGCCTGGCGCCCTGCTCGGAACACGCTTCACGCTGCAAAGTCGTTGCCGTGCAGCGCAAGCCAACGCCGCAGGGCGTCAACCGACATGGGCCGCGCACGCAGATAGCCCTGACCAACCCCCACCCCCAGCTGCGCAAGGCAGCGACGCTGATCCTCGGTTTCTATCCCTTCCACTACCAGACGCAAGCCCAGTTCCTTGGCCAGACTCACGGTAGTGCGCACGATACTGCGCTGCCGCGGCGACTTGAGCAGCTCTCGAATGAGTTCGCCAGCCAGCTTGATTTCATCGAACGGCAGTTGGCATAGGCGCAACAACGAAGACTGACCCGTTCCGTAGTCATCGAGTGACAAGCGTACGCCGAGTTGGCGAAGACGTATGGCGTTCTGCACGCAAAAGTCGCTGAGGACCGCTGGGCCATCCTCGGTGATTTCCAGCGTTATCCATGACAAGGGCAGGGGGTGTTCGCGCAGTCGGGCAATCAAGCGCTCGACTGACGAAGCGTTGGCCAATTGAGGCAAGCTCAGGTTGAAAGCGACGGGGGATTTACGGCCATCGCGATACAGTTCGATCTGACACGCCAAGCCTTGATCGAGCAACGCATGCAGCAAGTCATCGAGCAGATGCTTGTGCGCCATCGCCGGGATGAATGTGGCCGGCGTCAACAGCCCTAGCTCAGGGTGCTGCCAACGCGCGAGGACCTCCAGAGCACCGACGGCACCGCAGCTCAGGTCGAACTGGGGCTGGACGTAAGCGCGGAATTGGCCATGAAGCAGGGCTTTGCGGATCTCGAGTGCATCGCACAGATCTGCCTGTGACGACGCGGTATGCTGCTGCGTGTCGGGAGCAGGTTTTGTCAGGTTGGGTGGGGTGTACATGGGTTGGAACCTGGTTCATATCATCCGCAAAAAGGGTATGCGAATGAGCGAACCAACCCTTCGAGACGGCTCTGCAATGAGGGCGGGAAAGTTCTTGAATGCGCTCACGATGCCATCAGCGCATGGGGGCGTTCACAGTCATGGTTGCGCGAGGGTGCTATTGATGCCATCCAGGCATGCGAGCAAGGCTAGCCCGGTTTGCGCAACATTGTCGGCCAGCCCCTGCGCAGCCTGTTCCTCCAGCTCTACGCAATGTTCCAGCAGCGCCTGATGATTAAGTAGATAGGCAGTACCCTTGAGCTTGTGGGCGATGCGCCGTGTGGCTGGCAAGTCTTGCGCTGCCAGTGCCTGGCGCAACGCATCGGCCTCATGCTGGTTACTCAAGGTGACCTGTTCGGCCAACCGGGCGCGGATGTCGCTCTTCCACGAGGGGCGCTCGCTCGCCTGTGATTGACTATCACCAAACATGGGAATCAACTGGTTGAGCGCAGCCAGGTTGGTGGGTTTGGCCAGTACCCGATCCATGCCCGCATCGCCACAGGCCTGCTGCACAGCCGGTTGTGCATCCGCGGTGAGCCCTATGATGCGGCAGGGCTTCAGCCCCCGACCTTGCTCCAGCCGACGAATCGCGCGGGTCAATTCGATACCGTCCATTTCCGGCATGTTGCAGTCGGTGATGACGATGTCGATATCCTGTTCGCTCCACACTGCCAGCCCTTCGAGGCCGTTACTCGCGGTGAGCGGGCGATGGCCCAGGTAGCTGATCTGCTGAACCAGCAGGTACTGGCTAGGCAGGTGATCCTCGACAATCAGTACGGTGAACAGCTCATCTGCCTGGCGAACGGAAATCTCGCTCGTACCCGGCAACGTCGCTGTATCGACGATCACCCGGTCGAGCTCGAGGGAAAACCGCATCGTGGTACCTTTGCCCATTTCGCTTCGCGCTTGCAGCTTGCCTTGCATGAGCTCGCACAGTGAATGGCTGATCGCCAAACCCAGGCCAGCACCGGAGTTGGCATCACCGATCACACCCTCTACCAGGTAGAACGGCTTGAACACCAAGTCCAGCTGCGCGGCAGGAATACCCACTCCGCTGTCGGTAACACTGACCTCGAAGCGCAATTTGAAATGATCGACGGCTTGTACCGAACAGGTAAGTTCGACACTGCCGTGATCGGTAAACTTGATGGCATTGCTTAACAGGTTGGACACGATCTGCTTGATCTTCAGCGCATCGCCCCATACCTGCTGCGCCGCTAACGGATCGATGTGCATGCAAAGGCGCAGATGCTTCTGCCGAGCGAGCCCGGAAAATACATTGCCCACTGACTCCAGCAATGTCTTCATGCACATGGGCTCAGGGGTTAAAACCAGCTTGCCCGACTCGATGCGCGAGATGTCGAGAATGTCGCCGATCAACGCCAGCAGGCTGGTTGCCGATTCGTAGGCAATGTGTAGCGATTGATCGTTGAGTTCGGCATCGCCCTTGCGGGTCAGCACCAGTTCCAGCATGCCGAGGATGGCGTTGAGCGGCGTACGGATCTCGTGGCTCATGGTCGCCAGGAACACCGTCTTTGCTCGGCTGGCGCGGTCTGCAGACTCCTTGGCGTCCTGCAACTCATCCAGCAAGCGCTGGCGCTGCTGCAGGTCCCGGCGTTTGCGACGAATACGCAGGCGTTGCGCGAATATCAGTCCGCCCGCGATAACCAGCATCAACCCCAGCGCCTCGAAGGAATGCCGGATATATGAGGCGATACCTTCCCAGTACCTGTCGTCGGTTGCCGAGTTGGCTCGCCAGCGACCAATGATCTGCAGATTCTCGCGTGGTGAAATGCCCAGCATCGCTTTGTCGAGGATTGATATGAACACCGCCTGATCCTGCGGTGCTGCGAATACGATGCGTACGCCGGGTCCGGCGAAGACGCCACCGATCTTCAAGCTGTTTTCGTATTTGTAGGACAGGTAGTACCGCGCCACATTGGCGGGTGCCAACACCATGTCGGCATCGCCTTCGCGGACCAGCTTGAAGGCTTCGCCCATGGTCTCGGTCTGTTTGAACACCAGGTTCGGATACTGGTTTCCGAGCATTCTTCGGTCGATGTAACCGTCTGCAACCGCCACCACTGCATGAGTGTTTTGATCGGGTGCATCGCGGGTTTCATCCTGACGCTGGACGAACAGGTAGGGCGCAGACGTCAGTGGCCGGGTATGCAGGTAGGGGAGGGAGGATGGCGGTGTCTCGGGAAGAATGCTCAGGGTCGTCCGCCCTTGGCTGAGTAATTCATTGGCCTCGCGGATAGAGCTGACACGTTGGATCTCGAAGTGGATCCCGGCCTTGCGCCGAATGATGTCGAGCACATCGGACGCTACGCCATTGAAACGGCCACGGCTGTTGAAGAAAGCGTAGGGCGCCAGGTCTTCACTGACTGCCAGTTTTACCGTGGAAGCTCGCTCCAGCCAGGCACGCTCGGCGCTGGTGAGGCGATTACGGAAATCGGTGGGGTTGCAGTCTTCGATGTCACCCCAGAAGTGCTGGGCATTGATGATCTGGCAGCGGGTCAAGCCGCCCAGCGCACGATCCAGTATCCCCTTCAATACATCATCGCCCGGTCGGATGCCGAAACCTACTTCGATATCGGGCAGCGTTGCGCTCTGGTTGATCACCAACTGGCTGCTGAACAGTTGGCTGGACAGGTAATGCGTGGCGAGGGTGTCGCCGAGAAACACATCGTTTTCCCCGGTCATGACGGATGCCATTGCCTGGAACTCGGAGGCGTAGTGCTGGAAACGGCCGGTACCTCCGGTACTTTTGAATAGCGCAAGAACCATGGGGTTGGAGAATGCAATGCGTGTCTTCGCATTACGGCTGCTGTATTCACGCAAGTCACCCGCTTCGGAAAACAGCGCCAGTTCAGTCAGTATGTAAGGGGCACTGAGGTTGAACTGCTGACTTTTGGCCATCAGGCGACTAACGTTGTTGACCATATCGATGCGCCCGTCGCGCAACGCGTCATACATAGCGTCCCGGGTGGCAAAGGTGCGCAGCCGAATGGTAACGCCCAATCGCCGCTGCAGGGTCGCGAGATAGTCGGCCATCAGCCCTTCGAACTGGTGATTTTCTGTAAAGATGCGATACGGCGGCAGCGGTTCTTCGGTAACCCCCACGACCAGTACCCGCTTCTGTGCAAGCCACCGTCGCTCAGGTGCGGATAGCTGCACCTTCAGTTCATTGAGCGATTGACGGCCAACGGGCTGCAGGTCCTGAGCCTGCGCCAGGTTGCCAGAAGCATGGACCAAGAGCAGTACCAGCAGAACAGAGTCTAGACGGCGCAGATGTCGTTTCACAGAAAGGTAGTCAGATAATGGCGTGTTGGCGGGCGATTTCGGCCAGCTCAACCACGGAAGCCACGCCGAGCTTGCTTTGAATACTGACCTTGTGGCCACTGACCGTTTTGTTGCTCACGCTAAGACGGACTGCGATCTCGCCATTGGACATTCCCTCAGCCAGCATCCTGAGCACCTGCATCTCTCTGTCAGTGAGATCGTCGAGGGTTGTCGCGGGAGTGCTGCCAAGCAATGGCATGGCGGCTTTGGGGAAAAATATGTAGCCGTCGGCGATTGTTTCCACCGCTTGAACCAGCTTGCCAGTCGCCTCGTTCTTGCTCACGAATCCACTTGCTCCTGCATGCAGGCAGCGGGCAGCGTAGCTTTCTTTGGCCTGGGAGGTGTACACAAGTACCCGGACATCGAGCTTTTCTCTCCTGATGCGTTTGAGCACGCTCAGGCCATCGACCTTCTCCAACCCGATATCCAATATGACAATGTCGGGTTTGAGCGACTCAATCATTCGCAAGGCGTCGACACCGTCGGCGGTCTCGCCCACTGCCTCGAAGCCAATGGGCTCGAGCGCTTGGCGGATGGCTTGGCAAATCAATGGGTGATCATCGACGATCAGGACTTTTTTACTCATATCATCACCGGGTTATGCGCGTTGACGGTCCGATTACAGCAGGGCGGTGCTTCGACACAATCTTATCTCACGATGCCCCCGACTCATGACTCATTTATCGCGGCAACGGATTTTCGAGAGTTTTTCACGCGCCAGACAAGACGTTTCTTGTGCCTGGCACAGATGCCTGCGTGCGAGGCGTAGTCACTATTTGCCGATGTGCGTCTGTAGAGCTCTCGTGTCGCCAGAACATGCATGACCTTCTACCCCGTTAATTTGGGCGGTGGCTGATCTTTATCTTCGGCGGTGCTATGAAGCGTTGGGGCTTCGGCATCCTTGAGCAGATCAACTGTAGCCAAGGCCGAGAAGCGCTCCTTCAGAAACTGCTCGACCATACTGATCTGCGGGACGCGGGCGAGGTAGGCGCTTTCTACAGTGCCACACGACTGCTCTATCTGCACCATCGAGTCTGCAACGCCGTAAATCATGGCATGGCGTACACCCGGCAATAAGTTACCGAAACCGCACGTGGGAATGTCGGACTGCTGAAAATCCATCTCGCTCATGATCAGTAAGTCAAAATGCATTTTATCGTTACCTGCCACCGAATAAAGCTCGTCAAACGAGCCTACCGGCAACACCTGAAATTGCCCAAGTCCGTTAAGCAGGCGTTCCAACAACAAACGATGGATATGATAAGGATTGAACACGATGATCCGCGCAACGGGCATGCCATTCTCCGAATGAAATAAATAGGGTGGACAGGTGCTGACGGGGTCAAACAGTCGGTAGTCTGGAATTCACGAATTTGCCGAGGCCTGGAGGAAGTCATTCAGATCACTGAGAAGCGTCTCGACGGACTGATACAGTTCATCGACGACTTTCGCAAACGCTGTATTGTCAGGTCCTGAACAAGCAACTTGCAATTGATCACAGGCGGTGATCACGCGCTTGGCCATTATGATTCGTGCTACACCCTTCACGCGATGGGCCAAGTCATATAAGCCGATATGGTCGTCCAAGGCGAACAACCTGAGAATATGTCGTAAGTCTTCCTCGCTCTCGCTGATGATGTCATGCAGTAACTTATTCATGAGACCGGCATCGTGACTGGCGAGTTGCGTCAGGTTGGTAATGTCAAAGCTTGTCTGATCTTGCGGAAAATCGTGCTCTGAGTCGCGTGCATCGAACGGCGTTGCCAGGTGTTGTAGGCGTTTTGCCAAGTCATCCAGGCTGACTGGTTTGAACAGACAGTCATCCATTCCTGCTGCCTTGCACATCTCCACTTCGCGCGCCTGCGCATTTGCGGTAAACCCTAGGATCAGGCAAGGGGGGCTGTTTGATGCTTTCTCCACGTGACGGATTTTTTTGGCCAGGTCGTAGCCGTTCAGGATGGGCATATTGCAGTCTGTGAACACGACGTCGTAACCGCCCGTGCTCCAGGCACGAAAACCACTGACACCATCAACTTCATCGGCTACCTGATGGCCTAGGTAGATGAGTTGTTGGGTGAGCAACAAGCGATTGGCCGGATGATCATCCACGACAAGGATCTTCAGTTCGCGACTCATAGGCATCTCTAGGATGCTGATCGCATTACGTACTTCGGAAGGTGCAGCTTCCACATTCAGCGTAAGTTCAACCTCCGTACCTTGTCCAAAAACACTTCGAAGATTCAAGCTGCCCCCCATCATCGAACACAGTGCCTTGCTGATATTCAACCCCAATCCTGAGCCCGCTGAAAGTGACGCGCTATCAGCACCGACCTGGCTAAAAGGTGTAAACAGCTTTGGTATATCTTCGGCCGCGATACCTACGCCGGTATCACGAACATAGACGCTCAATGACAATTGACTGGTGCTCCACCGATGCGCATTGGCCTCGACGGTGACACCGCCCTGTGCAGTGAACTTGATCGCATTGCTCAACAAATTGGAAAGGATCTGTTTGAATCGCAAGGGATCTATAAACACCTCGCATTCGGCCAACGTATCAACCTTGACCTCCACACTGAGACCTTTCTGCCGAGCGAGGCCGTCAAAAACGCGCGTGGTCGAAATGATCAGATCCTTCAGCACCACGCGCTCAGGTGCGAGCGTCAGATGGCCCGACTCGACGCGTATGATGTCCAATGTATTCCCGATGATACCTACCAGGCTCTTCGAGGAATCGTAGGCGACCTCGATCGCCAGTCGATCAAGCACTCCTTGCCGGGCTTTGATCATGGCAAGTTCCAACATGCCGACGACCGCATTCATCGGTGTCCTGATCTCATGGCTCACAGTCGCCACAAATTTCGTTTTAGCTTGGCTGGCACTATCGGCCTCGTGCTTGGCTTCGATGAGTTTCAAAAGTAACGCTTCACGCTCTGTGACATCGATCCATCCACCAATAACCCCCTTGATCACGCCATCATCATCCTGGTAGGGGACAATCCAATGGAACGCGGTAATCGAGCGCCCCCCCGGGAGGTACATTTTCATGTCCTCCGAATAGTGTTCGCCTTCCGCCATCACATGCAGGTATCGATTCTGAAAGGCGCTGGCGTACTCCGGCGGTATGAACGAATAGTCGGTCAGGAGCGTACCCGTGACATCGCTCGATGATTGCCCTGTTTCAGCCAGGTAACGTTGATTACAGGTAAGCAGACGTGCAGATCGATCCCTGACATAGATAGAGTGCGGGAGACTATTGATCAGCGTCTCCATGAACTTCATTTGAGACCGCAGCGCTTTTTCAGCGATGGCGCGCTGGTTGATCAGTCGCCGAAGGTACAGGATCCAGGCAATGGCGACCGCGAGAAGAAGAACAGCCGACACTATCCAGCGGACGTAGATACTGCGCGCAGCGACCAGCTCGGTTCTATCGATAGCCACATCACCGCCCCATCGACTGGTCAATGCCCTCAGTCGTTCCGGAGTAAGTGATGCAATCGCAGCATCAAGAATGGAATAGAGAACCTTGCTTTCAGGGCGTGTCCCCAGCGCGAAGTGAGAATATTTGCCATCCACAACATTGACGATGCGAAAATCGTTCCTCTGCTCTTTGGCAAGCGCATACTTGGCCGTTGCAAAATTTCCGATACTGGCATCCACCTGCTGTGTTCTGAGTAACTGAAGAGAGGTATAGATATCGTCGGAGGCTACCGGTATGACGTCCGGGTATTTTTTTCTCAGATAATCCAGGAATTCAAGATTATTAGTGTTAAAAGCAACGCGACGCCCAGCCAGATCAGAAATCTGGGTGATCGATGTATCCGATGCTCGTGAAATCAGAACTCTCGGGGTTGAAAGAAACGCGCGGGTGTACAGGATTCCAATATCGGATCGAATACCGGATAAATTGAGTACGATATCGACCTCGCCCTTGGCGAGCTTAGTTCTGACCTCTTTTCCCGATGCGCACTCTACGATGGTAAAATGTAACCCGGTGACCTCGCTTATGTATTCGAACACATCGGCAGCGATACCTCGATAGGCATAGTTTCGATCGTGAAAGGAGATGGGCGGGTAGTCGGTGAGTAGACCAATTTTCACGGGGGAACTTTCAGTAATCCAGCGCCGCTGTGCGGGAGTCAAATTCAGCTCAGAGGGCGGGGAATAGGTGATCGAAGCACCGGTCCAGCGCTGTATGATGCCTGCTTGTTTCTCTTGGTTGACAGCCGATAACACCAGGTTAACAGCGCGCTGCAGATGTGGATCGGTTCGACGAAACCTGAAGTGTGTTGTGCTCGAGACGCCTTCGATCGGGCTCAAATACAGACCAGAAAAAAAATTGGTGTTGATCACGTGCGCGGCATCCAGTGCGCTACCTACAAAGCCATCCACCAACTCGAATTTGACAGCCGCAATCGCTTCCAGTGGGCTGGGATAACTTATAATTTTCGCGTTGGGGTATGCCTTTTGCTGGGCGGCCTGCATAGTCGATGACGCGACGGAAGACAAATGAAGCGTCCGTTGTGAAGCGCTGAGGGGCGGGATGGTTTTCTGTCGTGTCACGATCACATTGGGATCCACCCAGTAAGAAGACGATTCAATAAAGGACGCTGTAGGCTCTCGTTGCCGTCCCGCAGGCCCCAACATGTCGACTTCACCGTTAAGTAGGGCCCTCTGAGCCGCCGCTTCATCAACATATCGTTGCACGCGAACTTCCACACCTAGTGCGTCGGCGATCAGCTCAAGATAATCGGCCGTGATACCACCGTACTCACCCTTTAATGTTCTTATCTCTAGAGGCGGAGCTCCCGCCAGGGAGGTACCAAACCGGATGGTTTTATTTTTCTGTAACCACGCCTTGTTGACAACGGTGTCCAAGTGTCTAAGGGGTACCATGTGCGATTGACCATTCAGCGGTAACGACTCGACGGCGTCGTTTGCGGCAAATGAATGCCATGCCAAGTTCCACAGCGCCAAGACGCACAGTAGGCCGGTTCGATACTTCATTTAAATTAAGTTATTTCGTTTGGCGAAATCAGCAAGGTAAACGACTGACCGTACTTCGAGCTTTTCGGCAAGTCGAGTTTTATAGGTGCTGACCGTCTTGTTGCTCAACAGCATGGCGTCACCGATTTCCTTATTGCTGAAGCCACGCGCCAGCTGCTGTAAAATAGCGAGCTCCCGGTTTGAAAGATTCTCGATCATCAACCGTTCGGATTTCTCGGTGTCCGTCCGACACACAGAACTTGTCGGCAGCTCGGGGAAGAACGGATAGCCACTCATGATGGCCCTGACCGCTCTACGCAGTTCCGCAAAATCGCCAGTTTTACACACATAACCGGCGGCGCCGGCCTGCATGCACCGACGAGCAAAAAAGCTTGGCTCCTGCGACGTGAAGATCAATACCTTGGTGGTCAGTCCATAGGTGCCTATACGCGTCAGGACCTCCAAGCCATCTAACATTGGCATTGCGATGTCCAGCACCAATAGCTGAGGGGCATGCTCGCGCACCATCTGCACCGCCTCAGCCCCATCCCCGGTTTCAGCGACTATATCGAATTTCTCTTCCTGCAAGAGCATACGTACGCCCACACGAATAACAGGGTGATCGTCCACAATCATCGCTTTCACATCTATTCCTCTGCACTGCCAAGCCACCAAGCCACGGAGAGCGTCAGGCTCTCGCCACGAGCACGGCAAGCATAGGTCAGATCTGATCTACATAAATGTAGGAAATTTCTTACGGTATGCCGGTTCATTCTCGTGCTGCGCGGTCAAGCTCGTTCGCAGGGTGTGCCTACGCTCCAGCAGGCTTATCTGCAGCGCGAGCGGCATGAAACGGAAGAAGCCGACTCGTTTTTCATCTCGCGCCGCTTGGGAAATTTCCTACAGATGCACCAGCCTTTCCTGCTTACAGTGCCGCCAGAACGATTTGAGCGCCCCTCTCACTCCTCTCCTATAGGGATTTGAAATACCGTGGAACGTCAATTCCCAACATTCGGCAGAAGCGATCTGGGAGTCAGGGCTGCATCAGACTCTACGGAGTTGGAGCTACCTCTCGTCGCTGATATCAAGCGAGGCTTGGAGTCGCAGGAATTTAAGGCATTCATACAGCCCAAGATCCATCTGCTTGATCGTCAGGTCGTGGGCGGTGAGCTGCTGGCCCGCTGGAACCATCCTGTCAGGGGTGTTCTTGCAGCCGGGGAATTCATCCCCGTGATGGTGCGGCATGGGCTGGTCGATTCTCTGTTCTGGACGTTGTTCGAGCAGGGGCTGTCACTCCAGAAGCGGTTGGAGCACACAGAGGCTTTGGTGCCCCTTTCCTTCAATTTACATCCGGTGCAACTGGCAAATAACGACTTGGTAGGGAGGTTGATTGCAGAAATAGAAAGGTGTCGTGTCGTTCATAACAGCATCGTGTTTGAAATCTTGGAGTCTGCGACGCTCCCCAGCAGTTCCGCTGCCTACGAAAATGCACGGTATTTGAGGCGCGCAGGATGTGGATTGTCATTGGACGATTTTGGCTCAGGGTACTCAACGCTGGAAAGGCTGATCGTATTGCCGTTTACCGAGGTGAAACTCGATCGGGCATTTATCCAAAGGATTCAGGACGACTTTCAGGCTGAGGCGATTATTTCCTGTGTACTTGCACTTACGGAAAAGCTGGGTATGTCAATGGTCGTCGAGGGCGTCGAAACAGCTGCACAATGCCAGCATTTGATGCAGATCGGAGTGCATTATGCACAAGGGTACTTCTTTGCCCGCCCAATGCCTTCTGAGATGTTCGTTGAGTACTGCGGTAAGTTCGGTAGAGCCGTCCCTAATGTAGGGTCTCGCGTATTCTGAATTAGGGGAGCAGACAGGCTTCTGGGGCGCCCCGTTAGTCAATGTGAAACGTCGGGATCATCGTGCCGCGAAAATGACTCATTGAAACTTTTAAATAACATTGGAAAACTTATGAAATTTTACCTCAAAACACTCGTGGCCGTATCCGCCGCTATTGTATGTGCCCAGTCCGTAGCAGCCACCAATGTGTCAGGTGGTGTAATCTCTTTTAGCGGTATGATCACCGACACAACCTGCACGATCAATGGTGGCAAGAGCGCCGACTTTACTGTCGCACTTGCGCCGATCACAGTCGCAGACGCGGGGACGACTGTGGGTCCGATCGCGAAGAACAAAAAGTCGTTCTCTATGACGTTCTCAGGGTGTAATGCGGCCAGCAGTAGTGCAACGACCCCCGCGGCGCCGACTACGCCGCTGATCATGTATTTTTCGTCAGCGGACAATATCTCAACCGATGGTAAGTACCTGGTGAATACCTCGGTAAATGAAAGCGACGCGGCGGTAGCGAAAAACGTTGGTTTCTCCCTGAGTTTGCCCGGAGCGCAGACGCCGCTGCAATTGAACACGCCGTTCAACACCGGGATTACTGGCGCAAAGAAGTCTCCCGAATCAGACACCTTGGTGTTCGACGCTTACTACTACAAAACAAATACTGCAGCGGCGAGGGTAGGGGTCGTAAGCTCCAGCTTGATTTACACCATCTCGTATCTCTGATACGCCCTTCGAAGATCCAGGCCGCGACCGCAGGCCTGGTTTGAGGCACATAATGTTTAAGTTGCTCATAGGCGTGTGTTTAGTCCTGGGCTCGGCCTATGCCCAGGCAAACATAATCTTGAATGGTACGCGAATTATTTACCACGAACGCAAGGGTTTCGTATCCGTACAGTTGACCAGCACAGGGCCAGACGCCTCCTTGGTTCAGGCCTGGATTGACGACGGAGATGTCAACTCTACGCCTGAAACAGCGCACGTGCCTTTTCTATTATCCCCGCCGATCGTCAAAGTGCTTGGTCATGGCGGGCAACAACTCAGGATTGAAAAAACGGACGCAGCGTTGCCCAGCGATCGCGAAAGTATTTTCTATCTGAATGTGTTGGAGATACCTGCACTTCCGGATCACCTGAAGGAGCAAAATACATTGCAACTTGCGCTGAGAACGCGTGTCAAGCTCTTCTATCGTCCGGATGCCTTGAAATCCAGCCCTGACTTCAGCACTAAAAATATCAGGGCAGTGGCGCACGGTACGGGTGTGTCTATTTTCAATGACAGCGCTTATCACCTGACAATTGTACGCATTGCGGTCAAAGACTCGAGTGTCGAACTTGCGGGCGCAAGTATGATTGCACCTCATGCTTCGCTGGATATACCGGGTGAGCATAAACCTGTGCCGGGCGCTCAATATGTATTGACTTATGTTGACGACCTGGGTGCGTACCGAGATGAAGTGGTCACGTTGCGGTAACTTGATGGCCCACACAAAAAAAACAAAGGCCGCTGTTTTTTTCAGTGTGTTGCTGGGTTCTTCAATCATGATGCATGAGGTGCGCGCGGAGTTTTTCGACACCTCGCTTCTGGCGGGCAGGTCGAAAGAATCAGATCTTTCTCGATTCTTGAACGATGTGGAATTGCCTGCTGGCCAGCATACATTGGATGTTTATGTAAATGAACTATGGAAGGGGCGCTTCAAGGTCCTGCTGGGCACTGCCCGTGAGGATGTGAAAATCACCTCTACGGCAATCTCGGATTTGGGATTGGATACGTCTCTGGCATCACCCGTCGTTGGCGTTAGTGATTGGATTCCGATCAACCAAATTTCAGAGGGTGCAACCTTTGTATTGGATGTCAGTGCACAAAGTCTGCGCGTGAGTGTCCCTCAAGCCTATATGCGACGTGCTGATGAAAGCTACATTGACCCGAAATTCTGGGACCCAGGTCTGCCAGCATTGCTGGTCAGCTACAATGCGGTCTATAACCGGTTGCAAACACAACGTACCAAGGCCGTGACCAACAATATCTATTCGGGCCTGAATGTTGGCGTGAATATCGGTGGTTGGCAGATTAGAGAATTTGGCTCGGTGCGTAAACGGTCCGCCGAGCAGGTGCAGTATCAGTCCAACCTTCGCTACGCGCAGAAAAATATTGCGCCGCTGAAGTCGGTGGTAAAAATTGGCGAATTTTATTCTGGCGGAGACTTATTTGACTCTGTCAAAACCAAAGGGGTCACCTTGTCTTCGGACATCAACATGCTCCCCCAGTCGATGCAGGCATTCTCTCCCGTTGTCCGAGGCACTGCCAGAACCAATGCACTGGTGATCGTGAAGCAGAACGGCAGCATTATCTATCAGGAAAACGTGCCGCCTGGTCCCTTCGTGATCGATGCCTTGCCACATACCGGTTCGGCGGGGGATCTGACCGCCATTGTTCAAGAGGCCACTGGAGAGATCACCTCATTCACAATACCCTTTTCGTCTGTGCCTAGCATGCTGAAAGCCGGTGTCAGTAAATACGCGTTGACGTTGGGCTCTGCGGTACAAGCCAATACGAACTATACGCCTGATTTTTTTCAGGCCACCTGGCAACGCGGTCTTGACAACCTCGCCACGGGCTATCTCGGCAGCACTGTCAGCAGCGAATATCAAGCCTACTTGGTCGGCGGCGCTTTTAATTTACCGGTGGGAGCACTCTCGCTGGATGTGACGCATGCGCGGACGAAGCTCAAACAGCAAGATTTCACCGGCCAGAGTATTCGAATCACCTACAGCAAACTGCTCGATGCCACGGATACCAATTTCACGCTGGGCGCTTTCCGTTACTCAAGCGCAGATTTCTATACGTTTGATGATGCGATTTATGCAACAGAAAACAATTTCAGCAAGGCTCGGAAAAAACACCAGGAACGCTTTGACATACATCAGAGCGAGGAAGCTGCTGTCATCGACATGAAGACCTGGGATTCGCTGACAGGCGCACGACCTCGTAATAACCTCAGCCTCAACGTCAGCCAACGGCTTCCCGGCGAATGGGGATCTGTATATTTTTCGGGAGTGCAACGGGACTACTGGGGCTCCGATAGAAAGAGCCGGGAGTATCAGTTTGGGTTTTCAAAATCATTCAGCCAAGTATCCGTCAACGTGTCTGTCAACAAGGTGCGTGATTCACATGGGCGTGACCAGACACGATCGTCTATTGGCTTTACCATTCCATTCGAAATGTTTTCCAATCGTGCCACGATCGCCAGCAATGTTTCATTTACCGACTCACGTTATTCACAAAGTAATACAAGCGTGAGCGGGAGTGCTTTGCAATCTCAACGACTGAGTTACAGCGTAGCTGCGAGCCATGACCCTGAGAACCGTGCGGTCAGTGTGGGTAGTTCCTACCGTGCCCAGAACGCCACGATCGGAGCGACACTCGGTGAAGCATCCGATTACCGTCAGTTTGGTCTGGACGCACGCGGTACCGTGGTCATGATTCCAGGAAAGATTCTGGCCTCCAATGAAATAGGCAACACGATGATTGTTGTCGAGGCGCCGAAGGCAAAGGGTTTGATTGTCAATGGTGATACCAGTGTCGTCACCGATGAAGATGGTTTCGCGCTTGTACCTTACGCAAGCCCGTACCGCTCAAATTCGATCGTGCTGTCCGAAGGCGAGAATACCTCGGGCGGGCGGGTCATCGGCAACGTTGCGCACAGCGTGCCCTTCGCTGACGCAGTGGCGAAGGTCACGTTCAAAACTGACGTGCGCCAGGCGCTTAACTTCCGTGCTGTACATGATAATGGCTCCCCATTGCCCTTCGGCGCCGAGGTGCTGGACCAGGCTGGGAACTCGATCGGTTATGTAGGTCAGGCCAGCACGGTATTTATAAACTATGAAGAACGCCCTTCGCGATTAACGGTGCGCATGCATGACAGTGCCTGCGCGATGAACCTGCCGGATGTACTCGCACCTCGCGCGTCCGTTTCGTGTCGATGAGTGGAGATGTGCTAATGTCTGCTTGGTCAAAAAATAAGTTGTGTTTTGCTATTTTGCTATTGAGCCTTATTTTCAACTGTGCCGCCAATGCAACGTGCTATGACGACATCACATCCCGAGGGCCCAATATTGTGCTGGACCTTTCGGAGCGCGTGAAAAAGAATATTTCTCCTACGTGGATGACGACGGTCTATACCAACTTTCCGAGTCGGTCGTTTAAATGTTCTGGGGGCGAAAATCTGAAGTACCAATCTGCTCTAAAAAAATCTGGCGGGGTATTGATCGGGTTTCAGAATGGCACCTATTGGATCCGGGTGGAAATCATCTCGATGCCAGAATCCATACCCATGAAATCGGGCTCACATCAAGGCGCCGAGGTGAACACACCCATTACAATGCGCTTTACCTTGGAAAATGGGCCTGGACCTGACGAGACAAAATTTCAAAGTAGCGTGGCGCTACTCAAAAATTTCGTAAATGTCGTCGACGACTCCGGCATGAGTTGGCTTGAATGGCTTGGTTCAATTTTCAGCTCGGCATACTATCTGGTGGCCGGGGCCCCCGATTGGAAAAGAAATATGTTCACTCAAAACTTGGAGTTGATCTACACGCCCACCTCTACTACTTGCAAACTGGACAACCCAGGGCTCACCGTCACTCTTCCAGATGTGAGCATTTCAAGTGTGACTGCTGTTCCGCGGGCTGGCTATACGCCATTCAACTTGAATTTTAGCTGCGCAAACCTTCATGGCAATGGGGTTGCGGACCGCGCTGTCGACATCTTCCTTTCCAGCAATGATCTGGGCACCCAAGACACTTATCTCATCGATCAACGGCCCGGTGCAGCGCAAGGCGTCGGAATCATGCTTGTTACTGCTGACGACCCCTCCACACCGGTGATATTCTCAAGGTCGTCAATTATACGTGGAAGGGGTACTTCGATACATAGCTTATCCCCCGGTAGCTATACGCCTGATCGCTTTACCGCCTCAATGGGGGCGTTCTACTTCCCTTTCGCACCGAACAAAGTGTCGATTGGTCCGCTCAAGGCATCCGCAATCGTCAATATTATTTATCCCTAGGCAAGCAGGCCTTGCCATGCTCTCAGAGCGTCCAACACTCTGGTAAGCGAGAGCAGCCGCGCACGTCTAAACAGGTCGGGGAGGATGGTCCTATCGGCTCGTTATTGAAGGGCGGTGGTCAACTCATATCGAACGCATTTTTTCAGCTTTCGCCTCAGCCAGTCCATCGCTGAGTTGATGAGGTCGGATCCAGTTGTAGTAACCCGTCAGGTACTGGCTAATCTGGTTGTCGAAGGCATTGAGACGCCGTGGCGTTTGTGCCTTTCGCAGATGGCACTCAGCATCGCACAGGGGCAGGTCGAACAATCGCTGACCGACCTGGCATCATTACCCGGTCAGTTATAATCGAGGACGTAATTCAGTACCGCATCGGCTCTGCCGGGTTTAATCTTGGCGCTGCCTTTACGCGTATATTTCGCCTGGAACTCGAACGTATAACGCTCGCCATCTTCTTCACTTTTTACCCATTGCATCGCTAACCCGGCCCATTTACTAAACGGAAGCTTTACGCCCGTGGGGGTCGTGAGGGCGACACCAATGCCCTCTGCTCCTCCGGGGGTCAAGTTGAGCATGCCGGAGCCTTCGTTGCTACCTTCAAAATATACTTTAACGGGTAAATTCGATCCCGGAAGAAGGCCCGTGCACAGTACGCTCAAGCCAACAGTGCGTGGTGTCTGTTCTTCGAGAAGTGCAATAGCTACTCTGCCAAGTGGGATGTCTTGACGTTTTTCACCCGTGCATCCTGAGAAATAGTTACTGGAGGTCAGCTCCACCTGCCCAATAATTTCTATTTCTGCGGCATCCCAGTCTTCAACCTGCGCGTGTACCTTGAAGTTTACGTTGAGATTGCCTTTCTCGATGCCACGGGCTGTACGTATGAGTTCTACATGCAGAGGCTCTGGTAGCCGCCCGATCATTCTTGGAGCATTCTGATAACTATTTTCAAAAGGTAGAGCTCTGTTCAATCGAAAATCTACAAGCCGAATTCCAACGCCGGATAAATTGGTTCGATAGACATCGTCGTATCCGTCCTCCAAAGGAGCATCCACTTTATAACTGTAGTGAATGGGGTTTATTTTTGTCGGACATTTGAAATCAATGAACCTGTTCACGGATGCCAAGGAGAATGCCTGATAATTCATGCGTTGGCCGATGGGGGCCAGATGCAGCGTTTTAGGCGTCATGGCTAAACTAAAGTACACCTTTTTTTGGTCTGTCGTTTGTGGCGACCACCAGCAACCGGCCGTGTTATCTGCGTTAGCGGTACCGCTGGCTACAATGGATAAAAGCGTCAAAATGATATGTGGCGCAAACTTCAACTGTTCACTCCTTGATCAGCCTGCAGACCGCAGGCCATGTTCATCTGGGGGGAGTCGATAAGACGCAAGCAGATACCGGCAGCCCACTTCACTTTCAGCCAGCCTTCTTTTTTGATGCCGAAGACCAGCACACGACACGAAATTCTAGGAATAAGGGTTGGAGACGGGAACAAGAAAAATCTTGAGTGATGAGGAGGAGGGTCTTGAATGCAATTGTGGTGTTTGCCTATTACCTTGATTCGGCTATCCGTAGAACCACCCCCTCATACGCAACCGTGGCCGCTGAGGTGGTCCTATAACACCTGAAGCCGACAAGGTCCGAGCGCGCTGCCGACAGCGCAAGGCGGATGGGGACCTGGCCCCACCCGATCAGAGCACTTTATCGAGCGTGATGGGAAACTCCCTCACACGCTTGCCCGTGGCATGGTAGATCGCGTTGGCCACCGCAGCGGCCACCCCGACAACGCCAATTTCGCCCACGCCCTTGGACCCGAGCTCATTGACAATCTCGTCGTGCTCTTCAACGAAGATCACATCGATATCCTCGATGTCTGCGTTCACCGGGATGTGGTATTCCGCCAGGTTGTGATTGACGATGCGGCCTAACCGATGGTCGGTCAGCGCTGCTTCATGCAGAGCCATGCCCACCCCCCACACCACGCCTCCGAGGATCTGACTGCGCGCGGTTTTCGGGTTGACCACACGCCCAGCCGCCACGGCGCTGACCACACGTACCACCTTGATTGTGCCAAGGTCCTCGTCGACGTGGACTTCCACGAATACTGCCGAATGGGTGGCGGTGGAGAACGGTTGGCGCCTGGCGCCGGGCTCTGCCTCGATCTGCACTTCAAACTCACCGTCGGGGGCGCTGGCGACGATGTCCGCCATGGCCATGCGATGGCTGTCCGCGTGCAGGTAGCCATCGGCGAAAACGAACTGCTCCCGGGGTGTGTTGGCCACTTGCGGGTGCATTTTGCGTGCATGCTCCAGCACCTTGGCACGCAGTACCTGACAGGCCTGGCGCACGGCCGAGCCCACTGACGACACCGTGAACGATCCGCCCTGAAGCGGTGCGGTGGGCAGTGAAGAGTCACCCAGCACGAAGGTGACGTCCTGCACCCTGGTGCCGGCAGCGTCGGCTGCGATCTGTGTCATGACGGTATAGGTGCCGGTCCCGATATCGGTGGTGGCACTGCTGACGGTGAGGTGGCCCTTGGCATCGATGCGCGCCTTGGCGCTGGCCTTCATCTGCATGGCTTCCCAGACGCCACCGGCCATGCCCCAGCCGATCAATTGGTTGCCATTGCGCATGCTGCGCGGTTGGGGGGGGCGCTCATGCCAGCCAAAACGCTCGGCACCTTGCTGGTAGCAGGCCAGCAATTCCTTGCTGGAGTAGGGCTTGCCCTCGTTGCCATTGTTAGCGGCGAAATTACGCCGGCGCAGCTCTACCGGGTCGATCTTCGCAGCACAAGCGAGCTCATCCATGGCGCATTCCAGCGCAATCATCCCGGACCCGGCCCCAGGTG
Organism: Pseudomonas sp. RW3S2; assembly: GCF_014268955.1. Lineage (NCBI taxonomy): Bacteria > Pseudomonadati > Pseudomonadota > Gammaproteobacteria > Pseudomonadales > Pseudomonadaceae > Pseudomonas > Pseudomonas sp. RW3S2. The sequence continues at coordinate 325,439 of NZ_JABWRM010000002.1, read as the reverse complement.
CCCGCATGTCCAGCGGGGTGTACACATCGAGCGAGGCCAAGCGATAGCTGAGCGCGACGTTGTCGCATTGGTAGAGCATGCCGCTCCATTCCACCAGGTGCTCGGTGAAGTCCTCGAAGCGGGAGGTCTGGCCGAGCGCATCGTGAGCGATTGCCAGCAAGCGCCCGTTTGCGTCTGCCCCCAGGCGCAAGCGTTGCTCGGTGCGGGGCCGGTAGCCAAAGGTGAACATCTGCTGACGGGTCAGGGTCACGCGCACCGAGCGCTTCAGGTGCAACGCCGCCATCACTGCCACCGGCAACTGGTACTGCGGGCGCAAGCCCGAGCCAAAGGCTCCGCCGACGAACGCCGCGCGTACACGAATGTTTGCCTTGGGCAGGCCGAACACCTTGTGCAGGTAGTCCTGGCAGTTCTGCGTGCCTTGGGTCTTGTCGTGGATTTCCAGCGTGCCATCGGCCTTGTAGTGCACGGTCGACGCATGGGGCTCCATCGGGTTGTGGTGCTCGTTGGCCGTCAGGTAGGTCGCATCCACCTGCACCGGCGCACCGGCAAACTGCCCGGCGAAGTCGCCACGTGGCGCCGGTGTTTCGGCGGGTGCCGGATGCGACTGCTGGCATGCGCCCAGGTCTGTCTGGTGAGCCTCCTCGGCATACTCAATCTTGAGCAGCGAGCCGGCATATCGGGCCAGTTCGAGGGTTTGAGCGACCACCAGCGCTACCGGTTGCCCGCTATAGAGCACTCGATCATTGAATAGGGGCCGAAACGGCGAGCCCTCGGCAGAGTCGGCATCGCTATAGTCGTCGTCATAACTCGATATATGCGGACGATGGCCATGGTCGAGCACGGCGATTACCCCGGGTACGCGCAAAGCCTGTGTGCTGTCGATATCGACTACCCGACCGCGGGCGATGGTACTGGACACGACGCTGCCGTGTAGCAGGCCCGCTTCGGGATATTCGCCCGCATAGCGGGCCTGCCCGGTGACCTTCGCCACACCCTCCACCCGGTCCAGGGGCGTGCCGACTACTGGTGTGCTTTTGATCATGGTCGTGCTCCTCCGTCAGCGGCACCGCGCGCCGCGTCATCCAATGCGCGCACGATTGCTCGCTGAGCGAGCGTTACCTTGAAACCGTTGTGGCGCAGAGGTTGTGCACCTTGCAGCAACGTTTGCGCAGCGCGGGTAAAGAGTGCTTCAGAAGGCACCTGGCCGACCAACATGCGCTCGACAGCCAGGTCCCGCCAGGGCTTGTGGGCAACGCCGCCCAACGCCAGGCGCGCCTGGCGGATCACTTCGCCATCGAAGCTCAAGGCTGCAGCGACTGATACCAGCGCGAACGCGTAGGAGGCGCGGTCGCGTATTTTCAGGTAACGGTAATGGTGTTCGAACATTGGGGGCGGCAGCTCGATGCCTGTCACCAGTTCATCGAATGCCAGTTGATTGTCGCGCTCGGGGGTGTCCTGGGGCAGGCGATGGAAATCCGCGAAGGGTATCTGCCGCTCACCGGACGGCCCCTGTACGTGCACCACGGCTTCGAGCGCTGCCAATGCGACGCACATGTCCGAGGGATGGGTCGCGACACAGGCATCGCTGGCGCCGAGAATGGCATGGATGCGGTTCATGCCTGTGCGCGCAGGGCATCCGCTGCCCGGTTCGCGCTTGTTGCAGGCGGTGCCGGTGTCGTAGAAGTAGTAGCAGCGGGTACGTTGCAGCAAGTTGCCACCGGTACTGGCCATATTCCTCAACTGCGGCGATGCCCCAGCCAGGATCGCGTCGGACAGCAGCGGGTATTGCTGCTCGATCATCGGGTGCCAGGCCAGGTCGGCGTTGCTCACCCGTGCACCGATCAGCACGCCGCCGCCGGGCGTGGGGTGGATACCGTTCAGCCCGAGTCCGGAGATGTCGATCAAACGCTTGGGGCGAACCACGTTTTCCTTCATCAGGTCGACGAGGTTGGTACCACCAGCGATGAAGTGCGAGCAGGCGTCAGCCAGGTTTACGGCTTCGCTGACCGAGTTGGGCTTGTGGTAGCTGAAAGGTGTCATGGATTCTGCCCTCGTTGTGGCTCGATCCCATCCCTCATCAACGGCAGGGCTTCTTCCACCGCCGCGACGATGTTGCCGTAGGCGCCACAGCGGCAGAGATTGCCGCTCATCTGCTCACGAATGGCCTCGCGGGTGTCGGCACGTGCTTCGTAAACCAGCCCGACCGCAGAGCAGATCTGCCCCGGGGTGCAGTAACCGCACTGGAATGCATCGTGGGTGATGAAGGCGCGCTGCATGGGGTGCAAAACGTCGCCGCTGGCCAGCCCTTCGATGGTCACCAGGTCGGCCCCGTCGCACATGATGGCCAAGGTCAGGCAGGCATTGACGCGCTTGCCATCGCGCAGCACCGTGCAGGCGCCGCACTGGCCATGGTCGCAACCCTTCTTGGTACCGACCAGGTCCAACTGCTCACGAAGCAGGTCGAGCAAGGTGACCCAAGGATGCACCTGCAGTGTTCGGGGCTGACCATTGAGGGTCAGACAGATGGGGTGCGTTTCAGCCCCATTGGAAGAGATCGCGCTCATGGTGAGGTCCTCACGGTCAGGGTACGCGCATTGTGCTGCGTCTTTGTTGTGCGACCGGGGCGGCTGAATAAACGTTCAGTCGGCTCGCCGAAAGCTTGATATGAGGTGGCAGGGGCGGCACGTTGAAGGGCAGGGCGCATTGATCTGACCGAGCAGTCTCTGGCCCAAGCCATCAACCAGACTCTCCTGCGTCATGGCATCATTCTGGTTCCCTCATTCGCAGTGGGGCGCGCCCAACTGCTGATGTATTACCTCTACAAGCTCAAGCGTGACCGGCTGATCCCGGATATTCCGGAGCTCAAAGGCGGGCTACGGTCCGGATGAATACTTTCGAGGCTGAGCCATGAATATCTATGAGGCGATTCACGAGCGTCGCTCGACCCGTGCGTTCACCGCCGAGCCTGTCGAGCAGCATCTGATCGTCCGCCTGATCGAAGCCGCGGCACAGGCACCGAGCGCGATGAACCTGCAACCTTGGGTGTTCACCGTGGTACGCGACCAGGCACTTCTGGAGCAGGGGTATCGTCCGATGCGAAAGCGTACCTGGCAAAGCACTGTGGCGATCAGTTGCCTGAATCTTTGCAAGCGATGTTGAATGATGAGCGCTTTCAGATCTTCTACCACGCTCCTGCGCTCATCGTGATCGCTGCGAAGACGGCCAGTGACTGGGCCGTTGAAGAGTGCGCGCTGGCCGCGCAGAACCTGATGCTCGCGGCGCATGCCGAGGTCCTGGGCAGTTGCTGGATAGGGCTGGCGCAGCGTTATCTCGCCACGCCGGCTGGCAGGCAGGCTTTGCACTTGCCCGATGAATGCGCCCCTGTCGCGCCGGTGATTGTAGGTTATCCCTGCTCAGTGGCAGCTGATGTGCAGCGCAAGGCGCCGGAGATTCACTGGATCGGTTGACGCGCCGTGGACCTTGTATCTGCAGGCTCACCGCGCGAGCGAGGTCGCACCATGACCCTCCCTGAACGCTTTCCACTGGGGATTATTGAACCCGTCGCCAACCTTGTGCTTGGCTATGTGCGGCAAATTCCAGGGGGTGCGCAGGCGACAACCGCAGGAAGCATACGTCGCCTGCGCGATACGGTAGGCGATATCGACATACTCATCGAAGCCGAGGCCGGCGCGGATATCATCGCGCAGTTCTTGCGCTTCCCAGACATCGCAGAAGCACTGAGCAAGGGGCCCGTGCGCGCCAGTGTCCGCTTGAAATCCGGGCTGCAAGTGGACGTTAGGTTAGTGGTGCCGGCCGTGCATGGAGCTTTATCCACGTACTGCGCACCAGCATCCTGGTTGAATGGTTTTGTGGGGTGGCGGCAGTCGCAGCGGTCTCACTGCTGGGTACACTCCCACCCACCCCGCTCAACTGATGCAAGTGATCGCCAGAACGCTAGCGTTTTGGCGTAACAGGCCACTCACCAGGCAGAACGCAGATCCCCTTTAGAAATCGAAGGTCATCCCGGCATACAGGGCCCGACCGTCACCCGGTGAATGCAGCGAGGCATCGGCGCCATCGGGGTCGTACCAGACGTACTCGTAGTAGCGGTTGGTCAGGTTCTTCAGTTGCAGGTCTACGCTCATGGTTTCGCTGAGCTTGTAGGTCGCGCCCAGGTTCATCAGCACGTAGCCGCCGTAGGTGCCCTGGGTGTTCTCACGCTCCAGGTAGTAGTTGGTCTGGCCGTTCGCCCAGGCGCTCAGTTGCAGGGCAGGGGTGGCCTGATAGCTGATGCCGGTGTTCCACAGGTGGTGCGGCACGTGGTCGATCTCCTTGCCTTTGCTGTCAGGCAGCGTGCTGCTGGGCTGAAGAATCTTCGAGTATTGCCAGGAGTACGACATCCACATCTCGGTGCGTTCGCTTGGGTGCAGGTTGACCTGCAGGTCGTAGCCCCAGCGCCGTGTTTCGCCGACGTTGTCCGACTCGCCGCTAGGGTCGTTGAGGCGACGGCTGACTTCACCGCTGGCATCCTGGCGCCAGTAGGCTACGCGGCCATCGACCCAACTGGCCGGGATGAATTTGATGCCGGTCTCCCAGCCTTCGTTGATCGACGGGGCCAGGTCTTCATTACGCGGTGGCACCTTGTAGGCCGCTGCACCGGTACCGACCTGGAAGGTGCGGCCCCAGTTGGCGTAGACACTGGCAAAGCGCCACGGCGAGTAGACCACGCTGAGCTTGGGCTGCTTGATCAGCCCGTAGTCGTTGATGTCATAGTCTTGCCCGGTCATCTTGTTGGTGAAGTCACCACTGATCTTGTCCACCCGGTACGCCGGTACGATCTTCAACGATTCGAATGGCTCGATCTCCGCCTGCACGTAGGCACCGACCGTGTTGAAGTCGAAGTCCTGATCGCGTGTCTGCGCCTGGCGTACACGCTCCACGGTGCGATAGCGCTCGCTGCGGTTCTGTTGCTTTTGCACATCGCTGCCACCTTCAAGCGCAAAAGCGTGCAGCCAGTCCACCTGGGGTCGCCAGGTCAGCGAGGTGATGGCGCCGTACTGGTCTTCGTAGGTGTCGCGCTCCTGCTGTGAGCTGGTGCGCCAGTACTGGGTCCAGCGACGGTCATCGTAGGTGTTGAGGTAGGTCTTGGCCGACCAGGACAAGTTGTCGGCCAGGTCCGTGTCGAGGTGCACGCTGACCTGGTTCATGCGCCGCGTGCCTTTGTCCGTGGCGTTGTAGGCGTTGCTCATGCGCGGATGATGGCGGGCATCGTCTTCGGTCAGGTAGCCGGCCTCCTGGGCTTCGGACTCGTAGTGGCGGGCGATCAGGCCAAGGCGGTAGCTGCCATCGTCAGGGGTGTAGAACCACTTGCCGCCGAAGCTGTAGCGCTCGGTGTCGGCATGGTCACGATAGCTGTCGACCTGCTGGCGGCCGAAGAAATAGTTCTGCGTCCAGTTGCTGGTCTCGATGCCCTTGGCCAGTTGCACCTCGCGGGTGTTGAAACTGCCGTAGCGCACGCGCGCCTTGTTGTAGTTACCGCCGGTACGGGTGTTGATATTGACGTTGCCGGCGATGTTGTTCAGGCCGTAGCGGGGGTCGCTGGTGCCGCGCACTACCTCAATGCTGTCGATGTCCATCGGGAACACCGAGTCGATGAAGGGCATGTTGCCGTCGTTGGTGTTGCTGGGGATGCCATCGATCAGCAACTTGACCGCGTTCACTTCGCCTTCGCCATTGAAGCCGCGAAACGACAGTTTGCCCGAGGTGGTGCCCTGGTTGAACTCGGTCAGCATCCCCCCGGGTGCACGGCTGAACAGTTCCCAACTGTAGGTCACCGGCATTTTTTCGAGGATATCGCCGCCCAGGATGTCTACCGAACTGAGCACGCTGCTGGTGGCCAGCGGGCCGCTTTCGGTACTGGTCACGTTGACCGCGCCAAGGGTGAGGGTGGAGTTTTCAGCGGGCAGTGTTTCGGCAACGGCCAATGACAATGGGCTGAGGCTATAGAAAGCGAGCACGGGCAGGACGGCGCGAGCGGTGCAGCGGAATGCGGACATGAGTGTTTCCTGGAGACGGTCGGGCAGGGCTGCGCACCGCAGGTCACGGGGCAGCTATGGGCAAGTAACGACGGGTCAGGCCAGGGGAGAGGCGCGGGGGTTGAGCTTTGGCCACTGATCGCGTGGCAGTGGCAACCTGTGGCTGTCACCGAGCAGGAGTGCATCGGGCCAGAAGCGGGGGAGCAGGTGACGATAGTAGTCGCTGGCCAGCAAGGCATGCCCGGCATGGCCACAGCAGCAGTCGCCAGCCTGGTGTTTCATTTCTGGCTGATCGTCGAGTTGCGGCAGCTCGGCCTTGAGCTGGGCCAGCAGTGACTTGGGCAGGCTCTGTGCACCGTGCAGGCTGCAGAAGCTGCCGAGGATCAGCGATTGGCTGTCGATACGGGGTGTTTGCAAGGCACGGTCGAGCGGCATCGCCAGCAGGTTGAACAGCACGGCGAAGCAGGCGAACAGACAAAGATGTGCACGTGCACGTGAAAGCATGAGCCACCCGAACGAATGTGGCGCGCATTAAGCCGCATCCGTTGCGGGCTGTACAAGTTCCGTGGTGCGCTTTTTTGTCGCAGGCGCACCGCGGCGCCACATCGGTTGCTTCACACTGGGTGTCATCACGTTGGGCCCCTGGTGATAGCCGTCTTCATGGCTCACCTTGCCGCGGAACACGTAATAGCTCCAGAACGTGTAGCCGAGGATGATAGGCAGAATGAACAGTGTGCCCACCAACATGAAGCCTTGGCTCTGCGGCGGCGCTGCGACCTCCCAGATGCTGATCGACGGCGGGATGATGTTTGGCCACAAGCTGATGCCCAGCCCGCTGTAGCCCAGGAAGATCAGCGCCAGGGTCAGCAAGAACGGCGTGTAGTGCGCGTTGCGTGCCACGGCACGCAGCAGCCCGTAGAAGGTCACCAGTACCAGGATCGGCACCGGCATGAACCAGAGCAGGTTGGGTATGCTGAACCTGCGGGCGGCGATTTGCGGGTAGGCCAGCGGTGTCCACAGGCTGACCACGGCGATCACCACCAGCAGCACCAGCGCCAGAGGCCTGGCAACATCGTGCATGCGTTGCTGCAGCGGCCCTTCGGTCTTCATCACCAGCCAGGTGCAACCGAGCAGGGTGTAGGCAACCACCAGGCCTAGCCCGCAGAACAGGCTGAACGGCGTGAGCCAGTCGAGCCCGCCTCCGGCATAAAGCCGCTGTAGTGTGAACACCACAGCGCTGTTCACCAAGCGTGCAATCAACGTAACGGCAGCTTGAACACCCTGCGCAGACGTCGCCAGCCCAGCACGACACCACTGAGCGCGATTACCAGGCCACCGATGCTCATGGTAATGAGCAGGCTCTCTCGCAGCAGCGGCCTGGCCAGCAGAGGTTGCCAATCCCAGCTGTGCAGCAGGTTGAACAACCAGCGGCCGACCCGTTGCGTGCGGTCGAAGCTGACCACCACCTCGCCGCTGGCCGGGTCCAGGTATACCCACGTGCGCGCAGGGTCAGCGAAGTGCAGGCCCAACACGGGCAGTGGGCGCATCTGCAAGCCGTACATGCTTTGCGGATCACGGGCAAAGTAGTGGAAGTCGTAGGCGGTCTGCCAGTAATCCTCGACAGCGCCTCCCGGCGCGATGGCCTGGGCGGCGGCCAGCAGCCGCTGCCTGGACAAGGCTCGCTTCGGTGCCATGCCGGCTTCGACCAGGCGGCTGTCGCCGCTGGCGCTGCGTGCGACCACGAACGTGACGCCAGCGAGCCGCTGCCATTGCAGCTCGACCGGAACGAATCCATCCTCCTCGGCCAGGCGCGCCATGACCTGGCGCAGCGGCATAGCGAAATCGTCGGGGCGCAATGGCCCTTGGCGCAGGGCCGACAGGTCGAGGCGCGAATGGCTGTCGGTCAGGCCCCAGGGGCGCATGGACATCAGCCCACTGAACACCCATAACACCAGCACCACGCCGAACAACAGCCCGCCGATGTGATGCCAGCGCAACCAGCCACCGGGGTAGGGGCTGCATGACCCGCTGCGATAGCGTTTGCGCAACCGCAGACGCAGGACCCCCACCGTCATGCCCAGGACCGCCATGAGCGTACCGAGCAGGGAGAGACCAATCACCAGCGTGCGCCAGCCATTGTCGAAGCCGAATCCCCCGCGCAAGGGATACAGCCAGTGAAGCCAGGCACCGACCCAGTTCCAGGCGCGCTCCTGGGCGGTGGCGTCGCGCACCACCTCGCCGGTGCGTCCGGACAGGTACAGCCAGGTACCGGCAGCATCTGCTACCTGCACCTTGTGCAAGGGCCGATCGCTGTCCAGGGCGCGTGAGTGTGTCCACATGTCCTCATCCACGGTCCCCAGGTAAGTCAATGCCGCGTCACCGGCATACTGTCGAGCAGTGGCCAGCGCCCAGGCAGGGTCGCTGCTGGCCAACTGATCACCGCTTGCAGCATCGAGGGTGACACGGCGGCCGTCGGCCAGTTCAAGCAGGTAATAGGGTCGCCCGCCCAGGCTGGTCAGGCGCAGGGCTTTCATTGGCTGCTGCGCCCAGCTGGCCGGCAACTCGGCGCAGCACCCTGCCGGCAACGCCGGCAGATGGCCCAGGCGCTCAGCCGGGGTCAGCTTGGGGTAGCCGACATACAGCATGACCACCCCGGAGACGAACCACAGCGCCATGAACAGGCAGGCGACGATGCCCAGCCAGCGGTGCCAGAGATACAACTGGCGCTTCAGGCCCATCAGTAGCGCCACTGCACAGCGACTTCCAGGCTGCGCGGTTCACCCAGGTAATACTGGGTGTTGGTCTGGTGGATGAAGCGGGCGTAGACCTCGTCAGCGAGCACTCAAATGGATGCATTAGAGCTGTGTTGATCGAGCATCGTGCCCACAGCCTGTCCTGCATTGGTCAGAACGCTGAAGGACTGGCATGAGCTGGTCGGTAACGCTGGCTACGCGCTGATTGGCATTCATGCTTGCGCAAGCCAGCAAAGCACGCAATGAATGAGCGGTCGTCCGCTGACGACCGCTCATTCACAACAGTTGACGAGGTTAATCCTTGGTGAGCGCATCCTTGACATCACCGACTACTTGCTGTGCTTCCCCTTTTTTCTCCTGCAGTTTGCCTTTTAACTCGAGGTCCGTGTTCCCGGTGGCCTTGCCTACGGCTTGTTTGACCTTGCCGACAGCCTCGTTAGCCATGCCTTTAACTTTGTCCGAAGCGCTGCTCATCATTTTTCTCCTGCGACAATCATCAGTGAAACGTGGGTTGGAAGAACCGTGCGTGCATCGGTTGAGTTGCATGTCATTCAGCGATGACACGTGTCTTGCGTGACAACAACGCGAAGCGGCCGACTGCAAAGCTCAAGGCAGCACCGATCAGAAGCGTTACCAGGGTGCCCCAGGCGGCTTTCGATACGTTGCTAGCAGCGACTTGAGCAGCTTCGCGTGCCTGCTGCTCTGCCTGTTCTTTCAGAGCCTTCACCTGTTCAGCCGCCTGTTGATAAGCGCGGGCGTAGTTATCAACCACTTGCTCGGCCTCTTGCTGACTCTTTCCGGTGCGCGCAGCGACGATATTGACCAAGGCTTCCTTGTCTGCCGCACTCAGAGCAGGCTCACTGGCTTTGCGTACTCGCTCGAACCACTGCTTGAGCTGGTCGATCGTCAGGGTCGGGTTTTCGGCTGCGACTTGACCCGCAGACTCACCTTGGGCTTGAAGCTGATCGGTCTTTTGCTCCAAGGTCGAGGGGTTAAGTTCAGCCTTGCCGGACTGCTCAAGCGTTTTGTTCAGCTCAGCTTCCAGGCTGTCCCAGTCAAGCGAGATACCCTGTCTGTTCAGTTGCTCCTTGATGCCTTGGCCAACACCAGGCGCAGCAGCAGCGACGCCATCGGCTGCAAGCGACAGGCCTTTGCCGGCAATGTTGCCTGCGGTGCCGACCACGCTACCCGCCAAAGAAGCCAGCAGCCAGGTAGCCATCAGCGTGGTCAGCGTCCAACTCAACAGGCCATGCAGGCCTCCTCGGGTAGGGGCGGTACGGCCGGCCACCCAGGCGCCGGCTGCCACGGAGATCACCGTGCTGATGAACAACCAAACCCCCGCGCCCGTACCGAAGCCGCGTAAGGGATTGCCTTCAGCCATAGGGTCAACGGCCCCGGCGCCGATGGCCGTTCCCAGCACACTGAGTATCAGGTAGCTGGCCAAGGCGATGGCGCCGCCTGCGAACACGGCGCTCCAGGATACCCTCAGCGTGCTGACAGCGTTGGCTGGGGTGGTCACATACGATTCCGTCATCTATGCATCCTCGAGAGTTTGGACTGGCAGCACCAGCAACTGATACCTCTGGTGCAACGTCAGGGCCAGTTTGCAGGTCTCATGCAAGGCTGTAATGGCGCATCTGCACCTGATCGACTAGTGCATTGGCACCACCCTTGGCCTGGTTGCAGCGATTAAGCTCCAGGTAACACCGACATGCGCAATGGAGAACTGCCATGAGTGACGCCGTGCTCGCACGCGAGACCAACCGCCGCCAGCTTCAGCAAATCATCGCCGGCTTGTCCGATGGTGTGATCCTGCTGGAAGTCGACCAATCGATAATCTGGGCAAACGAAGCGGCCCTGCGCATGCATGACGTCGACAGCCTGGAACAGCTGGGCAGCAACGCTGAGGCTTACCGCGAGCGATTCACGTTGCGTTACCGCAACAATCACCCGCTTGAACCCGAGCAGTACCCTATTGCCCGGGTGGCCGCTGGAGAGGTCTTCAGCGATGTGATGGTAGAGGTTACGGCCGTTGGCGACGAGGAGGCGCGCAGCCGGGTACACAGGGTGCGCAGCATGGTGCTGGCGGACAGCAAGGGCGACGCTGAATCGCTGGTGCTGATCATCGCCGATGCCACTGAATGGGCCAGCGCCGAGCAGCGCTTCGAAAAAACCTTCAATGCCAACCCGGCGCCTGCGGTTATCTGCCGGCTCAGCGATCTACGTTTTATCAAAGTCAATCAAGGCTTTCTGGAAATGACCGGCCATGTGCGGGATAACGTCATCGGCAGGTCTGTCTATGAGGTAGATGTGCTGGAAAACGCCGAGCGCAAGGAATTGGCGATCGAGCGCCTCATAGAGGGGGCAACTATCCCGCAGATGCAGGCTGAATTGCGCTTGCCGGATGGAGGCACGAAGCTGGTCATCGTGGCGGGACAACCACTGGACATGCATGAGGAAGATTGCATGTTGTTCTCATTCACCGACCTTGAGCCCAGGCGCAAGGCGGAAAATGCACTGCGTCAGAGCGAGGAGCGCTTCGCCAAGGCGTTTCGCCTGAGCCCCGTGCCTACCTTATTGTGCAGCGCTGACAGGCAGCAACTGATCGATGCCAACGAAGCCTTTCTCGACACTCTGGGGTACACCGCGCAGGAACTGCTAGGCAAAACGGTGGCTGAAATCAATTTCATGGACGATAGCCGCATTACGGCTCAGGTGTTCGACGTGTTGGAAAAAACAGGGCGGATTGAGGGGCTGGACCTGAAACTGCGTAAAAAAAATGACGACCGACTCCACTGCGTCCTGCAAGCTGACACCGTAAGCCTGCAGGACACTCCATGCTACCTGCTAGTCATGATGGATATCACCGAGCGCAAACGTTCGGAACTCGAGCTGGTCGAGGCGATCGAGACAGTCATGCAGGATGCATCGTGGTTTAGCCAAACCCTGATAGAAAAGTTGGCCAATGCCAAGCGCATTAACACAGGCCGTTTGCCTGATGCGTCGTTTACCAACCTTACGCGAAGAGAGCGTGATGTGTTGGCACTCATTTGCGAAGGTCTTGCCGACAAGGAAATCGCAGCGCGGTTGAACCTGGCACTCAACACCGTGCGCAACCATGTAGCCACAGTGTATTCCAAACTCGACGTACACAGCCGTAGTGAGGCGATCGTCTGGGCTCGGGAGCGAAGATTGTTTGCAGGGTGAATGCGCGCGTTTCAAGATGCTTGGTTCGACAATGCACCTCATCGGTAGTGCTGGTGCGTTGTCTTGGTTTTCCAATAATCTGCGGCTGAAAATCGGTCTTTTCGGCGTCCCCAAGCCGCCCATTTCCGGCTGATGGGCAACTTGTTCAGAGTTTCCTTAACCGCTATCTGGAGCTCTACGGCCAAGTCCGTATGGCTGAGATGCGTCGCGAGAAGAATCTGCGTACCTTGGTTGGTCATTGGTGCGGGTTCGAATCGCAACATGAGCCGGTCCTTTGAACACGTAGGCTGGAGGGGAGGAGGGTGATGCCTGTTCGTGATCGGCTGATTGAGTCACGACGAACCTTCTTGACTGTCAAGTCGGCCCCAAGCTGCCGAGGCACGCTGTGCGTTATGGCGGTTCGTAGACTCGGCCAGATAACGACGTGGCCTCGCCGAGGTCTCAGTCCAACCGCAGACGTTCGCTCTGGATGTAGTGCTCGTAGACCTCATGCAGCTGCGCAGAAACACCTACGGTTCGTCCGTGGGTTTTCAGCGCAGGCTCTTCAGTACGCGGGTTGGCGGGGTCATGTTCGCGGTCATTGGTGGTGACATAGGCGTGCTTAGAACCTTAGCCGCGGCGTTACCAGCCTGCAAGAGCAGCGGTACACGCTGACCTGAAGAAAGACGGCACTGAATCAGACTCATCGGCAGCCACCTAATTCTATGGTTCACCATGAACGCCAAGGCCTTACAAGGCTCATGAACATTTATTACATAGCACATGATTTAACATAATATACATTATGCGCACCTTCGTATGGAGCTGCCGGGGCTCTGGGTGGACAGATTTGAAGCCAGCTCTTGGCCTTGATCGCTGTGCTCCAGCTCCTACAGGCACCGCTTGGCGATGCGTTCCCCGCATGCTTGAATGCCCGCCTTTAGCAACGCTGTTGCTTCCACTCGGCGCCGGAGAAACGGAATGTGGCTTTGTACAGATTGGAAAATTGACTGGAATGCAATCAGCGCCGTGGCGACGGCCGTCGCAGCAATCTTCGCAGTGTGTGTTTGGTATCGTGATAACCAGCAAAGAAAACGTGAACGCTCAGCGAGCGCGAAGCTCTTGGCTCAAATCATGAAAACACCAATCGGAGCTACGCGCGTCGAAGTTGCAAGGTTCCGATGCGACAATTTTTCAGCCGTCCAAATCAAGCGATTACTGATCGATGAGAATGCTCGAAAGACGCTAGGTGAAAAAGTGTCGTCAATTACGATTGATCTGCCGTCTCAGTTTCTAGATAAAGCAGACATATTCAGTGAAAAAATTAACAACGAATTGGCTAGCGCGTTTTTTCATGTGAACAACCTGAAGCAAATAGTCATGATGACCGCCGACCTACCCAACTCAGCCAAAGATGAAGACATTTCAAAGCATGTCGGATCGGTGATACAAAAAATCCAGCAGTCCGAGGATGCTACCCAGAACGCGCTTAACGCTCTTCAAGAGTTGGGATCGACCGGGCCCAAAAAAGGAATAACCCTACCCTTCGCGTTATGCCTTCACGGAATAACTCGACTAAATATTCATTTAGTTGAGTTATATAGGCGCATCTACCAAGCGCGGCGTCAGAAACAAAACTAGCTCGGTTTCAGTCTTCACGGTCGAACTGCTGTTGAACAGCCATTTGAGCCCTGGGATCTGCCCAAAAAACGGCACGCTACGCACAACGGTGCTATCCGTATCCGAGTACACGCCTCCCAACGCCACAGTTTTCCCAAAGCCCGAAAACACCCGGGACGTCAGCGACGTGGTGTTGATCGGTGGCACCCCGTTCATTGCCTTCGAATAATCAGGTTCATCCTTTGAAAGGATCACGTCCAGGAGCACGCCGGTATCGTTCACAAGCGGAGTGACATCGAGCGAAAGCGCAGCCTCTTTAAAAGAGACGGATGTAGCCCCGTCACCGGCCGACTGTTGGTATGGAACCTGAGAGCCTTTGATGATTTTCGCCTGATGCCGATCAGTGGTGAACACGCGCGGGCTGGAGATTACACGCCCCCTGCCCGCTTGCTCCATTGCGTTCAGCTCAGCATCCAAATTGAACGACCTGGATGTAATCCCAAACCCAGCGATAGCAGCTGGTGTTATGCGCTGACGCGAAGAAACTTACCGTCGACCGTGTACAGAAGACCGCGAGGACCCGTGACGAATTCAATAGCATCGTCCCAACTAACGTCCTTCATACGCATCGACATGGAGCCGGTAACGCCTTCTCCCAGGACTAGATTAAGCCCGCGATAGTCTGCAAGAAGCTGAAGTGCAGCAGATACCTGGATAGTTTGGAAATCAAACGTCAATGGTTGGGTAGTTTCAGAAGCATTAGCCTGCGAGAGAAAGGCTGAGAAGGATAATGCAATGATGAAGCGGCAAAAAATATTAGATGTAGTCATGAGAAAGAGTCCGGGAAAAATGGATTAATTGGTGAAGGGGGCAGCGCTACGCCAACCCCCTCCCCCAATCAATCCTCCAATCAAGACGCCACTGCCGTGTTCGTGCTGCTGCCGCCGAACTTCGACCCTCGCCCTGATTTCCCGGAAACCCGCGCGATACTCGCCAATCTGCACGCAGCACTGCTGGCCAGCAAACCGTCACGCGTGGTGTGCCTGTCCACCATTGGCGCGCAGGCCAGCCACCCCAACCTGCTATCGCAGCTGGGTGAAATGGAACAATAGCTGGGAGGCACTGTTCCTTGCGCAGGGAATGCAGAACCCGTTACCGCGCATGCAAATGCTGGATGGCTTCAATGCAGGCTGGATCGATTTTGAAGGCACGCCGCGCCAGGCGCATACCGATCTGCAGACGGTGTTGGCGGGGTTGGTCGAACGCGGTTGAGCAATGCGCTCTGGCTGGTCCGCGCCCTGCAGGGCGCGCCAGCTTTCAGGTGTTGGCCAAAACAGTACGTCGGCCTCGAATCTTAAGATGTACCGTGATACGTACCACGTATCGTTTCAGCTCAAACCACCAAAACGACGATAGAAACTTTCACTGGCATCCGGTAGCGGTCCGTCCGCCGTCTCCAGCGTGTCATTGAGCCAGGCTTCGGCCTTGGGCGACACCAGGCGATAGAGGTTGCGGCACAACTGGCGCGCTGCGCGACCTTCCCAATCGCCGGGCAACAGTTCGTCGGGCAACTGCGGATCCCGCAGCAGCAAACGCCGGTATTCGTGGATCAACAAGGTGCGCGCCAGGAAGCAATCCTGCGCCTCCAGCGCTTCCTGCTCGCGCAGTGCCTGCCACAGCGGGCGGAACAGCCGAATGAACTCACTGTAGTGCTGGCCCAGTTCGTCGATTCCCCAGCTCTCCTTGACCTGCGCACGCATGGCCTTGGAGGCGAGAATTTCCTGGGCATGGGTCTCGAAGACGATACTGTCTTCCTCGGCCTCCAGCTCGCGCAGGGTCGCCGCAAGGTCCGCGCGATCGGCGCGCGGGCATCCCATCACGTTAGGGGCGATGGCTCCGAAGCCTTGCCACTCCAGCTCTTCACGTACTGCCTTGCGCCTGGCAACGTCCAACTGCGAGAGCAGCACCAGCGTCCAGGCGCCGTCCCAGGCTGGCAAGCTGGCACTGTAGACCCGCTTGAATGCCTTCTCGAAGCGTCGTCGGCCGGTGCCGGTGAGGCTGTAGTAGCTGCGGCGACCGACCTTTTCAGCAGTCAGCCAGCCTTCTTTGGTGAGGCGGAAGATCGAGGTGCGAATCAACCGCTCGTTGATACCGAAGGGCTCCAGCAAACCGATCAGGCTACCCAGCCACACCGTGCCACCATGGGGTTCGACGGCATCGCCATACAGCGTGATGATCAGCGAGCTGGCGCGGATCGGCGTCTGCTCCTGGAAGCGGGTGATCAGGTGATTCAGGGGTACGAGGCTGCTCATGGGGGAACTGGGCGCGGGGAAAGCCCCGACTATACCTTTACCCCGCCCCGCCTGACCATGGCGCGACACGGCAATGCTCATGCGCCATGCCCCGCCTTCGGCCGCAGCCCCGTATCGCCCATGCGCGGGCGCCCGGGTTCGGCCGCACTCAGCGGCGGACACTCCACCATCGATGCCATGCAACGCCTGGCAAGTGCCTGGTACTCCTGAGTGCCGCGCTGCTTCCAGGCGACCTCCTCGTCGCTCAGTGCACGCCTGACCTGGGCCGGCGAGCCCACCACCAGGCTCTGCGCCTCGCAGGTGAAGCCCGCCTTGACGAATGCCGTGGCCGCAACGATGCAGCGTGGCGCGATGTGCGCACCATCCATCACCACCGCATTCATGCCTATCAGCGCATCCGCCCCCACTCGGCACCCATGCAGCACTGCGCCATGGCCAACATGACCATTGCGCTCGATGACCGTGTCACCACCCGGAAAGCCATGCATCACGCAGGTGTCCTGCAGATTGGCGCCCTCCTCCAGGACGATGCGCCCGAAGTCGCCCCGCAATGCAGCGAGAGGCCCGACATAACAGCCGGGGCCGACGATCACATCGCCGATCAGTACGGCACTGGGGTGGACGTAGGCAGTGGGATGGACCACGGGGGTCAAGCCGTCGAGGCGATAGCAGGGCATGGGAGCGACTCAATGTGATTCATGATGTCAGAGGATCATGTATCACTTCAAATGAGTCAGTCAATTTTGAAATTGCTGTATCGCTTTGTGATTCGCCCTGCGCACCCACCGCAAGCCAGACCAAATCCCTATGTGCAAAGGGTCTCCAGTAGCCTCACCGATCACCACTGAATATTTAGATACGCCAATTTAATTTTGATATTGATATTCCGTATCGCTTTGAGCCTATACTTGCGCCACCACTGCAACCGATTCCAAGAACTGGCCGGCCCTGACCGGCGCCAAACGTGCAGCCTGAGGTACCACCATGCCAAGCAACCTCGTTGTGCAGGCTCCGGCGGACGGTGTCCGCCTGATCACCCTGCACCGCCCGAAAGCCCTCAACGCCCTGAATACCGAGCTGCTGGCAGAACTCGCCAACGAACTCGACGCCGCTGCCCATGACGAACACACCCGCGCGGTGGTCATCACCGGTAATCGCAAGGCCTTTGCCGCCGGCGCCGATATCAATGAGATGGCCGAGCGCGACCTGGTCGGCATCCTCAACGACCCACGCGTCGCCCACTGGCAACGCATCGCCGCCTTCCCCAAGCCCCTGATCGCAGCCGTCAACGGCTTCGCCCTGGGCGGTGGCTGCGAGCTGGTGATGTGCGCCGATATCGTGATCGCCGGGGCCGACGCACGCTTCGGCCAGCCAGAGATCAACCTCGGCATCATCCCCGGCGCGGGTGGCACCCAGCGCCTGCTTCGCGCGGTCGGCAAGCCCCTGGCCATGCAACTGGTGCTCACCGGCGAAACCCTCGATGCCCGCCATGCCTTGCAGGCCGGGCTGATCAGCGAAATGACCCAGCCCGAACTGACCGTCGAACGCGCCCTGCAGGTGGCCCGCAGCATCGCGCAAAAGGCGCCCCTGGCCGTGCGCCTGGCCAAAGAGGCCCTGCTCAAGGCCCAGGATACGGACCTCGCCAGCGGCCTGCGCTTCGAACGACATGCCTTCACCCTGCTGGCCGGCACTGCCGACCGCGACGAAGGCATCCGCGCCTTCCAGGAAAAACGCCCGGCCAACTTCATCGGCCGCTGAACCACTCGATTCCACCGACTGACGGAGCGCGCTTGCCATGAGCTTCCAGCACATCCTGTTTTCCATCGAGGACGGCGTCGCCCTCCTCTCGCTCAACCGCCCCGAGCAACTCAACAGTTTCAACGCCGACATGCACCTCGAGGTGCGCGAGGCGCTCAAGCAGGTGCGCCAGAGCGCGCAGGCGCGGGTGCTGCTGCTGACCGGCGAGGGCCGGGGCTTCTGCGCCGGCCAGGACCTGTCCGATCGCAATGTCGCCCCCGGCGCCGAGCGCCCCGACCTGGGTCATTCGATCGAGCAGTTCTACAACCCGCTGATCCGCAGCCTGCGCGACTTGCCGATGCCAGTGATCTGCGCGGTCAACGGCGTGGCCGCCGGCGCCGGCGCCAATATTCCACTGGCCTGCGACCTGGTGCTGGCCGCCCGCTCGGCCAGCTTCATCCAGGCGTTCTGCCGCATCGGCCTGATTCCGGATTCCGGCGGCACCTGGCTGCTGCCGCGACTGGTCGGCATGGCCCGCGCGAAAGCCCTGGCCATGCTGGGTGAGCGTCTGAGCGCCGAACAGGCCGAGCAATGGGGGCTGATTCACCGCGTGGTGGACGATGCCGAGCTGCGCGACGAAGCACTGCGCCTGGCGCGGCACCTGGCCGCTCAGCCCACCTATGGCCTGGCACTGATCAAGCGCAGCCTCAACGCAAGCTTCGACAACAGTTTCGACCAGCAACTGACGCTCGAGCGCGACCTGCAACGCCTGGCGGGGCGCAGCGACGACTACCGCGAAGGCGTCAGCGCCTTCATGGAAAAACGTACGCCGACGTTCAAGGGGTGCTGAGATGAGCGCCTTGCACATTGACGCTCAGGTTGCGGTGATCGGTGCTGGCGCCATGGGTGCCGGCATTGCCCAGGTTGCAGCCCAGGCCGGGCATCCAGTCCGGCTTTATGACAATCGCCCGGGCGCTGCAGCGCAGGCCATCGACGGCATCGCCCGGCAATTGGCGCGCCAGGTGGAAAAAGGCAAGCTGAGCGCCTGTGAGCGCGAGCTGATCACTGCCCGCCTGCAACCTGCCGAGTCCCTCGAGGCCTTGGCCGATGCAGCGCTGGTGATCGAGGCGATCGTGGAAAACCTCGAGATCAAGCAGCAACTGCTGCACCAGCTCGAAGCCCTCTGCGCAGAAACCTGCATCCTCGCCAGCAACACCTCTTCGTTGTCGATTACCCGCTTCGCAGCGGGGCTGGCCCGTCCCGGGCAAGTGGGCGGCATGCACTTCTTCAATCCTGCCCCCTTGATGGCGTTGGTCGAAGTCGTGTCGGGGCTTGCGACCGAACCGGCCGTGGCCGATACGCTGTACGACACCGCCAAGGCCTGGGGCAAGCAGCCGGTGCATGCGCGCTCCACCCCTGGTTTCATCGTCAATCGCGTAGCCCGTCCGTTCTACGCCGAGAGCCTGCGCCTGTTGCAGGAAGGTGCAGCCGACTGCGCCACCCTCGATGCGCTGTTGCGCGAGGCCGGCGGGTTCCGCATGGGCGCGTTCGAACTCACCGACCTGATCGGCCACGACGTCAACTACGCCGTCACCTGCTCGGTGTTCGACGCCTACTACGGGGACTTGCGCTTCCAACCCTCGCAGGTACAGAAGGAACTGGTGGCGGCCGGGCGCCTGGGACGAAAGAGCGGCCAGGGTTTCCATGACTACCGCGAGGGCGCCGAACGCCCGCAGCCTGCCGAATTGCGCAGCGCTGCCGAGGTCACGCGCTGCGTGGTCGAGGGCGACCTCGGCGTCATGCAGCCGCTGGTGCAACGCCTGAACGCCAGCGGCATCGAGCTTACCCAGCGCGCCGGCCAGGGCTTGCTGCGCATTGGCGACGCCACCCTGGCCCTGTCCGACGGTCGCCTGGCCAGCCAGCGCGCCCGCGACGACGGCCTGCAGAATCTGGTGCTGATCGACCTCGCCCTGGACTACAGCAGCGCTACCCGCATCGCCATCACCTGGGCCAGGAGCACCACGATCGAAGCCCGCGATCAGGTTGTCGCACTGCTCCAGCGCGCCGGATTCACCGTCAGCGCCCTGGCTGATCTGCCGGGGCTCGCCGTGCTGCGCACGGTGGCCATGCTCGCCAACGAAGCCGCCGATGCCGTGCTGCAAGGCGTCGCCTCGGCGGCCGACATCGACCTGGCCATGTGCGCCGGGGTCAATTATCCACTGGGGCCGCTGGCCTGGGCCGACCGCATGGGCCTTACCCACACGTTGCGCACCCTCGAACACCTGCAACAGGCCTACGGCGAAGAACGCTATCGCCCTTCCCTGCTGTTGCGCCGCACCCATGCCGAAGGAGGCCGCCTGCATGACTGACACACCTCGCACACCCGAAGCGCTGGCCCGCGCCTGTGCCAATGCCATGTACGCCCGTGACCCTGCGACCCAAGGCATGGGCATCGAACTGCTCGAGGCCGGCCCCGGCAGCGCCACGGTGCGCATGACCGTGCGCGCCGACATGATCCAGGGCCACGGCACCTGCCACGGCGGCTTTCTCTTCGCCCTGGCCGATTCGGCATTCGCCTTTGCCTGCAACAGCCACGACGAGGCCACCGTGGCCCTGGGCTGCAGCATCGATTATGTGGCCCCGGCGCTGCTCGGCGACCAGTTGACCGCCACCGCCCACGAACAGGTGCGCAAGAGCCGCACCGGCCTCTACGACGTGCGCCTGGAAAACCAGCGTGGCGAGCTGGTGGCGCTGTTCCATGGCAAGTCCTACACGTTGCGCGGCAGCGTGCTGACGCAGGAGACGCAAGATGACTGAACCGACCCTCAACGACGCCCTGATCATCGACGCCGTACGCACGCCCATCGGCCGCTACGGCGGCGCCCTGAGCAGCGTGCGTGCCGACGACCTGGCGGCGATCCCGATCAAGGCATTGATCGCCCGCCATCCAGAGCTGGACTGGCACGCCATCGACGATGTGATCCTCGGCTGCGCCAACCAGGCCGGCGAAGACAACCGCAACGTTGCGCACATGGCGACGCTGCTGGCCGGGCTGCCTGTCGAGGTGCCGGGCACCACCCTCAACCGCCTGTGCGGCTCGGGCCTGGACGCCATCGGCAACGCCGCCCGCGCCCTGCGCTGTGGCGAGGCCGGGCTGATGCTGGCCGGCGGCGTCGAATCCATGTCCCGCGCGCCCTTCGTCATGGGCAAGGCCGAACAGGCCTTCGGCCGCAGTGCGGAACTGTTCGACACCACCATCGGCTGGCGCTTCGTCAACACCCTGATGAAAGCGCAATACGGCATCGATTCGATGCCCGAGACCGCCGAGAACGTTGCCGAGCAGTTCGGCATCTCGCGCGCCGACCAGGATGCCTTTGCCCTGCGCAGCCAGCACAAGGCTGCCGCCGCCCAGGCCAATGGCCGCCTGGCGCGCGAAATCGTCCCGGTCGAGATCGCCCAGCGCAAGGGCCCGGCCAAGGTGGTCGAACAGGATGAGCACCCGCGCGGCGACACCACCCTGGAGCAGTTGGCGCGCCTTGGTACGCCGTTTCGCGAAGGTGGCAGCGTCACCGCCGGCAACGCGTCGGGGGTCAACGACGGTGCTTGCGCACTGCTGCTGGCCAGCAGCAGCGCAGCCAGCCGCCACGGCCTGAAGGCTCGCGGGCGGATCGTCGGCATGGCCGCAGCCGGAGTCGAGCCGCGCATCATGGGCATCGGCCCGGTGCCAGCGACGCGCAAAGTGCTGGAACTGACCGGCCTTGCCCTGGCCGACATGGACGTGATCGAGCTCAACGAAGCCTTCGCCGCCCAAGGGCTGGCAGTGCTGCGCGAGCTGGGCGTTGCCGACGACGATCCACGGGTCAACCCCAACGGTGGCGCCATCGCCCTGGGTCATCCGCTGGGCATGAGTGGCGCACGGCTGGTCACCACCGCCCTGCACGAGCTGGAACTGACCGGCGGGCGCTACGCCCTGTGCACCATGTGCATCGGCGTCGGCCAGGGCATCGCCATGGTGATCGAGCGCCTTTGAGGCACCTCGACCAACGGACCGCGACCCACGCTGCAACGGGCAGTATGCTGCCCACCATGACACTCACGGCTCCTCGACGGGCCGGCGTACAAGAACAACTCGAGTGAAGCCATGAACATGTACCACGATGCCGAACGCGCCCTGCTTGACCCCATGGAAACCGCCAGTGTCGACGCCCTGCGCCAGCACCAGCTCGAACGCCTGCGCTGGAGCCTGCGCCACGCCTACGACAAGGTGCCGCTGTACCGCCAGCGTTTCGACGCCTGCGGCGCCCACCCGGACGACCTGAAGTCGCTCGAAGACCTGTCGCGCTTCCCCTTCACCGGCAAGAGCGACCTGCGTGACAACTACCCTTACGGCATGTTCGCCGTCCCCCAGGAGGAAGTGGTACGCCTGCACGCCTCCAGCGGCACCACGGGCAAACCCACGGTGGTCGGGTACACCCAGAACGATATCGACACCTGGGCCAACGTGGTCGCCCGTTCGATCCGCGCCGCAGGCGGACGCAAGGGCGACAAGGTGCATGTCTCCTATGGCTACGGCCTGTTCACCGGTGGCCTGGGCGCTCACTACGGCGCCGAGCGCCTGGGCTGCACGGTGATCCCCATGTCCGGCGGCCAGACCGAGAAGCAGGTGCAGCTGATCCGCGACTTCCAGCCCGACATCATCATGGTCACGCCGTCCTACATGCTCAACCTGGCCGACGAGATCGAACGCCAGGGCATCGACCCCAACGACCTCAAGCTGCGGCTGGGCATCTTCGGTGCCGAACCCTGGACCGACGAGCTGCGCCGCTCCATCGAACAACGCCTGGGTATCAACGCCCTGGATATCTATGGCCTGTCGGAAATCATGGGGCCGGGCGTGGCCATGGAGTGCATCGAGACCAAGGACGGCCCGACCATCTGGGAAGACCATTTCTATCCCGAGATCATCGACCCGGTGTCTGGCGAGGTCCTGCCGGATGGGCAACTGGGCGAGCTGGTGTTCACGTCACTGAGCAAGGAGGCGCTACCGATGGTGCGCTACCGCACCCGCGACCTGACCCGCCTGCTGCCCGGCACGGCACGGCCGATGCGGCGGATCGGCAAGATCACCGGGCGCAGCGACGACATGCTGATCATCCGCGGGGTCAATGTGTTCCCCACGCAGATCGAAGAGCAGGTGCTGAAAATAAAACAGCTTTCCGAGCTTTACGAGATTCATCTGTATCGCAATGGCAATCTCGATAGTGTGGAAGTGCACGTGGAGTTACGTGCCGACAGCCAGTACCTGGACGACGCTACGCGCAAGGCGCTTGTGGGTGAGCTGAGCAAGCAGATCAAGACCTACATCGGCATCAGCACGCAGATTCGCCTGCAGCCCTGCGGGACGCTGAAGCGCTCCGAGGGCAAGGCTTGCCACGTCTACGACAAAAGGTTGGCCAGCTGACTTTCGATTCGGCTGCCTTTTTCTGCCCCGGCCTTGTCCGGGGCTTTTTTTTGCGCCGTATTTGCCGGCCCTATCGCGGGACGAGCCCGCTCCCACTGACTCCAAGATTATCGAGCCGCCTGTGGGAGCGGGCTCGTCCCGCGATAGGGCCGCAACGTGATACACAATTTTATCTGATACATGTTTTTATGTTTGATGTTGGATCGCGTATCACTTATAAAGAACTCCATGCCCCAACCACCCCTGAGGCGGGAGCCCGAACATGTACGCACAGCTAGTCGAAACCGGCGTCAAACGTGTCAAGTCACTGGAAGAGATGTCGCCCGAAGAGCGCCATTTCCAGGAGAAGATCGACGCCGAGATCAAGATCGAACCGAAAAACTGGATGCCCGAGGCCTATCGCCAGACCCTGATTCGCCAGATCTCCCAGCACGCCCATTCGGAAATCGTCGGCATGCTCCCCGAGGGCAATTGGGTCACCCGCGCCCCGAGCCTCAAGCGCAAGCTGCAGTTGATGGCCAAGATCCAGGACGAAGCCGGCCACGGCCTGTACCTGTACAGCGCCATGGAGACCCTGGGCGCCGACCGCGACGAAGAGATCGCCAAGCTGCACAGCGGCAAGGCCAAGTACTCGAGCATCTTCAACTACCCGACCCTGAGCTGGGCCGACATGGGCGCGGTGGGCTGGCTGGTCGACGGAGCGGCGATCGTCAACCAGGTGGTACTGCAACGTACCTCCTACGGTCCCTACTCGCGCGCGATGATCCGTATCTGCAAGGAAGAGAGCTTCCATCAGCGCCAAGGCTACGAACTGCTGCTGACCATGATGCGCCACGGCACCCAGGCGCAGAAGGACATGGTCCAGGACGCAATCAATCGCCTGTGGTGGCCCTCGCTGATGATGTTCGGCCCCAGCGACGAACACTCCCCCAACAGCGCGCAGTCGATGGCCTGGAAGATCAAGCGCCAGACCAACGACGAACTGCGCCAGCGCTTCATCGACCAGACCGTACCGCAGCTCGAACTGCTCGGCTGCACCGCCCCTGACCCGGAACTGAAGTGGAACGCCGAACGCGGCCACTACGACTTCGGTGAAATCCAGTGGGACGAATTCTACGAAGTGATCAAGGGCAACGGCCCCTGCAACCAGGAGCGGGTCGCCACCCGTCGCCAGGCCATCGAAGACGGTGCCTGGGTACGCGAGGCCGCCGTGGCCTATGCGCGCAAGCAACAGAACAAGAACGCCGCCTGAAGCGGCGACCGATGCGGAGATCGAACATGTCTGTCTGGACCCTCTACGAAGTATTCGTGCGCAGCAAGCACGGTTTGAACCACAAGCACGTGGGCAGCGTGCATGCCGCCGACGCGGCCATGGCCATCGAGAACGCCCGTGAGCTGTACACCCGGCGCAGCGAGGGCGTGAGCCTGTGGGTGGTACCTTCGGCGCTGATCACCGCCTCTTCGCCTGACGAAAAAGACCCGCTGTTCGCCCCTTCGGACGACAAGGTCTATCGCCATGCCAGCTTCTACGAGCTGCCTGACGAAGTCGGACACATGTGAGGCCCGCCATGCACAACGACGATCTGATTCCCTACCTGCTGCTGCTCGGTGACAGCGCCCTGATCCAGGGCCAGCGCCTGTGCGAATGGTGTGGCCACGCCCCGGCACTGGAAGAAGAGCTGGCGCTGATGAATGTCGGCCTCGACCTGGTCGGCCAGGCGCGCAACTGGCTGGAGTATGCCGCCGAACTGCTCGACGACGGCCGCGATGCCGACGCCCTGGCGTTTCGCCGTGACGAGCGCGCCTTCCACAACCTGCTGCTGGTCGAGCAACCGAACGGCGATTTTGCCGTGACCATGACCAAGCAGTTCCTCTACGACGCCTGGCACCTGGCGATGCTCGAGGGCCTGTGCGCCTCCAGCGATCCGCGCATCGCCGGGATCGCGGCCAAAGCGCTCAAGGAGGTCACCTATCACCTGCGCCGCTCCGCTGAGTGGGTGCAGCGTCTGGGGGGTGGCACTGACGAAAGCCGTCGCCGCATGCTCGCGGCGATCCCGGCACTGTGGCGCTTCACCGTGGAGCTGAGCCAGGGCAGTGAAAGCGAGACGCGCCTGGCCGCCGCGGGTATTGCCGCCGACCCGGCGCAGGTGGGTCAAGCCTGGCTTGCCCAGGTCAGCGCCGTGTTCGCCTCGGTCGAGCTGCCGCAGCCCACGCCTGCCAGCCATTTCTACCTGAGCGGTCGCAAGGGACTGCACACCGAACATCTGGGCCTGCTGCTGGCCGAGATGCAGTTCCTGCCACGAGCCTACCCCGATGCGGCCTGGTGAGCTGATCGCCGGCGACCGTGGCGCCCGCAGCCTGCGCGAGGGCGACCTGGCGCGGGCCTGGGCGGTGCTGGAGCAGGTCATGGACCCGGAGGTGCCGGTGGTCAGCGTGGTCGATCTGGGGATCGTGCGCGACCTCGACTGGCGCGCCGGCCACCTGCACCTGGTGGTGACCCCCACCTACTCCGGCTGCCCGGCCACCGAGGTGATCGAGGGCGATATCCGCCAGGCCCTGGAACAGGCCGGTTTTGCCCAGCCTGCGCTGGAACGCCGTCTGACCCCAGCCTGGAGCACCGACTGGATCAGCGACCAGGGCCGCGAGCGCCTGCGGGTCTATGGCATCGCGCCGCCCCAGGGCAGTGCCAGCAAGCGCAGCCTGCTCGGCGAAGCCCCCCAGGTGCGCTGTCCGCAATGCGGCAGCACCCATACCGAACTGCTCAGCCAGTTCGGCTCCACGGCCTGCAAGGCGCTTTATCGCTGCCGCGAGTGCCTGGAGCCGTTCGACTATTTCAAATGCATTTGAGCCGTGGAGACGACCATGAGCCAGTTTCACAGCCTGACCATCAAGCAAGTGCGCCACGAGACACGCGACGCCGTGTCGATCGCCTTCGACGTCCCCGCCCATCTGCAGGACGCGTTCCGCTTCACCCAGGGCCAGTACCTGGTGATGCGTACCTTTCTCGACGATGAGGAGGTGCGCCGTTCCTACTCGATCTGCAGTGCCGTGCAGGACGGCGAGCTGCGCGTGGCGGTCAAGCGCGTGCCAGGCGGGCGCTTCTCGGCATTCGCCAACGACGTGCTCGCGGCCGGCCAGCAACTGGAGGTAATGCCGCCCAGCGGCAGCTTCTTCGTGCCGCTGCAGGCCGAGCGCTACGGCCATTACCTGGGAGTGGCCGCAGGCAGCGGCATCACCCCGATCCTGTCGATCATCGCCACCACCCTGGCCTGCGAGCCCAACAGCCGCTTCACCCTGCTGTACGGCAACCGCGCCAGCAACAGCGCACTGTTTCGCGATCGCCTGGAAGACCTGAAGAACCGCTATCTGGACCGCCTGAACCTGATTTTCGTGTTCAGCCGCGAACAGCAGGATGTCGACCTGTACAACGGCCGTATCGACGCCGACAAGTGCGGCCAGCTGTTCTCTCGCTGGTTCGACGTGCAGGCCCTCGATGCCGCCTTTATCTGCGGGCCGCAGGCGATGACCGAAACCGTGCGTGCCAGCCTCGAAGACAACGGCATGCCACGCGAGCGCATCCATTTCGAGCTGTTCGCCGCCGCCGGCAGCGAAACCCGGCGCGAAGCCCGCGAGGCGGCGCGCCAGCTGGACTCGGCGCTGAGCCATATCACCGTGATCAGCGATGGCCGCGCACTGGCCTTCGACCTGCCGCGCAACAGCCAGAACATCCTCGATGCCGGCAATGCCATCGGTGCCGAACTGCCCTATTCGTGCAAGGCCGGGGTGTGCTCGACCTGCAAGTGCCGGGTCATCGAGGGCGAGGTGGAAATGGACAGCAACCATGCGCTGGAGGACTACGAGGTGGCGGCGGGGTATGTGCTGTCGTGCCAGACGTATCCGCTGAGCGATCGCGTGGTGCTGGATTTCGATCAGCTTTGAGACCGCGTCGCCTTCATCGCGGGACGAGCCCGCTCCCACAGGTACAGCGGTGCCCACAGGTCTTGTGGGAGCGGGCTCGTCCCGCGTTGAGGCCATCTGCAACACCCTGCGTGACCTGAAAAACAATTACAAGACAGAGGACCGCTTCCCATGACACCCGAGCACATCGATTCCATCAGCAAGCACCCCGACTTCCAGCAACTGATCCGCCGCAAGCGCCGCCTCAACGGCAGCCTCACCCTCACCATGCTCGCCGCCTACTACGGCTTCGTGCTGCTGGTGGCCTTCGCCCCCGGCCTGCTCGGCCAGTCGCTCAGTGGCGGCGTCACCAGCGTCGGCATGCTGGTGGGGGTGCTGATGGTGCTGTTGTCGTTCGCCCTGACCGGCATCTACATGCACCGTGCCAACCGCGTCATCGACCCGCTCAACGACAAGGTTCGCCAGGAGTGCGCGCAATG
Organism: Pseudomonas sp. RW3S2; assembly: GCF_014268955.1. Taxonomy (NCBI): domain Bacteria; kingdom Pseudomonadati; phylum Pseudomonadota; class Gammaproteobacteria; order Pseudomonadales; family Pseudomonadaceae; genus Pseudomonas; species Pseudomonas sp. RW3S2. The sequence goes on along the minus strand of NZ_JABWRM010000002.1, from coordinate 297,938 downwards.
AACTGGACTGCCATCTCGATGTTCATGGTGTTCGTCTGCTTCACCCTGCTGGTGACCCGCTGGGCCGCAGCGCGCACCCGCTCGACCAGTGATTTCTACACGGCAGGCGGCGGCCTGACCGGGATGCAGAACGGCCTGGCGATCGCGGGCGACATGATCAGCGCCGCGTCCTTCCTCGGCATCTCGGCGATGATGTTCATGAACGGCTACGACGGCCTGCTCTACGCCCTGGGCGTACTCGCCGGCTGGCCGATCATCCTGTTCCTGATCGCCGAGCGCCTGCGCAACCTGGGCAAGTACACCTTCGCCGACGTGGTCTCCTATCGTCTGGCCCAGGCCCCGGTGCGCCTGAGCGCAGCGTTCGGCACACTGACCGTCGCGCTGTTGTACCTGGTGGCGCAGATGGTCGGTGCCGGCAAGCTGATCGAGTTGCTGTTCGGTATCAGCTACCTCTACGCCGTCACCCTGGTAGGCGTACTGATGGTGCTGTACGTGACTTTCGGCGGCATGCTCGCCACCACCTGGGTGCAGATCATCAAGGCGGTGATGCTGCTGTCGGGCACCACCTTCATGGCGTTCATGGTGCTCAAGCATTTCGGTTTCAGCACCGAGGCAATGTTCGCCAGCGCCGTGGCGGTGCATGCCAAGGGCCAGGCGATCATGGCCCCCGGGGCACTGCTGTCCAACCCCATCGACGCCATCTCGCTGGGCCTGGGCATGATGTTCGGCACCGCCGGGCTGCCACACATCCTCATGCGCTTCTTCACCGTCAGCGACGCCAAGGAAGCACGCAAGAGCGTGTTCTACGCCACAGGTTTCATCGGCTACTTCTACCTGCTGCTGATCGTCATCGGTTTCGGCGCCATCGTCATGGTGGGGACCGAGCCGGCCTACCGAGACGCCAGCGGCGCGATCATCGGCGGCGGCAACATGGTCGCCGTGCACCTGGCCCAGGCCGTGGGTGGCAACCTGTTCCTGGGCTTCATCTCGGCGGTGGCCTTCGCCACGATTCTGGCCGTGGTCGCAGGCCTGGCGCTGTCCGGTGCCTCGGCGATCTCCCACGACCTCTATGCCTGCGTCGTGCGCAAGGGCCAGGCCAGCGAGCAGGAAGAAATGCGCATGTCGCGCATCGCCACTCTGCTGATCGGCCTGCTCGCGGTGCTGCTGGGGTTGCTGTTCGAATCGCAGAACATTGCCTTCCTCTCTGGCCTGGTGCTGGCGATCGCCGCCTCGGTCAACTTCCCGGTGCTGCTGCTCTCGATGTTCTGGAAGGGCCTGACCACCCGTGGCGCAGTAGCCGGCAGCATGGCCGGGCTGGTCTCGGCCATCGTGCTGGTGGTGCTGGGCCCGGCGGTGTGGGTCAACGTGCTGCACAACGAGCGCGCGCTGTTCCCCTACAGCAACCCGGCGCTGTTCTCCATGAGCCTGGCCTTCCTCGGTGCCTGGGCCTTCTCGGTCACCGACAGCTCGCAACGGGCCAGCGAAGAACGTGGCCGCTACCTTGGCCAGTTCATTCGCTCCATGACCGGGATCGGCGCCGCGGGCGCCAGCAAGCACTGAACCCTTGAACCTCGAATGTCGGATATAACAACAATGAACCACACTCGTCTCAAGTCGGCCGCCTGGCTGGCCACCCTCGCCCTGCCCTTGCCCGCCATGGCGGATTTCATCGCTGACAGCCACGCCCGCGTTGAACTGCGCAACCACTACATCAACCGTGATTTCCGCCAGTCCAACGCACCGCAAGCCAAGGCCGAAGAATGGGCCCAAGGTTTCACCGCACGCTTCGAATCGGGCTTCAGCGAGGGCCCGGTAGGGCTGGGCGTGGATGCCATGGGGCAACTGGGGATCAAGCTCGACTCCAGCCGCGACCGGCGCAACACCGGCCTGCTGCCCTTCGGCCCGCACAGCCTGGAGCCGGTGGACGATTACAGCGAGCTGGGGCTGACCGGCAAGCTACGGGTATCGAAGAGCACCCTGCGCCTGGGCACCCTGCAGCCGATTCTGCCCGTGGTGGTGTACAACGACACCCGCCTGCTGTCATCGACCTTCCAGGGCGGCCTGCTGACCAGCCAGGAGCTCGAGGGGCTGACCGTCAACGCCGGACGCCTGACCAAGGCCAACCTGCGCGACTCCTCCGGGCGCGACGACATTGGCTACGGCGCGGCCAGCAGCGACCACTTCGACTTCGGTGGCGGCAGCTACGCGATCACCCCGCAGACCAGCGTCAGCTACTACTACGCCAAGCTCGACGAGATCTACCGCCAGCAGTACCTGGGCCTGCTGCACACCCAGCCACTGGGCGAGGGTTTGAGCCTGCGCAGCGACCTGCGCTACTTCGACAGCCGCGGCGACGGCGCCGAACGCGCCGGGCGCATCGACAACCGCAACTTCAACGCCATGTTCACCCTGGGCGTGAAGGCCCACAAGTTCACCGCCACCTGGCAGCAGATGTCCGGCGACAGCGCGTTTCCGTTTCTCAACGGCGGCGACCCCTACACCGTCAACCTGGTCACCTACAACACTTTCACCCGCGCAGGTCTCGACTCCTGGCAGGTGCGCTACGACTACGACTTCGTCGCGATGGGCATTCCGGGCCTGAGCTTCATGACCCGCTATACCGACGGTCGCCACGCCGAAACCGCGACCCTCAGCAATGGCCGCGAACGCGAGCGCGACACCGACATCACCTACGTCATCCAGAGCGGCCCGTTCAAGGACGTCAGCCTGCGCTGGCGCAACGTCACCTTCCGTTCCGGCAATGGCCTGACCAACGCCGTGGACGAAAACCGCCTGATCATCGGCTACACCCTGGCGCTGTGGTAACCGCGCCCTTCAAAGGAGAACAGCATGTCTGACGCCCACACCCTGCAGAGTTTCATCGCCGGCCGCTGGATCGGCCAGCACGGCGCCCAGGCCCTGCGCAGCGCCCTCGATGGGCAGGTCCTGGCCTATAGCCATGAGGAACGCCCGGACTTCGCCGAAGCGCTGGATTTCGGCCGCCGCCAGGGCCTCGCCGGGCTCATGGCCCTGGATTTTCAACAGCGCGCCGCACGCCTGAAGGCCCTGGCGTTGTACCTGGCCGAGCGCAAGGAACAGCTCTACGCCCTCTCCCACCACAGCGGCGCGACCCGGGCCGACAGCTGGATCGACATCGAAGGCGGCAATGCCACGCTGTTTTCCTACTCCGGCATCGGCACCCGCGAGTTGCCCTCGGGCAACCTGCTGCACGAAGGCCCGGCCATCCCGCTGGGCAAGCAAGGGCGTTTCGCCGGCAGCCATATCCTGGTGCCACGGGCAGGCGTGGCGGTGCACATCAACGCCTTCAACTTCCCGATCTGGGGCATGCTGGAGAAGTTCGCGCCGACCTTCCTCGCCGGCATGCCGTGCATCGTCAAGCCCGCGACGTCTACCAGTTACCTGACCGAAGCCGTGGTGCGCCTGATCGACGAATCCGGCCTGCTGCCACCCGGCAGCCTGCAACTGGTGATCGGCAGCACCGGCGACTTGCTCGAACGCCTGCAGGGCCAGGACCTGGTGACCTTCACCGGCTCCGCCGACACCGCCGCCAAGCTGCGCATGACGCCGAACCTGGTGCGCAACTCGGTGCCCTTCACGGCTGAAGCCGACTCGCTGAACTGCGCCATCCTCGGGCCGGATGTAACCCCGGACGACGAGGAGTTCGACCTGTACATCAAAGAGGTGGTGCGCGAGATGACCACCAAGGCAGGCCAGAAGTGCACGGCCATTCGCCGCGCCATCGTGCCGGCCAGGCACCTGGATGCCGTCGCCACCCGCCTGCGCGAACGCCTGGCCAAGGTGGTGGTGGGTGATCCGGCGGTCGAAGGCGTACGCATGGGCGCGCTGGCCTCCCACGACCAGCAGCGTGATGTCGGCGAGCGCGTGCGCAGCCTGCTGCAAAGCTGCGACCAACTGTTCGGCGCCAGCGACGGTTTTTCGCCGGTGGGCGAAGGCGTGGCCGAAGGTGCGTTCTTCGCCCCGACCCTGCTGCACGCACGCGACCCGCACGCCGAGGGCGGCGCCCACGATATCGAGGCGTTCGGCCCGGTCAGCACCCTGATGGCCTACGACGACCTGGACGAAGCCCTGGCCCTGGCCGCACGAGGCAAGGGCAGCCTGGTGGCGACCCTGGTGACCCGCGACCGCGCCATCGCCGCCAAGGCCATTCCCGCGGCGGCCGCCTGGCACGGCCGTCTGCTGGTGCTCGACCGCGAGGCTGCGCCCGAGTCCACCGGCCACGGTTCACCATTGCCGCAGCTCAAGCACGGCGGCCCCGGGCGTGCCGGGGGCGGCGAAGAGCTTGGTGGCCTGCGTGCGGTCAAGCACTACCTGCAGCGTGCCGCGATCCAGGGTTCGCCGAGCATGCTGGCGGCGATCACTGGCGAGCACGTGCGTGGCGCTGAAGTGATCGAGACCGAGGTGCACCCGTTCCGTCGCTACTTCGATGAACTGCGCATCGGCGAGTCGCTGCTGACCCACCGACGTACCGTCACCGAGGCGGACCTGGTGAACTTCGGCTGCCTGTCGGGCGACCACTTCTACATGCATTTCGACGAGATCGCCGCCAAGCAGTCGCAGTTCGGCAAGCGCATCGCCCATGGCTACTTCGTGCTGTCAGCGGCGGCCGGACTATTCGTGTCGCCGGGTGAAGGGCCGGTACTGGCCAACTACGGGCTGGACACCCTGCGCTTTATCAACCCGGTGGGGATCGGTGACACGATCCAGGCGCGCCTGACCTGCAAGCGCAAAATCGACCAGGGCAAGACCAGCCCGTTGGGGCAGCCGCAAGGGGTGGTGGCCTGGGATGTGGAGGTGACCAACCAGCTCGGTGAACTGGTGGCCAGTTACGACATCCTGACGCTGGTGCTCAAGCGCAGCTGATCATTGCCGGCCTGACGTGTCGGCCCTGGCGCGGGTGTGCCCCGCGACAGGGCCGGTTGACTCCCCACCCCATAAATGCTCAGATGCGCCCCTTGTTTCAGGTGTCCCCTGCCGCCGAGCCGGGGATTAAACGGGAAGCCGGTGCCTCGCTCCTGCGAGCAGTCCGGCGCTGCCCCCGCAACGGTAAGCGAGCGATGCATTCGATACACCACTGTGCCAACGGCATGGGAAGGTGAATGCCTCATGCCCCTCGCAAGCCCGGAGACCGGCCTGTCACAGCAGTTGGCAACTCCCGCGGTGGGCGGGCGCAGGCCGGTTCTCGCGGCGGCCGCGCGCCCGCGACAGCTGCGCGCACCTCCACCGTTCGGGTATCACTCACCCTGCGACGGTTGGTTCATCCATGTCATGCCCTACCCTGCACATCCAAGGCCTGCACTGGTCGCCGCACAGCGGTGGGCAGCCGCTGCTGGAGGGTATCGACCTGCAGATCGGCGCCGGTGAATTCGTCGGTCTGATCGGCCCCAACGGCAGTGGCAAGACCAGCCTGCTGCGCTGCGCCTACCGCTTCAATCGCCCCAGCGCCGGTCAGGTGCACCTCGATGGCGAGGATATCTGGCAGCGCAACCCACGCTGGGTCGCCCAGCGCATCGCGGTGATGCTGCAGGAGTTCCCCGAAGATTTTGGCCTGAGCGTACGTGACGTCGTTGCCATGGGCCGCACCCCGCATCTGGGCTGGTTCGAGGGCGACGGCGAGCCGAGCCTGATCGACGACACCCTCGCCAGGCTCGACCTGCTGCCGCGCGCCCTCGACGCCTTCGTCTGCCTGTCGGGCGGCGAAAAGCAGCGCGTGCTGCTGGCGCGGGCACTGGTCCAGCAACCTCGGCTGCTGATCCTCGACGAGCCGACCAACCACCTCGACCCACGCTTCCAGCTGGCCCTGTTGCAGCAACTGCGCAGCACCGGCCTGAGCCTGCTGGCCAGCTTCCACGATCTGAACCTGGCCGCCGCCTTCTGCGATCGGCTGTACGTGATCGATGCCGGGCGCATCGTCGCCCACGGCACGCCAGAACACGTGCTCACCGAGCAATGCCTGGCCGAGGTGTTCGGCGTACAGGCCCTGGTCGACCGCCACCCGCTGGCCTCCCATCCACGCATTACCTGGATCAGCCCTGCATGAAATCGCTGCTCACCAGCCTGGCCCTGCTGGCCGCCCTGCCCCTGGCCGCCCAGGCCGACAACTATCCACTGACCGTGCGCAGTTGCGAGCGCGACGTCACCTTCACCCATGCGCCGCAGCATGCCGTCAGCCATGACATCAATCTCACCGGCATGCTCCTGGCCCTCGGGCTGCGCGACCACATGGCCGGCTACAGCGGCATCAGCGGCTGGAAAACCCTCGACCCAAACCTGCGCGAAGCACTTGACGGGCTGCCAGAGCTGGCGCCGCGCTACGTGTCGGTGGAAAACCTGCTCGATGCCAACGCCGACTTCTTCCTCGCCGGCTGGAGCTATGGCATGCGCATCGGCGGGCCGGTCACCCCACAGACCCTCGCGCCCTTCGATATCCCGGTGTATGAACTGAGCGAGTCGTGCTCCTGGATCATGCCCCAGCGCCAGGCCAGCCTCGAGGACCTCTACCGCGACCTGGACAACCTTGGCCGGATCTTCGATGTGCGCGAGCGCGCCACTGCGCTGGTTGGCCAGTTGCGCCAACGCGTCGAGCGTGTTGCGGCGCAGATGGCCGAGGTCAAGCAACGGCCGCGCGTATTCCTCTATGACAGCGGTGAAGACCGCCCCACCACTTCCGGGCGCCTGGGGATGCCGCAGGCGCTGATCAGCACGGCAGGAGGCGATAACGTCTTGAGCGATGTGGCCGCCAGCTGGACCCAGGTGAACTGGGAGAGCGTGGTGGAACGCGATCCGCAGGTGATCGTGATCGTCGACTACGGGCCCACCAGTTGGCAGCACAAACGCGACTTCCTCCTGCACCACCCGGCGCTGGGCAGTGTCGAGGCGATCCGCAAGCAGCGCTTCGTGGTGCTGTCGTACCTGGAGGTGACACCGTCGGTGGAGAACGCCCAGGCCATCGAGACCCTGGCCACGGCCCTGCATCCGCAGCGCTTCGCCGAGGCCCGCCGCTGATGCCGATTCGCAGCCCTGCGGGCTATCGCCTGCTGATCGTTTCGCTGCTGCTGGCCTTGCTGCTGTCGTGCCTGCTGTCGCTGGGGTTCGGCTCGGCGCAGGTCGCATTGGGCAAAGTGGTCGGCATTGTCCTGCAGCAGGTGGGGCTGGGGGAAAACGGCGACTGGAGCCGCGGCCAGGCGCAGATCGTCTGGCAGATCCGCGCACCGCGCGTGTTGCTGGGGACGCTGGTCGGCGCAGGGTTGGCAATGGTCGGCGGCGCCCTGCAGGCGGTGACCCGCAATCCCCTGGCCGATCCGCACCTGCTGGGTGTCAGCTCCGGGGCGGTGTTCGGCGCAGTGCTGGTGGTGCTGTTTCTCGGCCCGTTCGCCGGGGCCTTCAGCCTGCCCTTGGCAGCGTTCATCGGCGCGTTGGGCAGTATGTTGCTGGTGCTCGGCGTGGCCAGCCGCGGTGGGCGCCTGGAGAGCGATCGCCTGCTGCTGGCCGGGGTGGCGGTGTCGTTCGTGGTGATGGCCGCCGCCAACCTGCTGCTCTACACCGGCGACCCGCATGCCGCCGCCTCGGTGATGTTCTGGATGCTCGGCGGGCTGGGCCTGGCGCAGTGGTCGCTGTTGTGGCTGCCGGCCGTTTGCGTGCTGGCGGGCTTCGTACTGTTGATGAGCCTGGCGCGGGCGCTGAACGCGCTGATGAGTGGCGAGCAGACCGCTGTGAGCCTGGGCTTCGACACCCGGCGCGTGCGGGCCAAGGTGTTCGTCGGTACGGCGTTGCTGACCGGTGTGCTGGTGTCGCTGTCGGGCGCCATCGGTTTCGTCGGCCTGATGCTGCCCCACGTGGCTCGTCGCCTGGTGGGCGCCGAGCATCGCCGCCTGCTGCCGGCCTGCGCCTTGCTCGGGGCGCTGTTCATGATCTGGGTCGATGTCGGCGCACGCACCCTGATCGCCCCGCAGGATCTGCCAATCGGCATCGCTACGGCGGCCATCGGCGGCCTGTTCTTCATCCTCTTGCTGAGGCGCAAGGCCTGACACGCACGGACGTGGATCGAAGGGTGGATGAGCAACTGCTCGAACATCGGGTGGCACGGCAGGTGCTGATCGCCCGCCAGTGATGCACCGTCGGCCCGATACCGACGGTGCACAGGCAGCGCTTAGAAGCCGGCGCTGTAGAACAGCGCGTACGACTCGATGCCGTCGTTCGGCTGCTTGATGCCGGCGTTGGAATAATGCGTGGCGCGGATGCCGATCTTCTGTTGACCCGGCAGCTTCAGGCCGAAACCGATGCGGTCTTCGAAGTTGACCGACGAGCCCAGCTTCTGATCACCGACGTCGGTCTTGGAGAAGGCGGCCAGGCCGATACCGGCCTCGATGAACGGGACGTAGCCCGAATCGCCGAACTCATAGACAAACACCGGGCTGAACGACAGGGAGTGGGCGCCGCTGTAGTCACCGCCCTCCCAGTAGGTGTAGGCGCCATCCCAGTAACCGGTCAGGTGACCGGTGCTGCTCTGCAGCCACTTCTTGTCCCAGTCGAACGACAGGCCGATGCGATAGGTCATGTCGCCCTGACTGGTGGCGCCCACGGCGCCAGAGATTTGCGCGGCCTGGGCCAGGTTGGTACCGGCAAGGGCCAGCACGGCGGCGGCCAGCGAGGTGGCAAGACGGGTTTTCATCAATGACTACTCCAGAAGGTCTTCACGGGCAGGTGCCCTGGTGGGTCGTGCCTGCAGCAAGTGGAGGCTTGGCCTCTCGTTCTTCGCTTGCGCCCCAGGCCATCCCACCTGGGGTCACAAGTAGTAATACTTTTCTGATTATCGTCAGCCGCGATAAAAGATGAAAGTCATTTGCCACTATCGAACAGGAAAAAAGTTAGCAAGGTATCGGTTTTTTCGCCTTGAACCCTTCAGCCGGCCTGCTCCTCCAGCAGACGGATGAACATGCTCAGGCTGCGTGACACCGTCCCGCGACGCCACACCAGCCAGGTCTTGAGGTAACGAAAATCCTCGGACAACGGCCAGGCGCTGACGGTACTGGCGCCGGGCATGCTGTCGAGCATGCTGCGCGGCATCAGGGCCAGGCCTGCACCGGCGCTGACACAGGCGAGCATGCCGTGGTACGACTCCATCTCGTGGATCTTGCCCGGGACGGCCTTGTCCTTGACGAACCAGCTCTCGAAGTGATGCCGGTACGAGCAGTTGGCGCGAAAGGCATAGATGCTTTCGCCGTTGACGTCCTGGGCGCGGCTGACCGGAGCGTGGTTCAAGGGGGCGATGACCATCATCTCCTCCTCGAACACCGGCATGCCTTCCAGTGTCGGGTGCAGCACCGGGCCATCGACGAAGGCTGCCACCAGCCGCCCCGACAGCACCCCTTCGAGCATGGTCCCCGAAGGGCCGGTGGAAAGATCCAGGTCGACCTTCGGATAACGCTGGTTATAGGCTGCCAGCACTGCCGGGATGCGTACCGCCGCAGTACTCTCCAGCGAGCCGAGGGCAAAGGTGCCTTGCGGGTCTTCGCCGGCCACGGTCGAGCGTGCCTCCTGCACCAGCTCAAGGATGCGCCGGGTGTATCCAAGGAAGTTCCAGCCCGCAGGAGACAGGCGCAGGCGGCTCTTTTCGCGGATGAACAGCTCCACCCCCAGGTCTTCTTCGAGCTGCTTGATACGGGTGGTCAGGTTCGACGGCACCCGATGGATGTGTTGGGCGGCAGCGCTGATGCTGCCGTGCTCGGCCACCGCCTTGAACATTTCCAGTTGCACCAGGTCCACAGCCATTCTCCATTCGTGAATGTTTCGCTCATTATTATTCAGTTTTCATTAAAGCTGCACGCCTCTAGTCTGGCCTTCAGTCGAATACGACACCGCCAAGACAACAAGAGGACCCGCCATGAGCGAGATCAGCAGCCTGACCCATGCCATTTCCGTCGACCCGTACAGCGGCGAACAGATTGGCGCCTACCCCTACGACACCGATGCCGCACTGGACGCTGCCCTGCAACGCGCCAAGGTCGGCTACGCCCAGTGGCGCCATGTGTCGCTGGGTCAGCGCAGCGAATACCTGATCGCCCTGGCCAATACCCTGCAGGCCAACCATGAAGCCTTCGCGGTGATGATCACCCGCGAGATCGGCAAGCCGATCACCCAGGCTCGCGGCGAAGTGACCAAGTGCATCGGCCTGTGCCAGTGGTACGCCGAACACGGCCCGGCCATGCTCGCCCCCGAGGCCACCCAGATCGAGAAAGCGCGCATCGAATACCGCCCGCTCGGCCCGATCCTCGCGGTGATGCCGTGGAACTTCCCGATCTGGCAAGTGCTGCGTGGTGCCGTCCCCGCCCTGCTGGCTGGCAACACCTACGTACTCAAGCACGCACCGAACGTGATGGGCAGCGCCTACCTGCTGGCCGACCTGTTCAAGCAGGCTGGCTTGCCGCAAGGCGTGTTCGAGGTGGTCAATGTCACCCCGGATGGCGTCACCCGCGCGATCAATGACCCGCGCATCGCCGCCATTACCCTCACCGGCAGCGTACGTGCAGGCATGGCCATCGGCGCTCAAGCGGGCGCTGCGCTGAAGAAGTGCGTGCTCGAACTGGGCGGTTCCGATCCGTTCATCGTGCTGGCCGATGCCGACCTCGATGCCGCCGTCAAAGCTGCAGTGATCGGCCGCTACCAGAACACCGGCCAGGTCTGCGCCGCGGCCAAGCGTTTCATCGTGGAAGACAGCATCGTCGAGGCCTTCACGCAGAAGTTCGTGGAAGCGACCCGCGCCCTGAAAATCGGCAACCCACTGCAGGATGACACCTACCTCGGCCCGATGGCCCGCTTCGACCTGCGCGACGAACTCGATGGCCAGGTCCAGGCGACTCTCGCCGAAGGCGCCACGCTGCTGCTGGGCGGCAAGAAGGTCGAAGGCAGCGCCAACTTCTACGAGCCGACCGTGTTCGCCAACGTCACCCCCGACATGACCGCCTTCAAGCAGGAGCTGTTCGGTCCGGTGGCGGCGATCATCAGCGCCCGTGACGCCGAGCACGCGGTAGAACTGGCCAACGACAGCGAATTCGGCCTGGCGGCGACGATCTACACCGCTGACCTGGCACGGGCCGAGCGCATGACCTCGGCACTGGACACCGGCGGTGTGTTCATCAACGGCTATTGCGCCTCTGACCCCCGCGTAGCGTTCGGTGGCGTGAAGAAGAGCGGTTTCGGGCGTGAGCTGTCGCACTTTGGTGTGCGCGAGTTCTGCAACGTGCAGACGGTGTGGCTGGATCGCAACTGAGGCGAGTGCGCGCCGCTCTTTTCGCGGGCAAGCCCGCTCCCACAGGGTCTAGTGTGATCCTCAGTAGGAGCGGGCTTGCCCGCGAAGAGGCCAGCACCCACACCGCAGATGCCTGATCATCTGCCACAAAAATGCACCCCACCCCTGCAGATTTACCAATTGTGTCAGGCAAATACGCATGGCAGGATCCGTTGATCCTCCAGCGTATTTCCAGACTTAACGTGGAAAATCAATAACAAAGCAGGGAGACCGCGATGACCGCGCACGCTCAACCAACGGCCACGGATCATGTTCTGGCCGACACCCGCAACCACATCGGCCACCTGACCCTCAACCGGCCCGCCGGCCTCAACGCGTTGACCCTCGACATGGTGCGCAGCCTGCAGCGCCACCTCGACGCCTGGGCGCAAGACCCGCAAGTCAAGGCCGTGGTCCTGCGCGGCGAAGGCCCCAAGGGCTTCTGCGCAGGGGGCGACATCCGTTCGCTGCATGACAGCTTCAAGGCCGGCAGCAACCTGCATGAGCGCTTTTTCGTCGAGGAATACGCCCTCGACCTGTGCATCCATCATTACCGCAAACCGATCCTCGTGTTGATGGACGGCTTCACCCTCGGCGGCGGCATGGGCCTGGCCCAGGGCGCGGACCTGCGCATCGTCACCGAACGCAGCCGCCTGGGGATGCCCGAGGTCGGTATCGGCTACTTCCCCGATGTGGGTGGTAGCTACTTCCTGTCGCGCATCCCCGGCGAGCTGGGCATCTACCTGGGTGTCAGCGGCGCGCAGATCCAGGCCGCCGATGCCCTGTACTGTGGGCTGGCGGACTGGTACGTGGACAGCGCAAAACTGACCGCGTTGGACGAAGGCCTGGATCATCTGAACTTCGGCGACCAGCCACTCAAGGATCTGCAAGGTCTGCTCGCCAAACTTGGCTCCCAGACGCTGGACGACGCGCCGCTGGCCAAGCTGCGCCCGGCCATCGATCACTTCTTCGCCCAGCCCGACCTGGCCAGCATCATCGAGCAACTACGCGCCGTGAGCATCGGCGACAGCCGCCCCTGGGCACTGGCCACCGCCGATCAGCTGGAAACCCGCTCGCCGCTGGCGATGGCGGTTACCCTGGAAATGTTGCGCCGCGGCCGCCACTTGAGCCTGGAAGACTGCTTCGCCATGGAACTGCACCTGGACCGCCAGTGGTTCGCCCATGGCGACATCATCGAGGGCGTGCGTGCGCTGATCGTCGACAAGGACAAGCAACCTCGCTGGAACCCGCCCACCCTCGCCGCGCTGTCGCGCCAGCGGGTCGATCAATTCTTCGAAGGCCTGTGAGCCCGGGAGTACACAGCATGCAAGACCTGGAACTGAGCGAAGAACAGATCATGATCCGCGACATGGCCCGGGACTTTGCCCGTGGCGAGATCGCGCCGCATGCCCAGGCCTGGGAGAGGGCTGGCTGGATCGACGATGACGTCGTCCGCGCCATGGGTGAGCTGGGCCTGCTGGGCATGGTCGTGCCCGACACCTTCGGTGGCAGCTACACCGACTACGTCGCCTATGCCCTGGCGGTAGAAGAGATCTCGGCTGGCGACGGCGCGACCGGTGCGATGATGAGCATCCACAACTCGGTCGGCTGCGGCCCGCTGCTGGCCTACGGCAGCGCTGAGCAACAGCAGCAATGGCTGCCGCGCCTGGCCAGTGGCGAAGTGATTGGCTGCTTCTGCCTGACCGAGCCCCAGGCTGGCTCCGAAGCCCACAACCTGCGTACCCGCGCCGAGCTGGTCGATGGCCACTGGGTGATCAACGGCGCCAAACAGTTCGTCAGCAACGCCCGCCGCGCAGGGCTGGCCATCGTCTTTGCCGTCACCGACCCGGAGCTGGGCAAGAAGGGCCTGTCGGCGTTTCTGGTAGAGACCGACAACCCAGGGTTCAAGGTCGATCGCAGCGAACACAAGATGGGCATCCGCGCCTCGGACACCTGTGCGGTCACCCTCGACGACTGCCGCATCCCCGCCGCCAATCTGCTGGGCGAGCGCGGCAAGGGCCTGGCCATCGCCCTGTCCAACCTCGAAGGCGGGCGCATCGGCATCGCCGCCCAGGCACTGGGCATCGCCCGCGCAGCCTTCGAAGCAGCGCTGACCTATTCGCGCGAGCGCATCCAGTTCGGCAAACCGATCAACGAGCACCAGAGCATCGCCAACCTGCTGGCCGACATGCAGGTGCAGGTCAATGCCGCACGCCTGCTGATCCTCCACGCCGCACGCCTGCGCACGGCCGGCAAGCCGTGCCTGTCGGAAGCCTCGCAGGCCAAGCTGTTCGCCTCGGAAATGGCCGAGCGGGTGTGCTCCATGGCCATCCAGGTGCATGGCGGCTATGGCTATCTTGAGGACTATCCGGTGGAGAAGTACTACCGCGATGCGCGCATTACCCAGATCTACGAGGGCTCAAGCGAGATTCAGCGGATGCTGATTGCGCGCGAGTTGAGGCATTATATGCTTTGAGGGTTACGAATGCTGCCGCAGGCAACCTATGGCAGCATTCGGCTTGGTTATACTGAATCGACCAACAGCATGATCACGCTAATTCATAGTCAACGTTATCAATTAAGACCGTACCACACGTGTCTGGCCTCTTCATGGTGAAATATTTAATAGGCACATCCAGCGAAGCGCAGGTGACCTTAGTAGCGTAGGAAGTAGATCCCACAGTCACCTTCACATTTTTGATCAACTTATTTTCGGCACTATAAAAACAAACCTCATGAACCATACCATGACTCCCGCTAGTATCAAAACTTACTGCTGACGCCCCACTACGAAGTAAAATCTTTACCGTACCCGCGCTCAAAACCAAGCAATTATTTTTAATCGGCAAGTAACTGGCACTAGTCACGCCACTCATCAGAGACACAACCCCATGAAATCGCTGGACGGTCAAGGCAGGCAATACAAAATCTTCCAGAATGTTCTGAGGCTTGCAGGATTCAAAATCCTCGAAGGTTGCAGATACCAATACCCCAAGCAAATCCACTGTCACCGAACGTGATTCCAATCTGCTTCCAGATGGATTTCGCTCGACTTCATACGTCATCACCACGCTTTTCGAATTACTCACTCCCCGCCAAGCGCTCATCGGAATATTGACACTTTGTTTGCCAATTACCTCCACCGTATGCACTGTGACGCTTGCCCCGCTAAATTTGATACGAATTCGGTCGCCCACAGCCATACCTGCATACTGGGGAACTTCGACTACTAATCCACTTAGTCCAATCTGCCCAAGGTCAAGCTTGCCATTCTGGGCGGCAGGCACGTTAAGCAGGGCAAACGTCTTAGCCAACATCTGCTCTGTGGCGATCCTAAAGGTGAGCGTTTCGGAGGCGTGGGTCGGCTTTGACGCCCGATCAACATAATAAGTAACCCATACCGTAACGGGTTCGTCGCTCTCTATCGCCAGTAGGTGTTCGGGAATCAGGAAGGGCGAGACTTCACCACCAGACTCCACGTCTTCTTCATCCTCGTAGTATCCGCCCTCGCTGGTTTCCCAAACAACCGCCACTGTGCATGGCGTTGGGTCCACCCCTTCTTGCGGAATATCAATCTGCATACCGAATGCGTACTCGGGCAATTTCGGATCGAGGATACCATCGGGTAGTTCACGCCCGGGGAAGGGGGCCGGCAGCGTCACGGCAGGGTCACCGATGTAGTATCTGACAACCTCCGAATGGAACGTTTTCCCCCCTCGTACGACCGTGTATGAGATATCAACCCACCCACCATCGAGTGGCTTGAGAAAATCCGGGCCGGAGAGCCGAATCGGGATTTGTTTGCCTACCCGTTGCGAGGAAACGCGGAACATCCTGCTGTTCAAGTTGAGATGCTCATCGCCGGAACACGGGGTGCCCATCCAATTCACGGTGACCTGGTCTCTTTCTTCAAGCATTGCCTGTACCGGGATCAATACGTGAACCACTCGGTGGTTTGCATCGACCCAGAAGCCGTCCGCCGGATCCAACAGTGGAGCCACTAGCCCGGCGCCCTCACCTGCTATATCGAAGAAGGCCACCTTGGAAACTGCCCGTAAGCCGTTCCGGGTCAGGGTATAGCTCAAGTCAGCGCCACCTCCAGCCAGTGCAACCAAGACCTCGAAAGGCACCTTGAACATGTGCTCTTTCGTTGCGCGGGTGATGACTTCTGGCCCATAGGTCGCCGGAATAGCCTGCCCGGCTTCGGTGGTGCCATTCCAGTGCAGGGTGATACTGTCACCACTCTGGAACGCCCCCGACACTCTGACTTCCAGGTGCGTTGCATCCTTCCCGAATATGAAAGGATCAATCACCCCCGTTTCAATCACGGCGCCATCGCTATCAAGCACAACCGGAGCGGCCAGTTCCAAGCCTGTCAGATTGACCTTGGCCCACGCGTTGACAGACCATTCCGACTCATTGCCAACCTCATCGCATACATAGTAATAAACCGGCAAGGCGTCGCTATCGCCTGCCTGCTTGATGACACTTGCATCCACTTCGATGACGATGGCCTTGCCACGGGCTTCGTCCGCAGAAACGAAATGCTCGACAGAATGATCATGCCCCCAGAAGAGATGGATTCGGTCGCCTGCATGGGCACTCAGGTATCGCGGAATAGTGACTTTGATCTTGCCTTCGGCATCCGCCATGCCGATCTCGCCAGATGCAGGCAGGCTGACGATAGGTGCCGCCAGTTCCTGCCCCTTGCCTTTTTCACCTTCGACGCCCGGCTGTCCGAAACGGACCAGGGTGGTCACCGTCAACGATCGTGTCCGGCAGTCCTTCGATAGCACCTCATAGCGCAGGACCTTTAAACCTCTCGGTATGTAATCATCAGCAACAATCAAGGAAAACTCGGTTTTCTTGAGCCTTTCATGATCGATGCGCAGGCTCGCGACCAAAAAGTCGTCCCAGTAGAGCAGCAGCGTATCCCGCTCTTGGATACCTGCCCAGGCTTTGATTGTCACGATAACGCCTTTGGGATCCTCATCGATCAGTTCATCACTGATACCGAAGTTCGCATTGGGTAAATGCTCGACGGCGCCGTTGACATACGGCCACGATAACCCGGTTGGTGGCTTTGCGGACGTGCTGGCCATGTGCTTTTCGAAAGCGGCCATATTCGCCTTGGTGAGTTCTGTTCCGTCAGAGTCGTCAATCACTGCATTTTTCAGATCAAGCCCTGTGCCTTGCGAAAATGAGTTCATTGTAAATTCCCTTTCTAGCGATCGGCCGGAATGGCATTTCAAGACTAGTTTGAAGGTCCTAAGCGCCACAACTGGCATATTTATCAGGTGGCGCAGGCGTTTCTGGCTATCTACCCAGTCGTCTGCAGAGCACGCTTGCCTCTCTCTGCACACCGGCGGATATCGAGCTGATTGAATTTCTTTATTGAATACCTGTACCTGGTGCAGTAAGCTCGACCCCATTCAGTGGAGAGCAACATGTCGAAACACACCTGCAATCACGCCAACACCACCGGTCGCACCGCGCGCCCTGTGCTGGCCGTTGCCGGTCGTAACGTCGCCTGCTCCTATTTTGGGTATTGGTTTAGCCACTAGGCGCCGATACCCACACGGCGCCCACCTTCGAGGGGCCGCCGAACATGAGAATACTCAAACCCCCGGTCGGCTCCCCGACCGGGGGTTTTGCGTTTCCAGGCCCTGAAAAACATCCATTCGTTCCGAGGACAGATTCATGAACTACACCAGCTACCCCTACGCAGACACCTACGCCTGGCGATTTAGCCAATCCCGTTCGGGCCAGCCTGCCGCCTCCGTACGGTCCATCACTGGTGGCGACGCTGCACACAGCAATCATCCGAATACCTGTCGAACACCTCGATAGGGCCGACAGCGCGGGAAGCACCCGCCGTCCGCCCAGGGAAACAACGCCATGCAAGCTTCGAATCTCGCTCTGCCCCTGACCCAACCTGCCGCTGCCAACACCTCCGTCAGCCAGCGCCTGCCCAGCCCTCACCTGCTCAAGCAGCAGATGCCGCTTTCCAGTGAACTCGCCCAGCAAGTCCACGCCCATCGCCAGGCCGTGCGCGCCATTCTCGAAGGCCGCGACCCACGCCTGCTGGTGATCGTCGGCCCATGCTCGATCCACGACCCACGCTCGGCCCTTGAATACGCCGACCGCCTGGCGGCCCTGAGCCGTGAAGTCGATGACAAGCTGCTGCTGGTGATGCGTGCCTACGTGGAAAAGCCGCGCACCACCGTAGGCTGGAAAGGCCTGGCGTACGACCCGCACCTGGACGGCAGCGACGACATGCACGCCGGTATCGCCCTGTCCCGGGGCTTGATGCTGGGCATGCTCGAGCGCGGCCTGCCGATCGCCACCGAACTGCTCCAGCCGATGGCTGCGGGCTACTTCGATGACCTGCTGAGCTGGGCGGCCATCGGTGCACGCACCACCGAATCGCAGATTCACCGCGAGATGGTCAGCGGCCTGGAGCTGCCCGTCGGCTTCAAGAACGGCACCGACGGCGGCGTCGCCATCGCCACCGATGCCATGCGCAGCGCCGCAGCACCGCACCGCCACTTCGGCATGGATGCGCAAGGCTACCCGGCGATCATCGAGACCTTCGGCAACCCGGATACCCACCTGGTGCTGCGCGGCGGCCACAAGGGCCCGAACTACGATGCCGACAGCATCGCCCTGGCCCGCCAGGGGCTGGCCAAGGCCGGGCTTGCGGCGCGGATCATGGTCGATTGCAGCCACGCCAACAGCGGCAAGGACCCGGCGCGCCAACCCGCGGTATTCGAGGATGTGCTGAGCCAACGCCTGGCCGGTGACACCTCGATCGTCGGCGTGATGCTCGAGGGGCACCTGTTCGACGGCTGCCAGGCGCTGGGCAAGGGCACATTGAAATACGGCGTGTCGATCACCGATGGCTGCCTGGGCTGGGATTCGACCGACACCTTGCTGCGCCAGGCGGCAGATAAGTTGTAGGAGGCTCACGGCAAGCCTTGCGAGACATTTCGCAGCCAATTGCGCTAGGCTTGCCGTTTCACATCAAGGAGTAGTTCCCATGGCACGTGCCACCGCCCGCCACATCCTCGTCAGCAGCGAAGAGAAGTGCAACGAACTCAAGGCTCAGATTGAAGCCGGTGCCGACTTCGGCGAAATCGCCAAGGCCAACTCCACCTGCCCGTCCAGCCGCCAGGGCGGTGACCTGGGTTCCTTCGGCCCAGGCCAGATGGTCAAGGAATTCGACACCGTGGTGTTCAGCGCGCCAGTCAACACTGTGCAAGGCCCGGTCAAGACCCAGTTCGGCTACCACCTGCTGGAAGTGACCAGCCGCCAGGACTGATTCGGTCTTGTTCGCCCGCCCCTGCAGTGCCCTTGTAGGAGCGGGCTTGTCCCGCGACAGGGCCCGTTCAGTATCCCCCCATGTCTCGCCGCGCCTCATCGCGGGGCAAGCTCGCTCTTGCAGGGGGCTGGGCCGTCTGTTGGTGGGATGCTTGCTGTCATGCCTGGCATTGACCCTCCAGGCCGCCCCCTCCCACGCCCTCACCGTCTACGGCGAAGCCCCGCGCTACCCCGCGAACTTCACGCACTTCGACTACGTCAACCCGCACGCCCCCAAGGGCGGCAGCTTGCGGCGCTCGGCCATCGAGATCGGCCAGTTCGACCATATCCTGCCGTATATCGACAAGGGCACCGGTGTCAGCGAGGTCGATGGCTGGTTGTATGCCCCGCTGGCGGTACGCTCGTTCGATGAGCCGTACACGGTCTATGGCTTGATCGCCCACCGGATGGAGCGTGGCCCGGACGACGCCTGGCTGCGTTTCGAGATCGACCCGCGTGCCACCTTCGCCGACGGCAAGCCGGTGCGCGCCGAAGATGTGCGCTTCACTTTCGAGCTGCTGATGAGCAAGGGCAGCCTCAAATACCGCACGCAGTTCGCCGAGGTTGCCGGGGTCACCGTGGAAGGCCCGCGCAGCGTGCGCTTCGATTTCAAGCAACCCCACGGACGCACCCTCGCGCTGGACCTGGCAAGCCTGCCGGTACTGCCGGAGCACGACTGGCAGACACGCGACTTCGCCAACGGCGCCGGGTTCGAAAAACCGGTAGGCAGCGGCCCCTACCGCATCAGCCGGATCGACAACGGCCGCAGCATCACCTTCGAGCGCGACCCCGACTGGTGGGCCAAGGACCTGCCGGTCAACCGCGGGCGCTTCAACTTCCAGCGCTTGCGCGTCGAGTACTTCGGCGACACCGAGGTTGCCCGCCAGGTACTCAAGGGCGGCGGATACGATTACAACCGCGAGTTCTCCGCCACCGCCTACACCCTGGGCTACGACGGCGCCCAGCTCGACGACGGCCGCCTGCAGCGCGCCCACCTGGGCCCTGCCAAGCCACAGAACGCCCAGGGCTTCGTGTTCAACCTCGACAAGCCGGTGTTCCGCGACCGCCGTGTGCGCCAGGCGCTGGCGATGCTCTGGGACTTCGAGTGGAGCAACCGGCAGATGATGCGCAACCTGTACATCCGCCAGCAAAGCCTGTACTCCAACACCCCGCTCGCGGCGCGCGAGTTGCCCGACACCGAGGAACTGAAACTGCTCGAGCCGCTACGCGGCCAGATCCCCGACGAAGTCTTCACCCAGGTGTTCACGGCACCAGTGACCGATGGTTCGGGCATCATCCGCAAGCAGCAGTTGCAGGCGTTGGAGTTGCTCCAGGCCGCCGGCTGGCGCCCTGAGGGTGATCGCCTGGTAAACGCCGAAGGCACGCCGCTGAGCTTCACTTTCCTCAACGGGCAATCGGGCCTGGAGCGCTTGCTCTTGCCCTGGAAACGCAACCTGGCGCAAATCGGCATCGAGCTGAACATCCGCAATGTCGACTCGGCCCAATACATCAACCGGCTGATGGCGCGCGACTACGACATGGTCGTCACCGGTTACCCGGTCACGCTGTCACCCGGCTCGGAGCAGTACAACTACTTCGGCTCAGCCGCCGCCAACGACCCTGGCTCGAACAACCTCATGGTGCTCAAGGACCCGGCGGTGGACCACCTGCTCGACGGCCTGGTACGCGCCTCGAACCAGGCCGACATGCTGCGCCACGCCCACGCCCTGGACCGCGTGCTGCAGTGGAACTACTACTGGATTCCAAACTATTACCCGCCCGGCAGCTCGACCGTCTGGTGGAACCGCTTCGGCCTGCCCAAGGTGCAGGCCGCCTACGACGAAGGCCTGGATACCTGGTGGGAACTCAGCCCAACGGCGCTGACCAATCAGCAGATGGCTGAACGCTCCAAGGTTGCACCATGACCGCCTATATCCTGCGGCGCCTGCTGCTGATCATTCCGACTCTGCTGGCGATCCTGCTGGTGAACTTCGCCATCGTCCAGGCGGCTCCCGGCGGCCCTGTGGAGCAGGCGGTGGCGCGCCTGCAAGGCATCGGCGGCGGCGCCCCAGGCGCCCGGGTCGAAGTGATGCAGGGCGAGTCCCGCGCCAGTCGTGGGCTTGACCCCAAGCTGATCGAGGAGATCAAGCGCCAGTACGGCTTCGACAAGAGCGCCCCGGAGCGCCTGTGGCTGATGCTCGGCCAGTACGCCCGGCTCGATTTTGGCCAGAGCTTCTTCCGTGGCGCCAAGGTTACCGACCTGATTCTCGACAAGTTGCCCGTTACCCTGTCGCTGGGCTTCTGGGCGACGCTGATCACCTACCTGGTCTCGATCCCGTTGGGTATCCGCAAGGCCGTGCGCCACGGCAGCCGTTTCGATGCCTGGAGCAGCGCGCTGATCGTGGTCGGCTACGCGCTGCCCTCGTTCCTCTTCGCCCTGCTGCTGATCGTGCTGTTCGCCGGCGGCACGTCCTTGAACTGGTTCCCGGTGCGCGGGCTGGTCTCGGAGGACTTCGACCAGTTGAGCCTGCTGGGCAAGGTCGCCGATTATTTCTGGCACCTGGTGCTACCGGTCGGTGCCTTGGTGATCGGCGGCTTTGCCACCCTCACCCTGCTGACCAAGAACGCCTTCCTCGACGAGATCTCGCGCCAGTATGTGGTCACCGCCCGGGCCAAGGGCTTGAGCCAACGCCGGGTGCTGTACGGCCATGTGTTGCGCAATGCCATGCTGCTGGTGGTGGCTGGGGTGCCGCAGGCGTTGATCACGGTATTCTTCGCCGGTTCATTGCTGATCGAGGTGATCTTCTCGCTCGACGGCCTGGGGCGCATGAGCTATGAAGCGGCCGTCTCGCGGGATTACCCGGTCGTGTTCGGCACCCTGTTCATCTTCACCCTGGCAGGCTTGCTGATCCGCCTGATTGGCGACCTGTCGTACACCTTGCTCGACCCACGCATCGACTTCGACACGAGGGCGCACTGATGCTCTCACCCATCGCCCGGCGCCGCCTGCAGCGTTTTCGCCATAACCGCCTGGGCTGGGTGTCGCTATGGCTGTTCGCTGCCATCCTGCTGCTGAGCCTGGGCGCAGAGCTGGTGGCCAACGACAAGCCGTTGCTGCTGTCGTACAAGGGCGAGCTGTACACCCCGGCGCTCAAGCGCTACACCGAGCAGCAGTTCGGCGGTGAACTGCCGTTCCAGCCCGACTACCGCAGCGCCTATGTGCGCCAGTTGATTGAAGGCCAGGGCGGCTGGATGCTGTTCGCCCCCATCCCCTTCAGTGCCGACACGCCCAACTACGACCTGCAGGTGCCCACCCCAAGCCCGCCCAGTGCCAGCAATTGGCTGGGTACCGACGACCAGGGCCGCGACGTGCTCGCACGGGTGCTGTATGGCACACGCATTTCCTTGCTGTTCGCCTTCGCCCTGACCCTGGTCAGTGTGCTGATCGGTGTTGCCGCCGGCGCACTGCAGGGCTACCACGGTGGCTGGGTCGATCTGCTCGGCCAGCGCCTGCTGGAGGTATGGTCGGGGTTGCCGGTGCTGTATCTGCTGATCATCCTGTCCGGCTTCGTCGAGCCGAATTTCTGGTGGTTGCTGGGGATCATGGCGCTGTTCTCCTGGCTCACCCTGGTCGACGTGGTGCGCGCCGAATTCCTGCGTGGGCGTAACCTTGAGTACGTCAAGGCCGCCCGTGCACTGGGCCTGCCGGACACCCAGGTGATGCTGCGGCATATCCTGCCCAATGCCATGAACGCCACACTGACCTACATTCCGTTCATGCTGACCGGTGCCATCACCACCCTGACAGCGCTGGACTTCCTCGGCTTCGGCATGCCGGCCGGCACCGCGTCGTTGGGTGAGCTGGTCACCCAGGGCAAGCAGCACCTGCAAGCCCCCTGGCTGGGCTTCACCGCATTCTTCGCGCTGGCGGTGATCCTGTCGCTGCTGGTATTCATCGGCGATGCGCTGCGGGAGGCATTCGACCCGCGGCGCTGATTCGGCCCTCGACTGAAAGACACACTGATCGTTTGAACGCTATCGGCATCGTGTAAGGAGCGGCACATGACTCTAGACGGCAAGACGGCACTCATCACCGGATCCACCAGCGGCATCGGTCTGGGCATCGCCCAGGTACTGGCCAAGGCAGGTGCCAACATCCTGCTCAACGGCTTCGGCGATCCGCAACCGGCGCTCGCCGAGATCGCCCGCCACGGCGTGGAGGTCGCCCACCATCCGGCAGACCTGTCCGAGGTGACGCAGATCGAGGCCCTGTTCGCCCTGGCCGAGCGCGAGTTCGGCGGCGTCGACATCCTCGTCAACAACGCCGGCATCCAGCACGTCGCGCCGGTGGAGACCTTCCCGGTACAGAGCTGGGACAAGATCATCGCCTTGAACCTCTCGGCCGTGTTCCACGGCACTCGCCTGGCCCTGCCGGGGATGCGCGAACGCGGCTGGGGGCGGATCATCAACATTGCCTCGGTGCACGGCCTGGTAGGCTCCACCGGCAAGGCTGCCTACGTGGCGGCCAAGCACGGGGTGATCGGGTTGACCAAGGTGGTGGCGCTGGAAACCGCGACCAGCAACGTCACCTGCAATGCCATCTGCCCCGGGTGGGTGCTGACCCCACTGGTGCAGAAGCAGATCGACGACCGCGCAGCGGCAGGCGGCGACCCTCGGCAGGCCCAGCATGACCTGCTGGCCGAGAAGCAGCCCTCGCTGGCCTTCGTCACCCCCGAGCACCTGGGCGAGCTGGCACTGTTTCTGTGCAGCGAGGCCGGCAGCCAGGTACGTGGTGCCGCGTGGAACGTGGACGGCGGCTGGTTGGCGCAGTAAGGGCTAGAGTTCAACTAGCAGGCCGTGTCGATTCCCCACCGACCGAGGAGGCTCGCATGAGCGAAGTACTGTGGCGTCCCAGCCCCGCACAGGTCCAGGCCAGCCGAATGGACCACTTCCGCCGACAGGTGAACCAGGACCTTGGCCTGCAGCTCGCCAACTACGCAGACCTGCACCGCTGGAGCATCGAGCAGCGCGAAGCGTTCTGGCAGAGGCTCTGCAAGTGCTTCGAAGTGCGCTGGCACAATCTGCCGTCGCAGGTGCTCAGCGAAGGCCCGCAGATGCCGGACGCGCGCTGGTTCGCAGATGGCACGCTCAACTATGCCGAACACCTGTTGCGTCGACGCGACACGCACCCGGCGCTGATCGCCGTGCGCGAGGACGGTACACGTCAGGTGCTCACCCACCGGCAGCTCGCCGCCGAGGTCGCCGGCCTGCAACGCGCGTTCAAGGCCGCCGGCATCCAGCCAGGCGATCGTATCGCCGCGGTCATGCCCAACACCTGGCAAACCCTGGTGGCCATGCTCGCCAGCGCCAGCCTGGGGGCGATCTGGTCCACCTCGTCCCCCGAGTTCGGGCTGCACGGCATCATCGACCGCTTTGGCCAGATCGCGCCGAAACTGCTGATCGTCTGTGCGGGTTATCACTATGCCGGCAAGGTGATCGACCAGGTCGAGAAGATCAATCAGGTCTGCGCCCGGTTACCAGCGCTGGAGCACCTGCTGGTCGTGCCCTACACCCGCGAGCAGACGCGCACCGATGAGTTCGTCGCACCCAGGGTCAGCCTCTGGCAGGACTTCTTTCAGGCCGGTGGCGAACCTGAGTTTGCTGCCCTGCCCTTCGACCATCCGCTGTACGTCCTCTATTCCAGCGGCACCACCGGCGTGCCCAAATGCATCGTCCACGGAGCAGGAGGCGTACTGCTGCAGCATTTGAAGGAACACGGCCTGCACAACGACCTGAAGGCCGACGACGTGCTGTTCTACTACACCACCTGTGGCTGGATGATGTGGAACTGGTTGGCCAGCGGCCTGGCGGTCGGTGCCACCCTGGTGCTGTACGACGGCTCACCGCTGCACCCCGGCCCCGAGCGCCTACTCGACCTGATCGACGCCGAAGGCATCCAGGTGTTCGGCACCAGCGCCAAGTACCTGGCCACGCTGGAACAGCAAGGCCTGGTGCCGATACGCAGCCACCGCCTCGACAGCCTGCGCCTGTTGCTGTCCACCGGTTCGCCGCTGTCGCCGCACAGCTACGACTACGTCTACCGTCAGATCAAGCGTGATGTGCGCCTGGTGTCGATGTCCGGCGGTACCGACATCGTCTCATGCTTCGTGCTGGGTAACCCGACCCTGCCAATACGGCGCGGGGAAATGCAATGCCGGGGCCTGGGCATGGCCGTGCAGGTGTGGAACGAACAACGCCAGGCGGTGGTGGGCGAGAAAGGCGAGCTGGTCTGTACCCGCCATTTTCCGTCGATGCCGCTGGGTTTCTGGGGCGATACCGACGGCAGTCGTTATCACGAGGCTTACTTCAGCCTGTTTCCCGGCGTCTGGGCACAGGGTGACTATGCCGAAGAAACCAGCAGCGGCGGCCTGGTGATCCACGGTCGCTCCGACGCGGTGCTCAACCCCGGCGGCGTGCGCATCGGTACGGCGGAGATCTATCGCCAGGTGGAGAAAATCGAGGAGGTGCTCGAGAGCATCGCCATCGGCCAGGACTGGCAAGGCGACGTGCGTGTGGTGTTGTTCGTGCGTCTGCGCGAGGGCCTGCAACTGGACGACGCCCTGTGTCAGCGCATCCGCCAGGTGATCCGCCAATACACCACACCGCGCCATGTGCCAGCGGTGATTGCCCAGGTGCCAGACATCCCGCGCACCGCCAGCGGCAAGCTGGTGGAGCTGGCGGTGCGCAACGTGGTGCACGGGCTGGCGGTGAAGAACACCGATGCCCTGGCCAACCCCGAGGCGCTGGCGTATTTCCGTGACCGCGCCGAGCTGCGCGATCAGGCATAATGGCGCCCTTTTTTGCCCGAAGCACAGGTGTCCCATGAAAGCACAAGCGCGCCATATCCTGGTCAAGACCGCCGATGAGGCCGAACAACTCAAGCAACGCCTGGCCAAGGGCGAGGCGTTCGACGTGCTGGCGAAGAAGTTCTCGACCTGTCCATCGGGCAAGCGCGGTGGCGACCTGGGCGAGGTGCGTCCTGGCCAGCTGGTCGGCGCCATCGACCAGGTGATCTTCAAGAAGGCCCTGCGCGTGGTGCATGGGCCGATCAAGACCAAGTTCGGTTATCACCTGGTGCAGGTGTTCTACCGCGACTGAGCGTTACATCGCTGCGCGCAACATCTCCACGACCTGTGTATGAAGCGCTGGATCGCCGCAGGCCACGATGCAGCCACCGTTCTGCGCCGAGCTGCCATCCCACGCCGTGATCACACCGCCCGCCCCTTGGATGATCGGCATCAGTGCCTGCACGTCGTAGGGTTGCAGGCTCGCCTCGACGATCACATCGACAAACCCCGACGCCAGCATGCAATAGGCGTAGCAGTCGCCCCCATAACGCATCAGTCGCGCCCGCCCCGCCACATGCTCGAATGCCGCCTTGCGCGCCGGAGTGTCGAACATGTCCGGCGTGGTGCACATCAGCGTGGCCGCCTCGAGCGCCCCACAGGCGCGGGTTTTCAGCGGTGTACCGCTACGCCAGGCGCCCTCGGGCGTGCCGACGAAACGCTCGCCGGTAAAGGGCTGATTCATCACCCCCACCACCGGCTGCTCGCCATCGTTCAGGGCAATCAGCGTGCCCCACAGCGGCAAGCCGGTGATGAAGGCCCGGGTGCCATCGATCGGGTCCAGCACCCAGGTCAACGGGCTGCTGCCCTGTGCCACG
This sequence comes from Pseudomonas sp. RW3S2, assembly GCF_014268955.1. Taxonomy (NCBI): domain Bacteria; kingdom Pseudomonadati; phylum Pseudomonadota; class Gammaproteobacteria; order Pseudomonadales; family Pseudomonadaceae; genus Pseudomonas; species Pseudomonas sp. RW3S2. Next base: position 271,530 of record NZ_JABWRM010000002.1, on the reverse strand, counting down.
CCCTGCTCCTCGCCCAGGATGCCATGCGCCGGATACCGCGCCTGGATCAGCGCACGCATGGCGTCTTCGGCGGCCTTGTCAGCCACGGTCACCGGATCGTACAGGCGCCCGCCTTTGTCCTCGACCTCCAGGCTCGCGCGAAAATACGGCTGGATCGCCAAGGCAGCGGCATCGGCCAATTGCTCGGCAAAAGCACGGAATTCTGTGATCTGCTCAGCGTTCAGGGACATGGGGCGGGCCTCGTAGGAAAAAGGCGGCCATGATACCCCAGCCCAGCGGCGCAGGCGCACAAGCACCTCACTTTCGGGCATGGGGTTATGACCATTTCATCAAGCGGGAGCTGAATCGTTGTACTAGGATAGCAAGCAGTCGCGCCCAAATAATGGCCAAAAGCCATATCGCGACTTTCGGATTACCGCTACTCATGGACGATACGATGAATTCTCACCTGCTCTTTCCGCAGATCGGCAAAGTCATAGCCAGCACCGGCAGCCGCCAATTCCCGCGCCTGCTGCATGACCTGATCCAGACTCACCTGAGCATCGATGCTACGCATATCCGCCAGGTGCGCCTGGCCTCACCCGGTTTGCACGACAGCACCACCCTGCTCAGTGAAACCGTGTTCAGCACCGGCGAACCCGCCTGCGACGAGCTTCTGGACCCAGCCCGTCTGCATCTGGTGCGCCGCACTGCCGATTATCACTACGAATTGCACGTCCTGCGCGCTGATCGCGCCAGCTTCTCGCCGCGCGAGCGCGACTGCCTGCAGGATATCTCGCCGCTGCTGCTGCCCATGTTGCAAAAGCACCTGGATGCCTTGCAGCCCAGCATCAGCGAACGACAGAGCGATAGCCTGCAGGAGCGTTTCCGCGAGCGCCTGGGCCAGACTGGCCTTGCACTGTCAGAACGGGAAATGCAGGTCTGCCTGGGCCTGCTGGCCGGTCACACTGCACCGCAGCAGGCCGAACGCCTGCAGTTGAAGGTCAATACGGTGGAAAGCTACCTGCGTCGCGCGGCGATCAAGCTGGGGATCAGCGGGCGGCATTCGTTGATGCGCTGGATGTATGGCGCCCATCCATCGATACCCCTCTAAGCCATCCGCAGCCGGGGTATTCAATCCCCGCCGCCGATGTGGCGCAGTACCCCACCTATCATTTTTGCCAGTTGGAGTGCCACATCGACTGCGTTAGTTTCTAGCCACCCTCACACGGTGGAGCTCATCAGCATGTCTGTGCAGTCTTCCGGCACGCCTGACCACGCCTACGGCACGCAAGGAGTGGCCAATGTTCCGCCCGAGCCTCCCTACAACCCGGACATGGCCTCTCTCCAGGTCGGGCCATCAACCCTCGACGCCAAGGGGAGGCTGGTGGTATTCGGCCGTAACCCCGCAGACTCCAGCCCAGGATTGCTCACCCGGCTCAACGCCGATGGCCACTGGGACGAAAGCATCGGCCATGTGGTCGTAGACGCTGCGAATCTGCCCGATGAGGCACTGGACTTCAAAGGGCTTGTCGGCGCCACGATCAATGGCCAGCAGACCTATTTCGCCGTTGGCGTGCCCACCTATTTCGATGCCGAAATCGAACGCTATCTGAACTTCGTCGGTATCAGCCGTTTTGATGAAAGCTTCCAACCGGTAACGTCTTTTGGCGATAACGGTCATGCTTTACCAGACCCGGGCGAAGGTTGGCAGAAGGGTGACGTAGGTGCCCCCAAAAAGCATCGGATCAAGCGCTCGACGAACGCGCTTCTGTCGTCCGAGGAGCGCCCACCGGTATTAGCGAACGGCTTGTTGCGAGCCATCTTCCCCTACACCCTCGGCGACGGGAACGACGAGCACACTGAAAGCTGGTTGGCGGTCTTCAACCCCGTGACTGGCGAGCTGGCACCTGAGCTCGGCGAGGCGCGTGATCTCGGCATGTTGCCACTGACCGACAAGGCTGGTTTTTCGTTGCGGGTCTTGCGTGCGCACTTCTTCGCCGACGGTAGTTTCCTGGTGCTAGCAGAGAACGCCACCAAGCGAGTCATCGTGAGGCGTTACGACCGACACGCCATCGCCGATGAACGCTTCAATGATGACCAGGGTCAGCGGGAACTGTTCGCCTTTGAAGCAAGCATGCGCCTCGGCATGTTCGCAAGGAACGGTCGGATCGCTGTGTCCCGGGGCGTGGAATTCCAGCTCCAACAACCCACGACAGTGTTCGTACTGACCGAGTCCGGTACGAACGACACGACCTTCAATAGCGGCCACCCCCTGATGCTCGGCAGCGACGGCCATGGCCTGGCCCTGGGCGAGCTTCACATCGATGATCAGGGTCGCATTTTGCTCGGTGGCGCCCTGCTCACCGCCATCAACGTCGGCCGTTTGCATGTGTATCGCCTGACACGGTCGGGAGAGTTCGACAGCGCCTTCGGCAACGAGGGCCTCTTTGACGGTGGCCCTGACTACAGGACGGCGAACAAGGTGTTGGCCAGTGAGCACGGCATACACATCCTGACGCTGTTCCCTACCAGCGGCCCGTACTTCTTGGAAAGGGTGCTCAAGCTGCACGACTGACCGGCTTCTGCAGCACCCTGCGTACCGCAGACTCTTGCCAGTACCGTGAATAGTTCCTACCACTTACCAGCCAACGAGAGTAAGCCTCATGAAAACGACAGATAATACCGGCGATAAAGCAGGGCAACTGGACCCGAATTTCGGAGTTGGGGGCATCGTGGAGTTGCGTCCACTCGATGAGGATCGCGGTTTTGAAATCATCGACTCTGCGGGCCTGCAAGATGGCGGGAGCGTGCATGTTATCCAGACTCACGAGAAGAAAGAGAACTACCTGGCCAGCTTCAATCAAGACGGCAAACGGACCCATCTGGAACACGTCATCCTGCCCGATGAAAACCAACAGAATACCAACTATTTCTTCCGACTCAAATACAACCAACTCGACCGGATAGCCTGTTACGTGCCGGATATACGCTGGCCATCCGAAGAGCACGATCCCATCGTCCACACTTCAGCCGTTGGTTGTTTCGAGACAAATCTGAAACCGCAGGAAGGATTCGGCGAAAATGGTATTACGACAATCAAACCAGCAGACCTGGCCAAGAACAGCCCCGATCGCCGCGCGCCGCGCAAGTCTGAAGCGCCCGCCGCCGGACATACCGAAACACCAGAAAAACACGTCTACGATGTGAACAGTGGAGAGGCCCAACTCATCAATGGCGCGCTGTGGTCAGTATCCAGTAGCTACCACGAGTATGAGGATCCACCGTTCAAAAGTTGGATTTCCAAATTTGCTCAAGACACAGGGAAGCTGCTGTCGGTTCTCCCGCTGCAGCCCCTGGAAGGCAAGCCATGGGAGCCGGTCGATGTCCATTTCTTCGAGGGCGGTGGATTTATCATGCTGGCCTACAGAGAACAACAGGCTTACCTGACGAAGTTCACTGACTCGGGAATGCTCGACAAGACATTCAACGATTCCGGCTACGTTGAAATGCCGGGTCTTGCTTATAAAAATAGCTGCATGCACGTACATCAAGAGCGAATCCTGATCGCTTCTATGGACCCATTAACACACACAAAAAAGAATGACCACCAATCTGAGCCGCTGCTGAAGTTGGACGCTTACCTCTTGTCAGGAGAACGTGACAGTACATTCACGAATAGGAACGATGCGGTAAAAAACGCGGTGTATATTTCCTCACCACATATCGCCGTCGATGCGAAGAACCGTATCCTCGTCGGCTTGACCGGTGACATGCAGCTCGGTACATCCCCTGACCCCCTCGTGGCGATGATCTATCGATTCAGTTGGGCGGGCAACGCGGACCTGACGTTTAACGGTGACGGCAGGTTCGTACTTTCGGGTGTGGTGGCATTCAAGCACATGTTTTTGAACGGCAATGAAATCCGTGGGGTAGGCAACGTGTTTTCGAGCCAGGAACCAATAATGTTCAAAGTCCTCGATTAACGCCCCATTGAACGTGTCGCTGACCAAAGCCGTGCGTCAGCGACACGTCAGTTCAATCCCGCGCCAAGGCTTCGATCGGGTCCAGCCGTGCGGCGTTTCGTGCGGGCACAAACCCGAACACGATGCCGATCAACGTCGAACAGGCGAACGCGGTGGCAATCGAGGCGGGCGAGAACACCATCTCCCACTGTTTGACGAACAGTGTGAACAGGTAGCCAATCCCATACGACAACGCGATCCCCACCAGCCCGCCGAACAGGCAGACCATCACCGCCTCCACCAGGAACTGCTGGCGAATGTCCGACTGCCGGGCACCGACGGCCATGCGGATGCCGATCTCACGGGTACGTTCGGTGACCGACACCAGCATGATGTTCATCACCCCGATACCACCCACCACCAATGAAATCACCGCGATCAACGACAGCAGCAGGGTCAGCGAACGGCTGGTTTTCTGCACCGTCTGCATGATGCTGTCGAGGTTGTTGGTGAAAAAGTCCTTGGTGCCGTGGCGCTGCAGCATCAAGCTGTTGACCTCCTCTTCTACCCGCTTGCTGGGCATGCCGTCCTTGATTCGCACGCTGATGCTATCCAGGTGACGCTGCCCCAGCAGGCGCCCGGCAGCAGTTTCGTAGGGCACCCAGACGTTCAGCGCGTTGCTGGCGGCGAACAGGTTCTTGTTCTCGGTGGTCACGCCGATCACCGTGCACGGCAGATTGCCGATCAGGATCACCTGCCCGAGCGGATCGCCCCCCTCGCCGAACAGCCGCAAGCGCGTGTTGTGGTCGATCACCACCACTTGCGCTTGGCGCCGGGCATCGCTTTCGCTGAAGGCGATGCCGGCAGACAGGTTGATGTTGCGCACCTGGAAGTAGCGTTCGCTGACGCCATTGAGCTGTACGTCGAGGTCCAGGTTGCGGTAGCGCACCAGCATGCTGCGGCCGATCACCGGCGTTGCACTGTCGACGTAATACAGTTGGTTGAGCGCAGTGACGTCGGCCAGCACCAGGGTCTCGATGGCCTTGGCCCGACTGTCACCGAAGTTGCTGCCTGAATAGATGTCGATGGTGTTGCTGCCGATCGCCTGGATATCCTTGAGCACGTAGCCTTTGGCGCCCTCGCCGATCGCCGAGATCGACACCACCGAGGTGATGCCGATGACGATCCCGAGCATGGTCAGCAACGTGCGCATGCGGTGCGAGATCAATGCGATCCAGGCCATGTTGAACGCTTCACGGAACAAGCCCAGGCTGGCCACCAGGCGCCGTGGCGGACGGGCCTTGCGTTGCGGCTCGGGGATGGCCGCATCGGGCGAGGCCTGCGGCGTGTTGCGCTGATCGCTGACGATCTGCCCGTCGCTGACCTCGATGATGCGCTCGGCATGGGCTGCGACCTTGGGGTCGTGGGTCACCAGGATCACGGTGTGCCCGGCTGCGTGCAGCTCCAGCAGGATGGCCATCACTTCCTTGCCGCTGGCCGTGTCGAGGGCGCCGGTAGGCTCGTCCGCGAGGATCACCTCGCCGCCGTTCATCAAGGCCCGGCAGATACTCACCCGCTGCTGCTGACCGCCCGACAGTTGGCTGGGGCGATGCGTCAGGTGCCCGGCCAGGCCCAGGCGCTTGAGCAGTTCCTGGGCCCGCTCGTGACGCTGCGCCTGGGGCGTACCGGCATACACCGCCGGGATCTCGACATTGCGCAGGGCGTCCAGATGCGGCAGCAGGTGATAACGCTGGAAGATGAAGCCGAAATGGTCACGGCGCAGCGCTGCCAGCGCCTCATCGTCCATGTCGCGGGTTTCCTGGCCACCCACCTGATAGGAACCGGCGCTGGCATGATCCAGGCAGCCGAGGATATTCATCAGCGTCGACTTGCCCGAGCCCGAGGCGCCGATGATCGCCACCAGCTCGCCCGCGTTGATTTCCAGATCGATATGGCGCAGGGCAAGAAACTCGCGATCTCCCGCCATGAAACTGCGGCTCACCCCCTCCAGGCGCAGCAGCGGCTGGCCGGTTTCGACGGCGGTGGTGCGCTGCGAGGCCAGCTCGACGTTCATGTTCATGCTCATGCCCCCGCCGCGTCGCCGATGGGCTCGCCAATTACGACCCGGTCGCCCTCGTCCAGCCCCTGCCTGATCTCGACCCTGACATTGTTGTTGATCCCGGCCTGCACCTGGCGCACCTGGGCAAAGCCCTTGGCGTCGACCACCCGCACCGGGAAGCTGCCGTCACCACTGCGCGGCCCAAGCGCCGCCACCGGCACACTGAGCACCGCCTCGGCGGTGGCCAGCACGATGCGCACCTGGGCGGTCATGGAGATGCGCAGGCGGTGGTCAGGGTTGGGCACTTCGAACAAGGCGTTGTAGAACACCGCGGTGTTCTGCTTCGGCGCGCCAGCGCCACTCTTGTCGGTGCTCTCCAGGTAGTTCTGCGGCGCCGGTTCCGTGCCGCGCAAGGTCGCGTAGTAGCGCTTGTCTTCGCCGAGGATGGTGAAGTACACCTGCTGGCCGGGGCTGATATGGATCACGTCGGCTTCGGAGACCTGAGCCTTGACCGTCATGGTGTCCAGGTCGGCCAGTTTGAGGATCACCGGCGCCAGTTGCTGGGCGATCACGGTTTGCCCTTCCTGGGTGACGATGCCCACCACATCGCCGTCGATGGGCGCGCTGATACGGGTGTAGTCGAGGTTGACCTTGGCCGTGTCGATCTGCACCTGGGCACTCTTGATCTGCGCGTCCAGCGAGTGCAGGGTGGCCTGCTGCACCTGGTATTCGGACTCGGCGTTCTCGAAGTCCTGGCGCGAGATCGACTCGTCGTCCTGCAAGGCGCTGTAACGCTCGTAGACCCGACGGGTCTGGTTGACCCGGGCCAGGGTCGAGCGCCGCTCGGCCTGCAGCTTTTCTTCATCGACCTGGGCCTGGCGCAGCGTGTTGCGCAGCACCAGCGGATCGATCTCGGCGAGCCACTGGCCCTTGGTCACCTTGTCGCCCAGCTTGACCTTCAGCGAGCGCAACTGCCCGGAAACCTGCGCCCCGACATCCACCTGGCGGATGCCCTCGAGCACACCAGTGGCCAGCACCGCGTTCTCGATGTCACCACGCTCGACCGTGGCAGTGATGTAGCGCGGCGGCGTGGCCGGGGCCTGTATCGCGTACAGCGTGATCCCGGCCACCAGCGCCAGGGCGCAGCCCAGGCTTATCTTGCGAAATCTGCTCTTGTCCATAAATGCTCGTTCATCCGTTCCAAAGGCCTGCGTGCCGCACCGCCCCTTATGGGGGCGGGCTGGCCTCGCAATCACCGGTCAAGCCGGTGCCAGATACCGCGGTGCTGCAATCGCGGGACCAGCCCGCTCCCACAATCAATGAGTTACCCGCTGCAGCGCCTGCCCGTCATGCCACCAGGCCGCAAGGCTGAACACATCCGGTGCCTTGAGGATGCTGAAGTGGTTGCCAGGGCCGTACCACACCGCCAGTTGCGGCAGCAGACGCTGCCAACCGGCAAGCATCGCCGACTGTTCGCGCTGGTTGCCGGCCGCATCCAGGGTCGCGTCGGCCACCAGCACCAGGCTTGCCGGGCCGCTGTAATCGGCCTGCGCCGGGTACGGCGTACGCAGCGCGCTGGAGAAGGTCCGGGCGATCCCATGCAGCGCCCTGGCGGAAGAACGCGCGGGCATCAGCCCGACGCGAACCATGGCCTGGTGCAAGCGCTCGAGCTGCTGCTCGTCGTCCAGCGCGGCAAAGGCCTGGCCGTCGATGTCCAGCGAGCGCCCACTGGCCAGCTGCAACGATTCGATCAGCCGATTCAGCGCTGCACCTGCGGTGTAGGGCCGACCGCAGACGCTGTTGCCACCCGGTGACTCGCTGTCGATCAAGGTCAGTGAGCGCACCTCGCGCCCCTGTGCCTGCAACCGCGCCGCCATGGCATGCGCCACCCAGCCACCGAAGGAATGCCCGACCAGGTTCAACGGCCCCTGCGGGTACAGGGCTTCGATGGCCTGGATATGGCAGGCCGCCGCAGCTTCGATGCTGCTGTGGGGTGTGGCGGTGCCATCAAGGCCACGCGATTGCAGGCCGTACACCGGCCAGTTGGCCCCCAGCGCCTCGGCCAGGCCGATGAAGCTGGTCACACTGTCGCCGGCCCCCGGCACACAGAACAGCGGCGCATGGCCGACCTGCCCGCTCTGGATCGCCACCAGCGGCTGATAAGCCACCACCGGTTTCTCGCCGATGCCCGCACGGGCGGCCCGCAGCGCTGCACCGAGCGCACGTCCCAGGCCCTGCACGTGAGGCGCCTGCATCATGCTCAGGTGATCGCCGGGCACCGCGATGCACTGCAACTGGCCAGCCGGCACAGTGCGCTCCCAGCCAAGGTTCGGCTGCTCGGCGTGACGCGGCCCACCCTGCTCGGCACGCAGCAGGTGGATGGCAATGCCCAGCGGTTCCGGGCGGTAGTGGGCCATGGCATGGCCGTGGGCGATCTCGCGCTCGAAGAACAATTTCAGTGCGTCATCGCTTGCGGCGGCCAGTTGCGGATACAGCAACCCCTGCTCACGACAGGCCGCCAGCAAGGTGGCGAAGTCGGCTTGCCCAGCCTCCAGGGCATTGACCCTGGCCAGTTGCGCCGCGCCGTTTGCGCCGAGCCCTTGCCAGTGCCCGGCGCAGTGCAGCAGCAGTTGCTGTTGCAGCAGGCGCGCACCCTGCCAGCGTGCCTTACCCTGGTCGACCAGGCGCGGCTGCCAGGTGTCGATCAAGCCCAGGAACTCGACCTGCTCGTCCGCCCCCAGCAGTTGCGCGGCGATTTCATAGGCCAGCACGCCGCCGAACGACCAGCCGGCAAGCCGGTATGGCCCGTGTGGCTGGACCCTGCGGATACGCTCCAGTTGTGCGCGGGCCAGGGCCTCCAGGGTGTCCGGCTGCGCCTCGCCCAAGGCAAGGCCCGGCACGCCGTAGATCGGGAAATCACCGTCCAGTTGCTGGCCCAGTACCGGGAAGTAGAAGTCCATGCCGCTGAACTCGTGGATCAGGAACAGCGCCGGTTCGTCGCCCTCAGCGCGCACGCACACCAGGTCCGTCTCCGGCGTTGCCGCCTGCAGATGCCCGGCCAACGCCGCCACGCTGGCATGCTGGAACAGCTCGGCAAGCGATACCTGCAGCCCCTGTTCGCGCAACAGGCCCACCAGCCGGATCGCCAGCAGCGAATGACCGCCCAGAGCAAAGAAGCTGTCATGGCGCCCCACCTGCCCGACCTCCAGCACCTGCGCCCAGAGCGTCGCGAGCTGTTGCTCCAGCGCGGTGGCCGGGGCCTCGTAACGGCTCTCGGCAAGGTCCTGCATCGCTGGACGCGGCAGCGCCTTGCGGTCGATCTTGCCGTTGTTGGTCAGCGGCAGCGCATCGAGCACGACGCAGGCCGACGGCACCATGTACGCCGGCAGGCGTCCCTGCAGCCAACCCCGCACAGCGGCGGCATCGAGAGTCGGGTCTGTGCGGGTGAACCAGGCGACCAGCTGAGCCGGTCCCTGCGTCAGGGTCAGGGCCATGACTACCACGTCGCCGATGCCCGGACACAGCGCCAGGTGCTGCTCGACATCGCCCAGTTCGATACGGAAACCGCGGATCTTCACCTGGTCGTCGTTGCGCCCCAGGCACTCCAGCTGGCCGTCGTCGCGCCAGCGGCCCAGATCGCCGGTGCGGTACAGGCGTGCGCCCGGCTGCGCGCTGAACGGGTCGTCGACAAAGCGCTCGGCGGTGAGTTCCGGACGGTTTAGGTAGCCCAGCGCCACTCCATCGCCACCGATGTACAACTCACCTACAGCCCCAAGCGGCACCGGACGCAGGTGCGCGTCCAGCACATGCACCTGGGTACTGCCGACCGGCCCTCCGATCGGCACCAGTTCGGCGTCCGCCGGCACGTGGCGAACCTGCCCGGCGGTGGCATAGGTGGTGGTTTCCGTCGGCCCGTAGCAATGCACCAGGCGCAGGCCCGGTGCCTGCGCCAGCAAGCTGCGAAACGCTGCCGGATCCGCCCGTTCGCCACCGCACAGCAGCACGCGCAACCCTGCCAGCACGTCAGGAATCATCTGCACATACTGGTTGAACAACGCCGTGGTGACGAACAGCACCGTGGCGCCTCCTTCACGCAGGGTCGCGCCCAGTCGCACGGGATCGAGCAAGGTGTCGTGATCGATGACCAACACCTGGCCACCGTTGAGCAACGCCCCCCAGACATCCATGGTGCTGGCATCAAACGCAGGGTTGGAGGCGAAAGCGATGCGGTCCTGGGCGCTGAAGTCGGCGTAGCCATCGTTGAGCAACAGGCGGGCGATGCCACGATGGGGCACACGCACGCCCTTGGGCGTACCGGTGGAACCTGAGGTGTACATGACGTAGGCGACCGTATCCCCACCCTGGGCCAGCCCCGGGTTGTGACCGGGCTGACGGTTCAGATCCAGGCGATCGAGGTCGATGCGGCGCGCGTGGTAGCTCAGGGTCGCCGAGCTGTCGCAGATCAGCGCTACGGCCTGGCAGTCCTGCACCATGAAGCCCTGTCGCTCGGCCGGCGCATGGATGTCCAGCGGCACGTAGGCCGCACCGCACTTGGCGACGGCCAGCTGGGCCTGGAGCAGTGCCAACGAACGTGGCAGCAGAATCGCCACATGGTCGCCCGGTGCCACGCCTTGCTCGATCAGGTGGTGGGCCAGGCGGTTGGCCTGCTCGTTGAGCTCGCCGTAGGTCAGGCTGTGCGCCCCGTCACGGGCGGCGATGGACAATGGATGCCGCGCCACCTGTTGTTCGAACAGGCGATGCACCGGCAGGTCGCGCGGGTAGTCACGCGTGGTGGCGTTGAAGGCCTCGCGCAACTGCCGGGCCTCGGCCATCGGCACCACGCTCAGGCGCTCGAGCCCTTCGCAGGCGCCCGTCTCAAGTGCCTGCAACAGCAGATGCAGGGCGTGCTCCACGTAACCGCAGATCCGCCGGGCATCGATGCCCTGCTCGGTTTGCGCGGTCAGCTCGAACGCCTGGCCCAGGTCATCGACGCTCAACGCCAACGGGTAGTTGCTGCGCTCGTGCGCCTCGACCAACTCGATACCGTCCCACGCCTTGCGCGCAGCCTCGCCCTGCCCGGCCAGCGTGCCATGGCGATAGTTGAGCAACGCACTGAACAACGCAGCCCCCGTAGGCAAGCCACTGCAGCGCTGGGCCAGCGCAAGGCGTGCCTGCTCATGGGCCAGCAGGCCGGTCAGGCGTTGGTGGGCTTGCTGCAACGCCGCGAGCACGGGCTGTCCGACAAGGTCCAGGCGCAGCGGCAAGGTATTGATGTAGACCCCCAAGGCCCGCTCTGCGCCCTCGCCGCCCTGCAGCCGACCGAGCAGCACGGTGCCGAACACCACGCTGTCGCGCCCGCTCAGTTGTCCGAGTACCTGGGCCCAGGCCAGGTGCATCAGGCTGGCAGCACTGACGTTATGGCGACGGGCCTGTTCGCGGATGCGCAGGTTCAGCGCATGGTCCAGACGCTGATGGTGCTGCGCCTGGGCATCCTGGTGTGGCGTTGCATAGCCGCCGTAAGGCAGGGTGGGTTCGTCGATATCGGCCAGTTGCTCGCGGAAGAAGGCTTCATGGGCCGCCTCGCCCGCCCCACGCTGCAGTTGGGCGATGTAGTTGCGGTAAGGCACCGCCGCTGGCAGCGCATGGGCCTGTTCGAGCAGACAGGCTTGCAGCTCGCTGCGCAACACCTCGAGGGCGACGTGATCCATGACCAGATGGTGGAACAGCAGCGTAGCGCTGATTCGTCCGGTACTCGGGTCAGTACGGTGTACCAGGCGCAGCAACGGTGCGCGGGCCAGGTCGAAGCGGCGCGGCTCGATGGCATCGTCCTCCTGCACCACATCCAGCGGTGCATGGCGCCAGACCACCTGCACAGGTTCGGCCAGCCCATCCCAGTGGAAGGCACTGCGCAGGATATCGTTACGCGCAATCACCTGGTCCAAGGCGCGGTGCAGAGCCTGCAAACGCCCCCGGTCGGCGAGCAGGAAACGCACCTCCAGCACATAGGCCGCCTCACCTTCTCCGGCCAGGTGGTGATAGAGCATGCCCGCCTGCAGCGGCCCGAGCGGATAGATGTCCTGGACATTGGCGGTACCGCCATCCACCTGGCCGACGATGCGCTCGATCGCCTCTTGCGTCAGCGCCACCAGCGGCAGCAGCTCAGGCGTAATGCGCGGGCAATCGGCGGCGATGCGGTTGGCAGGCACCTGCACCTGGTCGAGGGTCTCGACCGTCGCGGCAAGGGCCGCCAGGTCCGGCTCGGTGAACAGCGCCTGGATATCCAAGGCCAACCCCCGGGTGCGCAGGCGAGCGACCAGGGTCACGGCCAGCAGCGAATGGCCTCCCAATTCGAAGAAGTTGTCGTGTCGCCCCACCCGCTCCACGCCCAGCAACTCGCCCCACAACTCGGCGAGCAGGCGCTCGGTATCACCTTCGGGGGCCTGGTAGGCCTGGCGTTGCAAGGCCTCGACGGCGGGAACAGGCAGTGCCTTGCGGTCGAGCTTGCCGTTGGGGCTCAGCGGCAGGGCCGGCAGGTGCACGAACTGTGCTGGCACCATGAATTCGGGTAGTTGAACCTGCAACTGCCCCCTCAAGGCATCTGCCGTGTGCACGCCCCCGGTGTAGTACGCCATCAGGCGCTTGCCGGCTGGCGGCAAGTCCAGAGCCAATACAGCGGCTTCCTTGATGCCTGCGATGCGGGTCAGGCAGGCCTGGATCTCGCCCAGTTCGATGCGCAGGCCGCGGATCTTCACCTGGTCGTCGTTACGCCCCAGGTATTCCAGGGTGCCGTCGGCCAGGTGCCGAGCCAGGTCTCCAGTGCGATACAGACGTGCGCCGGGGCGGGTGCTGAACGGGTCTTCGATGAAGCGCTCGGCGCTCAGTTGCTCGCGATTCAGGTAGCCGCGGGCGACCTGTACGCCGCCGATGTACAGCTCGCCGGCAACGCCCTGCGGCACTGGCTGACCCTGGGCGTCGAGCACATACAGCGTGGTGTTGGCGATCGGCTTGCCGATCGGGGTGTTGTCCGGCGTCTGCTCCAGTGGTTCGGCACAGTGCCAGGCACTGACGTCAACTGCAGCTTCGGTCGGGCCGTACAGGTTGTGCAACTCGACACTTGGCAACTGCGCCTTGAAGCGCCGTACCAGGCTGCCGGGCAACGCTTCGCCGCTGCACAGCACCCGACGCAGCGCTGCAGGTTCGGCATCGCCATAGGCGAGGAACACGTCGAGCATCGAAGGGACGAAGTGCAGGGTCGTGACCGACTCGGCAGCCATCACCTGGCGCAGGTAGCCAGGGTCACGGTGCCCGCCCGGGCGTGCCATGACCAGCTGTACACCGGTCTGCAGCGGCCAGAAGAACTCCCACACCGACACGTCGAAGCTGAACGGGGTTTTCTGCAGTACTACGTCGTCAGCGCCCAGGCCATAGGCATCCTGGGTCCAGAGCAGGCGATTGACCACCCCGGCGTGCTCGTTCATCACGCCCTTGGGCAGGCCGGTGGAGCCAGAGGTATAGATCACGTAGGCCAGGTGTTGTGGGGTGAGGCCCACAACCTCTGGGTTGTCGCTGGAAAGCGCATGCCACACGGGCAGGTCCAGATCGACCTGCGGCACCTCGAACGCTGCCAGCACCCCGCGGGTAGCCGCATGCCCCAACACCGCCACCGGCGCGCTGTCGGTGAGCATATGGCGGATGCGGTCGGCCGGATAATCCGGATCGACCGGCACATAGGCACCGCCCGCCTTGAGGATCGCCAACAAGCCAATGACCATCGACAGACCGCGCTCGACGCAGATCGCCACACGGTCATCCGGCTTCACCCCGAGTGCAATCAGGTGATGGGCCAGGCGGTTGGCCTCGGCGTTCAGTGCGCGGTAAGTCATCTGCCCGGTTTCGGCACGCAGGGCGATGCGCTCGGGCGTGCGTTCAACCTGAGCCTCGATCATCCCGTGAACGGTCTGCTCCAGGTCATAGTCCACGGCAGTGTCGTTGTAGTCGACCAACAGTCGGCGACGCTCCAGCGCATCCGGCAGGGCAATGCTTGCCAGCACTGCACCGTCGCTGCCGGCCATGGCCCACAGCAGTTGCTCCAGATACCCGCAGTAGCGCTCCACCGTGGCCCGCTCGAACAAGGCGGTGGCATAGTTCAGCGCGCCGCCAAAGCCTTCTGCGGTCTCGCCCAGGCTCAGGCTCAGGTCGAACTTGGCAAAGCCCTGCCCTTGGCCGAGGTTGCGCAGGCTCAGGCCGTCCAGCCCAGTGGCGAAATCATGGACGCCCTCCCACTCCAGCGACACCTGGTACAGCGGCGTGTGGGCCAGGCTGCGCGCTGGCCTGATCAGGTCCACCACCTGCTCGAACGGCAGGTCCTGATGCTCCTGCGCGGCCAGTACCTGGGTCTTGACCCGCGCCAGCAAGGTGCCGACATCCGGCGCGTCCGCCAGGTCCAGGCGGATGGCCAGGGAGTTGACGAACAATCCGATCAGCCCTTCGACCTCTGCCTGTCGACGCCCGGCCACCGGCGTACCGATCACCACCTCGTCCTGCCCCGACAAACGTGCCAGCAGCACCGACCAGGCGCCCATGAACAGCATGAACGGCGTGACCTGGTGACGCTTGCACAGGGTCTTGAGATCGTCTGCGAGGCGCGCGTCCAGGCGGATACGCACGCTGTCACCCGTGTAATCCTGGCGCACTGGACGCGGCCGGTCGGTCGGCAGGCTCAGCAGCGCTGGCGCACCGGCCAGGTTGTTGCGCCAGAACTCGCCCTGGCGCTGCAGTGCCTCGCCCTGCAGCCAACGGCGCTGCCACACCGCGTAATCGCCATACTGGATCGGCAACGGCGCAAGGAGCGCCTCGCGGCCCTCGCGCAAGGCCTGGTACAGCGCGCTCAGCTCACGGGTCAGCACGCCCATCGACCAGCCATCGGCGACGATATGGTGCAGCGTCAGCAGCAGCACATGGTGCTGTGGCGCGACCTGCAGCAGGCGAGCCCGCAACGGCAATGCCACGCCCAGCGCGAACGGCCGCGCAGCTTCTGCGCGGATCACCTCGTCCAGGCGCGGCTCATCGGCTCTGGCCACCTGCTCGCGCAGCAACACCAAGCGCTGCCTCGACAACCGCACCTGCGGCTCGCCATCGACCTCGAAGAACTCGCTGCGCAGCGCCTCGTGACGCTCGACCAGTGCCACCAGGGCCTGCGCCAAGGCGTCGGCGTCCAGTTCGCCGCGCAGCTCCAGCGCCAGGGGAATGTTGTAGGCCTGGCTGGCACCGTTCATCTGTGCCAGGAACCACAGACGCTGCTGGGCGAACGACAACGGCAGCGGCTGATCGCGTGCCACTGCCAGCACCGGCGGCAGCTCGCTGCGCGCAGCCCCCGCCACCACCTCGGCCATCGCCGCCAGCTCGGCCTGGGCGAACAGTGTCCCCAGCGTGAGCTCCACGCCGAGTCGCTGACGAACCTGCGCGACCAGGCGCATGGCCAGCAGCGAGTGACCGCCCGACTCGAAGAAGTGATCCTGTCGACCGACCCGCTCGACCTGCAGCAACCCTTGCCAGATCTGCGCCAGGGTCTGCTCCAGCTCGCCCTGGGGCGCCTCGAAGCGACGCTCGAACAGGTCGGCGCGGGTGGGGGCCGGCAGCGCGCGGCGATCAAGCTTGCCGTTGGCCGTCAGCGGCAGCGACTCGAGCCGCACGAAGGCGACCGGCACCATGTAATCGGGCAAGTGCGCCTGCAGCTGTGCACGCAGTTGCGCAGGCGCGGCCACCTCGACGCTGTCCTGGCCGGTGAAGTAGGCCACCAGGCGCGCCTGCCCCGGCTGGTCCTCGCGGGCCAGTACCACGGCTTCGTTGATGCCTGGCAGCGCTGCCAGGCGGCTTTCGATCTCGCCAAGCTCGATGCGCACGCCACGGATCTTCACCTGGTCGTCGTTGCGCCCGAGGTAGTCGAGGGTGCCGTCATCCAGCCAGCGCACCAGGTCACCCGTTCGGTACATGCGCGCGCCCGGTTGCGCGCTGAACGGATCGTCGAGGAAACGCTCGGCAGTCATCTGTGCACGGTTCAGGTAGCCACGGGCAAGCCCGGCGCCGCCAATGTACAGCTCGCCGGCTACGCCCTGTGCCACGGGCTGGCGGTGCGCATCGAGCACGTAGAGCCGGGCGTTGTCGACCGGCGCGCCAATATGCAGCACACCGCCAGGGGTCATCGCCCCGGAGCTTGCGACCACCGTGGTTTCGGTGGGGCCGTAGTTGTTGATCACGGCAAAACCGGGGTGACGGGTGAATTGCCGCAGGCGGTCACCGCCGATCAGCAGGGTGCGCAAGGTCGGGTGATCGATCTGGTGGCTGAAGGCGTATTCGGCCACGGGTGTCGGCAGGAAACTGACATCCAGCGGGCAGCCGCGCCACCAGGCGAGCAAGGCGTCGATATCCTCGCCCTGTTCGCTGGGCGGCGCGATATGCAGGGTGGCCCCGGCGCACAGGGCCGGCCAGACTTCCCAGGCCATGGCGTCGAAGCCGAATCCGGCGAGGCTCGAAGTGTGGCGCCCCTGGCACAGGTCGAAGGCGCGGCAATGCCAGTCGATCAGGTTGTTGAGGGTGCGGTGTTCGACCATCACGCCCTTGGGCAGGCCGGTGGAGCCGGAGGTGTAGATCACGTAGGCCAGGTTGCCGACAGCCAGGCCATCGACCTGCGGGGCGTGCTCGCTCGACGGCCAGTCTGCCCGGTCGAGCTCGACCACCGGCACCGAACACTCGCCCAGACGTGCGCGCAGGTCGTGCTGAGTGAGCAGCGCGGCCGGGGCACTGTCATCGAGCAGGTAGGCGATGCGTTCATCGGGATGCGCCGGATCGATCGGCACGTAACCCGCGCCGGCCTTGAGGATGGCCACCAGGCCGATCAAGGTGTCCAGACCACGACGGGCCAGAATCGCCACGCGGTCTTCAGGCTGCACGCCCAGCATGACCAGGCGCTGGGCCAGGGCGTTGGCACGTTGCTCCAGCTCACCGTAGCTCAGCGCGCTGCCTGCGCAGGTGGCGGCCACGGCTTCGGGCTGCGCGCGGGCCTGGAGCTGGATACGCTGGTGCACCGTGAGCATGGTTTCGGTGTCACCTGGGCGATCGTTGAAGGTCTCGAGCACTCGCTCGCGCTCGGCGGCAGGCAGCATGTCGAGCCGATCGACACCCAGCGCTGGCGTCTGCGCCAGGGCCTTTACCAGGCTTTCGAGGGTTTTCTCAAGATAGGCGCAGACCCGCTGCTTCGGCACTTCGGCAGTCGCCAGCAAGGTCAGGCGCAGAGCGTCGCCCAGGTCGTCGACACTCAAGGTCAGCGGATAGTTGGTGCGCTCTTCGCTTGCCAGTACTTCGATGCCATCCCACGCCGCGCGGGCCTGGCCATCGGCAACCGGCGCACTGTGCCGATAGTTGAGCAAGGCGTTGAACAGTGGCGTGGGCGCGGCCACACCGCTGCAACGCTGGGCCAAGGCCAGCGGGGCGTGCTCGTGACGCATCAGCGTGGTCAGGCGCTGGTGAGTGGCCTTGATCGCCGTGACCAGGTCCAGATCGGCCAGATCCACCCGCAGCGGCAAGGTATTGATGAAAATCCCCAGTGCACGGTCGTTGGCCTCCGCACCCATCAGGCGGCCCATCAAAACGGTGCCGAACACCACCTGCTCACGCCCGGTCAGCCCTCCAAGAACCCGTGCCCAGGCCAGGTGGAACAGGCTCGCCAGGCTCACGCCCAGCGCCCGCGCCTGGCTGCGCAGGCCATCGCACAGGGCCGGCGCCAGCGTCAGGCTCTCTTCGTGCGGTGCACTACCGTCCCCCTGCACGTCCTGCAGGCCGTAGGCCAGCGTCGGCTCGACGATATCGCCCAGTTGCTCGCGGAAAAACGCCTCGTGCTGTGCCTGGCTGACGCCCAGCAAGGCCTGGCCGACGTAATTGCGAAACGGTACTGCCGCGCCCAACAGGTGGCCGTCACCGCGCAACACGGCCTGCATTTCGTGACGCACCACCTCGAGGGCGCTGTGGTCCATGGCGATATGGTGGAACCGCAGCGTGGCTTGCACGCGACCGTCGCTGGCCGCAGGCGCGCAATGCAGGCGGATCAGTGGTGCCTGGTCGAGATCGATACGCTCGTCCATTGGCCTGCCGCGGCACACCTGCAGCCGGGCCTCGCGCCAGACCACCTGCACCGGCGCCTCCAGTCCCTGCCAATGCACCGAAGTGCGCAGGATATCGTGGCGGTCGATCACCGCCTGCAGCGCTTGGACGAACGCCTGCAGGTGCGCCTGGCTGGCAAAGGCGAATTGCGACTGCATCACGTAGGGGTCGCTGCCCTCTGCGCTGGCGTGATGATAGAGAATGCCCTGCTGCAAGGGCGCCAGCGGGTAGATGTCCTGCACATTGGCGTGGCCGCCGGGAATCTGCGCGGCGAGCGCATCGATGGCGCACTGGTCGAGCTCGACCAGGTTGAGCAGCGCCGGGGTGATCCGTGTGCAGTCGGCCGGGATGGCGTTGTCCGGGGCGCCGGCATTGCCGGCCCTGGCCACGTACTCACCGCGCTCGAGCAGTGCGATCAGCGCCGGCTTGTGCTCGCGCAGGCGCGCCACCAGGCTCGCATCGGTCAGCGCCTGGCGGTTGCCCTGGACCACCAGCTGGTCATCCTTGAGCGCCAGCTGGATATCGTTGGCTGACAATGTCGCCAGTAGGTCGTTGATGCTCACAGGACGATCTCCATTCTGTCTGTGATGGCGGCATAGCCCGCCAAGGTCGGTTGTTCGAACAGCGCGCGCACATCGGCCTCCAGACCCTCCTGGCGCAGGCGGGCGGTCAGGGTCACCGCCAGCAGCGAGTGGCCACCCAGTTCGAAGAAGTTGTCGTGCCGCCCTACCCGCTCCACACCCAGCAGCTCGCACCAGAGCGCAGCCAGCAACTGCTCGGTGTCGCCTTGGGGGGCCTCATAGGGACGCGCGTCGGCCACGGTGGCGGCCGGCAGCGCCTTGCGGTCAAGCTTGCCGTTGGGGCTCAGTGGCAAGGCGTCCAGGTGCATGAACAGCGCCGGGACCATGAATTCCGGCAGTTGCGCCGACAGCTGCTGGCGCAGGCCCTCGACGGGCTGCATGGCGCCGGTGTAATAAGCGACCAGGCGCTGATCCACGGCCAGCACCACCGCCTCCTTGATCCCCGCAATGCGAGTCAGGCAGGCCTGGATCTCGCCCAGTTCGATGCGCAGGCCGCGGATCTTCACCTGGTCGTCGTTGCGCCCCAGGTACTCCAGGGTGCCGTCGGCCAGATGCCGGGCCAGGTCTCCGGTGCGGTACAGGCGTGCGCCGGGGCGGGTGCTGAACGGGTCTTCGATGAAGCGCTCGGCACTCAGTTTCTCGCGGTTCAGATAACCACGGGCAACCTGTACGCCGCCGATATATAGCTCACCGGCAACGCCCTGCGGCACTTGCTGGCCCTGCGCGTCGAGCACGTAAAGCGTGGTGTTGGCGATCGGTTTGCCGATCGGGGTGTTATCTGGGGTCTGCTCCAGTGGCTCGGCGCAGTGCCAGGCACTGACGTCAACTGCAGCTTCGGTCGGGCCGTACAAGTTGTGCAACTCGACGCTCGGCAACTGCGCCTTGAAACGCCGTACCAGGCTGCCGGGCAGTGCTTCACCACTGCACAGCACGCGCTTGAGGCGTGCGGCCTGCAGGTCGCCGTGGGCCAGGAAGACATCGAGCATGGACGGCACGAAGTGCAGGGTCGTGATACCACGCTCGGCGATGACGTCAGCCAGGTACTGCGGATCGCGATGGCCACCTGGGCACGCCATGATCAGTTGTGCACCGGTCTGCAGCGGCCAGAAGAACTCCCACACCGAGACGTCGAAGCTGAACGGGGTTTTCTGCAGTACTACGTCGTCAGCGCCCAGGCCATAGGCGTCCTGGGTCCAGAGCAGGCGATTGACCACCCCGGCGTGCTCGTTCATCACGCCCTTGGGCAGGCCGGTGGAGCCAGAGGTATAGATCACGTAGGCCAGGTGTTGTGGGGTGAGGCCCACAACCTCTGGGTTGTCGCTGGAAAGCGCATGCCACACGGGCAGGTCCAGATCGACCTGCGGCACCTCGAACGCTGCCAGCACCCCGCGGGTAGCCGCATGCCCCAACACCGCCACCGGCGCGCTGTCGGTGAGCATATGGCGGATGCGGTCGGCCGGATAATCCGGATCGACCGGCACATAGGCACCGCCCGCCTTGAGGATCGCCAACAAGCCAATGACCATCGACAGACCGCGCTCGACGCAGATCGCCACGCGATCATCCGGCTTCACCCCGAGTGCAATCAGGTGATGGGCCAGGCGGTTGGCCTCCGCGTTCAGCGCGCGGTAGCTCAGTTGGCTTTGCTCAGCGATCAGCGCGATGCGCTCAGGCGTGCGCTCGACCTGGGCCTCGAACAGGCCGTGCACGGTCTGCGTGAGGTCGTAGTCCACGGCCGTCGCGTTGAAGCCGAGCAGCAGGCGCTGGCGTTCCTCGTGCTCCAGCACCGGCAGCTGGTTCAGCGGCAGGTCGGGCTGACGCTCGAGGGCATCCACCAGGCCCGCCAGCACCTGCTGCAGTTGCCCGCAGACCCGCTCGGCACCTACCGCAGGCAGTACCTGCACGGTCAGGCGCAGGCCATCGCCCAGGTCATCCACGTTCAGGCTCAAGGGGTAGTTGGTGCGCTCCTCGCTGGCCAGTGTCTCGATACCCTGCCAGGCCTGACGCTGGATTTCGGCCTCCTCAGCGCCGGCGCTGTGCCGGTAGTTGAGCATGGCGCTGAACAACGGCATCGGTGCGACCACGCCGCTGCAACGCTGGGCCAGGGCCAGCGCTGCATGCTCATGGGTCAGCAGCGCGCTCAGCCGTGCGTGGGTGGCTCGCACACCTTCACGGACACCGTGCCCCGCCAGGTCAACGCGCAGTGGCAAGGTGTTGATGAACATGCCCAGGCCATGCCCGCTGCCCGCGCCACCTTGCATGCGCCCCAGCAGCACCGTGCCGAACACCACGTTGTCGCGACCACTGGCGCTGCCCAGCAGGCGCGCCCAGGCCAGGTGCAGCAGGCTGGCAGTACTCACGCCGAGCTGGCGTGCCTGGCTGCGCAGGCGTTGGTTCAGCTGCGGGTCCAGGTGCACCTGGGCCTGCTCGATGTTGTGCACGTCGCCCTGGATGTCACGCAGGCCGAACGGCAGGGTCGGCTCGTCGATATCGGCCAGTTGTTCACGGAAGAACGCCTCGTGCTCGGCCTCGCTGACGCCGAGGCGCGCCTGGGCCACGTAGTTGCGGTACGGCACGGCCGGCTCGCTCGGCGCGGGCAGCCCGTGCAGGTAACCGAGCATCTCTGCGCGCACCACCTCAAGCGCCGTGTGGTCGAGCACCAGGTGATGGAACTGCAAGGTCGCCTCGATGCGCTCCCCTGCACGGCGATAGAGCAGGCGCACCAGCGGCGCCTGGTTCAGCGCCAGGGTGTCGAAACGCTGCGCAGACTCGCAGGCGGTGTCGATCATCGGCAGTTCGGCCTGGCGCCAGACCACCTGCAACGGCTGCGCCAGCCCTTCCCACAGCACGGCGGTGCGCAGGATATCGTGACGGGCAATGACGCTTTGCAGCGCGCCGGCAAACGCCTGCAGCCGCGCCGGGCTGTCGAATACCAGCTGCGATTGCAGCAGGTACGGGTCGGCACCGGCAGCGCTCAGATGATGGTAGAGAATGCCCTCCTGCAGCGGTGCGAGTGGGTAGATGTCCTGCACATTGGCCGCACCGCCGGGCACGCTCGCCACCACACGGTCGATGGCGGCCTGGTCCAGTTCGATCAGGCTGAGCATGTCGGGTGTGATACGGGTGCAGCCGGGGGCAATGCGGTTGGCCGGCACCTGTACCTGGCGGCCCTGGCCAAGCGCTGCGGTCAGCGTCGCCACGCTCGGCTGGCTGAACAGCAAGCGCACATCAGCCTCCAGGCCCAGCTGGCGCAGGCGCTCGATCAGGCTGACAGCGAGCAGCGAATGCCCACCCAGTTCAAAGAAGTTGTCATGCCGCCCTACCCGCTCCAGGCCCAGCAGCTCGGCCCAGACCTGCGCCATGACCTGCTCGGTCTCGTCCTGCGGGGCTACATAGGCCGCCACCGGCAGATCGGCCGGATCCGGATCTGGCAGCGCCCTGCGGTCGAGCTTGCCGTGGCTGGTCAACGGCAAGGCCTGCAGGCGGATGAACGCCAACGGCACCAGATGGCCCGGCAGACTGGCCTGCAAGGCCTGGCGCAAGCCCTCGACCGGTGCGTACTCGGTGTACCAGGCCAGTAAGCGCTCGCCGCGTACCAGTACCACCGCGTCACGCACGCCAGGCTGGGCGGCCACGGCCGCTTCGATCTCGCCAAGTTCTACGCGCACACCACGGATCTTTACCTGGTCGTCGTTACGTCCGAGGTAGTCGAGCGTGCCGTCGGCGTTCCAGCGCACCAGGTCGCCACTGCGGTACATCCGCGCATCAGCTCGCGCGCTGAACGGATCGGCGACGAAACGCTGCTCGGTCAGTTCGGGCCGGTTCAGGTAGCCGCGGGCAACCCCGTCGCCACCGATGTACAGCTCGCCCGCCGCGCCTACCGGCACCGGCTGGCGGCGCTCGTCGAGCACATAGATCTGGGTATTGGCGATGGCGGTGCCGATGTGCAGCGCACCACCGACCTGCACCTGCCCCGAGGTGGCAACCACGGTGGTTTCGGTCGGGCCGTAGTTATTGATCACGGCAAAGCCCGGATCACGCTCGAACTGACGCAGGCGGTCACCACCGATCAGCAACGTACGCAGGCTGGCGTGCTGACGCTCGCGGCGCAGGGCCTGCTCGGCTACCGGGGTTGGCAGGAAGCTGACCTGCAGCGGCTGCTCCAGCCACCAGTCGAGCAAGGCATCGACCTGTTCGTTGGCAAGCGTAGCAGGCGGCAGGTGCACCACGGCGCCTGCGCACAGGGCCGGCCAGACTTCCCAGGCCATGGCGTCGAAACCGAAGCCGGCCACGCTGGAGGTGTGGCTACCGGCGCGCAGGGCAAAGGCCTCGCAGTGCCAGTGCACCAGGTTGGCCAGGGTACGGTGCTCGACCATCACGCCCTTGGGCTGGCCGGTGGAACCGGAGGTGTAGACCACATAGGCAAGCGCATCGGCCTCCAGGCCCGGCACCTGCGGATCATGCTCGGCAGCGGACTGCCAGTCGCCGCGGTCCAGGTCCAGGCGTGCGATGTGCTGCGCCAGGCTGTGCTGGCGCGTGTCGGCAAGCACCAGTGCCGGGGCGCTGTCCTCGAGCAGATAGGCAATACGCTCGGCCGGGTAACCGGGGTCGACCGGCACGTAGGCGGCGCCCGCCTTGAGCACCGCCAGCAATGCCACCAGGCGCTGCGGCGTGCGCGGCAGGCACAACGCAACCCGGGCACCGGGCCGCACGCCCAGGCCGATCAGGTGGTGGGCCAGGCGGTTGGCGGCACGATTGAGTTCGCCATAGCTGAGCACTTCGTCACCCTGCACTACCGCTTGAGCTTCTGGTGAGCAGGCCGCGCAGGCTTCGACCAGCGCATGCACGGTCTGGCCCTGCGGATAGCCACGGGCACTGGTGTTGAAATCGACCAGCAGGCGGCGACGTTCATCGGCACCCAGCACCGACAGGTCATCCAGCCGCGTGCCCGGCGCTTGTTCCAGGGCCGCGACCAGTTGCGCGATGCTGTTGGTCATCCACTGCGCAACACGTTCAGCGCCGATGTCGGCGACGGCCAGCACGCTCAGGGTGAACCCCTCGCCCAGGTCGTCGACACTCAAGGTCAGCGGGTAGTTGCTGCGCTCTTCGCCGCCCAGAAGACGCACACCCTGCCAGATACCCTCGCCATCGCGTGGCGCATCTGCAGCGCTGTGGCGGTAGTTGAGCAAGGCGCTGAACAGCGGTTGCCCGGCCGGTACGCCACTGCAACGCTGGGCCATGGCCAACGACGCGTGCTCATGGCCGAGCAGTGCCGACAGCCGGGTATGGGTAGCACGCACTGCTTCGGCCACCGCCACCTGGGTGTCGACCCGCAGCGGCAAGGTGTTGATGAACACGCCCAGTGCCCGGTCGGCCCCCTCACCACCTTGCAGGCGGCCCATCAGCACCGTGCCGAACACCACCTCGCTGCGGTTGGCCAGCACACCGAGCAGGCGCGCCCAGGCCAGATGCATCAGGCTCGCGGCGCTTACGCCCAGGGTACGCGCCTGTTCGCGCAGGCGTCGGGCCAGCGTACCATCGAGGGCCTGGTGCGCCTCGGCGATGCCGTGGCCTTCGCCCTGAACATCCTGTTGGGCAAATGGCAGGGTCGGTTCGTCGATATCACCGAGCATGTCGCGGAAGAACGCCTCGGCGCCCGCCGCATCGCTGCCCAGACGCGCCTGGGCCACGTAGTTGCGGTACGGCACCGGCGCGCTCAGGTTGGCCACGTCGCCGAACAGCAGGGTGTGCATTTCGGCGCCGACCACGTCCATCGCGGTGTGGTCGAGGGCCAGGTGGTGGAACAACAGGATTGCCACGACCTGGCCGTTGCGCGGATCCTGGCTGTAGACCAGGCGCATCAGGGGTGCCTGGGACAGGTCGAGCCGGTGCTGGCGGGCGTCGAAGCGCGCTTGCAATTGGTCGATGACCTCGCCTTCGCCCTCCAGCTCGACCGGCATCACGGCCAGCTTCGCCTGGCGCCAAACCACCTGCACCGGCTGTGCCAGGCCTTCCCAGACCAGCGAGGTGCGCAGGATGTCGTGCCGATCGATGACCTGTTGCAGGGCATCAGCCCAGGTCTGCAGGCGTTCGAGGGTGTCGAAGGCCAGGCGCGACTGCAGCAGGTAGGGGTCACCCTGTCCGGCACTCAGGTGGTGGTACAGGATGCCCTCCTGCAGTGGGGCCAGGGGGTAGATCTCCTGCACATTGGCTGCCCCGCCGGGCACCGTGGCGACGATTCGCTCGATGGTGGCCTGGTCCAGTTCGATCAGGCTGAGCATGTCGGGGGTGATCTGCTGGGCGCCGGCGGGTACGCGATTGTCCGGCACCCGCACCTCGCGTCCGCTGCCCACCGCAGCGGCCAGCGCGGCCAGCGTCGGCTGGGCGAACAGCACGCGCACATCGGCGGCAAGGCCGGCCTTGCGCATGCGCTCGATCAGGCTGACCGCCAGCAGCGAATGGCCACCCAGCTCGAAGAAGTGATCGTGTCGGCCGACACGATCGACCTTGAGCACTTCGGCCCAGATCGCCGCCAGCGCGATCTCCACCTCGCCCTCAGGCGCGGCGAAGGCACGACTCACCACCGCGGCCTGGCCCGGTTGCGGCAACGCCTGGCGATCCAGCTTGCCGTTGGCGGTCAACGGCCACTGGCCGACATGGACATAGGCCGACGGCAGCATGTAGTCGGGTAACTGGCCTTGCAATTGCGCATGCAGCTCGGTGATCGGCGGGACGCGGTCTTCGGTGCTGAACCAGGCCACCAGGCGCTTGTCGCCCGGGCCCTCTTCGCGCACCAGCACCACGGCTTCCTGCACCCCGGCGCACGCCGCAAGGCGCGCTTCGATTTCACCCAGCTCGATACGGAAGCCGCGCAGCTTGACCTGTTGGTCGGTGCGCCCCAGGTAACGCAAGGTGCCGTCAGCCTGCCAACTGACCAGGTCGCCGCTACGGTACAGGCGTGCGCCCGGCGTCTGGCTGAACGGATCCTCGAAGAAGCGCTCGGCGGTCAAGGCCGGCTGATTCAGGTAGCCCAGGGCAACCCCGTCCCCGCCGATGTACAGCTCACCGACGGCGCCGATCGGCACCGGCTGGCGCCAGGCATCGAGCACATAGCAAAGGCTGTTGCCAATCGGCCGGCCAATCGGGATCGCCCCCTCGCCCACTGCGAGGATTTCATGGGTGGTACTGAAGGTCGTGGCTTCGGTCGGGCCATAGCCATTGAGCAGGTGCGCCGGAGCGCCTTCGCGCAGTACACGGGCAATCACCTGGGGGTCGAGCACATCGCCACCGACCATCAGGTAACGCAGCGAACGGAACACCGGCAGCAGGTGCGCGGCGTACTGGTGGAACAACCCGGCGGTCAGCCACAGCACCGTGACTTCATGCTCCAGCAATGCCTGGCCCAGGGCCTCGTGCGACAGCACCTGATGCTGATCGATCACCACCACGCGCCCGCCGTTGAGCAGCGGCGCCCAGACCTCCAGGGTGCTGGCGTCGAACGCGGGGTTGGAGGCAAAGGCCACGCGGTCCTCGCCTTGCAGGTCGGCGAAGCCGTTGTTGATGACCAGCCGCACGATCGAGCGATGGGCCACCAACACACCCTTGGGCAGGCCGGTCGAGCCGGAGGTGTACATGATGTAGGCCGCAGCCCGCGCATCCACGGGAATGTCCAGGCCGTGGGCGGGATAGGCCGCCAGATCCAAGGTATCCAGCTCTAGCCTGCGTGTTGCGCCGACCTGCGGCTGATCGGCCTGGGTCAGCAGCAGCGTGGCACGGCTGTCTTGGAGCATGAAGGCCTGACGCTCGACCGGTGCATTGGCATCCAGTGGCACATAGACCGCGCCGCACTTGATCACGGCCAACTGGCTGGCCAGCAGGTCGAAGGAGCGCGGCAGCAGCAGCGCCACACGGTGCCCCGGGCGCACGCCCAGTTCCAGCAGGTGACGAGCGAGCCGGTTGGCGTGCTGATCGAGCTCGCCGTAACGCCACTGGCACTGACCGTGCACCACGGCAACCGCGTCCGGGGTCTGGGCGGCGTGCACCTCGAACAAGCTCTGCACCGCGTGTTCGCGCGGGTAGGCGCGGCCGGTGGCGTTGAATCCGTGCAGCACCTGCTCGCGCGCCTCGGGCGACAGGCAGGACACCGCATGCAGGGGTGTTTCCGGAACCGTCTCCAGGGCATCGGCCAGGTTCGCCAGGGCGCTGCCCAGCAAGGCGCACACCTGAACGCCATCGACCTGCGGCACAGCCTGCACGGTCAGTTCCAGGCCCTGCCCCAGATCATCGACGTTGACCACCAGCGGGTAGTTGCTGCGTTCACGCGAAGCCAACAGTTCGATGCCCGACCAACCCAGGCCATCCCCTGCGCCTTTGGCGCTGCTGTGGCGGAAGTTGAGCAAACTGGTGAACAGCGCCTGGGACGCCGGAACACCGCTGCAACGCTGGGCCTGCGCCAGCGATGCCTGCTCGTGGCCGAGCAGGCGTGCCAGACGCTGATGGGTACGACGCACACCCTCGGCGGCGCCAACGGCATCGACACTGACCCGCAGCGGCAAGGTGTTGATGAACATGCCCAGCGCCCGATCCGCCCCGGCGCCACCCTGCAGGCGGCCCAGCAGCACAGTGCCGAACACCACCTCGCTGCGCCCGCTCAGTTGCGCCAATACCTGCCCCCAGGCCTGGTGCACCAGGCTGGCGACGCTCACCCCCAGCGCGCGGGCCTGCACCCGCAGGCGCCCGGCCAGCATGGCGTCCAGCGCCTGGTGGCTGTCGATCACCTCCACGCCATTGCCCTGCACATCGCGCAGGCCGAACACCTCGGTCGGCTCGTCGATATCTGCGAGCATCTCGCGGAACATCGCTTCATCGGCCGCAGGATCGGCATCCAGCCGCGCACGCGCCACGTAGTTGCGGTACGGCACGCTGTCGATGTGCAGCGACTGGCCCCGCAGTGCGGCACCCACCTCGGCCACCAGCCGTTCGACGGCGGTATGGTCGAGCAGGATATGGTGCAGCAACAAGGTCGCCTCCAGCCGCTCACCCTGGGCATGACGCACCAGTTGCATCAACGGCGCGCATGTCAGGTCCAGGCGATGCAGGTCGGCCTGCTCGCTGATGCGCAGTTGCGCCTGGCGATGCACCACCTGCACCGCTTCCTGCAGTCCCTCCCAGTGCAGGCTGGTGCGCAGGATATCGTGACGGGCGATCACCAAATCCAGCGCCTTGACGAAGCCTTGCAGCTCCACTTCGCCGGCAAAGGCGAAGCGTGCCCGCAACACGTAGGGGTCGGCGCCGGAACTGGCCAGATGGTGGTAGAGAATGCCCTGCTGCAGCGGTGCCAGGCCGTAGATGTCCTGGACATTGGTCGTACCCCCCGGAATGCCGGCGGTCAATGTGTCGATCTCGTCCTGGCTGAGGTCGGCCAGTGGCAGCATGTGCGGTTCGATGCGCAGGCAGTTCGGCGGAATGCGGTTGATCGGCACCTGCGTCGGTAGATCGGCGCTCACCGCAGCCGCCAGCGCCGACAACGTCGGTTGGCCGAACAGCACGCGCACGTCGGCCGCCAGTTCCTGCTGACGCATGCGCTCCACCAGCTTGACCGCCAACAGCGAGTGGCCGCCCAGCTCGAAGAAGTTGTCGTGCCGGCCCACCTGCTCCAGGCCCAGCAATTGCTGCCAGATCGCCGCGATGCGTTGTTCCACTTCCCCGTGCGGCGCTTCGAAGGCGCGACGGGCGAAGGCCTCGCCATCGGGCTCGGGCAAGGCCTTGCGGTCGAGCTTGCCATTGGCGGTCAGCGGGAAGCTTTCCAGGCGCACGAAGGCCGCCGGCACCATGTACTCGGCCAGGTGGCACAGCAGGCTGTCACGCAGCGCGGCAGCATCGGGCTCGGCGCCTGCGGCGGCCAGCCAGTAAGCGACCAGGCGCTGCTCGCCGGCGCTGTCGCGACGTGCCATGACCACGGCCTCGCGTACCCCCGCACAAGCCGCCAGGCGTGCTTCGATCTCGCCCAGCTCGATGCGGAAGCCACGAATCTTCACCTGATCGTCGTTGCGGCCCAGGTAATCCAGGCTGCCATCGGCGGCCCAGCGCGCCAGGTCGCCAGTCTTGTACAGACGCCCGCCAGGGTTGAACGGGTCGGCGATGAAGCGCTCGGCACTGAGCGCTTCGCGGTTCAGGTAGCCGCGGGCGACACCGGCACCGCCCACGTACAGCTCACCGGTGACACCGGTCGGCACAGGCTGGCGGCGGGCGTCGAGTACATAGAGCTGCAGGTCGGGAATGCGCGAACCGATCGGGCTTACCCCAACCAGTTGCGCGTCGGCGGCCTGCAGCGGTCGGTAGGTGACGTGCACGGTGGTTTCGGTGATACCGTACATGTTCACCAGACGCGTACCGGCATTGCCGATGCGCGCGTACCAGGGTTTGAGCATCCCGGGCTCCAACGCCTCACCGCCAAAGATCACCTGGCGCAGGGAGTGTTGCAGTTCGCTGCGCTCCTGCGCTGCGATCAGTTGGCGGAAGGCACTGGGCGTCTGGTTGAGAACGCTGACGCCCGTGCGGCAAAGCAAGGCATAGCACTCGTCCGGCGAGCGACTGATGCGTTGCGGCACGATCAGCAACTGGCCTCCGAAGGCCAGCGCGCCCCAGATTTCCCACACCGAGAAGTCGAAGGCGAAGGAGTGGAACAGCGCCCAGGTGTCCTGGCGGTTGAAGGCGAACCAGTCGTGGGTCGCCGAGAACAGGCGCGAGACATTGCCATGCTCGACCATCACGCCCTTGGGCAGCCCGGTGGAGCCGGAGGTGTAGATCACATAGGCCAGGTGCGAAGGCAGCAGTCCGGCGAGCTTCGGATTGCCAGTGGGCTGTAGCTGCAACGACGGGTCGTCCAGGTCGATCACCGGTGCCGTCACCTCGCCCAGCAGCGCCAGGCTGTCGGCCTGGGTGAGGATGGCCCGTGGGGCACTGTCGCTCAAGGTGAAGGCAATCCGCTCGGCAGGATAGGCAGGGTCGATAGGCACATAGCCCGCACCGGCCTTGAGCACGCCCAGTAGGCCGACCAGCATGCCCAGGCCGCGCTCGACGCAGATCGCCACGCGGTCATCCGGGCCGATGCCCAGTTCGATCAGGCGATGAGCGAGCTGGTTGGCCCGCTGGTTGAGTTCGCCGTAGCTCAGGCTCTGCTGCTCGAAGATCAGCGCAGTGTCCTGCGGGCGCGCCTGGGCGTGGGCCTCGAAGCGCTGGTGCACCAGCGGCGTCAGGGCGAACTCGAGCAAGGGACGGTTCTGGCCATGGATCAGTTGCTCACGCTCGTCGGCAGGCAAGATATCGATCCTGTTCAGCGGAGCATCCGGGTCGTTGTCCAGGGCCTCGACGATCTGCTCGAGTGCCCGCGCCAGGTAACCCGCGATCCGCTGGGCGCCCAGCCCGCCGCCGACCAGGGCGGTGATGCGCAGGTCTTCGCCGAGGTCGTCGATGTTGATCGTCAGCGGGTAGTTGGTGCGTTCTTCGGCGCCCAGCACCTGGATGCCAGGGGCGATGTCAATGACTTCGGCGGCGTCGGCGGCATCGCTATGGCGGTAGTTGAGGACGGTGTTGAACAGCGGCGCAGGCGCCGCCACCGCACTGCAGCGCTGGGCCAGCGCCAGCGGCGCCTGTTCATGGCCGAGCACGCCGGTCAAGCGCGTGTGAGTCGCCTGCAGCCCCTGGCGCACGCCTTGCTCGCCGACGTCGATGCGCAGCGGCAGGGTGTTGATGAACATGCCCAGCGCCTGTTCGCCGCCCTCGCCGGCTTCCATGCGCCCGAGCAGCACGGTGCCGAACACCACCGCTTCGCGCCCCGACAATTGCCCCAGGACACGGGCCAGGCCCAGGTGGGTGATGGCTGCAGGGCTCACGCCCAGACGGCGTGCCTGGGCGCGCAGGCGCAGGCTCAGCCCACGCTCGAGGGTCAGGCGGGCGTCTTCCACCGACGGGTCCTCGACCTCGGCCACGCCGAAGGCCAGGGTAGGCTCGTCGATATCGGCCAGCATCGCGGAGAAGAACGCTTCATGCGCCGGCACGTCCAGCGCCTGACGCGCCTGCGCCAGGAGGTTGCGAAACGGCACCGCCGGCCCGACCTGTTCGGCATTGCCGGCCAGCCAGGCGCCGATCTCGCGGCGCACGATGTCGAGTGCGGTGTGGTCCATCACCGTGTGGTGGAACAGCAACAGAGCGGCGACCTCCTTGCCCGTACCCTGGGCATGCACCAGGCGCAACAGCGGCGCCTGGCGCAGGTCGAGGCGATAGTGGCGGGAGTCATGCAACCTGCGTAATTGCGCCAGCGGCTCGTCCTGGCCAGGCAGTTGCAGCGCTTCGCGCCCCAGCGGTGCTTCGCGCCAGACCACCTGCACCGGCTCGTCCAGGCGCTCCCAGTACATCGAGGTGCGCAGGATGTCGTGGCGCTGGATCACCCAGTCCAGCGCACCGGCGAAGGCCTCCAGATGCGCCTGGTCGGCAAAGCGCAGTTGTGCCTGCAACAGGTAGGGGTCGCCAGCATCGGCCGACAGGTGGTGGTAGAGCATGCCCTCCTGCAGCGGGGCCAGGGGATAGATGTCCTGCACGTTGGCCGCGCCGCCGGGAATGCTGGCGACAATGCGGTCGATGGCCTGCTGGTCGAGGTCCACCAGCGGCAGCATCTGCGGGGTGATCTTGAACGCCGGGCTCAGCCAGTCGTCGTTCTGTTGGGCGAGCATCTCCAGCAACGCCGGCTTGTGTGCGGCCAATGCATCCCACAGGGCGTCCTCCAGGGCATCGTCGTCACCATGGACGACGAGGTCCTGATCGTCACGCTGAAGTCGGATTGCACGGGTGGAGAGCACAGCCATCAGTTCGCTGAAGCGCATGGGTAAGCATCCTGCTTTTGCCAGTCGGAAATGGCGCCAAGCTAAAGGATCAGGGGTGCAAGGGGTGACAGGGTAAGGGGGGACAAAGCGCGGACTACAAATAAACGAATAAGAATATGAATTCTTATTCGTTTTATGCGGTTAAAACTTCCTCTATAACGTTCCCAACTGTGCAGCAGCCAACACCGGCCAACTGTTTGCAGCGCAACACCCGATCAACAACCCCGCTGCTCCGGCAACACGGCGGTTGTCGCAGAAAACGCGGCAACGCGCTGATTCAAAAGGAATCGAAACTTCGGCACGACGATTGCTCAAGCAAAGTCCCCCGCTCACCCGAACAGGAGACTCGCCATGAGCACCCCCTTGAACGTCGTTGCCCTCTCAGGTGGTACTTCCCGCCCTTCGCGCACCCTGGCATTGACCGAAGCCATCCTCGCCGAGCTTGGCCAGCATCTGCACATCCGGCCGCACCTCATCGAGCTGGGCGATATTGCCCGCCCACTGGGTGCTGCACTGTGGCGTAGCGAACTGCCCGACACCGTCGAGCAGCAACTGCAGCACATCGAACAGGCCGACCTGCTGGTGGTGACCACGCCGGTCTACCGGGGCAGCTTCCCGGGGCACTTCAAGCACCTGTTCGACCTGATCGGCCAGGACGCCCTGGTCGACACCCCGGTATTGCTGGCCGCAACCGGCGGCAGCGAGCGCCACGCGCTGGTGCTGGATCATCAGTTGCGGCCACTGTTCAGTTTCCTGCAGGCACTGACCCTGCCCATCGGCGTCTATGCCAGTCAGGCCGAGCTGCAGGACTATCGCGTTTCCAGTGATGCCCTGGCTGCGCGCATCGGCCTGGCCGCCGAACGTGCCGTACCGCTGTTCGCCCCCCACCATCAGCTGCGCAAGAGTGCCTGAGTGACCGCCATGAATGCACCCGTGACCCCCACCACGCGTCCGGCGCTTGCCATTGCCCGCGACCTGGCCGCCCAATTCGCCCTCACGGCTGTCGAACGCGACGAACGCGGCGGCACCCCCAAGGCCGAGCGTGATGCCCTGCGCGACAGCGGCCTGCTGTCACTGGCCATCCCCACGGCCTTCGGTGGCCAGGGCGCGAGTTGGCGCGAAACCTTCGATGTGGTGCGTGAGTTCGCCCGGGTCGACAGTTCCATTGCCCACGTGTTCGGTTTCCACCACCTGATGCTGGCCACCGTGCGCCTGTTCTCCCGCCCTGACCAATGGCAGCCCTGGTTCGAGCAGACCGCGCGCAAGCATTGGTTC
The DNA here is from genome assembly GCF_014268955.1 of Pseudomonas sp. RW3S2. NCBI lineage: Bacteria > Pseudomonadati > Pseudomonadota > Gammaproteobacteria > Pseudomonadales > Pseudomonadaceae > Pseudomonas > Pseudomonas sp. RW3S2. Next base: position 238,634 of record NZ_JABWRM010000002.1, on the reverse strand, counting down.
TGGGGCAATGCCCTCAACCCGCTGGATACGCGAACCCAGGCCAAGCATTTCGAGGGGTGGTGCGAATTCTCCGGCAAGAAGAGCTTCTGCTCCGGCGCCAGCGACTCGGAAATGCTCATCGCCTCGGCGGTGGACGAGCGCGCCGGCGGCAAGTTGCTGATCGCGGCAATCCCCAGTGGCCGTACCGGCATCAGCCTGCACGGTGACTGGGACAACATCGGCCAACGCCAGACCGACAGTGGCAGTGCCACCTTCGAACGGGTGCGGGTCGAGCACAACGAACTGCTGCTCGACCCCGGCCCGCTGAGCACGCCGTTCGCCGCCTTGCGTCCGTTGATCGCGCAACTGCACTTCGCCAACCTGTTCCTGGGTATCGCCGAAGGCGCCTTCGACGAAGCGCGCCAGTACACGCTGAAGGAGAGTCGCCCCTGGTTCCGTTCCAGCGCCAGTGAGAGCCGCGAAGACCCCTATGTGCTGCGCCACTATGGTGAGTTCTGGGTGGGTCTGGAAAGCGTGCGCCTGCTGATCCGCCGCGCCAGCGACCAGCTCGATGCGGCCTGGGCCCTCGAACACAACCTGAGCGCCGAGGCGCGTGGCGACCTGGCCCTGGCCATCGGCACCGCCAAGGTTGCCGCAACGCGCCATGGGCTGGACATCTGCAACCGTCTGTTCGAAGTCACCGGCGCCCGCGCCACCCATGCCTCGCTGCGCTTCGATCGGCACTGGCGCAACCTCAGGACCCAGACCCTGCACGATCCGGTGGACTACCGCATCCATGAGCTCGGCGAGTGGGCGCTGAACGACAAACGCCCTGCCCCGTCCTTCTATTCCTAAAGGCACGTCCATGCAATTGCTGACCCTCCCCCCTTCACCATCATTGGCTACCTCGATCAGGGCGACCGCACAGGTCTTCGAAGACACCAGGTCGCAGGCGCTGCTCGCCCACCTGCAACAGGTCGCTCCCAGCGAGGCCAGCGTCCTGATCATTGGCGAGACCGGCACGGGCAAGGAGTTGGTCGCACGCCACATCCACAACCTCAGCGCTCGCCGCGACGGCCCGTTCGTTGCGGTCAACTGCGGCGCCTTTTCCGAGTCGCTGGTCGAGGCCGAGCTGTTCGGCCATGAGAAAGGCGCCTTCACCGGCGCCCTGGCGTCCAAGGCCGGCTGGTTCGAGGAGGCGAACGGCGGCACGTTGTTCCTCGATGAAATCGGCGACCTGCCGCTGCCCATCCAGGTCAAGCTGCTGCGCGTGCTGCAGGAGCGCGAGGTGGTGCGCCTGGGGTCACGCAAGAGCATTCCGATCAATGTGCGGGTACTGGCCGCCACCAACGTGCAACTTGAAAAGGCGATCAACGCCGGGCACTTTCGCGAAGACCTGTACTACCGCCTGAACGTTGTCACCCTCTCGCTGCACCCGCTGCGTGAGCGGCCGGGCGATATCCTGCCGCTGTCGCGCCACTTCATTCGCAGCTACAGCGAACGCCTGGGCTACGGCCCGGTGGAGCTGGCAGCCGACGCCCAGGCAAAGCTTGTGGCCTATAGCTGGCCGGGCAACATCCGCGAGCTGGAGAACGTGATTCACCACAGCCTGCTGACCTGCGGCGACGGGTTGATCCATGCCCGCGACTTGCGCCTGTCGAACCTGCGCCTGGAGCGTCAGGACGATCCGCCTTCGACGGCCTCTGCCAGCAGGGGCGGCGGCATCGATGAACTGCTGCAGCAGGCGTTCAGCCGGTTGTACGAGGAACAGCCGGGCGACCTGTACGAGAAGGTAGAGAATGCGTTGCTGCGCTCGGCCTATCACTTCTGCCATTACAACCAGGTGCATACCGCGCAGTTGCTGGGGCTGTCGCGCAACGTCACGCGTACGCGGCTGATCGCCATTGGCGAGCTGGTGGTGAACAAGCGCCGCGCACCGGAGCAGCCGCTGGACAACCGGATGGTGCGCCTGTCGATCTGATCGCGTCATTGCCTGCGCCCATGGCCTTGCGCTGGCGAGGCCTGCGTCACCCGCCGTGGTGCGCTTTTCGCGGGTAAACCCGCTGCTGCACGTAAATCTCTCCCCACGCCATTCGTCCACCTGATACCCGAACCCTGCCCGGCGCCGCCCTTTGCCCGCCAGGCGGTTGCGATCAGCCCTGCAACGAGATGGCAATGACCAAGACCCGCTCCCGCAAAGCCCTGTACATAGGCCTGCCTCTGGCCCTGGTGGCCGCCCTGGGCAGTGCCGCCGGCTACTTCTACTGGCAACGCCAGGATGCCGGCTACCCGCACAAGATCGTCGAACAGGCCAACGCCCTGCATGAACACATGCTCTCGTTCGACAGCCATATCACGGTGCCGCTGGACTTGGGCAGCGCCGGCAACGAGATCGACAAGGATGGCCCGGGGCAGTTCGACCTGGTCAAGGCCAATCGCGGTCGTCTTTCCGGTGCGGCCCTTACCATCTTCGGCTGGCCAGAGATCTGGAACGGCCCCAACGCCCCGCACCGCCCAACCCCGGGCTTCGTCGACGAGGCGCGCCAGCAGCAGGAAGTGCGCTACAAGATCATCAGCGGCATGGTCCGCGACTTCCCCAACCAGGTCGGTATCGCCTATACCCCCGACGACTTCCGGCGCCTGAACGGCGAAGGCAAGTTCGCCATCTTCATCAGCATGCTCAACGCCTACCCGCTGGGCCATGACCTGTCCCAGCTCGATCTGTGGGCTGCTCGCGGCATGCGCATGTTCGGCTTCAGCTACACCGGCAACAACGACTGGGCTGATTCCTCGCGCCCACTGCCGTTCTTCAATGACACCGCCGACGCCCTGGGCGGCCTGTCACCCTTGGGTGAGCAGGCGGTAAAGCGACTCAACGACCTGGGCGTGATCATCGATGTCTCGCAGATGTCGACCCTGGCCCTGGAAGACGTCGTGCGCCTGAGCCGCGCGCCAATCGTGGCCTCGCATTCCGCGCCACGGGCGCTGGTGGACATCCCGCGCAACCTCTCCGACAAGGAAATGCAACTGATCAAGGACAGCGGCGGCGTGATCCAGGTGGTCGGCTTCGGCCAGTACCTCAAGCCGCTGGAAAAGCCGGTGCTGGAAAAACTCGAGGCGCTGCGCGCGCGCTTCGACCTGCAGCCCCTGCAGGGCCTGGCCAATGCCTTGATGCCGGGCGATGCGGTGATCGCCATCTGGCCTGAGTCACGTTTCGGCGAGTACGCCAGCAGCCTGTACGGGATTCTTGAAGAAGAACCCAAGGCGACCCTCAAGCAGTACGCGGACGCCATCGACTACACGGTGAAGAAAGTGGGTATCGACCACGTCGGCCTCAGCTCGGACTTCAACGACGGCGGCGGCCTCGATGGCTGGAAGGATGTCAGCGAGATCCGCAATGTCACCGCCGAGCTGCTCAGCCGCGGCTATAGCGAAACCGATATCGCCAAACTCTGGGCGGGCAACTTCCTGCGGGTCTGGGACCAGGTGCAAAGAGCCGGTCAACCTGTCGCCACCACCCAACACTGATCAAGGCCTGCCCGCATGAGCAACCGTCGTACCTTTCTCAAGCAGGCCGGCCTGGTCGCCGCAAGCCTGCCGCTGCTGCCTGGCGCCCTGGCTGCAACCTCGTCGCCAGCAGCGCTCACCGGCACGGACAAATGGCGCAACCTGCGCACGTTGTTCCCGCTGGACCCGGACATCGCCCACTTCGCCAACTTCCTGGTCACCGCCCACCCGCGTCCGGTGCAGGAAGCGATCGACCGCCACCGCGCCGACCTCGACCGCAACCCCGCGGCCCTGATGGACTGGGAAAGCCAGTACGAATGGCAGCGCGAGGACGAAGTGCGTGACTGGGCCGCACGCTACCTGGAAGTCGGCCCGCGGCAGATTGCCCTGACCGGCAGCACCACCGAAGGCCTGGCCATGATCTATGGCGGCCTGCAGGTCGGCGCCAGACAAGAGATCCTCACCACCGAACACGAGCACTACTCCACCCACAAGACCCTGGCTTTCCGTACCCAGCGCCAGGGTACGCAGGTGCGCAAGATCCGCCTGTTCGACAACCCCTGGGAGGTGTCCACCGACCAGGTGCTGACCACCCTGGAGCGCAACATCCGCCCCGAGACCCGCGTGCTGGGCATGACCTGGGTGCACTCGAGCAGCGGCGTCAAGCTGCCGGTCGGCGAGATCGGCGAACTGGTGCGCCGTCACAACCGCGACCGCAGCGAGGCCGAGCGCATCCTCTACGTGGTCGATGGCGTGCATGGCTTCGGCGTGGAAAACCAGCGCTTCGCCGACTTCAACTGCGACTATTTCATCGCCGGCACCCACAAGTGGATGTTCGGCCCGCGCGGCACCGGCATCATCTGCGCAGCCTCGACCAGCATGGATCACCTCACCCCCAGCGTCGCCACCTTCTCCCGCGATGAAGACTTCGCCACCATCATGACCCCCGGCGGCTACCACGCCTTCGAATACCGCTGGTCGCTGGGCGAGGCGTTCAAGCTGCACCTGCAACTGGGCAAGGCCGATGTGCAGGCGCGCATCCACCAGCTCAACGCCCGGCTCAAGGAGCGCCTGCTTGAAGATCGTCGCATCGAGCTGGTGACGCCGCGCAGCGCGCAGTTCTCGGCAGGTTTCACCTTCTTCCGTGTGCCCGGCAAAGACCCTGATGCCTTCGCCGCCAAGCTGATCGCCGGCAAGGTGATGTGCGATGCCGTCGAACGCGACGTTGGCCCTGTCATCCGCCTGGCGCCAGGCCTGCTCAACGACGAAGAGCAGATCGACCGGGTCATGAACCTGATTACCCAGCAACTTTGAACAAGGCATCTCCCATGAGCGCACCTCTGCACCGCCTCACCCTGGCCGCCGTGCTGGCCGCCTGCAGCCTGCCGGCCCTGGCCGCGCAGCCGTCGGACCAGCCCGGCACAGTGTTCCGCGACTGCGACAAGACCTGCCCGGAAATGGTCGTGCTGCCTGCCGGCACCTTCACCATGGGCACCCCGCCCGACGAGATGGGCCGCCAGGACGACGAAGGTCCACAGCACCCGGTGACTTTCGCCAAGCCGTTCGCCATCAGTCGCTTCCAGATCACCGCCGGTGAATGGGCCGACTACCAGAAGGCCACTGGCATCGTCATCGCCGACGGCGACGATCGTCCTGGGCGGCGCTGCACCAACAGCAAGCCCAGCTACCCGCAAGGCCCTCGCCAGCCGGCGGTGTGCATGAGCTACGTCGACATCGAGCGCTATGTCGCCTGGCTGTCGAAGAAGACCGGCAAGCACTACGCCATGGTCAGCGAAGCCCAGCGCGAATACGCCGCACGCGGCGGCAGCACCGGCATGTTCCCATTCGAGCCGGACGCCAACTTCGAGATCAGCAAGAACGCCAACGTCTATGGCCCCAAGGATGGCTACAGCTTCAGCTCGCCGGTCGGCAGCTTCCCGGCCAACGCCTTCGGCGTATACGACATGCACGGCAATGTCTACGAATGGGTCGCCGACTGTTACCACGACAGCTATTTCGGCGCCCCCGCCGACGGCAGCGCGCGCACCGAGGCGGGCTGCAAGCAGATCTCCATCCGTGGCAACGACTGGGGTGAAGCGCCGATCTTCTCGCGTTCAGGCAACCGCAACACCACGGTACGCGAAGACCGTGGCGACTGGCTTGGTTTCCGGGTAGCCCGCGAGCTCTGAGGCGCCACGCGGCGGTAAATTCTCCCACCCCCGGCTCGTTCCTATCGGTGTACTTGCGCAGGACTCGGGGCGCCCCACGCGGCGCCCCCACTCGACCATCCAAGGAACCGCAACCATGAGCCAGACCTCTTCGCCCGACAAAATCCACGACCTCATCGGCGTTGGCTTCGGCCCTTCCAACCTGGCACTGGCCATTGCCCTGGAAGAGCTCGCCGAAACCAACGGCCACGCCCTCGACGCGCTGTTCATCGACAAGCAGAGCGACTATCGCTGGCACGGCAATACCCTGGCTACCCAGAGCGAGCTGCAGATTTCCTTCCTCAAGGACCTGGTCTCGCTGCGCAATCCCACCAGCCCCTACAGCTTCGTCAATTACCTGCACCAGAAGCAGCGCCTGGCCGACTTCATCAACTTGGGCACCTTCTACCCTTGCCGCCTGGAGTACAACGACTACCTGCGCTGGGCCGCCGAGCATTTCGCCACCCAGGCGGTGTATGGCGAAGAAGTGCTGCGCATCGAACCGGAACTGCGTGATGGCCGGGTCGATCACCTGCGCCTGGTCTCGCGTGACCAGCACGGCCAGGAGCACCAGCGCCGGGCCCGCTCGGTGGTGGTCGGCAGCGGCGGCACGCCCAAGGTTCCCGATGCCTTCCGCCCGTTCAAGAACGACCCGCGCGTGTTCCACCACTCCCAGTATCTGAGCGCCCTCCAGCAACTGCCGTGCAACAGCGGCAAGCCCATGCGCATCGCCGTGATCGGCTCGGGCCAGAGCGCCGCCGAGGCCTTCATCGACCTCAACGACAGCTACCCGTCGGTCAAGGTCGACATGATCCTGCGCGCCTCGGCACTCAAGCCTGCCGACGACAGCCCCTTCGTCAATGAAATCTTCGCCCCCGAGTACACCGACCTGGTGTTCAACCAGCCGCACGCCGAACGCGAGAAACTGATCGGCGAGTACCACAACACCAACTACTCGGTGGTCGACGTCGACCTGCTCGAGCGCATCTACGGCATCCTGTATCGCCAGAAAGTCGCCCATCAGTATCGCCATGCCGTGCTGTGCCGCCGCACCATCGAAGCAGTGGTAGACACCGCCGAAGGCATCGAGCTGACCCTGCGCGACCTGGCCACCGACGTTCGCCAGACCCACCGCTACGACGCGGTGATCCTCGCCACCGGCTACGAGCGTCGCTCCCACCGCGACCTGCTGGCTCCGCTGCAGCAGCACCTGAAAGACTTCGAGGTCGACCGCGACTACCGCGCCCTGGCGAGCCCCGAGTTCGGTGCCAGCGTCTACCTGCAAGGCTTCTGCGAAGCCTCGCACGGGCTCAGCGACACCCTGCTGTCGGTGCTGCCGGCACGTGCCGCAGAAATCGGTCAGTCGCTGTATCAGCACCTGGGCAAGCACGCCAGCAACGCCCCGGCCGCACTGCGCATGACCAGCGCCTGAAGACAGGAACCTTCCGATGAGCAAACAACCCCGTGGGGCCGTGCGCGAGCTGCTGACGCTGCTGCGGCCCTTCTGGCCGGTGGTCGCCCTGTCGATTGCCCTGGGCATGGTCGGTGGCTTGAGCGTCACCGCCCTGTTGGCCACCATCAACAACGGGCTGCACACCGAAGGCGGGCTGAGCCAGGGGCTGGTGCTGGGCTTCGTCGGGCTGTGCGCCCTGGCGTTGGTCAGCAGCATCCTCTCCGACATCGGCACCAACCAGGTGGGCCAGCACATCATCGCCAAGCTGCGCAAGGAGCTGGGCGAGAAGGTGCTGGCGGCACCGATCGAACAGATCGAGCGCTTTCGCAGCCACCGCCTGATCCCGGTCCTGACCCACGATGTGGACACCATCAGCGACTTCGCTTTCGCCTTCGCGCCACTGGCGATTTCGCTGACCGTCACCCTGGGCTGCCTGAGCTACCTGGCGATGCTGTCCTGGCCGATGTTCCTGATGATGCTGGCCGCGCTGGCCATCGGCATCGCTATCCAGTCGGTGGCGCAGTCCCGTGGCATTCGCGGGTTCATGGCAGCGCGCGATGCCGAAGACCAGTTGCAGAAGCACTACAGTGCAATCGCCGCCGGTGCCAAGGAGCTGCGTATCCACCGTCCGCGCCGCCAGCGCATGTTCCAGCATGGCATCAGCGACACGGCCGAACGGATCCGCGATCTGCAGACACGCTCGATCAACACCTTCGTGGTCGCCAAGAGCCTGGGCTCGATGCTGTTCTTCGTGGTCATCGGTCTGGCCCTGGTGCTGCAGTCGCTGTGGCCCAGTGCCGACGCCAGCGTCATGAGCGGTTTCGTGCTGGTGCTGCTGTACATGAAAGGGCCGCTGGAGCACCTGATCAGCACCCTGCCGATCATCGGCCGGGCGCGCATCGCCTTCCAGCGCATTGCCGAGCTGTCGGAGCGTTTCGCCACCCCCGAGCCTCACCTGTTGCTGGCCGACTCCGGACAGGCCGCAGCGCAGGTGCACAGCCTGGAGTTGAGCAATGTCGGCTTTGCCTTCCCGCCGGTCGGTGATGCGCGCCCCTTCACCCTTGGGCCTGTGAACCTGAAGATCGCCCAGGGCGACATCGTGTTCATCGTCGGCGAAAACGGCTGCGGCAAGACCACCCTGATCAAGCTGCTGCTGGGGCTGTATGCCCCACAGCAGGGCCAGATCAAGGTCAATGGCAAGGCTGTGGATGCCGAATCGCGGGACGATTACCGCCAGCTGTTCACCACGGTCTTCGCCGACTACTACCTGTTCGACGATCTGGTGCAGGGTGACCAGGCGATTCCCGAGGATGCCAACCAGTACCTGGAGCGTCTGGAAATCGCCCACAAGGTCAAGGTCAGCGACGGCCAGTTCAGCACCACCGACCTGTCCACCGGGCAACGCAAGCGCCTGGCGCTGGTCAATGCCTGGATCGAACAACGCCCGGTGCTGGTCTTCGACGAATGGGCCGCCGACCAGGATCCGACCTTCCGTCGCATCTTCTATACCGAGCTGCTCCCGGACCTCAAGCGCCTGGGCAAGACCATCATCGTGATCTCCCACGATGACCGCTACTTCGACATGGCCGACCAGCTCGTGAGGCTGGAGGCCGGCAAGGTCGTCGAGGAGCTAACACACGCCTGAAAAAAAACAGAACCGGATTTTTCCGGTTCTGCTGTGTTTGTGCGTCTCACTACATGTAATGCAAATCATTATCTACAACATAATCATAGAGTCTGCCAATGCACTTCTTCCCTACCCTTCGCCCGTTGTCAAAGGCCATGCTTGTCCGGCGCCTCATGGCGTCCGGCTTGCCCGCCACCGCTGTCGGCATGATGCTGGCAGCGCCGATGGTTGCCCAGGCCCAGCAAGTGGCCTTCAACATCCCCCAGCAGGCGCTTGGTAGCGCGTTGATTGCGTTTGGGCAGCAAAGCCAGTGGCAACTGCTGTACTCCCCCGACCAGATCAGCGGCCTACGCAGCACCGCGGTCAAGGGTTCGCTGGAGCCCGATGCCGCGTTGCGCCAATTGCTCGGCGGCACGGGCCTTGGCTACAGCGTCAACGGCACCACAGTGACCATCAGCGGCCGTAGGGAAGGCGGCGCGGTGGAACTGGGGGCGACCAACGTCAACGCCGGCGTACTGGGCGAGACCACCGAAGGCACAGGCTCGTACACCACAGGCTCGATGAGCACGGCGACCAAGTTGCCGACGTCCCTGCGCCACACGCCGCAGTCGGTCACGGTACTGACCCGCCAGCGCATGAACGACCAGAACATGCAGACCCTCGAAGACGTCTCGCTGTATACCCCTGGCCTCACCCTGCGCAAGACCGGCGGTGAACGTCCGACCTTTTATTCGCGCGGCACCTCGGTCGACAACATCATGATCGACGGCTTGCCGGTGGCCTACGACACCGACACCCTCGGCACCTCGATGCTGTCGATGTTCGATCGCGTGGAAGTGGTGCGCGGCGCCTCCGGCCTGATGGTCGGCGCCGGCAACCCGTCGGGTACGCTGAACCTGATCCGCAAGCGGCCGACCGTCGAGCCGCAGATGTCGATCACCACCAGCGCAGGCTCGTGGAACAACTTTCGGACCGAGCTCGACGCCAGCAGCAAGCTGAACGACAGTGGCAGCATACGCGGTCGCGCTGTCGTCGCCCTGCAGGACAAGGACAGCTTCGTCGACGACTACAGCAACAAACGCCAGTTGATGTATGGCATCACCGAATTCGACCTGACTGAGGACACCACCCTCACCCTGGGCGGCTACTACAACCGCGAGGACAACCCTGGTGCCGATTGGTCCGGCCTGCCGACCTTCGCCAACGGCAATTTCCTGCCGATCTCCCGCTCGCACCGCATGAGCCCGTCCTGGACCTACTGGGACAAGAAGAACAAGAGCGTCTTCGCCGAGATCGAGCACCGCTTCGACAACGACTGGAAGCTGCGCCTGAACACCACCTGGCTGCGTGGCGAGATGGACATGCTCGGCACCAGCTTCTATCGCCTCGACCAGGCCGCCGACACGCTGCAGCTCAACGTAGGCCGCTACACTTACGAGCACACCCAGAAGAGCGTCGATGGCTATGTCAGCGGCCCGTTCAGCCTGTTCGGTCGCACCCATGAACTGGTGCTCGGTGGCAGCTACCGCCACGACCGCACCGACGACGGCCCTGGCGGCGGCCCGCTGGGCACCTTCGATTACCCGGTCGATCCGCTGTCGTTCGACTTCGGCTCGGTGCCCAAGCCCGAGATCGACTTCAACTGGTCGCGCAAGGGCAAGGTCGAGCAGTCCAGCACCTACGCCACCGTTCGCTTCAACATCCAGGACGACCTCAAGCTGACTCTTGGCTCGCGTCTGGACTGGTATGAATACGAACAGCAGACCCAATCCGGCACCTACGCCTTCGGCAACAGCTCCAAGGCCACCCGCGAGTTCACGCCCTATGCCGGCGTGGTCTACGACCTGAACGACACCTACTCGGTGTACGCCAGCTGGACGCGCATCTTCAAGCCTCAGGAATCCCGCTCGGCCACCGGCTCCATCCTCGATCCGGTCACCGGCAGCAACTACGAGACCGGCATCAAGGGCGAATACTTCGGCGGCGCGCTGAACGTGAGCCTGGCCTACTTCCAGTTGAACCAGGAAAACCTCGCCAAGGCCCTGCCACAGTCGTCCTGCCAGGACCTCTCCGATAGCTGCTACGAGGCGGCGGGCGAAGTCGAGACCAAGGGCGTCGAGCTGGAAGTGCAAGGCATGCTCGCCGAGGGCTGGCAGGCGTCGGTCGGCTACACCTATGCCGCCGCCAAGTACACCAAGGAAACCGGTACTCAACAGAAGGGCGACCGCTTCGACAGCGACACCCCTTACAACCTGTTCAAGGTCAACACCGTTTACCAGTTGCCGGGTGACCTGAGCCAGTGGAGCATCGGTGGCGGCTTCCGTACCCAGAGCCGGGCCTACACCAGCTTCGGTGTGCAGCAGGGCGGCTACAGCGTGACCGACCTGATGACCGCCTACCGGATCAACAAGCACTTCACCGTGCAAGGCAACCTGAACAACGTGTTCGACAAACGTTACTACCAGAACATCAGCAACCCGGCCGGGGCCAACATCTTCGGCGATCCGCGCAACTTCACCGTCACCATGAGGTGGACGCTGTAACCCTTGCCACATCGGGCCTGCCAGCCAGGCCCGATGTGCTCTGAGGCCGTGGAAATGCCCGCTGCGCGAAGCAATCACCGGCTATTCATGATTCCAGGTCAAAAGACCTTGCCCCACGCCCCTCTTAATCAACCCCGCTGCAACCTTCAAACTGCTCCCCACTCGAATGGTCGATGTATCCAGGCGCCAATGCCTCTCGATCGACCCCGAATTCCCCCATAGCAGGAGCAGATCCATGAGCATTCCATCCTTCGGCCTCGGCACTTTCCGTCTCACCGGCCAAGCCGTCATCGACTCGGTCAAGTCCGCACTGGAGCTGGGCTACCGTGTCATCGACACCGCACAGATCTACAAGAACGAAGCCGACGTCGGCCAGGCCATCGCCGAAAGCGGTGTGCCTCGTGACGAGCTGTTCATCACCACCAAGATCTGGACCGACAGCTACGCTGCCGACAAGCTGGTCCCCAGCCTGCGCGAGAGCCTGGCCAAGCTGCGCACTGATTATGTCGACCTGACCCTGATCCATTGGCCAGCCCCAGGCAACGGTGTCGAGCTGCGCGAGTTCATGGGCGCCCTGGCCGAAGCCAAGAAACTTGGCCTGACCCGCCAGATCGGCATCTCGAACTTCAACATCGAGTTGACCCGCCAGGCCATCGAGGTGGTCGGCAAGGGCGAGATCGCCACCAACCAGATCGAGCTCAGCCCGTACCTGCAGAACCGCAAGCTCACGGCTTTCCTCAAGGAACAGGGCATCACCGTCACGTCCTACATGACTCTGGCCTATGGCAAGGTGCTCAAGGACCCGGTACTGGCCAGCATCGCTACCAAGCACAAGGCCACGGTGGCCCAGGTCGCCCTGGCGTGGGCCCTGCAGCTTGGCTATGCCGTCATCCCCTCCTCCACCAAGCGCGAGAACCTGGCCAGCAACCTGCTTGCCCGTGACCTGCGCCTGGACGAAGAAGACATGGCGCAGATCGCAGACCTGGAACGCAACGGCCGCGAGGTCAGCCCGGATGGCCTGGCGCCGGCCTGGGACTGATCCCTCACCGCACTTGGGCGTCGACTGCGGTCGACGCCACACCCGACATTCCTGAATTCGCCATAACCCGGAGTTTCCGATGAGCGCGCTTTCCTCTAAACGGGTCCTGTTTGCCCTGGCCATCGGCGCCTTCGGCATCGGCACCACCGAATTCGCCCCCATGGGCCTGCTGCCGGTCATTGCCGAAGGTGTCAACGCCAGCATCCCTACTGCGGGCATGCTGGTCACCGCCTACGCCATTGGCGTGATGGTCGGCGCACCGATCATGACCCTGCTGTTCAGCCGCTTCGGCAAGCGTGCTGCACTGATGATGCTGATGAGCATCTTCACCGTCGGCAACCTGCTGTCGGCACTGTCGCCGGACTACTACACCCTGCTGGCCTCGCGCCTGATCACCAGCCTCAACCACGGTGCTTTCTTCGGCCTGGGTGCGGTGGTCGCGGCCAGTGTGGTGCCCAAGGACAAGCAGGCCAGTGCCATTGCCACCATGTTCATGGGCCTGACCATCGCCAATATCGGCGGCGTCCCGGCCGCCACCTGGATCGGCCAGCAGATCGGCTGGCGCATGGCTTTTGCCGGCACCGCCGTACTCGGCCTGATCGCCATCAGTGCCTTGTGGTACGCCCTGCCCAAGGGCGAGCGCGGCAGCGTGCCCCACGTGCGCAAGGAACTGGCGGTGATCGCCCGCCCCAGCGTGCTGCTGGCGATGGCCACCACCGTGCTCGGCGCAGGCGCCATGTTCACGCTGTACACCTATGTTGCCCCGGTGCTCGCGGAACTGACCGGCGCCTCCAATGCGTTCGTCACACTCGGCCTGGTATTGATCGGTGTCGGTTTCACCATCGGCAACAACCTCGGCGGTCGTCTGGCCGACTGGTCACTGGACGGCGCGGCACGGATCTTCCTCGGCACCTTGGCGGTGATCATGCTGCTCATGCCGCTGGTGCTGGGTAGCCATGTCGGTGCTGCGCTGGCCCTGCTGGTCTGGGGGGTGTTCACCTTCGCCGTGGTACCGCCGCTGCAGATGCGAGTGATGATCGCGGCTGCCGAGGCCCCAGGCCTGGCTTCTTCGATCAACGTGGGCGCGTTCAACCTGGGCAATGCTGTCGGTGCCGCCCTGGGCGGCGCGGTGATCAGCCTCGACCTGGGCTACGCCGCGGTGCCGATGGCCGGCGGTTTGCTGGCGGCGACCGCGCTGCTGCTGGTGTGGCTGGGTGGACGCAACAAGGTGGCGAACGGCACCATCAGCGAAGCGCTGTAAGCGCCGTCCAGGGTTCTTCGGAGGGGGACTACAGGTAATGGGGAAACGCTGAACCGCGTCTTCTGCCAGTCTCCAATAGGCCCTCCCCAGGACCTTCGCCATGACACCGCCTGATGTTTTCCTGCACCGCCAGCGCTATGATGCCCCTCGAGCAGACAGTACCCGAGCATGCCCGTGAAGCGACACTCAGCGCCTATCAGCGCGCCCTGCAGGTGAGCCAGCAGGGCGTGCTGACCACTGACGACGGCGAGTTGGTCAGGGTCAGCGCGGGTACGCAGTTGCAATATCGCACCGAGGAGATCCCGGACTGGTTCTTCGAAGCGTATGTGGACGAGGTCGAGCCCTGAAACGGGTCGGATTATTCCACTTGCCGCAATTATGAACTGCCACCAGCATCGATTCCCTCCGAACACGCTTGAGCCTACGCTTCATCCATCAGGCCACTTCTTCCGGACCTGCACATGAGGAGTACCGCGATGTCCCGCCCACCATTGCCGCCGTTTACCCGCGAAACCGCCATCGAGAAAGTCCGCCTGGCCGAGGATGGCTGGAACAGCCGCGATGCGGCCAAGGTTGCCCTCGCCTACACCCTAGACACCCGCTGGCGTAACCGGGTCGACTTCGCCACCAACCGCGACGAGGCACAGGCCTTCCTGACCCGCAAGTGGAATCGTGAGCACGAATACCGCCTGATCAAGGAGCTCTGGGCCTTCACCGAAAACCGCATCGCCGTGCGCTATGCCTATGAGTACCGCGATGACAGCGGCCAGTGGTACCGCGCCTATGGCAACGAGAACTGGGAGTTCGCCGCCGATGGGCTGATGCAGAACCGCCACGCCAGCATCAATGAAATGCCGATCACCGAAGAGGAACGCCAGTTCCGTTGGCCGCTGGGGCGTCGTCCGGATGACCATCCGGGGCTGAGCAGCTTCGGTTTCTGACCTCGCGAACGCATTCGCCCAGGCCTGTCGTGACAGGCCTGGGCGAAGTGCTTTAACGGTATTCAGCCGTACAGATAGTTGATGTCCTTGAGCGCCAGCGCTGGTACCTGGCCAAGCAGGTAATCACGAAGCTTGCTCATCTGCCGGGCCTTGGGGCTGGCCTTGAGCCAGGTCATGTAGTAACCATCGCCCGTCGCCACGGCCTGCTTGAAGGGTGTGATCAGGCGCCCGGCGGCAAGGTCGGCACTGGCCAGCACCAGATCGACCACCGAAATGCCCAAGCCCTGCTGCGCCGCGGAAATTCCCTGGTCAAGGGTGTCGAACACCTGCCCTTGATCGATGCTGATGTCCAGTGCATCGACCCGCGCCAGCCAACGCCGCCAGTCTCGGCGATCGGACGAGGGATGGAGGAATTCGCAGTTGCGCAGCACCGACAGGTCTGGCTCAGGCTCCTGGAGGTAGTCGGGGTGACAGACCGGGATCAGCCACTCATCGAACAGCTTCAGGCTCTCGACATCGGCAGGGAACTTGCCGCTGCCCAGCAGGATGGCGCAATCGTAGGGCTCGGAATAGAAATCCACCGTGTCGATGTCCATCCAGACGCTCGACAACTGCACGCTACAGCTGTCGTCGATCTTCTTGAAACCATCCAAAGCCTTGAGCAGCCAGCGCACGGTGAGCGTAGAGGCGGCTTTCAGACGCAGGCCGTAACGGTCCTGGCGCAACAAGGCGCACGCATTCTCGATGATCTTGAAACCGACCTTGAGCTCCTGGGCCAGCAACCGACCGTGCTCGGTCAGGCGCAGCTTGGGGCCGCGGCGCTCGAACAGGTCGCAACCGAACATGGCTTCGAGGGTCTTGATGTGATGGCTTACCGCCCCTTGGGTCAAGGCCAGTTCTTCCGCTGCGCGGGTGAAAGAGCCGTAACGAGAAGCCACTTCGAAGGCACGCAAGGCATGCAGGGCTTGAATCCGTTCTGACATCGTCGCCTTCCAAAGCATGAGTGAAACTAATAGTAGGTCATAGTTCCAGGCATTTTACAACCTAGGGAGGTTCTTCGAAAATGCCGGTAAATAACAATTACAGCTAACCAACACGCCGCGATAAGGCAGAAAAACCACTTTATAGAAATTTCCTGGGGAAACCATGTTTACGGGTTATGGAAACTGCTATCGCCTGGATGCGCTAGAGCTGGCCGATGAACATGTTCGGAACAAGCAGCATTGGACGTACAAGACCATAGAGCACTTCAAGGAAATCCTCGGCAACCCTGGCTTTCCCTGCCTCTTCGGACGCAAGGCGGTCGCCGCCGCCACCTGCCACATTCTTTTCGCACGCGCCGATGATCCTGCCAATGACATCGCCCGCGGTCTCGCCGACTATGTCCGCACCATCGCGCCGATCCCGCTCAAGCAGCGCATCGGCAACCCGCTGCTGGTGTTTCTTGAAACCACCATCGACGGCACATTGGCCGAACAGCAAGCGCTAGCCTGGAAGATCCTCCAGCAGGTCCACGCCCGCGATCCCCAGCCTTGGCCGCAGGATGTGCCCCGTGACCCGCATGACACCCAATGGTCATTCTGCTTTGCCGGCATGCCACTGTTCATCAACATGAGTTTTCCCGCCCATCGCCAGATGAAAAGCCGCAACCTGGGCAACAGCATCGCTTTCGTCATCAATCCACGGGAAAGCTTCGACGAAGTGGCCAGTGCCAGCACCGAAAGTGGCCAGCGCATCCGCGCGCGGATCCGTGAACGGGTTGCGCAGTACAACGACGGGGTAATACCCGACAGCCTGGGTTTCTTCGGCCAGGACGACAACTTCGAATGGAAGCAATATCAACTCCAGGAGATGGGCTCGCTCAAACCCTCGCGCTGCCCCTTCCATGCCACCGCAACGCCTGAAAACCAGATCGAGAACTGAACGTGAATACCGCACTGACTGCTACCTACGCCCTCACCGTCCTGCTGCTGATCGCCACGCCAGGCCCGGTAGTGGCGCTGATCGTCAATACCGCTGCCGCCTCCGGTTCGCGCAAAGCCCTGTTCACCGCCGTCGGCACCAACTGGGCGTCACTGGTGCTGATTGGTGCTGCAGCCTGGATCATCATGACCAGCGCCGCCATCGACAAAGCCTGGCTCAGCGGCATGAGCCTGCTGGGCTGCCTGTTCATTGGCTACATTGCCGTGGGCACGCTGCGCGAAGCCCTGCAGCAGCAACCCCGGGAGCACGCTGCCGAAACGGTCGAAACACCGCGCAGCACTGGCCGAGGCGGCCTGCTGCAAGGTTTCATGGTGGGCATTTCCAATCCCAAGGACATCATCTTCTTCATTGCCTTCTTCCCGCAGTTCATCCAGGTCACTGAATCCTTCGAGAAGAGCATGGTAGTGCTGTCGCTGCTGTGGATCGCCATCGACTTCGCGGTTTTGAGCCTCTACATCTTCGCCATCGGCAAGATCGCCTCGCAGCGCAGCAACCGCCTGATCAGCCTGGCGTCTGGCGTCGCCCTGCTGCTGATCGCCGCGGGGGGGCTGCTCTACAACCTCAAGGAACTGGCCGCCTGAGCCCGCCCGATACCCAGGAGCGCCCATGACACCGATCGACATCACCCCGGACGTGGGCAGCGCCATTCCCCTGCGAGAAGACTACCAGCGCTTCCTGCTGCTGGGCGGACGTCGCGCGCCGCATACCCTTTACGTGCATGAGCGTGGCTACCGCTCCGACACCATCAACACCGACGCCCTGGGCCTGCGCTACAGCCACTGTGCCGGCAAGCGCTTTTCACTGGCCGAGCGCGGCGGCGCGGCGCGTATCAACCTGCTGGTGGGCGGCTCTACCGCCCTGGGTATCGGCGCCAGTTCCGATGAACACACCGTGGCGTCCTACCTGTCGATGCTCACCGGCGAGATCTGGTTGAACCTGGCCGGCTGCGGTCTGAACGCCACCCAGGAGCTGCTGATGTTCCTCAGTCATCAGCATCGCCTCGGCCAGATCGGCCATGTCGTGGTCCTCAGTGGCCTCAACACCCTGGCCCAGGAAGGGCTTGGCGAAATCCTCGCAGGCGACCAGGAACCTGAAGGAGCACGGCCGTACCAGCGTTTTCTCAACAGTTTCAACGAAGGCGTGCAACTACCGGCCAAACCTGGGCGGGCCTCGTTTTGGCAGCGCCTGGGGCAAAGTCTCGCGCCCCGTCGTTCGCCACCGTCACTCTGCGCCTGGCCGCTGTCAGCGCCGGAAAAACGCCTGCTTCGTGCCGCCGATTGCATCGGCCGCACCCTGTGCCAATGGGAGCGGCTACTGGCCGACAGCCATACCACCCTGACGTTCATCCTTCAGCCACTGCTGCCCTGGTGCCGCGAGCAGTTGCCCGCCAGCGAACATGCCATGCTGTCGGCGCTGGACCGTCAGCCGGGCAACTTCGACCGCTTGCTGGAGGGTGTCTACGACAGTCAATTGCATTCAACCTTCTTCCGGCGCATCAAGAGTCAGGCGCAGACCGTACCCTGCTATGACATGAACGGCATGCTCAGCAGCTCACCGGTATTCAATGAGCATCTGTTCATCGATCGTCTGCATTTCAATGATCTGGGCAACAACGCCTTGGCCAAGGTCATCACCGCAAAGCTGGGGTTGGCCCAGGAAAAGTGCGCTAACCGCAAGGTCACGCCTTTCAAGCTCGTCTGACAGCAAACAAAGACTCTTTCGACAGCACCTCGGGATGGCTAGAATGATCCATCACCGCTCCCGGTCGCCCGAGGCAAACGCGTACACGTCATGAACACTCTTGCTGCCCAAACGCTTCTGGTTCGTCTCACCTGGGCGCCAGCCTGCGAGGCCCATTCGTGAGTCGAGCCGTCTTCCTTTCGGGCTTGTTCGCGGCGCTGACGCCGTTTGCCGCCCAGGCGCTCGACGTTCGCATCGATCCCCATGCCGACCTGCTCTACCGCCAGGCATTGCCATTGCTCGAGCAGGCCGACACCGAGGATGACAGCGCCAGCCCCCTGCGCACAGCCGATACCAATGATCCGGAGCTCAGCCGCCAGGGCCAGGCGATGGCACGCACATTGCCAACGGCGGTAGCCTTGCTGGAAAAGTCGGTTGCCTTGGGCCATCCCGTGGCGCAGTACCGTCTGGCGCTGTACTACATGACCTACCTGCCCGCCGGGAAGATTGCCGACGCGGCCTGTCCACTGCTCGAAGCCAGCCTGCGCCAGGGTTTCGCCCCACCAGCGACGGCGATCGCCAACTGGTGTCCGTCCTACAACACCACCCCCGCCTACCGCGAGGCGCTGGAAGCCATTCCGAGCATGGCGACCCTTTACGCCGCCTACTATCCGCAGCCCGCCACTCGCCTGGCTTGCAACCGCAGTCGTCCGCAAGGCCTGGAGCTCCAGTGGGGGCGTCAGCGTGACTACCAGGCGGAGGTCTATCGCCTGCTAGGTGAACTCGACCCACAACGGCGTCAGGCGCTGCTGCAGAAGGCGGTGGAGATCAACGGTTGCGTGGCGGCCCAGCAGCGGCTGACCAGCAATCGCTGACAGCACGGCCGCTCAGCATTCAGCAAGAAAATACCGGGTATTCCAACATTTAATTTGTGGATGCCAGGGCCTCGCCCCTATGCTGTCCGTGCATCCCCTGCGCCGCACCGGCCGGTGCGGTTCACGGCACGGGGAGAGAACAACAAGTCGAGACTGTCCATGTCGAATCACTCCTACTTCGCCCCCCACGGTGGGCACCCGGCTCAAACCGAGCTGCTGACTGACCGTGCCATGTTCACCGAGGCCTATGCCGTCATTCCCAAGGGCGTAATGCGTGACATCGTCACCAGCCACTTGCCGTTCTGGGACAAGATGCGCATGTGGGTCATCGCTCGCCCGCTGACCGGCTTTGCCGAAACCTTCTCGCAGTACATCGTCGAAGTCGCCCCTGAGGGCGGCAGCGAACGCCCTGAGCTGGACCCTAATGCCGAAGCCGTGGTGTTCGTCGTCGAAGGTGAGATCGACATCACTGTCGAAGGCAAGCACCACACCCTGGTGCCTGGCGGCTATGCCTTCCTCGCGCCAGGGGCCGAGTGGAGCCTGCGCAACAACAGCAAGGCCAACGTCACGTTCCATTGGCTGCGCAAGCACTACCAGAAGGTCGAAGGCCTGGCGGTTCCAGAATCGTTCGTCACCCACCGCGATAACGCCACGGTCATCGAGATGCCAGGCACCGAAGGACGCTGGGTCACCACCCGCTTCGTCGATATGGCCGACATGCGTCACGACATGCACGTCAACATCGTGACCTTCCAGCCAGGCGGCGTGATTCCGTTTGCCGAAACCCACGTCATGGAACACGGCCTGTATGTGCTCGAAGGCAAGGCGGTATATCGCCTCAACCAGGACTGGGTGGAAGTCGAAGCCGGTGACTTCATGTGGCTGCGTGCGTTCTGCCCGCAAGCCTGCTACTCGGGTGGTCCAGGTCCGTTCAGCTACCTGCTGTACAAGGACGTGAACCGCCACGTGCACCTGACGCTCAATCCGCAGCGCTGAGGCGCCCGCCTGCATCAACCGATCGGGGTCGGCCACGGCCCTGATCGGCGCAACACCATCTTCATGATCGTTCTACCTGTTCCCGCGCATACTACGGTGATCCCCAGTGTGGCGCCCGAACATGCCGCAGCTCCTGTCCCGACTTCACCTCGCCCTGCTCTGCGCACTCCTGCTGCCGACGCTTGCGTTGTCTGCCGACAACTGGCGCCTCGCCCATCAGGAAAGCGGCATCGACATTTATCTTGGCGACGTCCAGGGCTCCCCCTACCAGCAATTTCGCGGCGTTGTCCGGATCAAGGCCAGTGTTCGCACCCTGAGCGACCTTCAGGAAAACCTGCGTGTCGCCTGCAAGTGGTTGTATGCCTGCGCACAGATGCGCCTGCTGGAGGTCGATGGCGACAGTACCTGGGTCTACCTCACCACCGAGCTGCCTTGGCCCGCGCAACCGCGGGACATGGTCCTGCGCGTACGCACCGAGCGGCTGGACGACGGCTCGCTGGTTCGCAGGCTCAGCGCTGACCCGGAAAAGGTGCCCGAGGCCCCTGGCTTCATTCGCGTGCGCCAATTGCAAGGTGAGTGGATCATGCACCCACTGGCCGAACGCGATACCCAGGTCACCTATCGCCTGCAAGCCGATCCCGCTGGCGATGTACCGGGCTGGCTGGCCAATCGCTTTGTGGTCGACGCGCCAATGGTCACGCTCAGAACGCTGAGAGCAGTAGCCGAACGTCAACCCTGACGCTCAGTAGCCAAAGGGGTTTTAGGAGCACTCCTACACGCAATTCGGAGCGTCTCACCCTCTCACCCAAGCCTTGATGCCCTACCCTGTGAACCTCCACAACAAGGAGGTGCCATGCGCGCATTTGTTTTCAGTTGCTTGATGCTGCTGGTTGCAGCATCCGCCACGGCCAAGAAGCAACCCCAGGCTCTGACCCCTGTCCACCTGGGCGTCGGTGGCCAGGCGGTCATTTATAACCTGCCGCTGACAGTCGCACTGGAGCAGGGTTATTTCCGCGATGAAGGCCTCGATGTGAAAGTCATCGACTTCACCGGTGGCGGCAAGGCGGCGCAAGCGCTGGTGGCCGATGCCGTACAGGTGGTCAGCGGTGCCTACGAGCACACCTTGCGTCTGCAGGCTCGCGGCCAGGCACTTCAGGCGTTCGTGCTGGCAAGCGAGACCCCCCAGCTCGCCATGGGCATCTCCTCCAAAACTCTGTCGAGTTATCGGTCGATCGCAGACCTGCGAGGCAAGACCATCGGCATCAGTGCGCCCGGCTCCTCAACCCAGATGCTCGCCAACCGCGTGCTGGCACAGGGAGGGCTCAGCCCCGAGGACGTTGCATTTGCCACCGTTGGCACCGGCGCGACAGCCGTGCAGGCGATGCTGAGCGGCAAGATCGACGCACTGGCCAACGCCGAACCCTTGATCAGCCTGCTGGAACAACAACAGGCAATACGCCTGATCGCAGATGCGCGCACGCCAGCCGGCACCGCAGCCCTGTTCGGCGGCCCCATGCCGGCGAACACCCTCTATGCCAAAAGCACCTATATCCAGAACAACCCACAGACCATCCAAGCCCTGACCAATGCCATGCTCAAGGCACTGACCTGGCTACACGACGCCACGGATGCCGAAGTCGCCGAACTGGTGCCAACACCCTACCTGATGGGCGACGCGCCGCTTTATCGCCAGGCGTTTCGAAACATCCAGTCATCCCTCAGCGTAAACGGCCGCTTCCCTGAAGAGGGGGCGCGCAACGCCTTGCAGGCACTGCAGAGTTTCGACCCGATCATGGCCGAACGCCAGATCGACCTCCAGGCAACCTGGACCAATCAATTCGTTGATCAAGCCTTGCAACCATGACATCCACCCTCGCTCTGGAAATGCTCGACGTGGAAGCCCGCCACGATCGCTTGCTGGCATTGGCACGGGTCGATCTCACTGTACGTGAAGGTGAGTTCGTCTGCGTGCTTGGCCCTACCGGTTGCGGCAAATCGACCCTGCTCGACCTCGCCGCAGGGCTCAAACCGGCCCACGGCGGGCAGATCCGCTGCCATGGAAAACCCTTGCTCGGGTTGAACCGCCACGCCTCCTACATGTTTCAACACGATGCGCTGTTGCCGTGGCGCACGGCGCTCGACAATGTGAGCCTCCCCCTGCAACTGCGCGGCTTGGACAAGCGACACGCCAACCAGCAAGCCGCTCAATGGTTGAGGCGGGTCGGGCTGACCGACGTTCCCGATCACTACCCTCATCAATTGTCCGGCGGCATGCGCAAACGTGTTGCCCTAGCCCAGGCGCTGATCCACAACGCTTCGCTGCTGCTCATGGATGAGCCTTTCGCTGCGCTGGATGCGCAAACGCGCCAAGCCATGCAGCAATTGTTGCTCGAATTGTGGGGCGAACGACGCAAATCGGTGCTATTCGTCACCCATGATCTCGACGAAGCCATCACCCTCGCTGACCGCGTCCTGGTATTCAACGCCGGCCCCGCATCCCGGTGCATCGAAGACATTCGAATTCCCCTGCCACGCCCACGCGACACGTTGTCACTACGCAAGGATCCCGAGTCCGCAGCCCTGTACCAGCGTCTCTGGCACGCGCTGGGGCACCTGCCTCCCACCCCCACAAACGACCGAGGCTGACATGTCGTGGACCACCCTCTGGCTACTGCGCGCCGCCCTGCTGCTCGCAATGCTTTCACTCTGGTCGTGGTTGGCTGCCGACGACGATCTGGCGTTCTTTGTCGGTCACCCCCACGCAGTTCTGCAGCAACTCTGGCGCTGGTTGAGCACTGGCAACGGCTCGTTGGAGCTGTACTGGCGGGACCACCTGCTGACTACACTGAATTTTCCCGGCACGCTCTACCCTCACCTGCTGATCACACTGACCGAAACGATACTGGCTTTTTTGCTCGGACTCGCCTCAGGCTTGGCAGTCGGCCTCTGGTTAGGGCTGACCCCCACGCTGGCACGGGTATTGTCACCGTTCATCAAGGCCGCCAATGCGGTCCCCAGGGTGGTGCTGGCGCCCTTGCTGGTGATGTGGTTGGGGCTGGGCATCGCCTCGAAAGTCGCGCTGGGTATCACGCTGGTATTCTTTGCGGTGTTCTTCAATGTCTACCAGGGTGTGCGCGAGGTAAGCCCTGCATTGTTGGCTAACGTGAGACTGCTTGGCGCCAACCGTTGGCAACTGGTTCGTATCGTGTATCTGCCTGCCGCCCTAGGTTGGGTGTTTTCCAGCCTGAACACCGTCATCGGCCTGGCGTTCGTTGGGGTCGTGGTGGGTGAATACCTGGGATCGACTCGCGGAATCGGCTACCTCATCCTGCAAGCCGAGGCCACCTTCGATGTCAACACCGTGTTGGCGGGCATCATCGTTCTCACATGCTGTGCCCTGCTCTTCGATGTCTTGCTCGCCGGCCTGGAACGGCGTCTGTCAGCCTGGCGCCAGCAGCCGGACGATGAACCTGGACGGCGGTAGAAAATACCAATGGAACACCGCCCGGCCGCCGCCCTCAACATGCTTAGGTCCTTCGGAGAATTCCCCATGCAATCACTCTTTGGTGCGTATGATCACCGGACGCGCAGGCAACAGCCATGAAGATGCCCGGCCGCGCGCCCAGCAGTTGCCTGCAGCTCGACTATGTTCGCGACACGCTGTTCGGCCCGGTGGCACAGAGTGTCGAATGTCACGCCCAGCTCGCCGCTCTTGATCTACAAGGGCGTCCCGCGCTGCGCTTGCACATACACCCGCCACTTCCCGACAAGGTTGAACGTGCCCATAGCGTTACCTTCGCGTGGGAGGGACGCCGATATCGGGGGATAGTGCGGGACCGGGGCAAATGCGGCGATGGTGGTTTGAATCTGCTGCTTGAGCTGCAGTGATTCGGTCAACGGCCGGTAGCGCGCTAGAACGCTACCTTCTGCGTAGTCAGTTTGACGTCAGGGCCATGCCCTGCTCGTTGCCCCTCACGCAACTGCCAGACCAAGGCTACCAGGTCACGACAACTGTTCAGGCTGGCCAGCGGTATTCCAGTCAGCGTGTAACCCTCTTCAAGGCTCTCACCACGCCCCACGCGGATGGTCAGGTTGACGCCATCCGGGCTGCTCACCTCGCAACGATCGGGCAGACAGGCCTGCTCGATCATCTGACGCATTTCCAGCATCGAAACGCCGATCAACGACATGTCATGACCCTCTCTTCAATATTGGCCTGTGATGTAAAAGCCCTATCCACTCTAGCGAGTGAAACCGTTGCACGATGGCCCGTTCAATCGGTTACCTGGGCGATGCGACAAACGGCGGTAAAACTACCGTTCGTCGTGTTCGACGAAGATGGCGCAAACTTTATCGGCCGTCTCGATTTCACAACATCAAGCCATGGACCGTCGTGTTGCGCGTTGCGCTGAGGAATCGGGTAGCGATGATTGATGCAAAACTTTTCGTGATCGACTATGCGCTGCATGGCCAGCACAAGTCATTCATCATTCGCGCCGAGCGCATGGATAATGCCGAAGCGTGGCACTGGGCAAGCTGCGATGCCGGTGTTGGCAAGATCGGGCGCTATGGCCGAGAGAAGATCAAGAAAGTCAGCAGACCCATGGCCGAGCGCTATGGCATCAGCGAGGTAAGCTGGCGCGCTTCTGGCTGAAGGCTCCGGCTACCCCGCGTGGTGTGCTGTCAAGACGGCACCATCTGCCCAAAACGCCCTGCATGGAAGTCGTCGAATGCTTCGGCAATTTCAGCCTGGGTGTTCATTACGAAGGGGCCATAACCCACGATCGGCTCATCGATCGGCTCGCCACTGAGCAGCAATAGCGTGGCGTCCTCCAATGCAGTGACCCTGGCATGCTCACCCTCGCGCTCCAGCAACACCAGGCTGGCTGGACTGACGTCCTGCTGGTCGTTTACCTGTATCGACCCATGCAGTACGACCAGTGCGGCATTCCGCCCCTCGGCAATCGGTAATTGCAGCGTTGCCCCAGCGTTCATACGCACATCCCACACATCCATGGGCGTGAACGTCCGGGCAGGCCCCCGATGCCCCTGGTAATCACCTGCGATCACCCGCAGGCTGCCGACACCCTCGTCGAGCGCTACCTGTGGAATCTCGGCATCCAGCAGCGTCTGGTACCCCGCCGGGCTGAGTTTGTCACGTGCAGGCAGGTTGACCCACAGTTGCACCATCTCAAGGACGCCACCGCTGCGAGCAAAGGCCGGGGAATGAAATTCCTCATGAATGATGCCATTGGCTGCGGTCATCCACTGCACGTCGCCAGGACCGATCAAGCCACCGGCGCCAGTGGAGTCGCGGTGTTCGAGTTCACCCTGATAGACGATGGTCACGGTCTCGAAGCCGCGATGTGGATGCTGGCCAACCCCGCGACGGGCGTCGGTCGGTGTGAATGTATGAGGGCCGGCGTAGTCCAGCATCAGGAACGGGCTGATATGGCGTGCGAGCTGGTCGTAGGTGAAGAGGCTGCGCACGGGGAAACCATCCCCTACCCAATGGGCATGGGGGCTACGGTAAATACCCAGGATCTTTTTCATGAGATATCTCCTCTCTTGGCTGGCGAACATTCTACCGATGAAAACAATCGTGAATTAGGCGGGCAAAATAGCCTTATTCGTCTCATATGCAGGACAGTCTCCCTCTAAACCCCACGACACTAAGGCTTGCCTGGCCCCGTTGCATTTAACCGCCAGCTGCCCCAAGCTCACTCCCTCCTGACCCCCGGTACCGCTAATGCCCAAACGTCGCCGCTATCTGATCGCACTGCTGCTCGTCCTGGCGATCCCGGGGGTGATCGGTTACTTGTGGCGCGACCAGAAACCAGAGCCCTCCAGCCAGCCGCCACAGAGCTATGCCAAGGCGCTGCGCCAGGCCCACGAAGGTCTTCCGGGTGCGGCACGGGTGCTGTACCAACAGTTGCAACGCGATGACCTGCCACCTATCAGGCGTGCTGCGCTCTACGCCGAACTGCCTCACTACCCCTCCCCACAGGCGCTGAAATTGGCCCAGCAGGATCTCGACCATGGTGCCCCCCTGGTACGTCGTGCGGCGATCACCAGCATCCGGCGCCTGCTGCCACCCGCCCAACGCAGCCTGGTCCTCGGCCCTTTGCTGGAGGATGACGACCAGAGCGTACGGTTCGCCGTGGTGGATGCACTACTGGGCCTCGACCCCGATGCCATCGGCCTGTACTTCCGATCGCTGCAGGCAGCCCTTGAGCAATATCAGCAAGCACTCGAACAACAGCCCGACGATGCCGAGGCACAAGTCCACCTGGCGCGCCTGTACCTTCATGAACAGGACTATCCGCAGGCCGAAGCAGCCCTTCAGCGCAGCCTGGCTCTGGCGCCGCAGGATCTGGAGGCGCTGGCAACGCAGGTACGATTGCTGGAACGGCAAGGCCAGCACGACGCCTCCCGCGAGGTGTTGGGCAAAGCCTTGGCCCTGCGCCCTGACTCCGCGTTTCTGCAATATGAGCTGGGTCTCTGGCTCAGCCGCCACGATCAACGGGAATATGCCTTGCTGGCTTTTTCCCGTGCCGTGGAGTTGGAACCGGACAACGCCGACTATCGCTACACGCTGGCCGTCACCCTGCATGACCTTGAGCAAGTCGAAGCAGCGCAGAAGCAACTGGAAACCCTGCTCGATCGCCAGCCCGCCAATCGCCGTGCGCGGGTGTTGCTGATTCGCTACTGGAAGGAAACTGGCCAATTGCAGAACGTACAAGTCTTGCTGGCCGAACTTGAGCGACAGAATCCAGACGACCCCTATTTGCAACAAGGTTTGTAGAACTCGCTTGAACCCTGACAGAACCCTGGTGGTCCAGTGGGTAGTAGCTCGCTGAATGCTCGGCTATTTCCGGCCGGGCGACTGCCATGGGAGATTTGTCTTGTCCGGCTCGTTGTCGTTGGACGAACGCACCCTCATCCTCGCACCCGAGCAGGTTGCAGCGACCGCTGCCAAACTGTTGTCTGGAAGCGGTATCGGGTGCCTGTGCACAGGCGACAAGGACCGTTTCGGCCTATGGCTGGCCGAGGGTGTCGCCGTGGTAATCGTCGACCTGCAGACCTTGACCGATGACCCACAGTCGCCCCTGCACCGGTTCATCGATGAGCAGCCGGAGTGGTCAGATCTGCCGGTATTGCTGCTGAACACCCATGCGACGACCGACAATGGTTCGATGCCTCAACGGTTGGGCAACCTGTCGCACCTGAGCTACCCCTTCGATGAACAACAACTGCTGGGTGCGGCGAACCAGGCCCTGCGCGCTCGACGTCGTCAGTACATGGCGCGCAATGCGCTGAGCGCGCTGCGCGAGCGCCTGGAGAGTCAACAGGCTGACGGCCAGGCCCGGCACCAGACACGCAAGATGGAAGCCATCGGCCAGTTGGCAGGCGGCGTTGCCCATGACTTCAATAACCTGCTGACCAGCATTGGTGGCAGCTTTGAATTGATCGACAGGCGTCTGCAGCAGGGGCGTACCGAAGGGCTCGACAAAGTCCTGCGCATGGGCCAGGACGCCGTAGCCCGCGCAGCAATGCTGACCCACAGGCTACTGACTTTTTCTTCCCGTCAATCGCTGCAGAGCCAAGCAGTGGACCTGCATGCCTTGCTGCAGCCTGCGCGGCTGCAGGCGACACTGGGCAACTCGGTGAAACTATCCTTGCGCATGGCGGACGCACTCTGGCCAGTCCAGGCAGACGACAAGCAGTTGCGCGAATCGTTGGACAACCTGCTGGTCAACGCCCGTGAAGCCATGCCCAGTGGTGGGCATTTGTCCATCGAAGCCCGCAATCAGCATATCGACGCGGAACAGTTTGAGGGCGCAGGCCTGAGCAGTGGTGACTACCTGCAACTGACCTTCAGCGACACTGGCCAGGGCATGTCACACGCCACCCTGGAACATGCCTTCGAACCCTTTTTCAGTACCAAGCCTGTGGGCCAGGGCATAGGCCTGGGCTTGTCGATGGTCTACGGATTCAGCAAGCAGTCCCACGGCCATGTCACGATGGAAAGCCAGATTGGCCAGGGCACACGGGTCGATCTCTACCTGCCACGCTGCCTGAGCACCCCACCGCAGGCCTTGGAAGTTGCAAGCACGCCCATCGCAGGAAGCTGCCGCGAGGTGCTGATCGTGGAGGACGACCGCGAAGTGCGCGAGCTGCTCTGCCAAGCGCTGCGCGATGACGGTTTTCCATGCCAGAGCGCCTGCGACGCTACGCAGGCGCTGAATCTTTTGCGCTCTTCACAGCCCATTGCGCTGCTTATCAGCGATGTCGGGCTGCCAGGCATGAATGGCCGACAGCTGGCCGAGATTGCCCGCGCACTACGCCCGAGCCTGCCGGTCCTGTTCATTACCGGCTACGCGGAAACGGCCATGTCCCGCGAGGGCTTCCTCGACCCAGGCATGCAATTGATCTGCAAACCCTTCGAGTTGCACCAACTGAGCCAGCGCGTAGCGCAGATGCTCGGCGAGGCATGATCGCCGTCACGGCTCAAGCATCCGCTGAACCTGGACCGCGAGGCTCTCGAGCGAGAATGGCTTGAGCATCAGTGCTGTTCCCGGCTGGTCGAGAAGGCTGCGCTCGATGGGCTGCGCGGTATAGCCGGTAATGAACAGGATTTTCTGCAGGGGTTTGGCCTGGCGAATCGTCTTGCCCACCTGGCGTCCGCTCATACCACCCGGCAACCCGATATCCGTGATCACCAGATCGAAGAGACCACCCTCACGATAGCGCTCCAATGCCATACCGGCATCGCCGGCTTCGGTGACGTCAAAGCCATGTTCTACCAGCACCTCCTTCATCAAGGCCCGCAAATTGACCTCGTCATCGACCAACAGTATTCGCTCACTCCTGCCACGCTTCAACACAGGCACCTCCACCCCTTCACTGACCACCGGCAACTCGCCTGGGTGGCGCGGGAACAGAAGGGTAACCTGGGTGCCTTTCCCTGGCATCGACTGGATCCACACATAGCCCCCAGACTGGCGGGCAAACCCATAGATCATCGGCAGCCCGAGCCCGGCGCCACGACCTTTGGGCTTAGTAGTGAAGAACGGCTCGAACGCACGGCTTACGACGTCTGCGGGCATACCCTGCCCCTCGTCTTCGACATGAATGGCGACATAATCCCCAGCTGGGATGCTTTCACCGTGCTTATCCCCACTCACAAATCGTTCGTTGGCCGTCCGGATGGTCAGGCGACCCCGTTCAACGACCGCATCCTGGGCATTGCTGCACAGATTGAGAATCGCGACTTCCAACTGCCCAGGATCCACCTGCACTGGCCAGGGCGCGAGATCCAGTTGCCAGTTCAGAACGAACTCGGGCCCGAGTGCCTGATGAATCAATGGTTCAAGGCCGCGCAACAGGCTATTCACATCGAGTAGACGCGGCTGCAGTGGCTGGCTGCTGGAAAATGCCAATAGCCGATGGGTCAACGCCATCGCACGCTGTACCGAATCCCGCGCCACATGCACGTACTCGTCGATGCGCTCCAGGCGCCCCTGGCCCAAGCGGCGCTGGAGCAACTCCAGGCTACCGCCAATGCCCGCCAACAAGTTATTCATCTCGTGCGCCATGCCGCCTGCCAATTGGCCAACGGTTTCCATTCGTTGACTATCGCGCAGCAGGTTCTCGGCCTCGCGCAAGATCGTCGTGCGCTCTTCGGTAATATCCCGCCCTACCGCAATCAGTACATCACCCTCGGGCCGCGCACTCCAACTCATCCAGCGGTAGTACCCATCCTTGTGCCTGAGCCGCGATTCCACCTGTTCGACGACCTCGCCAAGCAGCAGCTCATTGATCGCCAGCCGGACCTCCGCACGATCAGCGGGATGGACAAAATCGACGACCGCGATCGCGCTCAATGACTGCTGGTCCCATCCCAACACGCGACGCCACGCGTCGTTCGCGGCCAGCAGTTCAAGATCGCGGCTGACGATGATCATCGCATCCCGTGAAAAGCGCCAGAGATAGTCGCTATTGGGCAGATGACATCCGATCTGTTGCTGAAAGCCCTGCGCCAGTTCACGCCACTGGCGGATTTGCTCCACGCTGGCGGTGGTATTGATCGCTGTGTGCAAAATCCCGGCGACCACGCCTTGCTCATCATGCAGGGGGGCGTAGCCGAACGCGAACCAGGCATAGTCACCGTTCTCCCGATAACGCACCTGGAGGGGGGATTCGTCGACAAAGCTGGCGCGCCCGTCCAGTGCCTGGAACACCCGTGGGCCAATGCGTTCCCATTCGACCTGCCACAGCTGATCGAAGCGCACGCCCACCTGGGACTGGTCGTCAGCCAGCAATGCCAGGTAGTTCTGGCTGGGAATCAGGGTCAGTTCCTTACCCCAGGCCAGCGCACAGGGAAACGGCGACAACAGCATGATATCCACCGCGATGCGCAGCGAGGGAGGCCATTGCGATAGTGCCCCCAACGGTGTGCTGCCCCAGTCGAAGCGGAGAATATGCTCAGCGCGCACCTCGACCGAAGACGACGGAGGAACCAGATGAATGACTTGTGTGGCGCTCCTTTGCGCCTGTTCGTCAGCAGCCAAGAACAATGCTCCTGGCAGACAGGGTTTCCGAATCCATGGCAACTCCTGAAGATCATGAAGTATCTGAAGGCTAGCACATCGCTATATAGGCCGCCCCGAACACGATTCTGCTGATCAGTCTGCGCTTGTACCTGTCATCAGGTCTGTTTCACAAGCGCTGGCCACTGACCAAGTGGTCTAGCGACTACATCAGGCGTAATCAATCGCACAGATAAGAGATGGTTTGTGCCTATCCGTTCACGACATGACTTACAGCGCCACCAAGGGGCCCAGAGCAAGCTTCTCCCTACATCAAAGCGATAGGGAGAAGTTCGATGAGCATATCCAGGCATCTGAGCCACCGCATGACAAATCTCATGGTCTCCATGCTGATCGGCACAGCCCCTGTGATCTCGGGTTTGGTGGTCATGGACTACCAATTGAACAAACAGCTCGAGGAAAACGCGAAGGTATCCATCGAAGAAGCCGTGTTCGCTATCGATCGTGTCTTCGATAGCCTGCATCGCGCGGCACTGCACGCGCAGCCGCTGGGCACCCGGCCATGCAAGGAGGTTCAACAGGAACTGGAAAGCCAGGCCAGGCGCAACCCGCGGGTTCACTCGTTGGTGCTGACCCGCAACGATGCCGGGTTTTGCAGCAGCCTGGGCACAAAACCCTTGCACACGCCTCGCTTCGCGAAGGGCGAATACCTGCGACTCAACATGAATTCACCGACCATCCCCAATGGTGTACTCGTGGAGTACCGCTTGGTCGCCGACACCCATGCGGTAATCGCCAGCACCTACGGGCTTGAACTGCGTAACGAACTGCGCGGCTTCAAGGACGGGCTTGTATTGCTGCTGGAGTTTGGCGGCCTCTACCTCTGGGCCGAAGGTGACAGCCGTGACGCAGGACGCCCCTCGCTGTCGGAGTTCCCCCAGAACGGGGTCTCGGAAAAGTACGGTTACATGATCAGAGCAGGTTACCCCGCCGGTTTTACCGCTCGTGAGGCACGACAGGTCAAGACAAATATCATGCCGTCCCTTGTGCTCATCGGCCTGTTCACCTCGGTGCTCGTACTCTGGAGCCTCTTGCGTAACCGGAACCCAGTCAAATAAGGCGTTGCCGGTCATTGACCGGTAACGCCCTGTTCTCAAGGCTTATTCGACGTTCAGCACACCGCGCCGGACCTGGTCGCGCTCGATGGACTCGAATAGAGCCTTGAAATTACCTTCGCCAAAGCCATCGTCACCTTTGCGCTGGATGAATTCGAAGAACACCGGCCCCAGCAGGGTCTCCGAGAAGATCTGCAACAACAGGCGCTTGTCGCCTGGCGCGGACGCACCATCGAGCAGAATACCCCGAGCCTGCAACTGGTCGACCGGCTCGCCGTGCCCCGGCAGGCGCTCTTCGAGCATCTCGTAGTAAGTTTGTGGCGGCGGGGTCATGAAGCGTGTGCCGATGGCCTTCAGGGCATCCCAGGTCTTGAGCAGGTCGTCGGTGAGGAAGGCTACGTGCTGAATGCCTTCGCCGTTGAACTGCATCAGGAACTCTTCGATCTGGCCCGATCCCTTCGACGATTCCTCGTTCAGCGGAATACGGATCATGCCGTCCGGCGCAGTCATGGCACGTGAGGTCAACCCGGTGTACTCGCCCTTGATGTCGAAGTAGCGGATCTCGCGGAAGTTGAACAGCTTCTCGTAGAAGCCAGCCCAATAGCTCATTCGCCCGCGGTAGACGTTGTGCGTGAGGTGATCGATAATCTTCAGCCCCGCGCCTGCCGGATTGCGGTCGATGCCTTCGATAAAGTTGAAGTCGATGTCATAGATCGAGCTGCCTTCCTCGAAGCGGTCGATCAGGTACAGCGGCGCACCGCCGATACCCTTGATCGCTGGCAGCCGCAGCTCCATCGGGCCGGTTTCGATTTCCACCGGCTGGGCCCCCAGCTCCAGTGCACGGGCATAGGCTTCATGCGCATTGCGCACGCGGAATGCCATGCCGCAGACGGACGGGCCATGCTCGGCAGCAAAGTACGAAGCGATGCTCTTGGGTTCGTTGTTCAGGATCAGGTTGATGCCACCCTGGCGATAAAGGTGGACATCCTTGGAGCGGTGAGTCGCCACCTTGGTGAAGCCCAGTGCCTGGAATACCGGCTCCAGCACGCCAGGCGTGGGCGAAGCGAACTCGATGAACTCAAAGCCCATCAGGCCCATCGGGTTGTCGAAGATATCAGCCATGTTCGTGTCCTCATCTACAGCAGAAAAAACGGTGTCAAACGCTTGGGATGTCGGACAGACAAGGTGGTGAGCAGGGAATACCCCTCACGCTGCGGGAGAGAAAATCGCCAAAGAGCAGCTTGAACCCGTGATATGCCATATGAACCTGGTCTCGGCTGGGTCGGCCTCCCAGGAGGGGAAGACCTTATTCTTGTATTCGTAAACTGATTCTACAGGGCGTAATTTCCTTTGTCGCGCTTTAGTTCGGCAATGTGCCGAAGGTCCGAGCTATCCTTGTGCTACCACCAGCCATTCAAGTCTAGACCCGCATGCCTCTTACGGTTAAACGCTCTGCCCGCTGGAGCTGGCGCAGCCTGCTGCCCTGGGCCGTCAGCGCACTGCCAATGCTGTGCGGCCTGGCGATCATGCACTGGCAGATCGAACGCGACCTGCGAGAGAACAGCCAGGCTACCGTGCAGCAGGTCGTCAGCCACATGGAGCGTATCCTGGGCGGGCTCTCCACGGCAGCACAAGCACTGTTGCCTCTGGCTGGACGCCCTTGTAGCGAAGTCACACTGGCCCTGCGCGAGCAAGTGACACGCAATGCGTTCGTGCGCTCAACCAACCTGTTCGACCACGACACCCTGTATTGCTCCTCGCTGTTCGGCGATTACGACGAACCGGTCAACACCCTCGACTACACTGAGGGCCAGCTATGGCTGATGGATGGCAACTCGGTCACGCCGGGCCATCCGCTGTTGGTGTATCGCACCGGTCAAGAGGGCCGCGGCGCCATCGTAACGCTCGACGGCGACCACCTGCTGACGGCCCTGCGCCTGATCGCCGATGACGAAACCCTGCAGATTCATATCGGCAAGCATTGGTTGAGCGCCGATGGCCTGGTCCATACCGGCGTCCCCCCAACAGCCCCCAGCGCACCAGTCTCTCAACATTCGGTGCGCTACCCGTTCAGCGTCCATGGAGGCTACGGCCCGGACAAACCGATGGAAGTGCTGCGCAGCCAGTACCCGGCGCTGCTCAGTCTTCTATTGGTCATCGGTGTACTTATCGGTCTGGCCTGTCGCTGGCAACTGCGACGCGCCTCGTCGTCAAGGGCCGAGTTGAACCGGGCGCTGGAGGCGAACGAGTTCATCCCATACTTTCAGCCGGTGGTGCGCAAGGGTGACTACCGCTGGGCCGGTGCCGAAGTGTTGATGCGCTGGCAACATCCGCACGAAGGATTGGTACGCCCCGATCTGTTCATCCCCTACGCCGAGCACAGTGGGCAGATCGTGCCCATGACCCGTGCCCTGATGCTGCTTACCGCCCAAGGCCTGGCGCCCTATTCGGCGCTGATGGAGGACGGCTTCCACATTGGCATCAACATCACCGCCGACCACTGTCGCGACCTGCGACTGCTTGACGATTGCCGCACCTTTCTCCAGCATTTTCCACCTGGCCGGGTGGTCCTGACCCTGGAGCTGACCGAGCGCAAATTGATCGAAGCGACGCCCATCACCTTGGAGCTGTTCGAAAAGCTCCACCAGATGGGCGTGATGATTGCCCTGGACGACTTCGGCACCGGCCAGTCCAGCCTCAACTACCTGCGCCAGTTCAAGATCGACTACCTGAAGATCGACCAGAGTTTCGTCGCCATGATCGGCAGCGATGCGCTGTCGCAGCACATCCTCGACACCATCATCGAACTGTCGACCAAGCTGGGGCTCGGCATGGTCGCCGAGGGCGTGGAAACCGACGTTCAGCGTGATTACCTGGCGCGCCACCAGGTGGACTTCCAACAGGGCTACCTGTATGCCCGGCCAATGCCGCTGGAAGAATTCCTGAAGGCGCTCGCTGCACAGCCCGCCAGCTTGCGGTTGCCCCAGGGCGTGCCCCCTGAGATCATGCCCGGCTGATTCGTCCGCTCACCTTCTGCAACCGAGGCTTTCGTGTCAAAAGGCATCATCTCGTCTGTCATGGCATCCTGTCTGTTCGCCGTGATGTACTTCTATACCTCCATGCTCGCGCCGCTCGACGGCGAGGAGATTTTCGGCTGGCGCACCCTGCTGACCCTGCCATGCCTTACCCTGTTCATGCTGCTCAGCAAGGACTGGAGGCATGTCGGCGAACTGTTGGCACGTGTTCGCCAGGCCCCTCGTCTGTTCCTGGGCATGGTTGGCACGTCATGGCTGCTGGGAGTCCAGTTGTGGCTGTTCCTCTGGGCGCCGCTGCACGGGCGTAGCCTGGAGGTGTCGATGGGGTATTTCCTGCTGCCGCTGGCCATGGTCCTGACCGGCAGGGTGGCTTATGGCGAGCGCCTGTCACGCCTGCAGAAGCTGGCAGTAGGCTGCGCGGCACTTGGCGTCGGTCACGAGCTCTACCAGCATGGCAGTTTCGCCTGGGAGACCTTGGTGGTGGTGATCGGCTACCCGATCTATTTCGTGCTGCGCCGACGCTGCCGCACCGACCACCTGGGTGGCTTGTGGTGCGACATGTGCCTGCTGCTGCCATGGGCCTTGTACTTCGTGATCCAGGGCCCGCTGTCGAGCGCCGACCTGGCTGCACATCCAGGCCTGTATGGCCTGATCCCACTGCTGGGCGCGATCAGCGCTTCGGCGCTGATCGTCTACGTGCTCGCCAGTCGCCTGCTGCCATTCGGCCTGTTCGGCTTGCTCAGCTACGTCGAACCGGTGCTGCTGGTCGGCGTAGCCTTGCTCCTGGGCGAGAGCATCGCGCCTGACCAGTGGCTGACCTACCTGCCGATCTGGGCTGCGGTGCTGGTACTGGTGCTCGAAGGCATCAAGCACCTGCTGCGTCAGCGACGTCGCTCGGTGTAAGACGCACCTGGCGTACCCG
This sequence comes from Pseudomonas sp. RW3S2, assembly GCF_014268955.1. Lineage (NCBI taxonomy): Bacteria > Pseudomonadati > Pseudomonadota > Gammaproteobacteria > Pseudomonadales > Pseudomonadaceae > Pseudomonas > Pseudomonas sp. RW3S2. Next base: position 202,918 of record NZ_JABWRM010000002.1, on the reverse strand, counting down.
GCGCTCCTCCACTGCCACTACCGTCATGGTCCAACCGTTCCAGGCCAGCCGATCGCCCACCACCGGCAGACGATCGAGCAGGCTCATCACCAGGCCGGCCAGGGTCTGGTAATCCTCGGTGGCGCGGGCGACAAAGCCGGTGCGCGCCTGGACCTGGCTCAGGTTCAGAGCACCACTGACCACGAAACCGCCCGCCTCCTCGACGATCCCCGGCCCTTCCACCTCACTGGCGTCCGGCAATTCGCCAGCGATGGACTCGAGGATATCGGTCATGGTCAGCACGCCGGTGAAGTCACCAAATTCGTTGACCACGAAGGCGATGTGAGTGGACTGACCACGCATCTGCTCCAACGCGTTGAGAATACTGAAACTCTCCAGCAGGTTCAGCGGCGTACGCACCATGCTTTCAAGGTCTGGCTGGTTGCCCGAGAGCAACTCCTTGAGCAACTCCTTCTTGTGCACGAAGCCCAGCGGCTCATCGATACGACCGTCACGAATCAGGGGCAGTCGCGAGTAGGGCGAGTTGACCAAGGCCTGGGTAATGACCTCATCCGGCAGAGCCAGATCAATCGCATCCACCTCGGCACGCACGGTCATCACGGTGCGGATCGGTCGCTCGGCCAGGTTCAGCACACCGCTGATCATCACCCGCTCACGGCGGTCGAACAGCACCTGTTCGTCCCCCCCTTCGACCAGGTCGGCGATTTCCTCGCCCACCTCGTCAGCCTCCATCCGTCGACCACCCAGCAAACGCAGCACCGCATGGGCCGTGCGCTCACGCAGCGGCTTGTGCTGTTGCAGGCTGCGTTTGCGGCGGGCCCTTGCCACCTGGTTGAACAGCTCGATCAGGATCGAGAAACCGATCGCCGCATACAGATAGCCTTTGGGGATATGGAAGCCCAGGCCTTCGGCAGTCAGGCTGAAACCGATCATCATCAGGAAGCCCAGGCACAGCATGATCACCGTCGGGTGGGCGTTGACGAAACGGGTCAGCGGCTTGCTGGCAACGATCATGATGCCGATGGAGAAGATCACTGCGATCATCATCACCGAGAGCTGCTCGACCATGCCCACGGCCGTGATTACCGCATCCAGCGAGAACACCGCATCAAGCACGACGATCTGCGCGACGATCGGCCAGAAGGCAGCGTGACGCACAACACCGGTACTCTGGGCCACATGCCCTTCCAGACGCTCGTGCAACTCCATGGTGGCCTTGAACAACAGGAACACACCACCGAACAGCATGATCAGGTCACGGCCAGAGAAGCTCTTGCCCCAGACCTCGAACAGCGGCGCGGTCAGCGTCACCATCCACGAGATGGAGGCAAGCAGGCCCAGGCGCATCAGCAAGGCCAAGGTCAGGCCGATCACCCGGGCACGGTCGCGCTGATGCGGCGGCAACTTGTCGGCGAGGATGGCGATGAACACCAGATTGTCGATACCCAGCACCAGCTCAAGGACGATAAGCGTCAGCAGGCCTAGCCAGGCTGTAGGGTCAGCTAGCCATTCCATTAGCGGGTACTCTCGGGAGAGACGTCACGAAGACGCGGAAAGGATGGCCAGGACGGCCGAGGACTAGGGGGCTCCGCGAAGGTGCTCATAGATACCTTGATAGAAATTTGGGAAGGTGATCCTACAATCGAAGCAGGTTTTTCTGACAGTGTGAAACTATTACAAAAGCTGTAACAGCGTCGATTGAGCACTTTCGTTCAATACCAGAACCTCAAGGGTGACACAGGATGCTGACCTCATTCGACACCAAGGAAGCCCTTCATGAGCCTGTCCCTGTCCATGGCCGCCTTCGCCCTCGCGGCCTCGATTTCTCCTGGCCCTGTGAATATCGTCGCCCTCGGCAGCGGTGCACGTCACGGGCTGCGCGCCAGCCTGGGCCATGCCGCAGGCGCCAGCGTGGGATTCTGCCTGCTGCTGGTACTGATCGGCCTGGGGCTGCATGAAGTGCTGCTGCGCTGGCCAGTGCTAAGTCGCCTGCTGCACTGGGGTGGGGTGCTGTTCCTGTTGTACATGGCCTGGAAACTGTCCAGCGACAACGGCCAGCTGAACGCCGGTCATCAGGCGCAAGCGCCGTCGTTCTGGCACGGCGCTGTGATGCAGTGGCTCAATCCCAAGGCCTGGCTGGCTTCAGTGGCCGGGATCGGCGCCTACACTGGCGGCGATCACCAACTGCTGTGGCTGTTCACCTGGCTGTATGCGCCCATCTGCTTCGTCTCGGTGGCCAGTTGGGCCTGGGCTGGCAGCGTGATCAGTCAGTACCTGGGCAACCCGCGCCACATGCGTCTGTTCAATCGCGGATTGGCGGTATTGCTGGTCGCCAGTGCGCTGTACCTGGTGCTGGGTTAACGCGCACAACCGCCGCTGCGGTAATGCCCCGGCGTGGCCGCCAGATGCTGCTTGAAGGCACGCTGCAGGTGCGCCTGATCGGCAAAACCCGCCTCCAGCGCCACCTCGGCGATCCCGCGTCCGCGGCGCAACTGCGCCCGGGCGTGCTGTACCCGCTGATCGACCAGATACCCATGGGGCGTCAAGCCGAAGCGTCGGCGGAACGCGCGAATCAGATAAGCCCGCGACAACCCCGCGGCGGCGCAAATATCGTCGAGGCTCAAAGGGTCGAGGCGATGGGCACGAATGAAGGCCGCTGCCGTCTCCAGACGCGGATGTGCCTGGGAATGCGCGTCTGGCGCCGCTTCGAGGTATCCCGGCAGCGCCTTGAAGAACGCCGTCAGCATCACCTCGCTGACGTCCGTGTCGCCATCGAACAGTCCAGCAAAGAGTTGCAACAGTCGCGCATAGAGCGCTGGCGACTCGCTGTAGGTGGCCTGAGGCAGGACGAAGCCCTGCGCCTCCAGCCAGGGCAGGTCGACGTACAACATCAGATACGACCAGACCCCTCCCTCAATCGGATTGCACGCATGTACCACGCCAGGGTTCATCAGCACCGTGGCCCCGGCCGCAAGCTCGCGCCAGGTATCACCGGACAGGTAGCTGCTGCGCCCGCCCGTGACCACGCCAATGGAAAAACCTTCATGCGAATGCGGGCCATAACAGACCTGGCGCCCATCACCCACCCGCCGCGCCTCGACGAAGGGCAGCGCTGGATCGCGCCAGAACCGCGACACTTCGATCATCGTCCGCGCCTCACGCCTCACCGCCTTGTACCACAACCAGCAACTGCGCCTGGCACTCGCCGACCGAACGCAGGCGGTGCGGTGTCTGCGCGTTGAAATGCAGGGCATCACCCTGCTCCAGCAACACCCGTTCAGACATGAAGTCGACCTCGACCTGGCCCGCATGGACGAACAGGAACTCCTCGCCCTGGTGCTCCTTGAACGTGGGATCACTGAAATCTCGGGGTGGCTGAACAAGAAAGGGTAACAGGCTGCGCTGACCGATCTGCGAAGTCAGCACCGCATAACCCGGGCCCCCACCCTCTCCCACCAGCGCCTGGCGCTCACTGCAGCGCACCAGGCTGTAGCGTGCCTGGACGTTGTGATCTTCGGCAAACAGCTCTTCGACATTGACGTTCAGTGCCCTGGCCAGCTTCAACGCCGCCGCGATCGAAGGCGTGTTCAACCCACGCTCGACCTTCGACAGGTAGCTCTTGGTCATGCCGGATTTCTCAGCCAGCACTTCCAGGGTAATGCCCAGTTTTTTTCTCAGCAGTTTCAAGCGGATAGACATGCGACGCGGTTTTCCCGAGTGAACGGCTTGCTAATGACACTTTGTGTCATGTAGATTTATTTGTGTCATGCAATTGACCGCCCCTCTCCCGATCAAAGCAGCGGGGCGGGCAAGCACTGGCATCAACAGCACGCCACAGAGGATATCCCCATGGCCAACACCCTGACACTCGGCAAAGAGCAACTGGTGCACAAAGCGCTGGCACAGATGCAAGGCTCACTCGCCGATAATACGTGGACTGTACGCGAAAAGCTGGCCCTGACCTGTCGAATTCTCTTCGACCATGGCCATGACTCAGGCCTGGCCGGGCAGATCAGCGCCCGCGGCCCGGAGCCTGGCACTTTCTACACCCAGCAACTGGGCCTGGGCTTCGACGAGATCAGTGCCAGCAACCTGCTGCTGGTCAACGAAGACCTGGAGGTGCTCGAAGGCCAAGGCATGCCCAACCCCGCCAACCGCTTTCACAGCTGGGTGTACCGCGCCCGGCCAGACGTTAACTGCATCATCCACACCCATCCCACCCATGTTGCCGCCCTGTCGATGCTGGAGGTGCCGCTGCAGGTCTCGCACATGGACCTCTGCCCGCTGTACGACGATTGCGCGTTCCTCGGTGCCTGGCCCGGCGTGCCAGTGGGTAACGAAGAAGGCGAGATCATCAGTCAGGCCCTGGGCGACAAGCGCGCCATCCTGCTTTCGCACCACGGCCAATTGTCCACCGGCACCAGTATCGAGCAGGCGTGCGTCTATGCCCAACTGATCGAACGTGCCGCGCGCCTGCAGCTGCTGGCGATGTCGGCCGGCAGCATCAAACCCATCGACCCCAAGCTTGGCCGTGAAGCCCACGACTGGATCGACCGCCCCAAGCGCCACGGCGCCTCGTTCAACTATTTCGCCCGGCAGAGCCTGCGCAAACACGCCAACTGCCTTGACTGACCCCTGAATGCCTTGCTTGCGGAGCCACACCTCATGACCACAGAATTCCACGGCATCATCGGCTACACCATCACCCCGTTCAGCCAGAGTGGCGAACAGCTCGACCTGCCTGCCCTGGGCCAGTCCATCGATCGCCTCATCGACAGTGGCGTCCAGGCCATCGCCCCGCTGGGCAGCACGGGTGAAGGCGCCTACCTGAGCGACAGCGAATGGCATCAGGTCGCCCAGTACAGCCTCGAACGCATCGCTCGGCGTGTGCCCAGCATCGTCAGCGTCTCCGATCTGACCACCGTCGGTGCGATCCGTCGCGCCCGCTTCGCCCAACAGCATGGCGCCGATGCGGTGATGGTGCTGCCTTCGGCGTACTGGAAACTCAGCCCCAACGAGATCCTCGCGCATTACCGCAGCATCGGCGCGGCCATAGACCTGCCGATCATGCTCTACAACAACCCCGCCACCAGCGGCACTGATATGCCAGTGGAACTGATCCTGCGCATCGTGCGCGAGGTGGACAACGTCACCATGGTCAAGGAGAGCACTGGCGACATCCAGCGCATGCACAGGCTGCAACTGCTCGGTGAGGGCCAGGTGCCGTTCTACAACGGCTGCAACCCGCTGGCACTGGAAGCCTTCGTGGCCGGGGCAAAAGGTTGGTGCACTGCTGCGGCCAACCTCATTCCCCAATTGAACCTGCAGCTGTACCAGGCGGTACGCGACGCCGACCTCAAGCAGGCCCAGGCGCTGTTCTACCACCAGTTGCCGTTGCTGGACTTCATTCTCAAGGGCGGTTTGCCAGCGACCATCAAGGCCGGACTGGCCATGACCGGGCTGCCGGTGGGCGAACCGCGTCGGCCGGTGTTCGGGCTGGATGAACAAGCTCGCGCCACGCTCGAGCGCCTGCTGAGCGATCTGCGCGAACACTGAAAGCCTGGAGGTCACTGCACGCCACGCGATGGCTGGGCGAGAACTGGTTGACCCTCACCTGTCACGGTCTTGCTCACACCATCGCCGTCATCCCGATGAAGTTCGCCAGCTCCGCCGTACGCGGGGCGGCGAACAGTGCGTTCGGGTCCCCCACTTCATGCACCTTGCCCTGGTGCATGAACACCAGCTTGTCGCCCACCTCACGCGCAAAGCGCATCTCGTGGGTGACCATGATCAGGGTCATGCCTTCGCTGGCCAGTTGTCGCACCACGCCCAGCACCTCATTGACCAGCTCCGGATCCAGCGCCGAGGTGATCTCGTCGCACAGCAAGACCTTGGGCGACATTGCCAGTGCGCGGGCAATCGCCACACGCTGCTGCTGCCCGCCGGAGAGGCGATCCGGGTAGGCGTCGAATTTCTCCGCCAGCCCCACCCTGGCCAGCATGCGCTCAGCCATCTCGCGCGCCTGGGCCTTGTCGGCCTTTTTCACCACCTGCGGTGCCAGCATCACGTTCTCGCCCACGGTCAGGTGCGGGAACAGATTGAACTGCTGGAACACCATCCCGACCTTCTGACGCAATGCGCGCAGGTCGGCGCGACTGGCGTCGAGGTATTCACCGTCCACCTCGATCACCCCGTCGCTGATCGACTCAAGGCCGTTGAGGGTGCGCAGGAAGGTGCTCTTGCCCGAACCGCTGCGGCCGATGATCGCGACCACTTCGCCCTCTTCGATGCTCAGGTCGACGCCCTTGAGCACGTGGTTGTCGCCGTAGTATTTATGCAGCGCGGACACTCTAAGCAGGGGCATGCAGCCTCCTTTCCAGATAACGGGCGCTCAGCGAGAGCGGATAACAGAGAATGAAATAACCCAGTGCGACCAGGCCATAGACCATGAAGGGTTCGAAGGTGGCGTTGGCGATCATGCCGCCGGTCTTGGTCAGCTCGGTGAAGCCGATGATCGAGGTCACCGCCGTGCCCTTGACCACCTGCACCGAGAAGCCCACGGTCGGCGCGATGGCGATGCGCAGTGCCTGGGGCAGGATGACGTGGCGCAACTGCTCCATACGGCTGAGCGCCAGACTGCCGGAGGCCTCCCACTGGCCACGTGGAATCGACTCCACACACCCGCGCCAGATCTCGGCGAGAAACGCGCTGGTGAACAGCGTCAGGGAAATGGCCGCCGCCATCCACGCAGAAACGTCGATACCGAACAGCGCAATGCCAAAGAACACCATGAACAACTGCATCAATAGCGGTGTGCCCTGAAACAGCTCGATGTAGCCTCGCGCCAGGCGCCGTGGCAGCGCCCGCTCGGAAATGCGCCCGATCAGCACCAGCAACCCGGCCAGGCCGCCACAGGCGAATGCCACCAGCGACAACGCCAGTGTCCACTGAAGCCCCGTCAGCAGGTTGCGCAGGATGTCCCAGAAGGTGAAGTCCATTCAGCGTTTCCCCATCAGCAGGCGCTGCCCGATCCAGTTCAGCAGTTGGCGCACGAGGATGGCCATCAGCAGGTACAGGACGGTGGTCAGCAGGTAGGTCTCGAAGGCGCGGAAGTTGCGCGACTGGATGAAGTTGGCGGCGAACGACAGTTCCTCGGTGGCAATCTGCGAACACACCGCCGAGCCGAGCATGACGATCACGATCTGGCTGGACAGCGCCGGCCAGACCTTGGCCAGCGCAGGACGCAGGACCACGTGACGGAACGCCTCGAAACGACTCATGGCCAGGGCCGCTGCGGCCTCCAGTTGCCCCCTGGGAATGGCCTGGATGCCGGCGCGAATGATTTCGGTGGAATAGGCGCCCAGGTTGATCACCATCGCCAGCACGGCCGCCTCCCATTCGCTCAGGCGCACGCCCAATGCGGGCAGGCCGAAGAAGATGAAGAACAGCTGCACGATGAACGGCGTGTTGCGGATCAGTTCCACGTACAGGCCGAACAGCAGGTCGAACGGGCGCAGGCGCCAGGCCCGCACACCAGCGCCGATCACGCCGATGGCAAGGCCGAGCACGGTGCCGATGGCGGTCAGCTGCAGGGTGAACAAGGCCCCCTTGAGCAGCAGGTCACTCTGGGCAAGGACGGGGGCGAAGTCGAATTGATAAGCCATGGCTAGAGGTGTCCGCAGCCGCTCAAAGATCGGCTGGGAGAGGTTGCTTGAGCCATTTCTCGGCATTGCGGTTCAGGCTACCGTCGGCCTTGGCCGCAGCCAGGGTGCTGTTGACCTTATCCAGCAGCGCCGCCTCATTTTTGGCCACCCCCACGTAGACCGGCGAGTCCTTCAGCTTGACCTTCACCACCGGCACCTTGGCCGGATTCTTCTCGGCGATGGCCGACATCACCACGCTGCCGCTGGCGATCAACTGGACCTGCCCGGAAAGGTAGGCGGCGATGGTCGAGTTGTTGTCTTCGAAGCGCTTGATCACCGCATCCTTGGGCGCCACGGCAGTCAGGGCCATGTCCTCGATCGAGCCGCGGGTGACGCTGATGGTCTTGCCGGCGACTGCACCAATGTCATCGATCTTCGCTTCGGCCGGGCCGAAAACGGCCAGGTAGAACGGCGCGTAGGGGCGCGAGAAGTCAATCACCGCCTCACGCTCAGGGTTCTTGCCCAGGCTCGAGATCACCAGATCGACCTTGCCGGTGGTCAGGAACGGGATGCGGTTGGTGCTGTTGACCGGGGTCAGGGCCAGCTTGACGCCAAGCTTGTCGGCCAGCAGTTGCGCGGTATCGATATCCAGACCACGCGGTTTCATGTCCGGGCCGACCGAACCGAACGGCGGGAAGTCCTGGGGCACGGCGACCTTGAGCACGCCACGGGCACTGATATCGGCCAAGGCGTCGGCCTGGGCCAAGGGCAGCGCAAGAGTGGTGCCACAGAACAGAGTCGCCAGGAACAGGGAGCGGAACGTCGTCATGAAAAGGCCTCGCTGGAATTCGGGTGATGGGACTGACCTGGCCATTGCAGGGGGCATGCCAGTATGCGCCCACGCCCTTTGCGAAAGGCCGCCAGGCCCGTGGCTGCAAGGTCTTACTGGTCTGAACAGTTGTACCGCATGGTCGTCCTCTGACCTGGAGCGCGCCCTGCTTTCGTGCAAGGCCTTTCGGGGCTGCGCCAGGTTGGCGCAACGCTTGCCAGCACGGTCGGTTCACCGTAAAACGTCAGCGTCATTGCCCTCTGACTGGTCTGAACAGCATGCTCGACACTCTCCCCCGCGCCGTCCCGGAACTGGCCCTGCAGGCCATCCGCAAGCTCATCGATGAAGGCGGTTACCAGCCGGGCGATGCCCTGCCTTCGCAACGTGACCTGGCAGAGCGACTCGGGGTCAGCCGCGCCTCACTGCGTGAAGCGCTGTCGTCGCTCAGCGCCTTGGGCTTGGTGAGCGTGCAGCCCGGCAAGGGCGTATTCGTACAGAGTCCGGCACCCAGTGGGTTCTCCTGGCCCTATGCCGAGCAGGTATCGGCCGCCGATACGTTCCAACTGCGCTATGCACTGGAGGGTTTTGCCGCCGGGCAAGCGGCGCTGGCATTGACCGCCGACCATATCGACCGGCTCCAGGCCAATGTCGAAGCCATGCGCCAGGAGCTGCGCGAGGGGCGCTTCGAGAACGCGGCGCGGCTCGATTTCGAGTTCCATCAATTGCTGCTGCAGGCCTGCGGCAACCAGGCGATGCTGCAGGTCATCACCGCGAGCCAGGAAATTTTCCTGGAGAGCCAGAAGCTGCCGTTCATTCGCCCTGAGCGGGCCATGGAGACCTGGCAGGAACATCGCAAGATCCTCAAGGCCCTCGAGCGCCGGTCGCAAGCCGGGGCTCAGCGAGCGATGCAGGAGCATATCCGCAACGCCGCCTCGCGTACCGGGGTGGTGTTCGCTGTCTGAGCGGCGACTGTCGTGCCCTGTTCGCGATAGATCCGCGGTCGAAACAGATATCCCGGTGTCGCCCTCAAGGATGCACCGCCCCCCGCCCTCCGCTCTACTGGCCCTGACAACCAGACGACACGGCTCGACCGTGTCCACCCCCTGCCAGGCTGCCTATGACAACCGGAGAGCATTCGCATGTCTGTATCCCATGAGGTATCGCCCGCCACCCTGCGTCGGGTGATTGCCGCATCGGCCATCGGTAACTTCGTCGAGTGGTTCGATTTCGCGGTGTACGGTTTTCTCGCCACGCTGATCGCCAGCCAGTTTTTCGCCAGCCAGGACGCCAGCGTCGCCCTGCTCAAGACCTTCGCCGTCTTCGCCGTGGCCTTCGCCCTGCGTCCGCTGGGCGGCATCGTGTTCGGTGCACTGGGCGATCGCCTGGGGCGCAAGCGCATCCTGTCGCTGACCATCCTGCTCATGGCCGGTTCCACAACACTCATCGGGCTGCTGCCGACCTACGCCAGCATCGGCATCGCCGCGCCCGCACTGCTGACCCTGGCGCGCTGCCTGCAAGGTTTTTCCGCAGGTGGCGAATACGCCGGGGCCTGCGCTTACCTGATGGAGCATGCGCCTCGGGAAAAACGTGCGTTCTACGGCAGCTTCGTGCCGGTCTCGACCTTCTCGGCATTTGCCTGCGCGGCGGTCATCGCCTATGCCCTTGAAGCCAGCCTGACGCCGGACGCCATGAACACCTGGGGCTGGCGCGTGCCCTTCCTGATCGCCGCACCGCTGGGCCTGGTCGGGCTTTACCTGCGCTGGCGCATGGAAGAAACACCCGCCTTCCGCGAGGCCATCGCCGAGGGCCGCGAGCATGAACATTCGCCACTCAAGGAAACGCTTCGCCACCATGGCCGGGCGATCCGCAACCTGGGCGCATTCATTTCACTGACGGCGCTGTCGTTCTACATGTTCACCACCTACTTCGCCACCTACCTGCAACTGGTCGGCAACCTCAGCCGCGCCCAGTCGCTGTTGGTAACCACCGTGGCGCTGCTGTTCGCAGCAGCCGGCTGCCCGTTGGCAGGTGCGTTTTCGGACCGGATCGGACGCCGCCGCACCATCGGCTTCACGTGCATCTGGGTGATGGTCTGCGTGTTCCCCGCGTACTGGCTGGCCAGCTCCGGCTCGATGCCAGGCGCGCTGCTGGGCGTGATCCTGCTGGCGGTAGGCGCCTTGTCCAGCGGAGTGGTGACAGCGGCCTTGCTGTCGGAGAGCTTCCCGACCCGCACCCGCTACACCGCCTCGGCCATCACCTACAACGTCGCCTATACCCTGTTCGGCGGCACCGCGCCGCTGGTGGCGACCTGGCTGATCGGACTGACAGGCAGCAGCCTGGCACCCGCCTTCTACCTGGTGATCATCGCCCTGGTGGCGCTGGTTGGCGGGCTGGCGCTGCCAGAGACTTCGCGCATTTCCCTGCATGAGGAATCGCTGGGGAGCCAGCCAGCCCAGGCCTGACATCACCGGAGCCGACTGGCAGCCACCTCACTCTTCTTCCCGCCGATACGCCCAGCGATAGAGTGCAGGCAACACCAGCAAGGTCAAGGCCGTCGACGACAGGATCCCGCCGATCACCACTGTCGCCAGCGGCCGCTGCACCTCGGCGCCCGTGCCGGTGGCCAGTACCATCGGGATGAACCCCAGCGACGCCACCAGCGCGGTCATCAACACCGGCCGCAGGCGGGTCAATGCGCCCTCCTCGACCGCCACCCGCAGCGATCGCCCCTCTTCTCGCAGGCTGCGAATGAAGGCGATCATCACCAGGCCGTTGAGTACCGCAACCCCCGACAGCGCGATAAACCCGACCCCTGCCGAAATCGACAATGGAATGTCCCGCAGCCACAAGGCCAGCACCCCTCCGGTCAGGGCGAAGGGAATCCCGGTGAACACCAGCAAGCCGTCGCGCAGGTTGTTGAACATCATCAGCAGCAACGCCATCACCAGCAGCAGTGAAACCGGCACCACTACCCGCAGCCTCTCGGCAGCCGACTGCAACTGCTCGAACTGCCCGCCCCAGCGTGTCCAGTACCCAGGCGGGACCTGCACCTGGTCGATCAGGGCCTGCTCGGCCTGCTCGACGAACGAGCCCAGGTCGCGGCCACGCACGTTGGCACTGACCACCACCACACGCTTGCCATCCTCGCGGCTGACCTGGTTCGGGCCCAATTGCAGGTTGAGGCTCGCCACCTGCGACAACGGGATGAAGCCGATTTGTGCCGCGCCAGCACCGGCCGGCACCGGTATCAGCAGGTTCGCCAGCCCGTCGACGTCCGTGCGCAGGGCTTCGGACAGGCGCACCACCATGTCGAAGCGCCGGTCACCCTCGTACAGCGTCCCCGCCTTGCGCCCGCCGACAGCGATGGCCACCGCATCCTGCACCTGGGCAATGTTCAGACCGTGGCGTGCCGCCTTGTCGCGGTCGATATCGATGGTCAGTACCGGCAACCCGGTGGTCTGCTCGACCTTGACCTCCGATGCCCCCGGCACCTGCTGCAAGGTGGTGGCAATTTTCGCCGCCGTGGCGTTGAGCACGTCCATGTCGTCGCCGAAGACCTTCACCGCCACATCGCTGCGCACCCCGGAAATCAGTTCGTTGAAGCGCAGTTGGATGGGTTGCGACAGTTCATGGTTGCTGCCAGGCACACTGGCGGCGGCTTGCTGCACCTCGGCAATCAGCGCTTCGCGCGGCTTGCCTGGATCGCGCCATTGCTCACGCGGCTTGAGCATCACATAGGCGTCGGAGATGTTCGGCGGCATCGGGTCCGAGGCGATCTCGGCAGTACCGGTGCGGGCGAATACCCGCTCGACCTCGGGCACCTGGGCGATGATCGCCCGTTCCAGGCGTTGCTGCATGTCCACCGATTGGCTCAGGCTGGTGCCCGGCACCCGCAGCGACTGCAGGGCGAAGTCACCCTCGCTGAGGCTGGGGATGAACTCACTGCCCATGCGGCTGGCCAATACACCCGACAGCAGCACCAGGCTTGCAGCGGCGGTGAAGGCCAGCTTGCGTCGCTGCAGCACCCAGGCGAGCACCGGAGCGTAACGCTGGCGAGCAGTACGCATCAGCACACCTTCCTCCTCCTTCACCTTGCCGGTAACGAACAACGCAATCGCCGCCGGCACGAAGGTCACCGAAAGAATCATAGCCCCCAGCAAGGCCATGACCACGGTGAACGCCATGGGGTGGAACATCTTGCCTTCCACACCGGTCAGGGCAAAGATCGGCAGGTACACCACCATGATGATCAACTGCCCGTAGATCAGGGGCCGGCGTGCCTCGCGAGCGGCCGCGAACACTTCATGGAAGCGCTCGGCACGTGTCAGCATGCGCCCGTGCTTGTGCTGGGCATGAGCCAGGCGGCGGATGGCGTTCTCGACGATCACCACGGCACCGTCGACGATGATGCCGAAGTCCAGCGCCCCCAGGCTCATGAGGTTGGCGCTGACCTTGTTGGCGAACATGCCGGTGAAGGTGAACAGCATCGACAGCGGTATGACCATGGCTGTGATCAATGCCGCACGGATATTGCCCAGGAACAGGAACAGTACCGCGACCACCAGAATGGCGCCTTCGAACAGGTTTTTCTTCACCGTGGCGATGGCTTTTTCCACCAGGTTGGTGCGGTCGTACACCGTGACCGCCATCACCCCCTTGGGCAGGCTGCGGTTGATCTCGGCAAGCTTCGCCGCGACCGCCTGGGACACTGTGCGGCTGTTCTCGCCAATCAGCATGAACACGGTGCCCAGTACCACCTCGCGGCCATTCTCGGTCGCCGCGCCCGAGCGCAGTTCCTCGCCCAGGCCGACCTGGGCCACATGGCTGACACGAATTGGCGCGCCATCGGCACTGGAGATGACGATATTGGCAATATCCTCGATCGACGCCACCTGCCCCGGCGCGCGCACCAGCAACTGCTCGCCGTTGCGCTCGATGGCGCCGGCACCGACGTTGGCATTGTTGCCCTGCAACGCCGCGATCAGGTCGTCGAGGGTGAGCTTGTACGCCGCCAGGCGCTTGGGATCCGGTGCAATCAGGTACTGCTTGGCGTGGCCCCCGATGCTGTTGACTTCGGCCACACCCGGCACATTGCGCAGTTGGGGCTTGATGATCCAGTCCTGGATCACCCGCAGGTCGGTAGCGGTATAGGGCGTGCCGTCCTCCTTGAGTGCGCCGTCCTGGGCCTCGACCGTCCACAGGAAGATTTCCCCCAGGCCCGTCGAGATCGGCCCCATGCTGGCTTCGATGCCCTCTGGCAATTGTTCGCGAGCGACTTGCAGGCGTTCGTTGACCAGTTGCCGGGCGAAGAAGATATCGGTAGCGTCATCGAAGATCACTGTCACCTGCGACAACCCTGAACGCGACAGCGAACGGGTCTGCTTGAGCCCGGGCAGGCCGGCCATGGCTGTCTCGATGGCGTAGGTGATGCGCTGCTCGGTCTCCAGCGGCGAATAGCCGGGTGCAGCGGTGTTGATCTGCACCTGCACGTTGGTGATATCGGGCACCGCGTCGATCGGCAGCTTCTGGTAGCTGTGGATGCCCACCGCAGCCATCAGCACCACGGCAAGCATCACCACCAGGCGTTGCTCGATGGCAAATTGAATCAGGCGTTCGAACATGAGGGTTTCCCGGATCAGTGACTGTGCTCGGCCGAGCCCTTGCCCAGCTCGGACTTGAGGACAAAGCTACCTGCCGCCGCCACCTGGGTGCCGCTGGCCAGGCCTTCGGTGATTTCGACGAAACCGCCATCGCGACGACCCGTCCTGACCGGCAACGCCTGGAAGCCATCAGGGGTGCGGGCGAACACCACGCTGCGCTCTTCGAGGGTCTGCAGCGCAACCTGCGGAACCACCACGGCAGCCTCTGCTTGCTCGACAGTCACCGCGATATTGACGAACAGCCCTGGGCGCCACGACCCCTTGGGGTTGGCCAGCGTGGCGCGAGCGGTGGCGGCGCGGTTCTGCTCACCGAGCAGGTTGCCGACGTAGTTGATGGTGCCCTCGACCTGCGCATCGAGGTCCGGCGAACTGACCGTCACGGCGCGCCCGCTGGTAACTTTGTCCAGATCACGCGGGGTTACGGCGAACGTGGCCCAGACCCGATTCAAATCAGACAGGGTGAAGGCGTTGCTGGCCTCACTCACCACCTCGCCAACGGCCAGGTGTTTTTCCACCACCACCGCATCGAACGGTGCACGCAGTTCGTAGCGATTGCCCGCCCCCGCCGGGGCCACGGCAGCCACCTTCTGCCCGGCATTGGCCAAGGCGATTTCAGCTTCCTGCAAGACCTGGCGAGCCTGCAGGTAATCCTGCTCGGCGCTGATGCGCTCCTGCCACAGCTGCTTTTCACGCTCGAACGTCAGCCGCGCCAGCTCGACCCGCCGCTGCGCCGCCTGCTGCTCGCTGCGCAGCTCGGAAATCTGTTGGCTGGCGATCACCGCCAGCACCTGGCCACGCTTGACCGGCTGGCCCAGGTCGGCCTGCACCGACTCGACCACACCAGGAACACGCGGCACCACGTGGGCGGTACGGTCCTCATCGAAACGGATCTCGCCAGGAAAACTGATCGACGTCCCCAGGGCGCGCGGGCCGGCGGTGACCAACTGGACCCCGGCCGCCTCGATCTGCGCGGCGGAAAGGTGCAGCTCGCCCTCTTCGTCGTGCCCTTCCTCGCCGGACGCTGCCGGCGCGCTGCCGTGGTCGTGGCCGTCGTTGCCGTGGTCGTCATGGCCGGACTCACTGGTCTTTCCGGGGCCGAGGTTGCCGGTCCAGGCCAACCCACCGGCGCCGATCACGGCGACCAGGGTGGCAAGGAGGGCGAACTTGCGGGTGGTGTTCATGGGGGCTCCTGCTGCAAATGAAGAAGGTGGAACGCTCGATTCGCGCCTCAGCGCCCGGCATCCAGCTGGCCATAGATCCGCTCGATCTGGGCCCGCGCATCACTTGCCGAAGCCAGGGCGTCGAGGTACTGCCCACGGGCTTCGATCAGCGTGCGCTGGGCGTCCAGGACATCGAGGAACGCGAACTTGCCGCGCTCGAAGCCGCGCGTGGCGGTATCTACCGCCTGGCGTGCCGAGGGCAGAATTGTGCGGTCGTAGGCATTGACCTCGGCCATGGCCATGGCCCACTGGCTCAGGGCGCTGCGGGTGTCGCTGCGCAGGCGCAGTTCCACCGCGTTGCGCAGGTCGCGGGCCTGGTCGGCGCGACGCGAGGCCGCCAGCACGTTGCCCTGGTTTCGATCGAACAGCGGCAGCGGCATGGACAGGCCAACCACGTTGACCCGTTCGCGGTCCTCGCGGCTGTACTGGCTGCCCAGGCTGACCGTTAGGTTGGGGATACGCTGGGCTTTTTCCGAACCTAGCGCAGCCTCTGAGCGCTCGATCTGCGCGGCGGCAAGGCGCCACTCGACAGTCTGTTCGACCTTGCCCAGCAAGACCTCGGCCTGTGGCGCCGGGCCAGGCAACAAGCCGCTGCCATCAAGCTGTGTGAACGCCACCTCGGCGCTGCCGGTCAAGCGCGCCAGCGCCTGCCAGGCCACCACGCGATCCGCTTCGGCGCGACGCAGTTGCGCCAGGGCCTGGGCCAACTGCACTTCGGCGCGAGTGGCCTCGACCGGCGATGACTGGCCCGCCGTGACCCGCGCCTGTACCACCCGCAGGCCCCGTTCGGTCAAGGCTTTGGACTGCTCGGCCAGCTCCACCGCAGTCTGCGCCCGCAGTGCAGCATGGAACGCCTGGGTCACATCGGCACGCAGGCCATTGCCTTGGCGCTCGAGCTCCAGCCGGGCGATATCCTGACCGGCCTTGGCCACCTCGACACGCGCGCCCCGTTTGCCACCCAACTCGAGCGCCTGGCTGAGCATGACCGTGGTGGTACTGGTATCGCGGCGAGTGTCTTCACGCTCCCAGGAAAGCTCCGGGTTAGGTATCAGCCCGGCCTGGCGCCGTTCGCCATCGGCGATGCCCAGTCCCTGGCGCACGACAGCCAGGTCCGGGTTATCGGCAAACGCCGCATCGAGCGCCTGGCCCAGGGTCAGGCCCTGTCCTGCCTGGGCGAAAGCACTGGCCGACAGCAGGCAAATCAGGACAAGGGAGCGGGAGGGTTTGAACGGCACGGTCTGGGATCCTCGACGGCTGGCGGTTGCTGGCGAGGGACTCTAGGGCGCGGCGGTTATCGTGGCGGTGGCGTGAAGATTACGATTCTGTAATTCAGCCGGAACGATGGGCGATTATCGCCCCCGATTTTGATGCCGAATGGTGCCACCGATTTACAAAACTAACCAGATAGTACAAAACTTACTGCAGCCAACAATAAAAGCGATGCTGCGCCATGTCATGCCCAATCCTTGTACTCAACGGCCCCAACCTCAACCTGCTGGGCACGCGCGAACCCGGTCACTATGGCCGGGAAACCCTCGCCGACCTTGCGAACCTGTGCGCCGCCAGCGCCCGCGAGCTGGGCCTGGAAACCGAGTTTCGCCAGACCAACCATGAAGGTGAATTGATCGACTGGATCCATGGCGCCCGTGGTCGCTGCGCCGGCATCCTGATCAATCCCGGTGCCTGGACCCACACCTCGGTTGCCATCCGTGACGCCTTGGTCGCCTGTGAGCTGCCGGTGATCGAGGTGCACCTGTCCAACATCTACAAGCGCGAACCGTTCCGACACCTTTCGTTCGTATCGGCGGTGGCCGTGGGGGTGATCTGCGGATTGGGCAGCCAGGGCTACCGCGCAGCGCTGGCGCATTTCCAGCAACTGCTGCAGGAGGTGGCTGCATGAGGCCGCACAGCATCCTCGCTGGCCTGATCGGGCGCGGCATCCAGGCCTCGCGCACACCTGCGCTGCACGAGCAAGAGGGTGATGCCCAGACCTTGCGCTACTTGTATCGGCTGATCGATGTCGACCAGCTGGGCCTGGACGACAGCGCCCTGCCCCGCTTGCTCGACGCGGCACAGCACACCGGCTTTACCGGGTTGAACATCACCTTCCCGTTCAAGCAGGCGATCCTGCCGTTTCTGGATGAACTGTCAGACGAGGCGCGCGGCATCGGCGCCGTCAACACAGTGCTGTTCAAGGACGGCAGGCGCATCGGCCACAACACCGACTGCCTGGGTTTCGCCGAAGGCCTGCGCCGAGGCCTGCCCGGCGTTGCCCGGCGTCAGGTGGTGCAAATGGGGGCTGGCGGCGCGGGGGCAGCAGTGGCCCATGCGCTGCTGGCCGAAGAAGTCGAGTGCCTGGTGCTGTTCGAGATAGACCGCGCACGCGGGCAAGCGCTGGTGGACAACCTCAACACACGCTTCGGAACCGGCCGCGCACAATTGGGCGAGAACCTGGCCGACGCCTTGGCGGCAGCCGACGGGCTGGTCAACACCACGCCAGTGGGCATGGCCAAGCTGCCGGGTACACCGTTGCCGGTCGAACTGCTGCACAGGCGCTTGTGGGTGGCCGAGATCATCTACTTCCCGCTCGAAACCGAGCTGTTGCGCCATGCCCGGGCGCTGGGCTGCCAGACACTCGACGGCGGTACCATGGCTGTGTTCCAAGCGGTCAAGGCATTCGAGCTGTTCAGCGGTCGCAAGGCCGACTCGATACGGATGCAGGCACACTTTGCCAGTTTGCGGTGAGTCGTCTCCTGCGCCAGCGCTAGCCTGGGCCTACGTCGATGGCTCGGCCAGCAGCTCGCGGATCACCCGTTCCTGACCGGCGTAGTCCCCTTCACCGAAATGCACATGGCGCACTTGCCCCTTGCGATCGACGAAGTAATGCGCCGGCCAGAACTGATTGCCCCAGGCATTCCAGATCCGGTAATCGTTGTCGACCGCCACCGGGTAACCGATGTCGAGCGAGCGTACCTTCTGCCTGAGATTGCCCACATCATGCTCGTAGTCGTACTCCGGCGTATGCACGCCCACCACCACCAGCCCCTGGTCGGCATAGCGCTTGGCCCACTGGTTGACGTACGGCATGCTGCGCTTGCAGTTGATGCAGTCCCAGGTCCAGAAGTCCACCAGCACGACCTTGCCCTTGAGCGCCGGAGCATCCAGCGGCGGCGAGTTGATCCACGCCTGGGCACCTGCCAGCGAAGGCATTGGCCCCAGGTCGTCCCGCGCCAACAGGTGCCCGGCCAGGCCCAGGCCAGCGAGCGCCAGGACGACACCGCCCAGCTTGAGCCAGCGGCGTCGCCAGGGGCTGCCTGGCTCGGCCTGGGTACGATCAGTTGTCATGGCAACCGCCGGTGGCGTAGGTACGGTACTCGACGCTCTGAGTCTGGCCCTGCGAGTCCAGGTAGTCCATGCGGGTGTTGACCACGCCACACGCGTTGCTGCGGTCGTTCTTTACCGACAATACGCGCTTGACGTCCAGGTGATCACCGTAGCGGTACTGCATGGCCTGGCTGTCGGGCATCGGTTGGGTGCTGGCCTGGGCGGCGATGGCGCCGACGCTGAGTACGGCGAACAGGCTGGCACTGGCAAGGGTCTTGAAGTTCATGATGGATCTCCTGCGGGGGCTTTGGGTGGGAAGCTGTTCGCTCCCCGGTCGAGAGCCATTTGAAGCCCGCCAGGTATCGGCCATGTGTCGAGAAATGCCCGTGCTGCTTCGTTCTGTATCTGTGTCGCAGGCGGATACACTGCAATACAAACACCCGCAGGCAAGCGAGCCGAGCCTCGTTACACTGTGCCCATCGCACTCATTACAGGACCACCATGATGGAACACGTCGATCACATCCTGATCGTCGACGACGACCGCGAAATTCGCGAGCTGGTCGGCAACTACCTGAAGAAGAACGGCCTGCGCACGAGCATCGTCGCCGACGGCCGGCAGATGCGCAGCTTTCTCGAAGGCAACTCCGTCGACCTGATCGTGCTCGACATCATGATGCCCGGCGATGACGGCCTGCTGCTGTGTCGCGAACTCCGTGCCGGCAAGCACCGCAACACGCCCGTCTTGATGCTGACCGCCCGCAACGACGAGACCGACCGCATCATCGGCCTGGAAATGGGCGCCGACGACTACCTGACCAAACCGTTCTCCGCCCGCGAGCTGCTGGCGCGCATCAATGCAGTGCTGCGTCGCACGCGCATGCTGCCGCCCAACCTCACCATCAGCGAAAGCAGCCGGCTGATCGCCTTCGGCCAATGGCGCCTGGACACCACCGCCCGCCACCTGCTCGACGACGAAGGCACCCTCGTGGCCTTGAGCGGTGCCGAGTACCGCCTGTTACGGGTATTCCTCGACCATCCGCAGCGGGTGCTCAGCCGCGAGCAACTGCTCAACCTCACCCAGGGCCGTGAAGCCGACATCTTCGACCGCTCCATCGACCTGTTGGTCAGCCGGCTGCGCCAGCGCCTGGGCGACGACGCGCGCGAGCCGACCTGCATCAAGACCGTGCGCAGCGAGGGCTATGTGTTCTCGCTGCCGGTCTCGCTGATCGAGTCGCCGACATGAAGTGGCCAGGCACTCTGGCTTCGCGCCTGGCGCTGATCTTCCTGACCGGGCTGGTGCTGGCCTACGGCTCGTCGTTCGGCCTTCAGTTCTACGAGCGCTACGTCAGCAGCCGCTCGATGATGCTGAGCAACCTGGAAATGGACGTCGCCACCTCGGTGGCCATCCTCGACCGCCTGCCCGCCGCCGAACGTGCTGCGTGGCTGCCGCGCCTGGAGCGTCACAACTACCGCTACCGCCTCGACCAAGGCCTCGCCGGCCAGAGCATGCCCAGCGCCGACCCGCCCATGGCAGCAGAGTCGATCGTCAAGGCGATTGGCAAGGACTATCAACTGACCTTCCAGGAAATCCCTGGGCCAAACGCACACTTCCAAGCTCATCTCCACTTCGCCGACGGCGCGCCGCTGACCATCGACGTCACCCCGGCGCCGGTGCCACTGGCCACCTGGCTACCCGTGGTGCTGTTGTTCCAGCTGGCGGTCCTGCTGCTGTGCACCTGGCTTGCGGTACGCCTGGCGATCGGCCCCCTGACGCGCCTGGCCCAGGCCGTCGATCACCTCGACCCCGACAAGCCCGGCCCACAGCTGGATGAGAGCGGCCCGCGCGAGGTGAAGTACGCCGCCGTGGCCTTCAACGCCCTGCAGGCACGCATCGCCGCTTATCTCAAGGAGCGCATGCAATTGTTGGCGGCCATCTCCCATGACCTGCAGACACCGATCACACGCATGAAGCTGCGCGTGGAAGTGATGGATGACGGGCTGGAAAAGGACAAACTGTGGAACGACCTGAGCGCCATGGAGCACCTGGTGCGCGAGGGGGTGGCCTACGCCCGCAGCATGGACAGCAGCACCGAACAGCCCTGCAAGGTCAATCTCGACGCGTTTCTCGACAGCCTGGTGTTCGACTACCAGGACAGCGGCGCGCAGGTCGTGCGCTGCGGTGACACCGACACGGTGCTGCACACCCGCCCGCATGCCTTGCGCCGAGTCCTGGTCAACCTGCTGGACAACGCCTTGAAGTTCACCGGCTCTGCGCGCCTGGAAGTCAGCCACGGCAGTACCGGCGACACCCTGATTCGAGTGCTCGACGACGGCCCGGGGATTCCCGAACAGGAATTGAGCGAGGTGCTCAAACCCTTCTATCGGGTCGAAGGCTCGCGCAATCGCAGCACCGGCGGGACCGGACTCGGGCTGGCCATTGCCCATCAACTGACCCAGGCCATGGGTGGACGACTGAGTCTGAGCAATCGTGAAAGCGGCGGGCTGTGCGCCCAGGTAGAACTGCCACCCTCCCACCTGTAGAAGTGGGGCTGTCTGTGGGAGCGGGCTTCCCTCCCACGGTCGGTTCATGTATGGATCTGTAGCACACCCGCCCAACGCTACACACCGATACACAACCCCCGCCCCGCCGACACACTGCAGATACCCCTCGCCAACACACTCCCAGCCACAACAACGCCACGGCCTTCGCCGTCGCAGACCTGGGAGCTGCTCATGAAAAACCTCGCGTTACCCTCCGGCTGGAAGCTGTTCGCTGCCCTTGCCGGCCTGACCCTGCTGATGACCGGGCTGGCCCTGTCGATGCACCCCGTCGGCTCTGCCGAAGCCCTGCGCACAGCCATCCGCGCCACCGCACGCAGCTCCTTCGCGCTGTTCCTGCTGACGTTTCTCGCCTCCTCGCTGGTGACCCTGTTACCTGGAGTCTTCAGTCGCCAGGTGCTGCGTGAGCGACGCTTCCTCGGGTTGGCCTTCGCCTTCTCCCACACGGTTCACGGGGTACTGATCTACCTCTATGCGCAACGCTTCCCGGAGCTGTTCTGGGCCGGCCGCACCGCAGTGGCCAACATTCCCGGCAGTGTTGGCTACCTGTTCATCCTGCTGCTGACCCTGACCTCGTTTAAAGGCGCCATGCGCCTGCTCGGCGGCCGTCTGTGGCGAGGCCTGCACAGCACCGGCACCTGGGTGCTGGCCGGGGTGTTCTGCCTGTCGTTCTACAAGCGCATCCCGATGGGCGGCTGGTATCCGCTGGCATTCGCCCTGATGTTCGCTGCCATCGTCCTCAAGCTCACCGCCAAGCGCGCTCAACACCTGCGCCGCGCCAAACCTGCCCTTTCCTGCTGAAGCGAGACCTGCACCATGACAACGCTGATCAACCGCACCCTTTCACGCATCGACAACACCGGCAACTGGAGCGCAGACCTGCCCCTTCGGCTGTTCCTGGCCTGGGAGTTCTTCGAATCAGGCCTTGAGAAGTTCAACGGCAACAACTGGTTCGTCGACTTGCAGGCCAACTTCCCCTTCCCGTTCAACGTGCTGCCCGCTGAATTCAACTGGCAACTGTCGATGTGGGCCGAGCTGATCTGCCCGCTGCTCCTGCTGCTGGGCTTCGGTACACGGCTGGCCTCGGTGGTGTTGGCCGTGGTGACGGTCGTCGCGATCGCCTCCGTGCATTGGCCGGCACATTGGTCATCGCTGGCTGAGCTGGCCCAGGGCTATACCATTACCGACCGCGGCTTCGGCAACTTCAAGCTGCCGCTGATCTACCTGGTGGCGTTGCTGCCGCTGATACTCAAGGGATCCGGCCGCCTGAGCCTGGATCATTGGCTGGCCCGTCGCTGGCAGCACGGCTGATCAAGGCCCGCAGAACACAAAGCCCACGCCTGGCAACAGGCGTGGGCTTTGTGTCTTCCCGAAAAGCTTGAGGCGACTCGTCAGGCCGCCCGGGTTCCGATGATCACACCTTGGGCGCGCAACCCTTCAAGCATCGCTTTGCCGCCTTCGAGCAACGCCTCGCCGCCCAGTGCCAGCAAGCGCTCACGCCCGCTGCCCGATGCGTTCAACAGCTGCCACGCCAAGGGTGCCAGGCGGGAAAAGTGCACCTTGAATCCTGCATCGCGGTGCACCAGCAGCAGAGTCGGCACCTCAGGCGCCTGTTCTGGCTGATAGTCAGGGCCGATTCGCTCTACCGGCCATTGATAAGCCAGCACCTGGGCCACACAGGATAGCAGCGGTTCCCCGTCAAGCAGGTCGCCGTGCGGATCGTGTGCGGGGTCCTGCGCATCCGTGAGGCTCAAGTACGCCTCGATCCACTCGTAATGCGCCAGTTCCAGTTGCCAGGGTGCGTCCAGCTCGACACCCTGCAGGTAGTCGATGAAGCATTCGGCGACCTCGGTGAACAACGGGGTCTGGCTGCGATAGTTGGCATAGAAATCACGCACCCGGGCATGCCAGACCTGATCGCCCAACGTCTTGCGCATCACCGGGAAACCGCCGGCCAGCAGGCCCTCGATGGCCCCGTAGAACAGCTCGCGGTAGACCTTCAACCGCCGCTCCTCGATACCGGGTGGCGCCGGATGACGCTGCGGGTCGCGCAGGTGACGGGCCAGGGTGAATTGTTGCTCGCGCAGTTCAGTCATGGCGCAACCCTCCGGCAGCCTGTTGCAGCGCCCGGATGCGTGCAGTCTCGGCGAGCAGCTCGGCCATGGGCGGGTAGTTGAAGTCGCGTTCCAGTACGGTCGGCTGATTGCCGAAGCGCTGGCACGCAATCGAGAACAGCGTCCATACGTCTTCCTTCACCGCAGCGCCGTGGGTGTCCACCTTCAAGTCCGCTGCCTCGTCGTAGTGCCCCGCCACATGCATGCCAACCACTCGCTCGCGCGGCAGCCCTTCGAGGAAGGTCAATGCGTCGTACCGGTGATTGCAGGCATTGACGAAGACATTGTTGACGTCCAGCAACAGGTCACAGTCGGCTTCCTCTAGCACCGCGCAGATGAACGACAACTCGCTCATCGCCTGGTAGGGCGCGGCGTAGTAGCTGATATTTTCCACGGCGATGCGCCTGCCCAGGCAATCCTGGGCCTGACGGATACGCGCAGCGACATGGCGGACCGCTTCGTCGGTGAAAGGGATCGGCATCAGGTCGTAGAGGTGACCGTCATCGCTGCAATAGCTCAGGTGCTCGCTGTACAGCTTCACCTGGTAACGGTCCATGAAGCGCCGGGTGCCATCGAGCAGCTTCAAGTCCAGCGCCTCCGGCCCGCCCAGCGACAGTGACAAGCCATGGCAGGCGATTGCGAAACGTTCGGCGAGCTGCGCCAGCCCATGGCCAAAGGCGCCACCGACATTGATCCAGTTCTCCGGGGCGCACTCGAGGAAGTCCACGGTGCCCGGCTCCAGTTTCAGCAGTTCAGCCAGCAGGCCGCGGCGCAAGCCAAGACCGGTGAGCAAGGGTTCGGAATGCATGGGGAAAGTCTCCGCAGGGGCCGGAAACGACCGCGGGGCAAGCCGCCTCCCGTTGAACGATGGAAGATGGCTTGCCCCGCGCGCTAACCGGCGAAAAGTCAGATGTTTCGAATGAGACGGCAGAGCGGCGGGAGAAGATTGCAGATGGCGGTCATGGCGAAGCTCCACGTCGGTCGAAAGGTCAGCTCATTTCGCCGCAGTGGTGTGTCCCCGATGTATCGAGAAGCGAAGGAATTTGTATGGCAATCGGTCACCGGGGCCCGCTGATACAGTGGGATACAAAAACGCCGGTCTGCAAAGACCGGCGCTGGCGGTTCAGTCGTCCAGTGGCTTGGGCGGTGCTGCCGGCTTGGCCGGTTTGGCGGCCTTGCCAGTTTCTTTCGCCTTGGGCTCCGAGGCCGGGGCAGCGGCTACCGGCTCGGGGGCAGCAATGGCTTTCTCTGCCGCCGGCAGTTCGTCAACGGCCTTGAAAATCGCCTGCGGGTCGATCTTCTCACCGCTTTCATCATCCTTGAGCATGTGGCGCTCGCCATCCTTGCCGATCAGGATCACCTTGGTGCCCTTGCTCGCGCCAAGCTTGAGTTCGCGGATCAGCGCCATGGTGGTCTGCTGCTCGAGGTTCTTGTCTTCGCGTTTACCCATCATCTGGGCGACGCTGAACAGCACCAGGTTGCGCTCCTTGAACCCGGCCTGGGTGGCCGGATCCTTCATGGCCTCCTCCAACCCGCGCAACGTCGGGTCGGCGCTGCTGGGGGCGATCACGACCAATGGCCGTGCCTTGCCCAGCTCCTTGGCCAGGGGCGCATCGCTGTCGGCAGCCAGCAGCGGGGCAGCGACGGCAAGCAGAGTGGCGAGGGTCAGTGACCGGACGAGCATGTGTATCTCCTTGTTCTCTCGATATATCAATGACTACAGATCATAGAGAAAGATCCGACACGGAGCCTAAACCACCTGAAGTGGAACATGCGCTGTGCAAAGGTAACTTCCGGTGTCCAGGCCTTCGCTCGGGACGTGCGGAAATGCCCGCCCCCCACTGCAGAGCATAGCCTAACAATGAACGCTGGCACCCTCGCCTCTCAGCCCATGCCGCTGCCACGGCTCGGCCCCGGCTGCGGCTCGGAAGTCGGCGGTGTTACCTGCGACGGGTTCTGCGCCAGCGCCGTTCGGGTCAGTTCGATGATGCGTGCCTGCACCGCCGCATCGTGCTCGGTCGACAACAGGTCCATCGTTTCGCGAAAGGTCTGGGAATCCATGCCAGTGCCCAAGGCGCGCATGCGCTCGGCAAATTCGCCATCGGCCAAGCGCATCTGAAGGCTGGCACGCTGCTCGCGCAGTTGTCGGTCGATATCCGCGTGCCGCTGCAGATGGGCCTCCAGGGCATCCCCCGTCAGGCCGCCGCGTTGAAGGTCAAGCTCGGCGGACTGAGCCTGAAGTCGTTGAACCTCGATACTCAAGGCTTGCAAGGTATCGTCATAGGACCGGGTGCCTGTCGAGTCATCGCCAGCCATCTCCTGAGCCACCTCGATACGCTCGAAGAACGGCCTCTTGATGGCGTCGAATTCCTCTTGATGGCTGTTCTTGAGGTGCTCGGTCCAGAATTCACGCATGAACAGCGACTCGACCATGGCCTGCTCGGTTTCCCCCTCGCGCAGCCGCCGGCGGGCCGCAGCCAAACGCTCAGGGTTCAAGCCGGCAGTCTGCTGGTAGGCGATGTCTGACGGCTGTGCAGGCAGATCGAACTCATCGCGCAACATGACCCGGTAGGCCAATTCGACCTCGATTTCATCGGGGTCGCTCCCCGCGACCACACGACCGGCAATGTCATCGACGGCAATCCGTTCGATTTCATCCAGGCGCCACAGCTGCCGCCCCAGGTGCACCAATGCCGCATCCTGGGCACCGCCCCGGGCGTCAACCAGTGCCTTCCAGACCAGCATGCGCACTTCCAGCCGACTGAAGTTCCCGATGACACTGTCCTGGCAGGTCCTGGGCAACATCGCCTGGGTGAACAGTTCCTCGCGCAACTGCTCATGCTCGCGCATCGCCAGAATCATGCTGTTCACTCGCCGCCCAAGGTCTGTGCCGTGATTGCGAAAATCCAGCGTTTCGGGCAGGCGGCGCAACAGGTCCATGAAATCGGCGCTGCCCGGCGCCTCGGCCAGCCCATTCCAATGCTCGTCGAACAGTGCGGTGGAACCTGCATCGATCACCTGTCTCCAGATACCGTGTGCTCTGTCGAGCGTAGCAGCGACATCCCCCGCTTGATCGCCGGCATTCTCGGCTTCCAGCTCCTCTTCAACCATCAGTTGATGACGAATCATGAAGCTGCGCAGGCGCTGGGTAGAGGTGGCGCTCAGCGGGTTATCGCTCAACAGCACCGAGCGGGCATACCACCTAGGGGCACTGAAGAAGTGGTCGGGAAGTTCGACAATTGCGTTGTGACGCAGGTCAGCGATCGCCAGAGAGCCGCGACTCAGCAAACCGTCAGGCAACTGGCTGATTCCGGTGTGCGCCAGCTGAAGGGAGCTCAGATGTGGCATGCTTGCCACGGAAAAACTACGCCCCAACGGGTTGTACGACAAATCCAGTAACCTCAGATGCGTCAGTTGCAACAGCGTGGCTGCCTGGCGATCGTCCAGCACGATCCGATTGCCGGTGAGGTCCAGTTCCCGCAGTCGCGAGAGGTGACGTAACCGCGGCGGCAGGCGGGTAAGCCTGTTGCTGGGTAACTCGAGGACTTCCAGGCGACCGAACGCCCGCATGAAGGTGCTGGGAATCTCGGTCAAGCCAATGCCGCGCAACGACAACGACACCACATGATCGAAACTGACCTGTTGCGCAATCTCCGGGAGCGACTGCAATGACACGGCCCACAGGTTCAGACGTTGACCGATCACGCGCCCGAACTGGTCGTACACTCTGGGCAGGGTGCGCCGCCAGGCCGCGAGCAAGGCATCGCGCAGGTAGGCTCGCTCTCCACGGGCGCTCAGGCCGCCAGGCTGATTGGCCCACAACTGCAGGTGCGTCTCCAGCAAAGCCATTTCATCCTCTAGCCGAGTCAGCTCGGTGTGAATGTTTGTGCCGCTGTTGCCGAGCGTGACCAGCCAGGTTCGCACCTCGTTGTCGCTCAGGTTCGGGTACAGGTTACGCACCCTGCCGAACAACGGCCGGCATCGCCCACGTCCGGCGCCGCGACCGCTCAACGGGTAACCGACTCGCCCATCCGCCAGACGTTGCGGCGCCCGGAACCAGCCTGCAGAGGCGCGCTTGCCGAGCATCCCCACCACTTGCGAGCGACGGGCCGCCGTCGCGCGCGCCAGGGTCACACGCAGGTTGTGGGCCAGGGGCTCGGTCAACCCCAGGGCCTCCCGCTGCCCGTCGTCCACCGCGCCACTCAGGACGTCGAACAGTTCGCCTTCCTTGAGCACCACCTCTGTTGCACCGTCGAGCAACTGGAAATGCCCACCGGTGTGAACCAGGGTCAGTGTGCGAACGGCCTGTGCGCGGTCTATCGACAGCAATACCGGGCCGTCCGCCGAGCCCTCGCACAAGCGCCAGGCCACGTTGCGCGAAGCACCCGGCAGTGTGTCCAGCACCTGCAGCGCAACGCGGGCAAGATCGGCATTCTGGCTGGCATCCAGGTACAACCCTTCGAACACCCGGGCCACCCTGATACGCCACACCGCAGCGCCCGCCTGAGAGGCAAGGTCCATCGCCACCCGGCCGTTGTCCAGCAAGCGCCCACGATCGACCACACTGGCTTCGCGCAACAGTTGCGAGGCCGCCCGACTGTGCAGTGAAGAGAACTGTCGGCACAGACGCTCGACGCCCGCGTCTCCGGTTGGCTGCTCCAACGCATACAACTGCTCGAACAGACGCCTGCGTTCGGACCAGATCAGCTCCGCCAATGCCTGATCGGAAGCATCAGCGCCGCCGGACAGCAACCGTGCCTGACCGAGTACAGCCTCGTCGGTGGCTATGATCCCACTGCGCAATTGGCTGACCACTCGACGGATGCGCAGGTCCAGCCGATAGCGGACGACACTGTCCAGCCATTCGCCATCGGCCACACGTCCCTCGACATGGACCGCGCGCAGATGCTGCGGTTGTATGTCGTGGGCGAGCAGGATTTCGTCGATCTGGTCGTCGTCCAGCTCGGCAAAGTCATGCCCCAGGCGCCGGAACGAACGCCGAGGCTCATCCCACTCCAGTGGTTGCTCCCACCACAGCCGCCAGCCGCCCGCACCATTGTGTCTGAGCACAGGCGCGTGGTTGTCGTCACCCTGCAAGCGCCAGCGCTGATCGCTACCCTGCGCAACCCGATAGTGCTGGCCATCCATTTCAATCCAGCAACCTTCGCCAGCACGGTATACACCTTGGTCGTCACGCAGCGCCCCGGCAGGCGGCGCATTGCGAAATGGCGTGAGGTCCTCCTTCCATAGCCGCGTGCTGCCGTCCTCCAGCCGGACCGGCAATAGGCTATCGACCAGCGCCGAACGGCTCCAGGCCGCTCGCGCCACCTGCGCACCTGCCGCCGTGGCTGCAATCATGGCTACATCGCCGGCGACGTTGAGCAGGTGATCGAGGGCCTCGCTGCTATCCCCCTCGTGCCAGGCCTCGACACCGTGGTAGACCTCACCCAGCAGTTCCCATGCGGTCACTGCGAGCAACACCGCGCCCAGGGCCGGCACGAAGAGCCCCGCTATATTGAGCAAAGCCCAGCCTTCTGCGGACAAGCGCTGATCGTGCTCGCGCCGGACCTGTTCATCCACCGCAGCCGAGGGCACGGCAATCATCGCCGCATCGGCCTTGACCTGCGCAATGCGCGCACGGCCCAGCGCACTGAACAGCGAGCCTTCCAGGGTACTGGCAGTAGCCTGGTCGGTGATCTCCCAGGGGTGCATATGCTCTTCCAGTGCAATGTTTGCCAGATCCGACACGCCCTGGTAGCCCGAAACAACGGCGGAAAAGAACGACTGCGCATCGCGGCGCAACACAAAGCGGCTGAAGAAACGCTGGTACCCGGGCAGGCGCAGGCGCTTGCCCAGGTCATTGGCAAAGTGGCGCAGGTCGGGGAATGCGCTCCACGGAGTCGTCGGATCGCCCGGAATGTGGACCAGCACGCGGTAGCTGGAGCTGTACAGCGGGCTGAAGATCTCGTCACGAACATCCAGCACCACGATCTGCTCCAGGGTGCACGCCAGCAGGCTCAGGCGCTTGTACTGCACCGGACGTCCTTCGAAGGTCAACGAGGCTTTCTGCGCGCAGAGATTGTGCACCAGCAGGTATTCGTCCTCGCTCAGAACACCTTTGAGCCGCGCAACGCAGGCATCAGCCAGCATGCCGTAGCGATGGGCCCGGCCGAACACCGATTCGGCGGCAGCGCCCGAATGGCTGTCCCGCTCCAGCACGGTGTGCAAATGGCGCTGGTATTGACCGCCCAGGTCCAGAGACCGGCACAATGCAGCAAAACGGCGCGCGTTGGGCAGCCGGGCAGATGCATTGCGAGGATCGCTTAGCCGGTTGCCGGGTAACTGCCCGCCGTCCTCGGTTTCCTCCTCGCGGAAATTGCGCAGCGCCGCCTCGACCAGGGGCATTTGCGTGTACACCGGCTCCGTCACCGGGTAACCGATGGGTATCGAGGTGAGCACTGGCTCGCGGTGACCACGACGAAACTGCAACGCGCGGACATCGAACGGCCCACCGACATGGGGCCTGAGGGCCTCGGCCAAACGCGTTTCGGCAAAGCTGTCCAGGGCGTCCAACTGCCCCATGATGGCTTGGGCCCGCGCCTGGAAATACACGCTGAGCCTCATCGCCTCGTACAGGTGCTTGACCTGCTCCGGGGAAGCCTGGCGTAGCCAGTCCGGCAAACGCTGACCAATCACGGCGTCCTGATGCAGTGCGTGAACATCAGGGACGGCGGTGGCGTCTTGTTCGTGCTGTACGCGGGGGGTCGTCATGGCGTAGCGCTCCTTGGAAAAGAAGCGCAGGCTAGGTGGCAGCGGCCATGCTCGGGCAGTAGATAGATGCCACCCCGGCGGCAGCCGCCCCCCCTCAGAAGAGCAGGAGCTGGCGATCGGTCAGGCTGGCGAAGTCATCCCCCACGAACGGCAGGATCGCATCCGCCACCGGCTGCAACTGACGGCTCAGGTAGTGCTCGTGATCGACTGGCGACTGCAGGTTCTCCAGGGGCTCCGGGCCAGCCGTGGTGATGACGTAGCTGATCCAGCCGCCGCGCTGGTATTGCAGCGGGCGCCCCAGGCGCAAATTGTATTCATCGGCAAGACGCGCGGCGCGCACATGGGGTGGCACGTTGCGTTGGTAGTCCTGCAACGGACGACGCAAGCGCTTGCGATACACCAGCAGTTCATCCTGCTCGCCCAGCAGCGTGCGTCGTACATAATCGCGCACATAGTCGCGATAGGGCTGGCCACGGAAAATCCGGCCATACAGTTCCTGCTGGAACTGCCGGGCCAGCGGCGACCAATCGGTGCGTACCGACTCCAGCCCTTTGTAGACTACCTCGTCCTGACCGTCGGCGCGCTGCACCAACCCGGCATAGCGCTTCTTGCTGCCCTCCTCGGTGCCGCGGATGGTCGGCATCAGGAAGCGCCGGTAGTGGGTTTCGAACTGCAGCTCCAACGCACTGTGCAGGCCCATCTCCTGGCGCAGGTGTTCGCGCCACCACTGGTTGACCTCGGCCACCAGTGCACGCCCGATACTCGTCGCCTGATCCTCGTCATGCGCGCCCTTGAGCCAGACGAAGGTGGAGTCGGTGTCGCCATAGATCACGTCATAACCACGTGCTTCGATCAAGGCGCGGGTCTGGCGCATGATCTGGTGCCCACGCAGGGTGATCGACGAGGCCAGGCGCGGGTCGAAGAACCGGCAACCGCTGGAGCCAAGCACACCGTAGAAGGCGTTCATGATGATCTTCAGGGCCTGGGACAACGGGGCGTTACCCGCTTTCTTCGCCGCCTCGCGATTCTGCCAGACGCGCTCGACGATGGCCGGCAAAGCGTGGCGGGTACGCGAGAAGCGAGCGCCACGAAAGCCCTCGACCGAGCTGGCCTGATCGGGCTCACGCAAGCCTTCCACCAGCCCCACCGGGTCGATCAGGAAGGTACGGATGATCGATGGATACAGACTCTTGTAGTCCAGCACCAGCACCGACTCGTAAAGGCCTGGCTGCGAGTCCATGACGAACCCGCCCGGGCTGGCCTCCCCCTCGCGGCTGCCCAGGCTCGGCGCGACGAAGCCCAGCCGGTGCATGGCCGGGATGTACAGGTGACAGAACGCCGCCACCGAGCCGCCGCTGCGGTCCACCGGCAGGCCAGTCACCGTGGCACGTTCAAGAAGGAAGTCGAGCAGCCGGGTGTGCTCGAAGATGCGGGTGACCAGTTCGCAATCCTTGAGGTTGTAGCGCGCCAGGGCCGGCTTGTCCTCGGCGAACATCCGGTTGATCTCATCCATGCGCTGGTAGGGGGTGTCGATGGCCTTGCCTTCCCCCAGCAGGGTCTGGGCAACGTTTTCCAGACTGAACGAGGGGAAGCTCCAGGTCGCCGAGCGCAGGGCCTCGATGCCGTCGATCAACAGCCGCCCCGGCGCGTCGGCGAAGAAATGCGTACGGCTGCCATGCTCGCGCAGGGTCATCGGCGCACCGTCGCGACCCAGGCACAGAGGCACCTGCAATTGCCGAGCGTGATCGTGAAGGATGCGCAGGTCGAACTGCACCAGGTTCCAGCCGATGATCGCGTCCGGGTCATGGCGTGCCAACCAGTGGTTGAGGCATTCGAGCAACTGGCCACGGTCGGCGCAGTAGTGCAGGTCGAAATCCTCTACCTGCGCCTGGCCGTTGGCAGGGCCGAGCATATAGACCTGACGCTGGCCGCACCCCTCCAGCGCGATGCTGTACAACTCGCCACGTTCGCTGGTCTCGATATCCAGAGACACCAGGCGCAGGCTCGGTCGGTAGTCCGGATGAGGCTTGAGCTGTGCATCCACGACCGCTCCCTGGGCATCGACACGACCACCGAACGACACCGGCGCGGTAATGAAGCGCTCCATCAGATAGCGCTCCGGCGGCCGGATATCAGCCTCCAGCACCTCGACGCCGGCCGTGCGCAGGCGTTTGTCCAAGGCCATCAGTTGGCGGTGTTGGCGGCAGTACAGGCCCATGACCGGCCGCTGCTGAAAGTCGCGCAGCTCAAGGGGGCGCAACTCTGCGCCCGGCTCATCGGCGAGCAACAGTTGCGCGTGGGCGGCCTGCTGTGCGGGCACGAACGCCACCGAAACCTGCGCGCCCAGGCGCACGCGCCGGGGGCCCTGGTCGGTGGCCAGCCAGAACTCCACGCACGTGCCGTCGGGGGTGTCATGCCAATGACGGGTCAGGACAAAACCCTGCTGCAGCTCCACATGGACCTCACACACTTGATCAAGCGCGGATTCTACTCGCTTTGCGCAAGCCTCGGGACGCCCCGCGATCCTGCAACCCACGGACGAATGTGAAAAATTTGGCGATTTTTTTGGCATACCACGCTTTCGGACCGCGACAAATCCTGACACACTTATTGCTAATCGTTCTCATAAGTACTAGCAACAAGGATATCTGGCATGACTCCTGCTGCTCCGCCTCGTCGTTTCGCGCCCAACCTGTTGACCCTGGCCATCTGTATCAGCACCTTGCCCCATGCCATGGCCGACGACCAGCAACCAGCCGGAACACTGGAACTGGGCGCCACCGAGATCACTGACAACCGGCTGGGCAGCACCACCGAAGGCAGCACGTCCTACACCACCGGCGCCATGAACACCGCGACCAAGCTGCCGTTGACCATGCGCGAGACGCCACAGGCGGTCACGGTGATCACTCGTCAGCGCATGGACGACCAGAACATGACCAGCATCAACGACGTCGCCCGCTACACCCCTGGGCTGTTCCTCAACCAGTCCAGCGGCCCCGGCCGCCAGAGCTACACCGCCCGGGGCTTCGACGTCGACAACCTGATGTACGACGGCATCCCGAGCGCCTATACCGGATCGGTGGTTGGCGCCCAACCCAACCTGGCGATGTTCGACCGCGTCGAAGTGGTTCGCGGCTCCACCGGTCTGGTCACAGGCGCCGGTACACCCTCAGCGGCCATCAACCTGGTGCGCAAGCGCCCGCTGGCCGAGCAGAAAGTCACCGTGACCGGCGCGGCCGGGAGCTGGGACAACTACCGTGGCGAACTCGACGCCTCCAGCCCGCTCAACGACAGCGGCACCCTGCGCGGCCGAATCGTGACCTCCTACCGCGATGCAAACGGGTTCCGTGATGGCCAGGAAGAAAACCACGGGCTGTTCTATGCCATCAGCGAAGCCGACCTGAGCGATGACACCACCTTGACCCTGGGCTTTTCACACCAGAAGGACAAGACCAATTTCTTCTGGGGCGCGATCCCCACCGACCTCAGCGGCCATCACCTGGATGTGTCGCGTTCGTACAACCCCGGCACCGACTGGGAAGACAAGGACCAGGAGATCAACACCCTCTTCGCCGAAGTGCGCCAGCACCTGGCCAACGACTGGAAACTGCAGGTCAACGCCAACTACAGCGAGCAGAACGCACTGTTCCGCGGTTCTTACCAGTCGCGCTGGAACACTGCCAAGACCTTGAGCAGGACGGTCTACCAGTCCGCGCACGACGAAAACCAGCTGGGCCTGGACGCCTTCGCCAGCGGCCCCTTCGAACTGCTGGGCCGCACCCATGAATTGGTGCTGGGTGCCAGCAAGCGCATCTACGACATGAACGAGCGCGACTACAGCCCCTATGACACCAACTATCCGCTCGACGGCGGCAAGCCGAACTTCCTGCACACCGGAAACAGTCGCTACCTGATCAACCAGGAAGGCGTCTACACCACCACCCGCCTGAGCCTGGCCGACCCGCTCAAGCTGATTCTCGGGGGGCGCCTGGACTGGTACGACTACGACCAGCGCGACAGCAACGACGGCGACTACAAGGTGACCCGCAACGTCACCCGCTACGGCGGCCTGATCTATGACCTGGACGAGCATCACTCGGTGTATGTGAGCTACACCGACATCTTCACCCCGCAGAGCGGCAAGGACGTTTCCGGCAAGCCGATCATCCCGATCGTCGGCAAGAACTATGAAGTCGGCATCAAGGGCGAATACTTCGACGGTGCATTGAACGCCAGCCTTGCGGTGTTCCGTATCGATCAGGAAAACCGCCAGGTCGAGATCGGTGCGGCCAACTGCCCGCAGATGACCTGCTACGAAGCCTCGGGCGAGGTCCGCAGCCAGGGTATCGATTTCGAGCTGCAGGGCGCACTGACCGACCATTGGCAGATCGGCACTGGCTACACCTACGCGCGCGTGCACACCATCAAGGACGAGAAGAACCCGGCCAGCGTCAACAAGCCGCTCAAATCCGACACGCCCGAGCACCAGTTCAAGCTGTTCACCACCTACCGCTTCCAGGGCCCGCTGGAGAAGCTGCGGGTGGGCGGCGGCATCACCTGGCAGAGCCGCATGTACAACGACATCCCGGTCGATGGCGGCAACTATCGGCTGGTACAGGGCAGCTACGCGGTCACCGACCTGCTGGCCGGCTACCAGGTCAACCAGCATCTGGACCTGCAGCTCAACGCCAACAACATCTTCGACAAGAAGTACTACTCGTCCATCTCCAAGTCGGTGGACTACGGCGGCGACACCTTCGGCGATCCGCGCAACCTGATGCTGACGGCCAAGTACAGCTTCTGACCCTCGCGGGCTGGCAGGCAAGGCCTGTCAGCCCCGGATTGCCCGCTCGATCGTGGCGATGTCGATCTTGTCCATCTTCATCATCGCCTCGAACGCCCGTTTGGCTGCCGCGCGGTCGCTACCGCCGACCGCGGCGGTCAGCACTCGCGGGCTGATCTGCCACGACAGCCCCCATTTATCCTTGCACCAGCCGCACACGCTGGCCTGGCCACCGTTATCGATGATCGCGTGCCAGTAGCGGTCGGTCTCGGCCTGGTCGTCGGTGGCCACCTGGAACGAAAACGCCTCGGAGTGCTTGAACGCGGCCCCGCCATTGAGACCCAGGCACGGAATGCCCATCACGATGAACTCCACCGTAAGCACATCACCCTCCTTGCCCGAGGGGTAGTCGCCCGGCGCCTTGTGCACGGCGAGCACACGGCTGTCGGGGAAGGTAGCGGCGTAGAACTTCGCCGCCGCCTCGGCATCGCTGTCGAACCACAGGCAGATGGTGTTCTTGCTGGGCATGGCAGCCCCCCGGATCGGTGGATGATCCTGAGCAGTCTAGCCGGGCCCGTGACCACTGGCCGAAGAGGGCGACACACGGATAGCTCAGAATTTTCCTACCCATAAAACGGAAAGCGTGAAGTCGAAATTGGGACTTCCCCGTCGCAACATTGCCACCACGGCTGATTGATGGCCGTTAGAAAGTCTCTGGCATATCAACGACAAGGAAGCCTCACATGGACATTCGCACGCTGCCGGGCAACGACGCCTGGGATTACGGTATCAGCCTCGACAAACACATCGTCTGCAGCGTGCCGGTCGGCGAAAACGCCCAGGGCTACATGCAGTTCGACACCACCCGCACCGCCATCGGCGAGGCGGTGTTCCAGCTCAAGTACCGCGACGACTACGACCTGGTGGACTTCCTCGCAGAATCTGTCGTCCAGGCGATACAGAATGTCCCGGTGGATGTCGTGCTGCCCATGCCCGCCAGCCGCCAGCGTACTCGCCAGCCCGTGCACGCGGTGGCAGAACGGGTAGCCCAGTTGCTGGAGCTCGAGTACTGCGACCAGACACTGATCAAGCACAGCAGCACCGTCGCAATGAAAGACCTGGCGACCTATGAAGAGCGCTGCGCTGCACTGCAAGGTTGCTTTGTCACCCAAGACAAACTCCACCCGTGCAATGTCCTGCTGCTCGACGACCTGTTCGACACTGGCGCCTCGCTGGAAGCCGCCTGTACCGCCCTGCGCGGATACGCTAGCATCCGCTCAATTGCAGTCGTCACCCTTACACGGAGGCATTGATGCCGAAGGTTTTCATCTCCGGCTCGATCACGCTCAAGCGCCTCGACCCTCAGGTCGAGGCGCGACTCGACAATATCGTTGCCAGTGGCCACGAAGTGCTGCTCGGTGATGCCGCAGGCGTGGACAAATGCGTGCAGCAGTATTTCGCCAAACGCCAGTACGCCGCTGTCACGGTGTACTGCACCGGTGACACGCCTCGCCACAATCTTGGTGCATGGCCACTCGTGGCTGTCTGCCCACCCGCCAATGCCAAGGGCCGCGCGTTCTACACTGCCAAGGACCTGGAAATGGCAGAAGCCGCCGATTTCGGCCTGATGATTTGGGACGGCAAAAGCCCCGGCACCCTGAGCAATGTCTTCGAACTGCTGGACAGAGCCCGAAAGTCGGTGGTTTACCGCCAGGCGACGGGATTGTTCTGCAACGTCCATGGCCTGGACGACCTGCAGGCACTCATCGCCCAGATGGACGAGTCGGCACGCCTGGAGGCCGACAAGAAGGTTGGCTTGTCCAGGCGGATCGAGCGGCTCTCGAGGAAGGCCGAAGACCCGGCAGTCATTCGCCAGCAGATCGATGAACACCTTGCGGCCATCGCCCGTCACCAGCGCCGGGTAGCCGAGTTGCAGGCGATGCTGGACGCGGCATCCACCGGCGCCGACCTGTTCTCCTGACCGCGACCGGCCAGGCGCCGGTTGCCTCTGGAGTCTTTGAACATTCAGCCAGCACACGACTCAATACAGGATTGACGCCCTTTTCGGACATCCGTACGATTTATTCGT
The DNA here is from genome assembly GCF_014268955.1 of Pseudomonas sp. RW3S2. Classification (NCBI taxonomy): domain Bacteria; kingdom Pseudomonadati; phylum Pseudomonadota; class Gammaproteobacteria; order Pseudomonadales; family Pseudomonadaceae; genus Pseudomonas; species Pseudomonas sp. RW3S2. The sequence continues at coordinate 165,921 of NZ_JABWRM010000002.1, read as the reverse complement.
ACGCCCGTACGAAACCTTTCCAACGAGTCTGTACCATGCCCGCCAACTACCGCCTGGCCCGCTACGCCTTGTATCTGCTGTTTCTGCTCCCTGGCCTGACCCTCGCCAGCTGGGTCACCCGCACCCCTGCCCTGCGCGACGGCCTGTCGGCCTCCACCGAACAGATGGGGATGATCCTGTTCGGATTTTCAGCCGGAGCGATGTGCGGGATTCTCAGTGCCGGACGCCTGATCGCCCGCTTTGGTGCACACCGGATGATGCGCACCGGCCTGCTCGGGCTGTCCGCAGGCATGCTGGTGCTGGCCGGCAGCAGCGAGTTGAACAGTGCCTGGTGCGCCTTTGCCGGGCTGTTCATCTACGGCATCGGCATGGGTTGGGCGGATATCGCAGTGAACATCGAAGGTGCAGCCGTGGAGCGGGAAATCGATGCACCGATCATGACTACCCTGCACGGTTTCTTCAGCCTCGGCACCCTGGTGGGCGCGCTGGCCGGCATGGGCATGACCGCGCTGCAGGTGCCCCTGGACCTGCATCTGATCGTCGCCGCACTGCTTTCGGCCGTGGTGACCCTGGCCCTTGCCCCTCACGCCCCTCGGGCCAGTGAAGGAGCAGCGAATCAACCGACAACGCAGACAGCCGAGTTTGCCTGGGGCGCCCTGCTCAGCGACCGACGCCTGTTGCTGATCGGCTTCGTGGTGCTGGCCATGGCGCTGGCCGAGGGTGCAGCCAATGACTGGCTGCCGCTGCTGATGATCGACGGCCACGGATTCGCAGAAACCACCGGCACGCTGATCTACCTGGTATTCACCCTGGGCATGACCCTGGGTCGATTCGCCGGTGCGCCGGTGGTGCGCCGCTTTGGCCGGACGCTCACCTTGCGCGCCAGCGCACTGCTTGGCGCAGCCAGCCTGGCATTGGTGGTGTTCTGCGACGTGCAGTGGATCGCCGCAGCCGCCGTGATGCTCTGGGGCATTGGCGCATCGCTGGGTTTTCCCCTGGCGATCTCGGCAGCCGGGGAAAGTGGTGCTCACAGCGATCAACGGGTCAGGCTGGCGGCAACGGCAGGTTACCTGGCGTTTCTGGTCGGCCCGCCCCTGCTGGGCTTTATCGGCGAACATCATGGCTTGCGCCTGGCGATGCTGCCGGTCCTGACACTGGTGGCCCTGGCGTTCGTCGTGGCGTCGGCGCTGCGCGAGCAAGCCGCTTTGCCTGTCGATACCTGCGAAAAGACCGGTTGAGGGGCTATCTTGAGGGGCTATCGCCGCGCCGCCAGCAAGCCAAGCCCTGCGCATCCCAGCAACGATGCGCTGATCCGGTTGAACAGCCGCCGTGGCCGCGGCTGGTTGAACCAGCGCTGCAGGTAGGCACCCAGCGCCGCATAGATCGCGATCGCCGCCCATTCCAGCAACAGGAACCACAACCCCAGCCACAGGAACTGCTCGCTCACCGGGGTGGTACTGCCGACCGACACGAACTGCGGCAGGAAGGCGGTGAATATGAGGATCGCTTTCGGGTTGCCCGCCGCCACCCAGAACTCCTGGCGTGCCAGGCTCCAGGTGCCGCGCGACTGCCCGCCGGCATGGGCCACCTCTGCCACGGGCGCCCGCCACAATTGCCAGGCGATATAGAACAGGTAGCCCGCGCCCATGAGCTTGATGCTCAGGAACAGGTATTCGCTGGTATGTAGCACCACCGCCAGCCCCATCGCCGCCAAGGTGATCATGCCGCTGAAGGCGAGGATACGCCCGCCCCCCGCCAGGCAGGCAGTGCGCAAGCCGTGGCGGCTGGCGTTGTGCAGCGACAGTAGGTTGTTAGGCCCCGGCGCCATGTTCAGGGCGAAACAGGCGGGGATGAACAGCAGCAGGCTCGACAGGTCCATTTTTTTTCTCCATGCGGACCCGGGTAGCCTTACCCCCTGGCGCCATGGGGTCAAGCACAGTGGAGCAGTCATTCGCCGGCACAGTGAGCGCGGGGCTGCCACGCAGCCCCTTGCCCGCCTCAGATCCTGCGTCGTGCCTTCAGCCCCGGGATGGTGGTGGCCGCGATCTCGACCTGCGGCTTGTCCCACCCGGTACTGGCCGCCAGGCCCGCCAACGTGGGCTGACGGAACAAGGTACGTGCGTCGGCCTGCAACCCCGCCTGGCGCATGCGCGCCACCAGATTCACCGCCAGCAGTGAATGCCCGCCCAGTTCGAAGAAGTTGTCGTCCCGCCCAACCTGCTCGACCTTCAGCACCTCGCTCCAGATCTGCGCCAGGGTCTGCTCCAGTGCGTTGCGTGGCGCCGTGTAGACGCGGCTGATCACCGATTCCGCACCAGGCTCAGGCAGCACCTTGCGGTCGATCTTGCCGTTGGGGCTGAGCGGCATGTCGGCCAGGGCGACGAAGGCCGAGGGCACCATGTACTCCGGCAGCCGCGCCAGCAGGTGGCTGCGCAACGTATCCAGTGCCGGGGCGGGTTGCCCCTCCCGGCAGGTGAAGTAGGCGACCAGACGCTCGTCGCGCACCAATACCACGCTCTGGCCCACAGCGGGATGCCCGGCCAGCAGGGCCTCGATCTCACCCAGCTCGACGCGCAGACCACGCAGTTTGACCTGGAAGTCGTTGCGCCCGAGGAACTCCAGCTCGCCATCCTCGCGGTAGCGCACCAGGTCCCCGGTGCGGTACAGCCGATCGCCCTCGACGAACGGGCTGTCGATGAAGCGCTCGGCCTGCAGCACCGGCAACCCCAGGTAGCCGCGTGCCACACCGACGCCGCCGATGTGCAACTCACCTGCCACGCCGAGTGGCACCGCCCGATCATGGGCATCCAGGACGTAGAGCCGGGTGTTGGCGATCGCCCGGCCGATCGGCGGTGGCGTGCTCGGCAGCGGTTGATCCGGTTCGAGCGTCCAGGCCGTGCTGTCGACCGTAGCCTCGGTGGGCCCATAAACGTTGTGCAAGCGCACCTGCGGCAGGCGCTGGCGCAAGCTGGCAGCCAGCGTCAAGGTCAACTCCCCCCCGCCACAGAAGATGTCGGTCAGGCTCGTACAGCGTTCGACGCCCGGCTGCTCGAGAAACTGGTGCAACAATGCCGGGACGAACTTGATCGTGGTGACCTGGCGAGCCTGGACCAGCTGGACCAGGTAAGCCGGATCGCGATGACCGTCAGGGCGGGCCAGCACCAGGCGCAAGCCTGCGCACAACGGCCAGAACAACTCCCAGACCGAACCGTCGAAGCTGAACGGCGCACGCTGCAACAGCGCATCGCCCGGACGCGGCGGGCAGATGGTCGAGCCCCAGTGCATGAGGTTGCCCAGCCCGCGGTGCTCGATCATCACGCCCTTGGGCATGCCGGTCGAGCCGGAGGTGTACATCACGTAGGCAAGGTTCGAAGGCGTCAGTGTCGGCACCTGAGGGGCCTGGGCAGGCTGCGCTTGCCAGACACCCTGATCGAGATCCACCAGCGGCATCGCCAACGGATCGAACAGGCCACGTGTGGCCCCGTGGACCAGCACTGCCAGCGGTGTACTGTCCTCGACCATGTAGCGCAGGCGTTCATCCGGGTAACCAGGATCCAGCGGCACGTAGGCACCGCCGGCCTTGAGCACGCCCAGCAGCCCGACCAGCAGCGACAGGCCGCGCTCGATGCAGACGCCGACTCGCGTGTCAGGCTGTACGCCCAGGGCCACCAGGTGATGGGCCAGGCGGTTGGCCTGCTCGTCGAGTTCACGGTAGCTCAGCGTCGCCTCGTCGGTCTGCAGCGCCACGGCATCGGGCGTGCGCAGCACCTGGGCCTGGAACAGCGCCGGCAGGGTCTTGTGCATCAATTCATGGGGCTCCTCGGTGGCATTGAAGTCGTGCAGCAGCCGGTGCAGCTCGTTCTCCGGCACACTGCACAACTGCTCGATCGGTGCCGAACCACCCTGCTCCAGCGCCTCGGCCAGCCCCTCGAGGGTACGTTCGAGATAGGCCAGCACACGCGCTGCACCCAATGCTCGCGGCGCACGAACGCTCAGGTGCAAGGCCTCACCCTGATCATCCACCGACAGCACTAGCGCATGGCTGTGTACTTCGCTGGCCTCCAACAAGCGAGCCCCTGGCAACGTCGATTGTTCGGCCGCCAGCCCATGGCGGAAATTGATCAGGCTATTGAACAGCGGCACACCCGCTGGCAGCCCACTGCAACGCTGGGCCAGCAGCAAGGGTGCGTCTTCATGGCCCAACAGCCCGGCAAGGCCGGCATGGGTGTCGGCCAGCGCCTGCGCCACGCTGCGCGCCGCCAGGCTCACCCGCAGGGGCAAGCTGTTGATGAACATGCCCAACGCTCGGTCGGCCCCCTCACCCGCCATCATCCGCCCCAGCAACACGCTGCCGAACACCACGTCGTCACGACCGCCCAGTGCCCCCAGCACCTGCGCCCAAGCCAGGTGGAACAGGCTGGCCAGCCCGACATCCTGCTGCCTGGCCAGGCGGCGCAAGGCCTCGGTCAGCACCAGCGGAACCTCATGCGCGAGGCTCTCCAGCGCGTCCGCCTGCACCTGGTCCTCTACTATCCCCGGCAACGTCGGCGGTGCCTCGACACCTGCCAGCAATGCCCGCAGGAACACCTCGTGCCCTTGCTGCCGCACCTCGGCGCCGCTGAGCGCGACGTAGTTGCGATAAGGCACAGGCGCCGGCAGCGCATGCCCCTGATCGCTCATCAAGGCCCGAAGCTCGCCGAGCAACACCTGCACCGACACCGCATCGTTGACCAGATGGTGGAAGCGCAACAACCCCAGCCAACGACCGTGCTCACGGTCTTCAGCCCCCGCCAGCGCCATCATCGGCGCATGACGCAGGTCCAGCGGGCGCTGGGCTGCTGAGTAATGTGCAGACAACTCCTGCGCCGTGTCGCCCGGCCCGATCCGCAACACCTCGACGGGCAGTTGCGCCTGACGCCAGACCACTTGCTGCGGTTGCTCGAGCCCTTCCCAAGCCAGGCTGGTGCGCAGGATGTCGTGACGCTCGACCACCTGCTGCAACGCTTGAGCAAATGCCTCGAACGCCGTGCGGTCGGTAAAGGCGAACAGCGCCTGTTGCTGATAAGGGTCATGGCTGTCGCGCAGGTGGTGATAAAGCAGCCCCTGCTGCAATGGCGCCAAGGGGTAGATTTCCTGCACATTGCCTGCGCCACCCGGTATGCCCGCGACAATGGCGTCGATTTCGCCCTGGGTCAGCGAAGCCAGGCTGAGCAGCGCCGGTGTGATATGGGTGCAGTCAGCGGGTACGCGGTTATCCTCCACCTGCGCGAGCAGACGCTGGCTGGCGGCGGCCAGGCTTGCCAGGGTCGGCTGGCCGAACAGCACCTGCACGTCAGCCTGCAGGCCCTGCTGGCGCATGCGTTCGACCAGTTGCACCGCCAGCAACGAATGGCCACCCAACTCGAAGAAGTGGTCGTGACGGCCAATGCGCTGCACGCCCAGCAGTTCGCTCCAGAGCGCAGCCAGGCGGACCTCCACGTCGCCGCGAGGCGCTTCATGGGCGCGACGTACCGATGCGGTTTCATCCAGCGCCGGCAAGGCGCGACGGTCGAGCTTGCCGTTGGCGGTCAACGGCCAGTGCTCGATGCGTTGGTAGCCGGCTGGCAGCAAGGCCACCGGCAGAAGCCCGCGCAGGTGCTCATGCAGGTCGCCGGGGGTAACCGCATCGCCAATGAACCAGGCTTGCAGTTGCCCATCGCGCAGCAGCACCACCGCTTCACGCACCTGCGGGTGACGGGTCAGCGCAGCCTCGATCTCACCGAGTTCAACGCGTACACCGCGAATCTTCACCTGATCGTCATTGCGCCCCAGGTACTCCAGGGTGCCGTCGGCAAACCAGCGCACGCGGTCGCCGGTACGGTACATCCGGGCACCGACCTCGTCACTGAACGGGTCGTCGAGGAAACGCTCGGCGGTCATCTGCGGGCGATTCAGGTAGCCGCGGGCGACCCCCAGGCCTGCTACATAGAGTTCGCCCGGGATACCGACCGGCAATGGCTTGAGCTGCGCATCGAGCACATACAGCCGGGTATTGGCCACAGGCGTGCCGATATGCAGCGCACCACCCGCCGTCACCCGCCCGGAGCTGGCGACCACCGTGGCTTCGGTAGGGCCGTAGTTGTTGATGACCGCATAGGCCCGCTCACGCGACAGGCTGCGCAGCCGATCACCCCCCACCAGCAGGGTCTGCAGGGTCGGGTGATCGTGCTGGGTGAACGCGTGTTCGGCCACCGGGGTTGGCAGGAAACTGACCTGCAGTGGCTGGGCACGCCACCAGCGCAGCAGGTTGTCGATATCTTCGCCACCGTCGCTGCTGGGCGCCAGGTGCAGCGTCGCCCCCGCACACAAGGCTGGCCAGACCTCCCAGGCCATGGCATCGAAACCAAAGCCGGCCAGGCTCGACGTGTGCCCGCCGACGCCCAGGTCAAAGGCCTCGCAATGCCAATCGACCAGGTTGGCCAGCATGCGGTGTTCGACCATCACCCCCTTGGGTTGGCCAGTGGAGCCTGAGGTGTAGATCACATAGACCAGGCTCTCGGGCCCAAGCCCCGCCACGCGAGGGTTGTCCACAATGGTCGTGGCTGCCGGGCAGGCGTCGAGTTCGATCAGCGGCAGCTCATGGCGCGGCAGACGCGCCAGCAGGTCCTGTTGTGTCAGCAGTACCACGGGCACGCTGTCTTCAAGCAGATATGCGATGCGCTCGCGCGGATGCGCCGGGTCGATCGGTACGTAGGCCGCCCCCGCCTTGAGTATCGCCAGCAGACCCACGAGGGTATCAAGGCCACGGCGGGCAACCACTGCCACGCGCTGCTCGGGCCTCACACCTCGTTCGATCAGACGCAGGGCCAGAGCATTTGCCCGCTGATTCAGCTCGCCGTAGCTCAGGCTGCGCCCTTCGTGCACAGCGGCAATGGCGTCGGGCATCAGCGCCGCGTGGGCCTCGATCCGGCGGTGCACGACCGGCTCGCCAACGGCACACCCCGTCGCATTCCACGCCTGCATCTGGCGATGCTCGGCAGGTGTCGGCAGGTCGAAATCGGCGACCGCCAACGCCGGTGTCGCCAAGCCTTGGTCGAGCACATGCAGCAGCCGCTGCGCCAATGCCTCGGCCTCCTCGCTTGCCAGCCAGGCGCGGTGATGCACCAGATGCAACCACGCCTTGTCATTATGGCGATTGCTGCGCAGGTGGATGGCCAAGGGCGTGGATTCGTGGCTGTTGGAGACCTTCACCGTGTGGGCGCTGGCCTCGCCGTAGCGGTAGTCGTGATCGTCCTGCTCGTAGGAGACCGACACCTCGAACAATTGCCCGCGTTCCTCGCGCAACAGGCCAAGCGCTCGGTTCAGCTCGCTCACGGCCAGTCGCTGATGGCGAAAATCCCGGCGCAGGGTATCGCGTATCGCAACCACCAGTTCGGCGAAGCTCAGTGTCGGGGCAAACGCCAGGGGCACCGCACTGACCTGCACGAAGGTCCCCAGCGTGGCCTTGAAACGTGCACCGCCACGATTGAGCAGCGGCAGCCCCACCACCCAGTCCTCGCGTTGTGCGCTGCGGGAGAACAGCACATGCAGTGCAGCCAGCAGGACATGGAACGCCGAGGCCTGGTGAGCCTCGGCCAGGCGCTTCATGCGCCCATGCAACGCATCGGGAAACGCCTGAACCCAGGTGCGCGAAGGTGCTTCATCGGTGGCTCGACGGTAATGGTGACGCGCTGCCAGCAGCGGCTCCGGCACACTGGCGAAGCGTTTGAGCCAATATGCGCGATCGCGGGCCTGGCGCATCGAGCCCTGGTACTGGCGGTCTTCGTCGATGAAATCGGCATAACCGACCTGGGCCCGTGGCGCCTCGCCACCCTCGAGCAGCGCCGTGTAATGCTCGCCCAGTGCCTTGAGCATCTGCCCGAAACCCCAGCCGTCGAGGATCAGGTGGTGGGCCTGGGTTGCCAGCCAATGACGTTCGGGGCCCAGGCGAATCAGGGCGAAACGCAGCAGTGCCGTGCCGTCGAAGCGATACCCCTGGCCCATTTGCGCCTGGATCAATGCCGTGGCCGCGGCTGCCGGGTCGGCTTCAATCGACAGGTCCAGCACAGGCAACGCCAACGTGGCATGCTCGGCGAAGCGCTGCATCGGCAGGCCGTCGGCACCTGCACCTGGCAGCAGCTCGGTGCGCAACACCGGGTTGGCCGCCACCAGTTGCTGCAACGCGTGATGCAGGGTGTCCGGCCGCAGCTCGCCCGTGAGTTCGACATAGCCGCCGATGGTATAGAGCGGAGAATCGCCTTTGCTCAACTGGTCGAGCCAGATGTCCCGTTGAGCGCTGGTCAGGGGGTAGGTATCGGCGGCAGGCATGGGCTGGGAGGGTCCTTCTCCGTTGATCGTCCGCGGATTCAAGCACCGCTTCCGTAACCTGTATGGCCCCGGAAACCCGGACAGTCGTCCGCGCATCCACGGTCGCTGATTTTTCTGTAGGAAATCAGCTACATATCAGCCCCTTCTATAGCCTACCCGCCGCGCCAGCCGTGGCAAACGTGGTGGCAACAGCGGCTTTCTGACGTCAATTTGCCGACTAATACAGACAGATCTGCCTTCAACCTGTCCGATTCATCCCCCCATTTTGTCCGAATCGATGCCATTTTCTGTCCCCGGTTTCCACTACAGACGCAGGCGCCGGGCCCGGGCTTGAATAGCGCACCCTCGACCGGCCAAGGCGTGAGCCCATTCGCCACCCGCCCGCGCAGCACCCGACTCAAGGATGAACAGGACATGAAGCTGACCCGCAGCCTCGAACATCACCACGACGCCCGCCTCTACCTGCAACTGGGAGAACTGATCGCCAGCACCGGCGAGGTTCATTTTGCCGAGCGCATGCTCCAATTGGTCGACAGCCTCGTGCCGATTCACCGGCTCGACCTGAGCGAGTGGACCCTGGATGCCCGACAGACCGGCGTCACCCGGGTCAAGGTGCTGGGCGGCGCAGGGCTGGCCCAGGAGTTTCCTCCGCCTGATCAGCCCAATCACCCGCTGTTGCAGAACATTCTGCAGATGAAGGACCCCCTGCTCATTCAGGTCAGGGCGCCGCATGTCATCGGCAACCCGCAACCCAGCGCGCACCAGTGCAACCTGGTGTCATGCAATGGCGACCGCCGTTGGGTCATCTGCTTCCATCGCCCGCCCAGCCAGACAGCCTTTTCCCTCGGCGAACTGTCGCTGCTCAAGCGCCTCTCCGACACCCTGTTGCCCTTGCTCGAACACCATGCACAACACCCGGTGCACGGCCAGGGCGAAGGCGCGGCGATGCCCGATGCGTTGCGCCACGGCTTCGGCGAGCGCCTGGCCCAGGAAGCGGTGCAACTGTCGAGTCGCGAGCAGGAAGTCTGCCTGGGGCTGCTGACCGGCGGCACCGTGCCGGAAATGGCCCAACGCCTGAACGTGAAGAACAGCTCAGTGGAAACCTACCTCAAACGCGCCACCGCCAAGCTTGGCGTCAGTGGCCGCCACGGCCTGGCCAGATGGATGGCCGGTGCCTGACCCCAGAGAACCCGCGATGCCCAAATACTCTGCTGCCTTGTTGGCGGTGTTGCTGACCGGCTGCACCCTGGCCCCCGACTATCAACGCCCCGCCCTGCCTGTCGCCCCTGAATTTCCCTTGGGGGAGACCACCCAGGGCGACATGACGCACGGCCATCAGCACGACGACTGGCACGAAGTGTTCCAGGATCCGTTGCTACGCCAATTGATCGATAACGCATTGCTCAACAACCGCGATCTGCGCGTCGCAGCGCTCAACGTCGAAGCCTATCGCGCGCAGTTTCGTATCCAGCGCTCGGAGTTGCTGCCCAAGGTGTCCGCCGACGCCAAGGGCCAGCGTCAGTACCTGCCGAGGCGCATGACCGGAACCGGTGAAGGCGCCATTACCCAGACCTACGCCGCCACGCTCGGGGTGAGCGCTTATGAGCTTGACCTGTTCGGCCGCCTGCGCAGCCTGAGCGACAAGGCCTTGCTGACCTACCTCGCCAGCGAACAGGCCCGACGCAGTGTGCAACTGGGGTTGGTGGCCAGCGTGGCCAGCAGCTACATGACCTGGCGTGCCGACCTGGAACTGCTCGAACTGTCACGCCAGACCCTGATCGCCGACCAGGAAAGCCTGCGCCTGACCCAAGGTCAGCGCCGCGCCGGCACTGCGTCGGCATTGCAGCAGATCCAGGCGCAGACCAGCGTCGACACCGCCCGTGCTGCAGTAGCGCGCTACCAGCGCCAGGTTGCCCAGGATATCAACCAGCTGACCCTGCTGGTCGGCGCGCCCCTCGATGAGCGCACGCCCAGCTTGCCGCTAGCCTCGCCACAGATCGTCGGTTTGCCAGCCGGCCTGCCCTCGGCACTGCTGCAGCGTCGCCCGGACATCCTCGAAGCCGAATACCAGTTGCGCGCCGCCAATGCCGACATCGGTGCTGCACGGGCGGCATTCTTCCCCAGTATCAGCCTGACCGCCAACGCTGGCAGCAGCAGTCGCGAGTTGTCCGGGCTGTTCGACGGCGGCACCGGAACCTGGTTGTTCCAGCCGCAGATCAACCTGCCACTGTTCACCGCCGGCAGCCTGCGGGCCAGCCTGGACTATGCACGCCTGCAAAAGGAAATCGAGGTCGCCCGCTACGAGAAATCGATTCAGGGCGCGTTCCAGGAGGTGTCTGACGGTCTGGCCGCGCGCGCCACGTATGAGCGGCAACTGGTGGCCCAACGCGACCTGGTGGCCTCTACCCAGCGTTACTACGACCTGGCCCGCAACCGCTACCGCATTGGCGTGGACAGCAGCCTGACCTTTCTCGACGCCCAGCGCTCGCTGTTCAGCGCTCAGCAGGGGTTGATCAACGACCGGCTGGCGCAACTGCTGGCAGAGGTGAACCTCTATGCCGCGCTGGGCGGGGGCTGGAAAGACGCACAGTGAAGGCCGGCAATGGCAGGCCGTGCTTTGGCGCCTGCCACCCCGTTCAGTTCAGGTCGGCAAGGGCCTGCGCCGCATACGCGTGAGAGCGCAGGCGCGCCAACGGGTCATGGATCCGGCAATCGATCATCAACTCATCGGCGCCAGTCTGTTCGATCAGTGCGCGCAACCCAGCCCTCACCCGCTGCGGTCCACCGACTACGGTACAGGCCATCACCTGCTCCAGCACCGCTCGTTCATGGCCCGGCAAACCCTGGACATAACCTTCCTGCGGCAAGGGCAGCAGGCCATGACGTCCGACATGCAGATCGAGCATCCATTTGCGGTGCGAGCTGGCGAGGTAATCGGCTTCGGCATCGCTGGCTGCAGCGAACAGATTCATGCCCACCATGACGTAGGGCTTGGCCAGTTGCGCCGAGGGTTGGAAGTTCGCGCGGTAATGGGCGATGGCCTGCAACAGGTAGCGCGGGGCGAAATGAGAGGCGAAGGCATAAGGCAAGCCGAGCCGGGCCGCAAGGTCGGCACCGAACAGGCTGGAGCCCAATATCCACACCGGCACCTCGTGCTTGCCCGGCACCCCGCGCACCGATCGCTGGCCGTTGTCGGCCAGGTAGTCGCGCAGCTCGGCAATATCCTGGCCAAAGTCACGCTCGGGCGCGACGCCGCGCAACGCACGTACGGTCGGCCCGGAACTGCCTGGGGCACGTCCCAGCCCCAGGTCGATGCGCCCCGGATGCAAGGTATCAAGCGTACCGAACTGCTCGGCAACCACCAGCGGGGCATGATTGGGCAGCATGATGCCACCGGCACCCACGCGAATATGCCGCGTGGCATTGGCGATCTCGTTGATTACCAGCGCGGTGGCGGCAGAGCCGATGCCGGGCATGTCATGGTGTTCGGCGATCCAGTATCGAGCGTAACCGTGCTGCTCGACGTGACGTGCCAGTTGGCGGGATTCCTCGATCGCATCGGCCAGGGTCTTGCCCTCGCCGATCATGACCAGGTCCAGGACAGACAACGCAGTCATGGCGTCTCCATAAGTCGTGACGGGTATGACTGCACAGTGTCCCGGGCCACGCCTGAGCGATAAACCGCAAGGCGGGCCCTACACCCGGTCCCTCCATTCCCCAATCAGTGTTCCCACGGCACTCCGTGCTCCCACCGGGCGACCAGCAGGTCGATGAAGCCTCGCACCCGCGGCGACAAGTGGCGCTTGCTGGGGTAGACGATACGAATCGGGTCGGCCGGCGGCCGGAAACCTGCGAGCACTTCGACCAGCGTTCCGGCGCGCAAGTCGTTGCCGGTGATGTAGGTGGGTAGATGGATAAGCCCGAAACCGGCGCGGGCGCCATCGAGCATGGCCTCGGAGCTGTCGATGTTCAAGCGCCCGGGCTCTTCGCACAGGTGCAGCCCTTCATCGGTGTGGAAACGCCAGGGGCTGGCCTTCTCGCCCGCCAGAAAAGCAATCTTGTCGTGCCCATAGAGGTCTGCCGGTACCTGGGGCACACCATGGCGCTGCAGGTACTCGGGCGCAGCGCAGGTGACGAACTGCTGCCACGCCACGGTACGCGTCAGCAGTTGCGAGTCCTCCTTGGGCGCACCGATGCGCACGGCAACGTCCACCCCCTCCTCCACCAGATCGACGAAACGGTCAGTGAAGCGAATATCGGCGCGCAGTTCCGGCCATTGCTTGAGGTAGACATCCAGGATCGGCAGCACGTGACGCTGGCCGAACGACAGCGGGGCCGTCAGGCGCAGGGTGCCTGTCGGTCGTCCGCGGCGCTGGGCCATGGTGGTCTCGACTTCGTCCAGGTCTTCGAGGATCTGCCGCCAGCGTTCGAACGCCACTTGGCCTTCATCGGTCAGGCTCAGTTTGCGCGTGGTGCGGTTGAGCAGGCGTACCGCCATGCGCGATTCGAGGCGTGCGATGCTCTTGCCCACCGCCGAGCGGGTCAGGCCCAGGCTCGCGGCGGCTGCAGTGAAGCTGCCGGCCTTCACGGCACTGACGAAGGCTGCGATGTCGCCGAAGCGGTTGGGTTCCATGGGACTGTTCCTGGATATCCGAGGCTCCCTAGGATGGGGGCAGATCCAGGTATTGCAAGGCCTTGATCGCCATCAAGTGCAAGGGATAGAACCCGTAGGCCCAGCGCCCTACAGGCACGATGGACGCCCCCTGGTAGGCCAGCATCCGCAAACCCAATGGCAGCGCCATTGCAGCTGTGGCCAGCACCAGCAGGGAAAAAGGCTGCCAGGGATGTGCCCGCAACCAACTGTTGGTCAGGTTGGCGCCCATTGCCAACAGACAGGGCACCAGCCATCCCGGCCAACCTCGCGACCACAGCACCAGGCAGGCCGCCGGCAGCAACACCCCCGGCAAGCCGTACATCAGTCGATCACTGAAAACCAGCGCCAGCCCGGCACTACCGAGCCCGACAATGCGCGCAGCAGGCTGCGGGTGCCTCACCCCCCAGGCGACCAGCAGGCCAAGGGTCAGGGTGGGCATGACGTTGAGCGTATGCGAGCCATTGTCCAGCCACCGGTACGGGCCTTCGGCAAGTATCGAGAAGGCCAGCATCCAGCTCAGGTAGCGAGCGTTGGCGGGGGTGTACAGCACGCCTGGCTGGCCGCGCGCGACATGACAGGCGATGACCAGGCAGAACAGTGGAAAGGCCAGTCGCCCGATCACGAACAACCCGTCGGCACTGGGCCACAGGTAGCGCAAATGATCGGCGACCATGCTCAGGATCGCCGTCCACTTGACCAGGTCGAGCCCGCTCGAGCGGCCGTTCAGTGCCCCACCTCGGATTGCGCCGAGGGGTTCAGGTAGCGTGTGGTCCAGGCCGCCAGGGGCAGCGGAGGCTGCTGCTGGAGGATACGACGCCAGATCAGCCCCAGGTCATGGCCGTTGAACATCGCGGCACCGCCACTCCAGTTCGCCGGGGTATCGACCACCCACTGTCCCTGGCTGTCGCGGTGAGCCATGCTGAAACGGAAGGTGTAGTTACCGGGAATGCCCATGCGCAGGTCGGTTACCACCAGTACATCGCCCACCACGTCATAACGCAGCCAGTCATCGGTGAACCAGCGCAGCCGCTCGTGCAGCGCGACGCCCTCGAGCACCTTGGCGGCCTCCAGGTTCAGCGACAGGCGCTGCATCTCGGGCGGTTCGCGGTCGAACACACTGCTCACGCCCTCGTAGTAATGACCATCCGGTGTCTTGGCCAGCACCCGCCAGACCAGGCTGTTGAAGGCCATGGGCACTGCACGCAGGTGATCGACCGCAACGCCCTGGCGGCCCAAGGCCTCCTGGAAACGCTGCTCGACCGCCATGCGCCCGGCCAGCCCAAAGCCCAGATACGCCGTGCTGAACACCAGGGCTGCCGTCATCAGGGGTATCGCCTTGCCGCTCAGCCCTCGCCACGCGGCATAGATCACAGCGACCAGCAGTGGCAAGGTGTAGACCGGATCGATGATGAACACCGCCGCCCAGCTTTCGGGAATGAGCGGCAGCGGCCAGAACAATTGCGTGCCATAGACCGTGAACGCGTCCAGCAGAGGGTGGGTGACCAGCACCAGCCAGAACGCCACGAACAACCGGGGCCAACGGTATCCCTTGTCGGGCCAGCGCCTTTGCCCAACCCAGGCCACCAGCCACGCCAGCAGCAGCGCCAGACCGGTAAGGACGAAGATCGAGTGGGAAAAACCACGGTGATAGGTCATCTGCGAAACGGGGTCCGCATACCGGATCACCACATCGAGATCGGGCAAGGTGGCCAGCGCGGCGCCATACAGCAGCGAACGGCGGCCCTGGATGCGACCGAGCACCGTACCTTGCAGGGCGGCACCGAGTACGGCTTGAGTAATCGAGTCCAAGGTGAGTCTTCCATCGGCAGGGTCAGGGAAACCTACCCCTCGGCGCCCGCGGCGGCAAGCGTGCAGAGCCCCTCGATGGCACCGGGGAAACAGCTTGCAAACATGTGTCAACACCGCTCGGGAAAAATTGCCTGCAGCGAGGCCATGGCTTCTGCTAAAAACGACGATTCCCAGCAGCCTGATGACACCCATGACCGACACCCTGCTCACTCACTTCAAACGCCGCTGGCTCATGTGGCTGGCCATGGCCCTGCTGGTGGTGGGCCTGCCCGCGGGCTGCGCGGTCTTGCAGCACAAGGAGCGCGAACTGGTGTTTCGTATCGAGCCGGGCCAGGCCAGTTGGTTCAGGGGCCTGCCGGCCGACGTACAGGAACTGGACCTGCGCCCGCGCAACTTCACCGACGACCAGAGCCTGCATGCCTGGTGGTGGCCGGCCAAACGCGCCGATGCGCCGGCGATACTCTACCTGCACGGCGTACGCTGGAACCTCACCGGCCAGATGTTCCGCATCGAGCAGTTGCACGCCATGGGCTATTCGGTGTTGGCCGTGGACTACCGCGGTTTTGGCCAGAGCCGAGGCGACCTGCCGTCCGAAGCCACGGTTTACGAGGACGCCCGAATTGCCTGGGAGCGCTTCGCCCAGTTGCAGCCGGTGCCGGGCAAGCGCCTGATCTTCGGCCATTCGCTGGGCGGTGCGGTCGCTGTGGAGCTTGCCTCGGAGCTCGCACGCCAGGCACGCCAGCAAGGTAAGCCTGTACCTGCGCGCGGCCTGATTCTCGAATCCACCTTCACCTCCCTTGGCGACGCGGCGGCATCAGTGGCCGATACCACACTGCCGGTGCGCTGGCTGCTGTCGCAGAAATTCGACTCGCTGGGCAAGATCGCCGATATCGGTTTGCCGCTGCTGCTGGTGCATGGCCTGGATGATCGGTATGTGCCCCCCCGCTTCAGCGAGGCGCTGTTCGAGGCGGCCCAACAGCCCAAGACCTTGCTCCTGGTGCCGGGAGCGAGCCACAACAACAGCATGAGCCTGGCCGGCCAGCGCTATCGACGCGCGATCGAAGCATTGCTGTGAAACCACGGGTAACGATCACTGCACCGGCAGGAAATTCATCAATAACAGGCTCTGCGCGTAATTGAGGCCGATCCGTCGATAACGCTCATCCAGCATCTGCGCCAGCAGATCGAGGCGCGCCACGATCTTGCCGAATTCGACGGCAAAGCTGAGGTTGCTGCCCTCCTCCGAGATTTCGTTGGAAAACAGTAGCAACACACCATTGGCGTCCTGGCGCTGACTGAGCATCCAGGTAGCCTTTTCGATGTTGCGCGCGGCGTTATTGACGAACAGTGGATCAATCGCATCGGTGATGTAGAACTCGGTGCGCCCACCGTGGGCGGTAATCAACATGCTGCCGATGGCATAGATGAACGCCCCGACTCGATCTCCACGAAACTCCGGGCTCAAGGCGTAGCTCAGCGCCGCCAGGTCACGGCGCTCGCCCAGTTGCGGCAATGGCTGGCGCTGCTCGATGGCCTGGCGGATCTGGCGCTCGGCGGTGGCCGCGTCCAGATAGCCGGACTGCTTCCACTGATTGGGGTTGCGCAGGTAGAGCTTGTTCATCAGCAGATACAGGCTCTGCAGGTTGTCGCGCATGCACAAGGTCGCCATGCGGTCGACACTGGTCTGGAACAACTCGCTGGGATGACCATTGCCTAACTGGGTGAGTACGTCGCGCCCCTGCTGCCCGGTGCACGCGCACAGGGCGATCAAGACACCCACCAGCGACAGGCGGGCACGGCGGCGATAGGCAGGAACAGGCATCTGCACCGGGGTCCAGGGTCAGCGGCCGGGCCGGAAATCGGCACAGCCTGGCCATGCATAGAGCCCCTGAACGCCAAAAAGTGCGACGTGCAAGGCAGGTTGATGATTTCCAGTCGCTACGCCTGCGCGATTCGTAACAAGAATTGACGACCAAAGCATGGCCATGATTTCCTAATACATTACGTAGGGTGCCCCTTGCAGGGGTGAAACGGGAAACCGGTGCGTCAATGGCTCTTCATGGGCCTGACAAGTCCGGTGCTGCCCCCGCAACGGTAAGCGAGCGAGCGTCTGATCCACTGTGTCCGCAGTTCGGCATGGGAAGGTGACGCTCTCCCCAGGAGCCATGCTCCTGCTCGTCAGCCCGGAGACCGGCCCGACGTCTTGTGATCACACCCCGCGGTGGGCGGGCGCTGTTGCATGTCCCTGGGCGGTTCTCGCCTGGGGTTGCCGCGCTTCCTGTCGCCCATGAAAAAAAGCAGAGGAATGCGTCATGTCCGTCACCAGCGCCAAACACAGCATCGCAACCCCCGTCAGCCTCAGCCAGCGCCTCGTCGTTGCGGTCGGCGCCAGCCTGCTGGGCCTGTGCCTGGTGTACTTCGCCGGGTTCTCTCATCTCGAGGCGGTGCACAACGCTGCCCACGATACCCGCCACAGCGCTGCCTTCCCTTGCCACTGAGTGCCCGACAATGATCAAGCGTATCGCTCGAACTGCAGGCTTCAGTGGCCTGCTCGCCGCACTTTTGCTGACGCTGTTGCAGAGTTTCTGGGTCGCGCCCTTGATCCTGCAGGCCGAAACCTATGAAAACGCGGCGCCCACCGAGCAGCACGAACACACAGGTGAAGGTGCCGGGGGCCATAAACACGACGCAGAAGCCTGGTCGCCGGAAGATGGCTGGCAGCGGGTGCTGTCGACTGCCGGCGGCAATCTGGTAGTGGCAGTCGGTTTCGCGCTGATCCTCGCCGCACTCTACAGCCTGCGCGAACCTGGTCGGGTCAGTACTGGCGCGTTGTGGGGCCTGGGCGGCTTCGCCGTGTTCTGCCTGGCACCGACCCTGGGCCTTCCGCCTGAACTGCCTGGCACCGCCGCTGCCGATCTGGGCCAACGCCAGACCTGGTGGATCGGCACCGCCGCCGCCACTGCGGTGGGCCTGGCGTTGCTGGTCTTCGCGCGCCACTGGCTGCTGAAGGTGCTCGGCGCAGCGCTGCTGGTCGTGCCACACCTGATCGGCGCCCCTCAGCCACTGGTGCATGAAAGCCTGGCACCCGAAGCGCTGGAAGCACAGTTCAAGGTTGCCTCCTGGCTGACCAACGCAGCCTTCTGGGTTGCATTGGGGCTGCTGAGCGCCTGGCTCTACCGTCGCTCCGCGCAGGCCTGATGGCCGCGCTATATGTCGGTTTCGGCTGCCGCAGGGGTTGCCCGGCGGCGGTTCTGGAAACCCTGCTGCACCGTGCGCTGGCCGACAACGGCCTGAAGCTGGCCGCCTTGCGTGGTATCGCCAGCATCGATCTCAAGGCTCAGGAGCCCGGCCTGCGGCAACTGGCCGAGCAACTCGGCCTGCCCCTGACGCTATACAGCGCCCAGCAACTGCACCCATTCCTGCCCCTGCTCAGTTACCGCTCCGAAATGGCCTTCAACGCCACAGGCTGTTGGGGAGTGGCAGAGAGCGCAGCGCTGGCACTGGCTGACGAGGGTCAGCGCTCGCCGATCCTGACAGTCACTCGACAGGTGCTCGGTGACGCTACCCTTGCCCTGGCCAGCAACGGATAATCGCTTTTCATTTCATGTTCAAGGACTTGCCATGACGGTCTATTTCATCGGTGCCGGCCCCGGCGACCCGGAGCTGATCACGGTCAAGGGCCAACGCCTGATCCGCCAATGCCCGGTGATCATCTACGCCGGCTCACTGGTACCGCCCGCGGTACTTGAAGGCCACACGGCCAGTACCGTGATCAACAGCGCCGAACTGCACCTCGAGCAGATCATCGCCGCCATTCGCGACGCCCATGAAAAGGGGCTGGATGTCGCCCGGGTACACAGCGGCGACCCGAGCCTGTATGGCGCCATCGGCGAGCAGATCCGCCACCTGCGCGAACAGGGCATCGACTACCAGATCATTCCTGGCGTTACCGCCACGGCCGCCAGCGCCGCCCTGCTCGGCTGTGAACTGACGCTGCCGGACATCTCGCAGACCGTCATCCTGACCCGCTACGGCGACCGCTCACCGATGCCGGCAGGCGAGCAACTGGCGGACCTGGCGCGCCACCGCAGTACCTTGGCCATCCACCTGGGGGTACGCCATCTACCGCGCATCGTCGACGAGCTGCTGCCGCACTACGGGGCAGATTGCCCGGTGGCAGTGATCCACCGCGCAACCTGGCCCGACCAGGACTGGGTCAGGGGCCGCCTCGCCGATATCGTCGACGCTGTTGCCGACAAAGGCTTCCGACGCACTGCGCTGATTCTCGTCGGCCACGTGCTAGGCGACGCGCCATTTGCCGACTCGGCCTTGTACCGCGCCGGCCACGCCCACCTGTATCGCCCCGGCGACTGAGGATTGCCAGCCAGCGTCCAGCGACCGACACTGGCGCATCACTGTCCGTACCGGAGTTGCGCCATGCTCGAGCTGCGCCCCAATTGCGAATGTTGCGATACCGATTTGCCCCCCGATACCCTTGACGCGTTGATCTGCTCGTTCGAATGCACCTTCTGTCGCCACTGCGCCGAGCACCATCTGCAGGGACAGTGCCCGAATTGCGCAGGACAATTGCGGCAACGCCCGACGCGGGTCGGCACTGCGCTGATCAACAATCCCGCCTCCACGCAACGCGTGAACAAACCTCACCCAGCTTGTCTGCGCTCTACCTGAGCATCCTCACCCCATACCGGCCCGTGAGCGGCGTCGCCGCCCCACGTGCCGCTTTTTTGTAAGACTTTTCACCAACCAGTGGCGGCTTTTTCAACGCGCCTATACTCGCCATTATCAAAGCTTTCTGATGGACGTATCGTGCCTGCAGCCAGATTGGCCCTACAGACCCATTCCTGGATAACGTCAGGAACGAACATTACTTCGTACAGGAGTTTTCCCATGACCACCGTACTGATGGTCGATGATCACCCCACAGTTCGCCTTGCCGTGCGCATCCTGCTCGAACGCGAACGCTTTGATGTCGTTGGCGAGTCGGGTAATGGCATCGAAGCCGTACAGATGGCACGCCAGCTTGCCCCAAAAGTGGTGATTCTCGATATTGGGCTACCAGGCCTGGATGGCATGGAGGTGATCAAGCGTTTGCAATTGCTCGATCCTGCGCCAAAAATCATGGTACTCACTGGGCAGTCCTCCGACCTCTATGTTCGTCGCTGCCTGGATGCCGGGATCGCGGCTTTCGTCAACAAGGACGAAGACCTCGATGCCCTGTTGTTTGCGCTCAAGGCACTGGTCAAAGGTTATTCGACGTTTCCGCAGATGTCGGTGAACAGCAACACCCTGGCATCGGAAACGGTACGGCTCAACAGCCTGTCGAACCGGGAAATGGAAGTCTTGCGCAGGCTCGCGCGGGGAGAAAACAACAAGTACATAGGGACAGCCATGAACCTCAGCGCCAAGACCATCAGTACTTACCGCGGCCGAATCGGCGAAAAACTCAAGACCGAGTCGCTGGTCGAAATGGTCGACCTGGCCAAACGCAACCACGTGAATTGAGCCTCGCGCTCATGAAGCACACCCTTGGCGGCCTGCTACTGGCAGCGGCCGTCCTGCTGGTATCGGGCGCCGCAGCTGGCGAAAACGAACCCCGACAGTTGTTGGCCCGCTCGATCAGCGCCAGTGCCGCGCTGCCGCTGAGCGACAGCGACCGCCAATGGCTGCGCGAGCGCAAGGTGCTGATCCTGGGCAGCTCGCGCCCTGACTATCCGCCCTTCGAAATCAATGTCAGCCCGCACGACTACGAGGGATTGAGCGCGGATTATGCAGGCCTGATCGGCGAGCAATTGGGCATTCCGGTCGAAGTACGCCGTTTCGCCAGCCGCACGGCGGCCATCGAAGCCCTGCACAAGGGGGAGATCGACCTGCTTGGCAGCTCCAACGGTTTCGAAGCGGCCGATGCTCAGTTGTCCCTGAGCCAAGCTTATGCCGACGACCTTCCGGTAATCGTCACGCGTCAGGACCGTCCCCAACTACACAGTGAGGATCTGACCGGCCTGCGCCTGGCGATGGTCGACCACTACCTGCCGACGACGACTGTCCAAGCCCTGTACCCCGAGGCGCATCTGACCCTCTACAGCTCGACCCAGGCAGGCCTCAGCGCCGTGGCGCTAGGCGATGCCGATGCTTACATCGGCGATGCCATCAGCTCGGACTTCGCCATTGGACGGGCTTATCAAGGCCTGGTGCGCATCGACCATTTCGTCCAGACGCCTGCAGGTGCCTTCGCTTTCGCACTGGACCAACACAACGTCAGGCTGCTGAGTCTGGTCGACCAGGCGTTGCAAAGGATCACCGACAGCGAGCGCCTGAACATCCTGCGGCGCTGGTCCAGCGGCAACACCAGCCTGCTCCTTGAACGGCGCCCTTCCACGCTCACCGGTGAAGAACAGCGCTGGTTGGCTAGCGCTCCGAGGATACGGGTGCTGATTAATCCCAGCCTTGCACCGCTGACTTTCAACGACTCCCAGCAGCAACCCAGCGGCGTCACGCTGGACGTTCTCAAACAGATCACGTTGCGCACCGGCCTGCGTTTCGACATCGTCGAACGCGACTCCGTAGCTGCCATGGTCGATGAGGTGGCACGGGGCGATGCACAGATGATCGGAGCTCTGGACTACAGCACGCCACGTGCATCGCGCCTACGTTTCACCCGCCCCTACCTGGTCAGCCCGAACGTGCAGGTCGTGCGCCGCGGCAGCACTTCGTCTACCCCTCTTCAAGGGCAGCGCATCGCGCTCGTACGTGATGGTTCCCAGCATGTCGCGCTGCGCCAGCGTTATCCAGAGGCTCGGGTGGTCGAGGCCAGCAACGTGTTGGCAATGATGGAGTCGGTTGCCAAAGGCAATGCCGATATCGCACTCAGCAGCAACATCAGCGCATCCTACTACCTGACCCATGTGTTCAAGGACAAGTTGCGCATCGCCGGCTTGCAGGACGACAGTCATACAGCCATGGCCTTTGCGGTAGCGCCTGACCTGCCACAACTGCAGTCGATCATGGACAAGGCGCTGCTGAGTATCCCGCCGGAAGAACTGGACCAATTGGTCAACCGTTGGCGCACCAGCACCGTCGTCAGCGATAGCCTATGGGGCAACTACCGCTCGCTGGTATTGCAGGTACTGGTGCTTTCGACGCTGCTGCTGGCCGGTGTGGTGTTCTGGAACGGCTACCTACGCAAGCTGATCCACCAACGCAGCGAAGCACAACGAGCGCTGCAAGCGCAGCTCACACTCAGCCGCAGCCTGCTCGAACAACTGCGCGTGGCCAAAGAGGATGCTGAGCGTGCCAGCCAGGCCAAGAGCAGCTTCCTGGCAATCATGAGCCATGAGATTCGCACCCCCATGAACGCGGTGATCGGGCTGCTGGAGCTGGCACTCGAAGACAACCGTAAAGGCCGCAGCGACCCACAGGGTTTGCAGACTGCACACGATGCCGCGCTCGGACTGCTCGACCTGATCGGCGACATTCTCGACATCTCGCGCATCGAGTCCGGACACATGGTCTTGCAGCCGGTAGCCACCGACCTGGTCGAGTTGGTCCGTTCGACCCTGCGCGCGTTCGAAGCCAATGCCAGGCTCAAGGGGCTGACATTGCAAACCAGGCTCCCGGAGACGCCGGTCTGGGCCGCGGTCGATCCGGTAAGACTGCGCCAGGTGGTGTCCAACCTGCTCAGCAATGCGATCAAGTTCACCGAGCAAGGCCAGGTCGAAGTCAGTCTGAGCGCGCAGCCGCAAACCAAAGGTGTCCTGCAGGTGGAACTGCAGGTGCAGGACAGCGGCATCGGCATCAGCGAAGCCGATCAGGCCAGGCTGTTTCAGGCCTTCGCCCAACTCGACGGCCAGCGCGCGCGCCATGGTGCCGGGCTGGGGCTGATCATCAGCCGTACGCTGTGCCAGCTCATGGGCGGCGTCCTGCAACTGCAGAGCCTGCAGGGCATCGGCACCCGAGTCGATATAAGCCTGTCGCTGCCGAGCGCCGAGCCCCTGGTCGCGCAGACCACGCCTGAACCTGGCGACACCAACCTGGCCGGTCCTTTGCGGGTTCTGGTCGTAGATGACTACCCCGCCAACCTCATGCTCCTCGAAAAGCAACTCTGCACCCTCGGGCACAAAGTGCGTCTGGCTGAAAATGGCGAGATGGCCCTGGCGCTCTGGCAGGCAGAAACGTTCGACCTGGTGATCACCGACTGCAGCATGCCCGTCATGGATGGCCACGAACTGACCCGGCGCATCCGCGCACTGGAACGCGAGCGCGGCGCGCAACCCTGCCAAATCCTCGGCGTCACGGCCAACGCCCAGGCCGAAGCCAAGGCACAGTGCCTGGCCGATGGCATGGACGAATGCCTGTTCAAACCGATCGATCTGCGCACCCTCAAAGCCCATTTGCCCCAGGCGTCGACCACCGAGGCACCGCTCACCGAAGACACACCACCTGCCACTGGTTTCGACATCGCTCAGCTGCGCCATCTCACCCAGGACGACGTGGACCTGACCCGGCGTCTGCTCGAACAACTCGCCCAGAGTACCGCGCAAGATCTGCAGGCCCTGCGAGAACTGGGGCCAGACCGCACATCGGAACAGGTGAAAACGCTCGTGCACCGGATCAAGGGCGGTGCGCGCATGCTCAAGGTCAGGGGGGTGGTTCGCGATTGCGAAACACTGGAACAAGCACTGGCCGATGAAGCGCCCAGCGATGCATTGCTCGAGCGCCTGGAGGCAAACCTCCAGGGCCTGGAGCATCAGCTACGGAAGGGACTCAATGCAATTGCAGCGTCGAACTGATCTGACTGATTGCATCGACCACATGACGTGAGCCTTGCTGGATCTCCATGATCACGGTGCCGGCCTCGTTGGCCAGCTCCACGCCCAACCCCGTGCGCGACAGGCTCGACTGCATGCTGGCCACCGCCGTCAGTGACAGATCGTGGTTCTGTCGCACCACCTCGACGATCTCCAGCGTCGCTTTGCTGGTGCGCGCCGCCAGGCTGCGCACCTCGTCAGCCACAACCGCGAAACCACGCCCGTGCTCACCGGCCCGGGCGGCCTCGATGGCGGCATTGAGTGCCAGCAGGTTGGTCTGGTCGGCAATCCCGCGAATGGTCAGGACGATCTTCCCAATCAGCTCCGACTGTTTGCTCACGGCATCGATGCTGCGTGCCGCATCATTGAGCTCCTCGGAAATCTGCTCGATCACCTGCACCGTCTGCTGCACCACCTGGGTCCCCTTGCGCGCGCAGGCGTCGGTCTGCACGGAGCTTGCGTGAGCAGCATCGGCAGCGCTCTGCTGGGTGCTGACCTGACTGGTGATGTCGCTGGCGAACTTGACCACCTTGTACAGGCGGCCCTTGCCATCGAAGATCGGGTTGTAGGAGGCCTCCAGGTACACCGTCTGGCCTTGCTTGTTGACCCGTTCGAAGCGGTGGGAGTGATATTCGCCCCGGTTGAGCGATGCCCAGAACTCCCGGTACTGGGCTGATTCGCGCTCATGGGGCAGGCAGAACAATCCATGATGACGCCCCGTGACTTCCTCCAGGCGATAGCCCATGGTGTCGAGGAAATTCTGGTTGGCCGTGATCACCCGCCCTTCGGGAGTGAATTCGATCACCGCCATCGAGCGACCGATGGCCTTGAGCAGGCTTTCGCTCTCGTGCTCTTCGTTGACCCTGCGGGTGATGTCGGCCGCGACCTTGATCACGCTGGTAACCTGCTGTTGATCATCGAGCACCGGCATGTAGCTCGCCTCCAGCCACACCTCGCGCCCCGCCTTGTCGATACGCTCGAACGTACCGCTGATCGCCTTGCCCTGCCCCAACTCATGCCATAACTGCTGGTACTCGGCGCTCTTGGCATAGGTCTGGTCGCAGAACAGACGGTGGTGCTTGCCGCGGATCTCTTCGGCGCTGTAGCCCATCGTTGCGCAGAAGTTGTCGTTGGCGTCGAGGATGCTGCCATCCGGGGCGAACTCGATCATCGCCATGGAGCGACTGATCGCAGCTAATTTGGCTTCCATGCCCGCCAGTGCCTGGCGGCACCGCTGAATCTCGATCAGATCGGACTTGCGATGGTACTCGAACATGCGCCGGGCCTCCTTGTATGCGCAGGGGTTTCCTGAGCATAGATGGGCCCCGCTGCCGTGCAAGCGATCTGATATCACCTTGTGATTAGACGGTTTCGCAGAGGGCTTCGACCGCCCCCACACCCGGTCAGGTACTTTCCCGCACTACCAGTTCGAAGCCCATGTCCTGCTGCTGCTGCGCGACCCGCTTGCCATCGAGCAGGCTCAACAGCGCCTGCGCGGCACTGCGCCCCACGGCGGCCCTTGGCGTACGGATCGACGTCAGGCGCGGCACCATGTGCGCCGAGGCCGGCAGGTCGTTGAAGCCGACCATCGCCACCTGCCGCGGCACCTCTACACCTTGGCGCAGCGCCTGGAGCACTGCGCCCTGAGCCAGGTCGTCGTTGCAGAAGAACAGGCCATCGACGTCCGGTGCCTTGGCCAGCAAACGACTGAACAGCTCGCCCCCAAGGCCGATCGATGAGGGTTGTGGGTCCAGCATCTCCAGCTCCGGTGCCTGCAAGCCCGCTTCCAGCAGCGCCTGGCGAAAACCCTCGGCGCGCTGCATCACCCTCGGATCGAGCTGCGCAGCGATGAAGCCCAGGCGCCTGCGCCCGCGTTCGATGAGGTGGCGAGCCGCGGCATGCCCAGCCTGCTGCTGGGAGAACCCCACCGACAACGCGCCCGGCTCCCCGCCAAGCTCCATCATGTGTACACAGGGCACACCGCTGGCGGCGAGCATCTGTCGCGAAGCGTCGCTGCGCTCGAACCCGGTCAGCAGGATGCCGCAGGGCTGATAGGCGAGGTAGTTGCGGATCAGGTTCTCTTCCTCGGCGCTGTCGTAGTGATAGTTGCCGATCAGCACTTCCAGCCCGCGTGGACGCATCACCTCGTGAATCGCCTCCAGGGTGTCGATGAACAGTTGGTTGGACAGGGACGGAATCAGTACCACCACCGACTGGCTGCGCGCCGACGCCAGGGCCCGGGCGGCCGGATTGGCCACGTAGCCCAGGCTCGCGGCGGCGGCAATGACCTTTTCCACCAGCTCCGGTGCAACCGTGCTGACGCCGCGCAGCGCGCGCGAAGCGGTAATGGGAGAAACCCCTGAAAGTCTGGCGACTTCGGCCAGAGTGGGACGACCTGTGGTGCGGGAGCCGGTGCGGGTCATGAATGTTGTAATTTTACTACTTGCAAGAAGTGGGAACGGTCACTAAGGTAGCGCTGTCTCAGAACGCAGGCAACGTAATAATTGCCGCAGCGTCCATACTGCGTATCACAAGATCAATAACACCCGGGAGGGTGGCGCCTGCACCCACTGCTCGTCGAGCGTGAGACAGCGCTGTCTTACCCCGCAGGAGGTATCGATGAACCTTTCCCCTCGCGCCATCGTGGTCATGGGCGTGGCAGGCTGCGGCAAAAGCTGCGTCGGCCAGGCCATTGCTACGCGTAGCGGCGGACGCCTGATCGAGGGCGACGCCTTCCACCCTGCCGAAAACATCGAGAAGATGAGCGCCGGCATCCCCCTCGACGACAACGACCGTGCCGGTTGGCTGGTACGCCTGGGCGAAGAATTGCAGGCCATTCTCCAGGCCGGCGAACGCCCGATCCTCACCTGCTCGGCGCTCAAGCGCCGCTACCGCGACACCCTGCGCCAGGCCGTGCCAGGCCTGGGCTTCGTCTTTCTCGAATTGAGCCCTGAGGAGGCCGAGAAACGGGTGCTCGCCCGCCCCGGCCATTTCATGCCCGCCAGCCTGATCGCCAGCCAGTTTGCGACCCTTGAAGCACCGTTTGGCGAACCGCTCACGCTGGCGCTGGACGCCACGCGCCCGATCGAGGCACTCGCCGAATCCGTGCATGACTGGCTAAAGCCCTGCGGTGACCGGCCTCTGGCGCGAACTGCCTGACCCGGCGGTTTCCCGGCTCACCAAAGACAGCGCTGTCTCGACGCCTGCGAGCGTCAAAAGTTCACTCAAGCTCCGCCATTACAACAACGACAAGACCGAGGCATAGACCCCATGTTCGGACTGGCTACTGATACCTACCTGTTGCTCGACGCGCTGGTTACCATCGTCGGGCTCATCCTGCTGATCACCCATTTCAAGGTTCATCCCTTCGTCGCCCTGACCCTCGCCGCAGGCTTCCTTGGCCTGACCTCCGGCATGCCGGTGGCCAAGGTCATGAAGTCGTTCCAGGACGGCTTCGGCGGCGTGCTTGGCTTTGTCGGCATCGTCCTCGCGCTGGGGACCATGCTCGGCAAGCTGATGGCCGACTCCGGCGGCGCCGACCAGATCGCACAAACGCTGATCCGAGCCTTCGGCAAGCAAAAAGTGCATTGGGCGATGATGTTCGCCGCGTTTCTGGTGGGCATCCCACTGTTCTTCGAGATCGGCTTCGTGCTGTTGATCCCGCTGGTGTTCATCGTCGCCCGCCGCTCCGGGGTGTCGCTGGTGAAGATCGGCATCCCACTGCTGGCAGGGCTCTCGGTGGTGCATGGCCTGGTGCCGCCGCACCCAGGGCCATTGCTGGCGATCGGCATCTTCCATGCCGACATCGGCAAGACCATCTTCTACGGCCTGCTGGTGGCGCTGCCCACGGCAGTCATCGCCGGGCCGCTGTTCGGTAATTTCATCTCCCGCTATATCCCCGGCAACCCGTCCCAGGAGCTGATGGACCAGATCGCCCGCGAGTCCGACCAGAGAAACCTGCCAAGCTTCACCATCACCTTGGTCACCGTGCTGTTGCCGGTGGCGCTCATGCTGCTCAAGACCTTCGCCGATGTGGTGCTGCCCACCGACCATATCGTGCGCCAGTGGATGGACCTGATCGGCCACCCCATCAGCGCGTTGCTCGCCGCCTTGCTGCTGGCGTTCTACACCTTCGGCTCGGCCCGCGGCTTCAGCCGCCAGCAGATCATGAAGATGCTCGACCAGAGCCTGGCGCCCACCGCGGCAATCGTGCTGATCGTCGGTGCAGGCGGCGGCTTCAAGCAGATGCTGGTGGACACCGGCGTCGGCAACGTGATCGGGCAGATGGCCGTGCAAGCCGAGATTTCACCGATCATGCTCGCCTGGTTGGTGGCGGCGGTGATCCGTATCGCCACAGGTTCGGCCACCGTGGCGACCATCACCGGCGCCGGTATCGTCGCGCCGGTGATCGAGCTGGTGCCGGGAGTCAACCGTGAGTTGCTGGTACTGGCCACCGGCGCTGGTTCGCTGATTCTGTCCCACGTCAACGATGCCGGGTTCTGGCTGGTCAAGCAGTACTTCAACATGACCGTGGCCGAGACCTTCAAGACCTGGAGCATGATGGAGACCATCCTGTCCGTGGTCGGCATCATCTTCATCATGCTGTTGTCGATGGTGGTGTGACCGCCGGTCGGGGTAATGGCACCTTGCTAAGCAGGACGGGGCCCAAGAGGAAGACGCCCCTGTCCTGTGCAAAGGAGTTTGCCCCATGAAGCGATCCCTGACCCGTACCTGCCTGCTCGCCGCCCTGCTCTGTTCACCACTGGCCATGGCGGTTGGCACCGGCACCACCTACCCGGACGATCCGCACAACCCTGCACCGCAACCTGGTGTAGACAGCACCCTCAATCCGGTCGAGAAACCCATGCCGCGCGATACCGATCCGCGCATTCAGGGCAACGACCCGGAAAGCCCGCCAGCACGGCAGAACGACAACCGCGATCTGCCCGGCATGGATGGCAGCGGCTCGGAAGGTAATGGTAGCCAGGGCGGCAGCGGCAAGCCCTGACGCCTACCACTGCCGCTTGTCAGGCCTGCTCAACCCCAGCTTCTCGATCTTGTAGCGCAGCATGTCGCGCGACAGCCCGAGCAAACGCGCCGACTTGGTGACGTTCCAGTCGGTGCGGTCCAGGGTGCGGCAAACCATGTCTCGCTCCATGTCCGGCAAGCTACCGCCGATCTCGGGCTCGGGACGCTGGGGTTCGTAGACAGGTTGTGCGGCCGGTACGACTGGCTCGTCGACCAGGGTCAGGCACAGGTTCAACTGATGCGCGCCAATCACCTCTGTCGGTGCCAGCAGCACGGTCTGTTCCAGCATGTTGCGTAGTTCGCGCACGTTCCCTGGCCAGCTATAACCCAACATCAGGGCTTCGGCTTCGGCTGAGAAGCGCAGGTTCGGCTTGCCATAACGCCGACCGTGGTGCGCCAGAAAGTGCCGGGCCAGAATCAGGATGTCCTGCCCCCGGGCATAAAGGCGCGGCACCTTCAACGCAATGATCCGCAGGCGAAAGAACAGGTCGCGGCGAAACTTGCCCTGCTGGACCATCTGCTCCAGGTTGCAGTTGGTCGCGCTGATCACCCGCAGGTCGACCTTGCGCTCCTTGACCGCACCGATGCGGCGAATGCTGCGATCCTCCAGCAGCTTGAGCAGCTTGGCCTGCAGCACCAGGTCCATCTCGCCGATTTCGTCGAGAAACAACGTACCGCCATCGGCGGCTTCGACCAGCCCTACCCGGCGCTCCTTGGCGTCGGTGAAGGCACCCTTCTCGTGCCCGAACAACTCGGCCTCCAGCAGGTTGGCCGGAATCGAGGCACAGTTGAACTCGATGAACGGCCCCTTGGCCCGTGCGCCGTCGAAATGCAGGGCACGGGCGACCAGTTCCTTGCCGGTGCCGGTCTCGCCCTCCACCAATACCGGCGGCAGGTCGTCACTGGCCATACGCCGCTCGGCATCGAGCAACTGACGCAGGGTGTGCTTGAGCCCCTGCATGACCGGCGACTCGCCGATCAAGGCCTGCAACCCCGACTTCTGCGCCTCGCGCGTCTGGTAGAACGACAAGGTGCGCTCCATGCGCTCGGCGGCCAGGGCCTTGTCGAGGATCAATTTGAGCTCGGCCAGCACCACCGGTTTGGTCAGGTAGTGGAAGGCCCCCTCCTTCATCGCCAGGACGGCGTCCTCGACGTTGCCATAACCGGTCATCATGATCACCTTCAATGCCGGCGCCTGCGCCACCAGGGTACGCAGCAGGTCATGGCCGCTCATGCCCGGCAATGAGTTGTCGGTCAGCACCGCATCGGGCTGGACGCGCTTGATCTGCTCCAGCGCCAGCTCGGCACTGTGACACACCATGACCTCGAAACCTTTCAGATTCAGGTAGGTGCGAATGTTGTCGGCAAGGATTTCATCATCCTCGACCACCAGGATGCTGTGCTCCATGGTCCCCTCCCGCTGCACGTTTGAATATCAGGCTGACGCGGGTTCCTTCCTCTTCACGGCTGCTCAGGCTCACCGAGCCGCCAAACCGTTCCATGATCCGCTTGACCAGGGCCAGGCCGACGCCCAGCCCGCCCTGCTTGGTGGTGAAGAACGGCTTGAACACCATCCGCTCCTGCTGCCGGGTCATGCCCTTGCCCGTGTCGCTAAGCACCAGTTGCGCCTGCTGCCCCTCCACAACGCCGACCTCGGCGCGCAGTTCGCCGCCATTGGGCATCGCCTCCAGCGCGTTGGCGAACAGGCTGTTGAGAATCTGCGTGAGCTGCAGCGGCTGGCTGGCGACCCATTGCACCTGTGGGCCAACCAGGCTGAACCGCACACCGTTGCGTTCGATCTGCTGGGCAAACGCCAGGCGGGTGTCTTCCAGGGCCGCCACCAGGTCCACGGCTTCGGGGTCGTCACTGGTCGGGCGCAGCGACACCAGCAGTTCACGCACCCAGCGTGACATGCGATCGACCTGGCTGATGATATCGGTGATGTTCTTCTGCGCCGCCGGGCTCGCGATATCCTGGGCAAGTTCGGCACTGGAGCGAATGTTGGCCAACGGATTGCGCAGGCTGTGGGCCACCGCCGAAGACATTTCGCCCAGCGCCACATAGGTCTCGCTGGCCACCAGGCGATCCTGCTGGTGATGCAGCAACTGCGCGGCGCGGCGCACGATCCAGAACAGCCCGAAGTAGATCAGCGCCCCGCCCACCAGGGTCGATACCCAGATCAGCACATAACCGCGCTGGATACGCCGCACCAGGTCCTGCGGCTCCTTGTAGATCTCCATCATCGACAGCACCTGCTCGCCCTGGGTGTCGAACAGCGGAATGTAGTTCTCGATGAACAGGTACTGAGGCTCACGCAGGAATTTCTGCTCCTCACGATCCTCATCAACCTTGTGATAGCTGGCCGAAACCGCCTGGCGCGAATGGAAGGCCTGTTGCAGATCGTCGTCCTCGCCGATGCGCTTGCCAATCAGTTCGCTGTTGGTCGACCAGACGATGGTGTGATCGCGGGCATAGACATTCGCCAGCAAGGTATCGGGCAGGTGCTCGACGTGATCGAGGAACTCCACCCGGGTCGCCCTGACCAACGCTTCGCTGATCTGCAAGTGCTGGCCATCCATGCGCGGGTCGAGCAGCTCACCCATGGTCGTTCCCGGGGGCAGTTGCGAATGGCGCACTTCAGCCTGGGCCATGGCCTGGATGAACTGGGCCGTGAGCATGGCGTCGCGCTCGACGCTGTCGCGCACCACGAAGCGGGTAGAGAAATAGCCCAGGCCACCGGCGACCGAAGCGATGATCAGCAGGCTGATGATCGAGAACCAGCGCAACAGGTTGAATTCACGCAGGGGAACCGCCAACGCACTCGGCGAGACATGTTGGGTGTCGGAAGCATCGTCTTGCAGGGTCTGCATGCTGTCGGTCGCTCGATTGGGTAACGGCCTGGAAGCGTTTGAAACAGTGAAGCAAAAAATCAGCCAGCTTATGAATGAAAAAAATATAGAATTAAATCAGGCACTTGAAAGCATAACGTCAAGTAAATTAGAGAATAATGCCCCACATATGGGGGATTTCGCCCAATAAACAAAAACCTATTTAAATCATATATTTAAAGATAAAATCTCTAAAAAATATCAGATCTGGCAATCCGGAAACTCAACGACACACGCGTGCCGCCCCCCTCCCGACTGCTCAGGCGGACCGCCCCACCGAAGCGCTCCATGATCCGCTTCACCAGCACCAACCCGACACCCAGCCCGCCCTGCTTGGTACTGAAGAACGGACGGAACGCCATGCGCTGCTGCTGTTCGTTCATGCCACGCCCGGTGTCCGACATGCGTAGTACCAGCATCCGCCGATCCTGGCGCACCACTTCCACCTTTAGCCGGCCGCCCTGCTCCATGGACTCCAGTGCGTTGCCGATAAGACTGGCGAAGATCTGCCCGAGCAGTTCCGGATGGCCCAGTACCTGCACCACCGGCAAGGGCTGGACGTCCAGTTGCACACCGCTGCGGGCCAGGGGGACGGCAAAGGCCTGCAGGCTTTCATGCAGGACCTTGGCCAGGTCGACGGGGACCGCGCTGTCATTGAGCGGACGCAACGACTGCAGCAGTTGCCGGACCCATTGGGACATGCGATCGACCTGTCCGATGATGTCGTTGATGTTCTTCTGCGCGGGCCCCTCGTCGAACGCCTGGGCCAGTTCGGCGCTGGAACGGATGCTGGCCAGCGGATTGCGCAGGCTGTGCGCCACCGCCGAGGACATCTCGCCCAACGCCACGAAGGTTTCACTGTTGACCAGACGCTTCTGCTGCACCGCCAGGGCCCTGGCTGCGCGCCGCATGATCCCGTACAAGCCGATGTACACCAGCCCGGCACCGACCACGATCGCCAGCCAGATCAGCATCAGGCCATGCTCGATGCGCACGATCAGGTCGTGGGGCTCCTTGTAGATCTCCACCATCGCCGTGACACGTTCACCATCGGCATCGAACAGCGGGATGTAGTTCTCGATGAACAATTGCTCCGGCGGCGTCACGAACTTCTGCTCGCTGCGCGCCTGCTCGAAATTGTGATAGCTGGCAGAGACACGCATCTTGTATTCGAAGGCCCGGTCGAGGTCTTCATCGACGTGGATCAGCTTGCCGATCAATGCGGGATTGCTCGACCAGATCACTGTGCGGTCGGGTGCATAGATGTTGGCCAGGAGCATGTCCGGCAGATGGGCGATATGGTCGAGAAACTCCCCGCGCGCCTTGCGCCGGGCCTCGGGATCGACCTCGGGCATGGCCTCGTCCAGGCGCGGATCGAGCAGCTCGCCCATGGTACGTACGTTGGGGATGGCCACATGGCGCACTTCGGCATCGGCAATCGCGGTGATGAATTGCGCGGTCAGCAGCGCATCGCGCTCGACACTCTCGTCGATGACGAAACGGCTGGAAATCAGCCCCAGCCCCATTGCCACCGAGAGAATGATGGCCAGGCTGACCCAGGCATACCAGCGCAGCAGGTCGAACGGCTTGTGCGCCCGCTCGGTGCTGGCAAGGTCATGGCTGTCGGAACGGGGGGCAAGGTCCATGGCGACTCCGCGATGGGGTACCTTTGAAGGTTATAGCCCAGAGTTGGGGAAACGGCCCTGATCAGCGCCCATCACCTCCACCACCCAGTCGATGAACACCCGCAACCGCGCGCCCACATGCCGATTCGGCGGATAAGCGACATACAACGGCATCGACTCCAACTGCCAATCTTCGAGCACCCGCACCAGCGCGCCACTGGCCAGTGGCGCACGGGCCATGTAGTCCGGCAGCCACAACACCCCAAGCCCCGCTACCCCGGCTGCCAGGTAGGCGTTGCCGTCGTCCACCGCCAAGACCTGGGTACCCCTGACCTGCAGCCGCTCGGTTCCGCGAACGAGGGCATAGGGCAGCGGTCTGCCGGTGCGCGCCCAGAGAAAACCCACCGTGCGGTGGTCAGAATCCTCCAGTTCCGAAGGGTGGGCGGGTGTGCCCAGGCGTTCGAGGTAAGCCGGCGCCGCATACACCCCCAACTGCAGGTCGGCAACCTTGCGCGCCATCAACGATTGGTCAAGCAACTCGCCACCACGTACCACGCAATCGACGTGCTCGCCAATGATGTCGACGATGCGATCGCTGACGCCCATGTCGATCTGGATGTCCGGGTAGCGGGCATGGAAGTCCGGCAGCGCCGGCACCAGCACCAGGCTTGCCAGCGGGCTCGGTACATCGACCCGCAGCTTGCCACGCGGCAAACCGGCAGCGCCGCTGAGGCTGCTCTCGGCATCCTCGAGCTCGGCCAACAGGCGCAACACCCGCTGATAGAACTGCTCGCCATCGCGGGTCACGCTCACTTTGCGTGTGGTGCGGTTGAGCAGGCGCACGCGCAAGCGCGTTTCCAACTGCTGCACCAGCTGGGTCACACTGGTGCGACTCATGTGCAGCGTCTCGGCAGCTTTGGTGAAGCTGCCCGCCTCCACCACCCGGGCAAAGGCACGCATTGCATCGAACCGGTCCATCTGCGCCTCGATTGTTTGGAATCGACAAACAATGATAACCAGACTGGCGCGTTTATCGAACAGGTCTGGGCCCGTACAGTCGCCCCATCACCTCACTGATGGGCAAACACCATGAAGCAACGCGACGTTGTATTCCCCGCTGGCCGCCAGGCCCTGTACGACATCAACCACTACTCCCCGGCCGTGCGCAGCAACGGCTTGCTGTTCGTCTCCGGGCAGGTTGGCAGCCGTGAGGACGGCTCACCCGAGCCGGGCCTTGAGAATCAGGTGCGCCGGGCCTTCGCCAACCTGAATGCGATCCTCGCCGCCGCCGGTTGCAGCTTCGATGACGTACAGGACGTAACCCTGTTCATCGTCGATCCACAAGACAAGTTCCAGGCCATCTGGGATTTAGTGCGGGCGGAATTCTGGGGGCCGGCGCCGTACCCGACCGTGACGGCGATCGGAGTGACCTGGCTGTATGGGTTCGATTTCGAGATCAAGGTGGTTGCGCGGTTGCCGCACTGATGTAGCGAGGCAGATGGCCCTATCGCCGGACAGTCCTGGTACAGCGCCGTACCTGTATGGGCCATCCGCCCCACCACAACGATTAAGACAGTCACATTCCCCTGCTCTACTCCCCTCACACGCCACGCAGCCTGCGAGCTCGGACGAAATGCGCCTCGCGCTCTTTCGATATGCGGCAAGTGAAGGCACAATGCGTGTCCTTTTTTTGGCCGGCCTGGCCGGGGGCCTTTGAAATGATCAAGACGCCGTACTACCTCATCGACAAAACCAAGCTGCTGGGCAACCTGGAGAAGATCGCCTACGTGCGCGAACACTCCGGCGCCAAGGCCCTGCTCGCCCTCAAGTGCTTCGCCACCTGGTCGGTATTCGACCTGATGGAGCAGTACATGGACGGCACCACCTCCTCCTCGCTGTACGAGCTCAAGCTCGGCCGCCAGAAGTTCGCCGGCGAAACCCACGCCTACAGCGTGGCCTGGGCCGACGACGAGGTCGAGGAAATGCTGGAGAACTGCGACAAGATCATCTTCAACTCCATCGGCCAGCTTGAGCGTTTCGCCGAGCAGTCCAAAGACAAGACCCGCGGCCTGCGCGTCAACCCGCAGGTGAGCAGCTCCGACTACCTGTTGGCCGATCCGGCGCGTCCGTTCAGCCGGCTGGGCGAATGGGACCCTGAGAAGATCGAAGCGGTGATCGAGCAGATCTCCGGCTTCATGTTCCACAACAACTGCGAGAACGGCGACTTCAGCCTGTTCGACAAGATGCTCTCGCACATCGAGGAGCGCTTCGGCCACCTGCTGCACAAGGTCCAGTGGGTCAGCCTCGGCGGCGGCATCCACTTCACCGGCGAAGGCTATGCACTCGACGCTTTCTGCGCACGCCTGAAAGAGTTCTCGCAGAAGTACGGCGTGCAGGTCTACCTGGAGCCCGGTGAAGCGGCGATCACCAACAGCGCCTCGCTGGAAGTCACCGTGCTCGACACCCTCTACAACGGCAAGCATCTGGCCGTGGTCGACAGCTCCATCGAAGCGCACATGCTCGACCTGCTGATCTACCGCCTCAACGCCAAGATGGCCCCCAACGACGGCGAGCACACCTACATGGTCTGCGGCAAGTCGTGCCTGGCCGGCGACATCTTCGGCGAGTACCAATTCGATCGTCCGCTGGCCATCGGCGATCGCCTGTCGTTCATCGACGCGGCGGGTTACACCATGGTCAAGAAGAACTGGTTCAACGGTCTGAAGATGCCGGCCATCGTCGTCAAGCAGCTCGACGGCAGCGTCGAGGTCAAGCGCGAGTTCGGTTTCGAAGACTACGTTTCCAGCCTGTCGTAAGACCGGCTTTCAGTAAGGAGCAAGGGATAAATTGAAGAAGAACGTTCTTATCATTGGTGCAGGAGGTGTCGCCAAGGTGGTGGCCCACAAGTGCGCACAGCATAACGACGAACTCGGTCGTATTGCGATTGCGTCACGGAACATCTCCAAATGCCAGGCCATCATCGACAGCGTCAAGGCCAAGGGTAGCCTCAAGGTGCCCGCCGACATCCAGGCCTTCTCGCTCAACGCCCTCGATGTCGAGGCGACCAAGGCACTGATCCGCGAAACCGAATCGCAGATCGTGATCAATGTCGGTTCCGCCTTCCTCAACATGTCGGTGCTGCGTGCCTGCATCGAAACCGGTGTGGCCTATCTGGATACCGCGATTCACGAAGAACCGGGCAAGATCTGCGAAACCCCGCCCTGGTATGGCAACTACGAGTGGAAGCATCTCGAGGAGTGCCAGCAGAAGAACATTACCGCCATTCTCGGTGTCGGCTTCGACCCGGGTGTGGTCAACAGCTACGCGAAGCTCGCGCAGCAGCAGTATTTCGACCGCATTGATTCGATCGACATTCTCGACGTCAATGCCGGTTCCCACGGCAAGTACTTCGCCACCAACTTCGACCCGGAAATCAACTTCCGCGAGTTCACCGGGCAAGTCTGGAGCTGGCAGAACAGCCAGTGGACCAGCAACACCATGTTCGAGGTCAAGCGCACCGACGACCTGCCGGTGGTGGGTTCGCAGAACCTCTACCTGACCGGTCACGACGAAGTGCACTCGATCTCGAAGAACCTGAACGTACCCAATGTGCGCTTCTGGATGAGCTTCGGCGAACACTACATCAACGTGTTCACTGTGCTGAAGAACCTCGGCCTGCTCTCCGAGCAACCGGTCAAGACCGCCGAAGGCCTTGAAGTGGTGCCGCTGAAAGTGGTCAAGGCCGTACTGCCCGATCCAGCCTCCCTGGCACCGGGCTACACCGGCAAGACCTGCATTGGCGATCTGGTCAAGGGCACCAAGGACGGCCAGCCGCGCGAAGTGTTCATCTACAACGTCGCCGACCACGAAGAGGCCTACGCCGAGACCGACAGCCAGGGCATCTCCTACACCGCTGGCGTGCCGCCAGTGGCCGCAGCCCTGCTGGTCGCTCGTGGCGAGTGGGATGCCGGGCGCATGGTCAACGTCGAGGAACTGCCCGCCGAGCCGTTCCTCAAGGCGCTGGACGTGATGGGCCTGCCAACCCGCGTCAAGGATGAAAAAGGCGATCGTCCATGGGACGCTGAAGCCTAAGCAGCAAAAGGAAGGGGCGCCCGTTGGCGCCCCTTCTGCATTTCACCCCTGGCGCGCAACCGCCACGCACTTGATCTCCACCAGCAGCCCGTCATGGGCCAGCTCGCTGACACCGACACAGGTCCAGGGGCAGGTACCTCGCGGGAACAGCTCGTCCTTCACCGCACGAAACACTGCCATGTGCTCGCGCAAGCCGACATGATAGGTGGTCAGTTCCACCACATCCGCGAAATTGCAACCGGCAGCCGCAACGTATTACCGACCTTCAAGGCCGGCAGATAACCGGCGCGCTCGGCAAGTTTTTGCTGGGAGGCGGGAATGATCGGAGTGCGGTCGCTCATCGAGGATGTCCAGTGCTTGAGATTGGACGCATCTTAGCAAGCGAACAGCAAAGCGGCCTGCGGCATGGCGGCACGCCTCTGGCGGCCCTGCACCAGGGCCGCCAGCCCGCCGGGCTCAGCCCGCTGGCGAAGTCAAAGGCTGCAGTTGCAGCACTTCATTTGTGTAGTCCCACTCCTGCTGCACCTTGTCAGGATGCTCGTTCAACTTGAGCCCGTAGCTGGGGATGATCTGGTGCAGCTTCTCCTGCCACGGTGCCGATGCGACCTTGTCCTTGAACACCTTGCGCAGCAGGTCGAGCATGATCGGCGGCGCGGTCGAGGCGCCCGGCGAAGCCCCCAGCAGGCCGGCAATGCTGCCGTCGGCAGAGGTCACGACCTCGGTGCCAAGCTTGAGCACCCCGCCCTGCTCAGGGTCTTTCTTGATGATCTGTACGCGCTGCCCAGCCTGCCACAGGCGCCAGTCCTCTTTCTTCGCATGGGGGAAGTAGGTCTGCAGCGCAGCGAAGCGGTCGTCGTCCGACTGCATGACCTGGCCGATCAGGTACTGCACCAGGTCGAACTCGCGGACCCCGACACGCACCATCGGCCAACTGTTGTGCAGGGTCATGCTGCCGAACAGGTCGAGCAGCGAGCCCTCCTTGAGAAACTTGGTCGAGAAGGTTGCAAACGGCCCGAACAGGATCACCCGCTTGCCATCGAGCACCCGGGTATCCAGATGCGGCACCGACATCGGCGGCGCCCCCGTCGAGGCGATGCCGTAGGCCTTGGCCATGTGGCGATCGGCAATGGCGGCGTTCTCGGTCACCAGGAACGATCCCCCCACCGGGAAACCTGCGTATTCCTTCGCCTCGGGGATGCCCGATTTCTGCAACAGCGGCAGCGCCGCGCCACCGGCGCCGATGAACAGAAACTTGGCATCGGTGGCCGACGTGCTGCCATCCTTGAGGTTCTTGTACTCCACATGCCACGAACCGTCGTCGTTGCGGGTGATGTCCTGCACCTCACTGGAGAGCTTGAGGTCGAAGTTGGGGCGGGTCTGCAGGTACGCCACGTACTGGCGGGTGATCTCGCCGAAATTGACGTCTGTGCCGATCGGCGTCCAGGTCACTGCAAGCTTCTGGTTCGGATCGCGCCCCTCCATCATCAACGGCACCCACTTGGCGATCTGCGCGTTGTCTTCCGAATACTGCATGGGCTTGAACAGCGGGCTGGCCTGCAGTGCCTCATAGCGCTTGCGCAGGAAGCGAATATTGTCATCGCCCCAGACAAAGCTCATGTGCGGGGTGGCGTTGATGAACGAGCGTGGATTCTTCAGCACGCCCTGCTTGACCTGCCAGGCGAGAAACTGCCGGGTGACCTGGAACGACTCGTTGATCTCCACCGCCTTGCTGATGTCGATCTTGCCGTCCTTTTCAGGGGTGTAGTTCAGCTCGGCCAGCGCCGAATGCCCGGTACCGGCGTTGTTCCAACCGTTGGAGCTTTCCTCGGCGACCTTGTCCAGCCGCTCGATCATCTCCATCGACCATCCGGGCTCGAGCTCGTTGAGCCAGACAGCAAGCGTGGAGCTCATGATCCCACCGCCCACCAGCAATACGTCAACCTGCTTGCCCTCGGCAGCCTGTACACCCGTCAGGGCAAAGGCCAGGGCCAGGCCCGCCAGGGCCGGCTTGAATGCGATTCCTCTGTTCATGCTCCCTCCGTCGAGGCACCGCTGGCCCCGATCCTGTCCGTGAATGTGCCTTGCCCCTGGTCCGCGCACCCGTGCCTTTGGTGTCCAAAAGCTCAGGCAAGCTTAGCTGAGTGATTCACTCAGGTTAGCCGCACGCTGGAGCCCTCGCGATTCTGAACAGAGATGCTGGCGAGGGGCTCACGCAGTGGCTATACCTCAAATCAATGTCGATAGTGGCACTTCGACCTACACCTCGACATCGGCGCCCTGGCGTGG
Organism: Pseudomonas sp. RW3S2; assembly: GCF_014268955.1. Taxonomy (NCBI): domain Bacteria; kingdom Pseudomonadati; phylum Pseudomonadota; class Gammaproteobacteria; order Pseudomonadales; family Pseudomonadaceae; genus Pseudomonas; species Pseudomonas sp. RW3S2. The sequence goes on along the minus strand of NZ_JABWRM010000002.1, from coordinate 126,368 downwards.
CGACCAGGCAAAACGGTCTTAACTCCCGCGAGGCCTTAGCATGGATGCGTCTTTACCTGCTCGGTGTTTGCTTGCGACGACACTGCTCCTGGCGCCGTCGCTCGCCTTTCCACAAACCGCCTGCCCCGAGCAGTTACCCCAACCCACCAGCAAACTGCTGTATGTCGAGAACCTCGGTGTGCTCTTCACGACTCGCGTGGCCCAGCGTGGTCTCGAAGACGCCGACGACTTGCTGGCTGCGCGATCCATCGCAGCCGGGCAGCTCAAACCCCTGGTACGCACAGGTAGCCTGGCGATCGCAGACGGAGCCATCCTGAAACTGCCGGACAACGCCAGGGTCGCTCTCAGTGACTCGACCCTGAACCAATTGGCGCAGGGGCTGGTGGGCAGCACGCCGATGCAGTTGAAGCTGTTGGACCTACAGGATTTTGCCTCCAACGCATTGCCCCAACGTGTAGTTCCACCATCACTGGCCGATTCGGACGAGCGCAAGCGCAATCCATCTCAAGCGGGAAACGAGCCGTCCGATGATGAACGACTGCGTCGGTCATCGAGCCTGTGTACTGCCCAAGTCATCGACCGCTTCGTGACAACCTCCAGACAAGTGAGTGAGGTCCTGCCGACCTTGGCCTCCCAGCAGCGCTGGGGCGATGTACCCAACGAACTGCTGCGCGCAAGAAGATTGCCCGTACCCGACAACGACCCGCAGCACACTCGCATCAAAGCTTTCGAATTGGCATACAGGGATCTGATCGAAAAATGCACAAGTCGCACGCTGCCGGGGGACACTGCCCACATGGTGGGAAAGCTGACGGTAGGTAACCAGACCTGCACAGCGGTGAGGCTGGGCAAGCGCTATCTGGCAACCAGCCGTCACTGCCTGTTCACCGAGTCAGGCACGGCGCGCCAAGTGTCCCCTCTGGCCATAAGCTTCAGCTACGCCGGGGTTGATCAACCCCTTCCAGTCTGTGGCATCGTCCGAAACCGCCAGGCGGGTACCGACCTGATAGGCAAGGCGATTTCGCCAAACAATGACTTCGTGATCCTGGTCACCCTGCCATGGCCAGACAAAGTCCCTCTGCGAAGCGCCACCCCGCAGCAAATACGTCCCGGCGATGGTCCCCTCAGCGAACTGCAAGTGACCAGCGTATGGCCCGGCAGTGCTGCGTTGGGGCTGGCGGATCGTGACGAACTGCGCAGCTACAGCGGCGGTTTCTGCCAGATCGCCGGCCCGAATAACCCGACAGAAGCAGGCTGCCTGTTGCACAAATGCGGGACCATTGCCGGTGGCAGCGGTGCACCGTTGATGGTGCGACAGAGGTCCGCAAGCCCCCCAGGTGGGTCGTACCTGGTTGCGATAAACCGAGGTGAGGCCGGAAGGTTCGATGATGGCGGGCCTTGCACCGAACGGGCGGTCGGCGTCCAGGCAAACAACGTGGCAACCATTGTTCCCAAGGAGATGCTCGATGAACTTGAGTAAGGGTCTTTTGTTACCCGCCGCCATGCTGCTGAACGGCTGCACCCCCCATATTGCGCCGGGCGTGGAAACGCGCGCCTTCCTGGCCAGCGAGTGCCCGGTGACCGGCGAAACGGCACGCCCCGAAGCGACCGGTCTGGAGCCAATACTGATCGGCATCGCGGCAAATCTGGCGGGCCAGGCCATTGGCGTAGGTATCGATGCCCTTTCGGCTCAATTGAAGGATGACAAGGAGGTGAATAGCGAGTCCACCGAAAGGACGAGCGATTTGCTGACGGTCACAGAGGGCAGTGCCTTGTGGAACGGCCAGGCCAGTTGTGTGGTGGCTGTGGTGGGCGTCTTCGATAAATCGGAGTACCAGGAGACATGGGCTCAGGACATCCTTGCCCAGATGCCTCTGGAAGACGATGTTCGTGAAACCGCCCGGGCACGTTTGTCGAGGATGGACACCGGACAACTCGCCACACTGCAGCGCTTGAGAAAACTGTATGCCTACGCCGAATACAATGTGGTCTATTCCAAGGATGTCCGATTCCTGTCGTATGACACCCCGTACTTCGTCATCAGGGAGTTCGCCGGCGAAGGTTTTGGTGTGGCCCGCACGCGTGACGTGCGACTGAGCGCCGAAGTACGAATACCGGGCGGCCAGGTTCTGGTCGGCATGGAGTCGACCAGGATGTCGGTGAAAAAAAGTGATCTTCCGCTCGTCAGCAGTACCAGCCGCGGGCCATGGCAACCGGTGGATGCAAAAGTGACCATGCCACCCGAAAACAGCAGCGTGCCCTATTTGCCGGGCAATCTAAAAGTCCAATACATCGAGACAGGCAAGCCCGGCGCACTCAGCAAGATGGTCGGAGAAGCATTGGCCAGCAAGCGCGAGGAACTGGTCAAACTTGCACAGGACAAGACTCGTCTCTCGTTGTCCAGTCAGGATGCCCAGGCCGCGCAGATCACCGACGCCACGGCGGCCGCAACCCGACTGACCGAGTATCAGGCTGCCCTGGACGCGCTCAACGCCGCCGCTGCGGCGGTACCCAAGGGCGGCAACGCGGCCAAGAATGATTACGAGATCAAATTGAAGGTGCTCAAGGCCAGGGAAAGACTGGCCAAGGCCGCGTTCCGAGAGGCTGGACTCGCCTTTGAACCAGGTGATGTTTTACAACCCTGACCCGCGCAGATTAAGACAGCCAACACTTGCAACCGGACGCGCCTCGAAATACTGTATGAAAAACCAGTATCACGAGACATCCCCATGCAACTCATCGCCAAGCTCGGCATCCTCGCCGACGCCGCCAAATACGATGCTTCCTGCGCCAGCAGCGGCGCGCCCAAGCGCAGCTCGCGGGGGCGTGACGGGCTTGGCGCCACCGATGGCATGGGCATCTGCCACAGCTATACCCCCGATGGGCGCTGCGTATCGCTGCTCAAGGTGTTGCTCACCAACTTTTGCCTGTACGACTGCCAGTACTGCGTCAATCGCCGCTCCAGCAACGTGCCTCGCGCACGCTTCAGCCCCGAGGAAGTGGTACGCCTGACCCTCGACTTCTACCGGCGCAACTGCATCAGCGGGCTGTTCCTGAGTTCGGGCATCATCCGCTCGGCCGACTACACCATGGAGCAGTTGAATCGAGTGGCGCGGCTGTTGCGTGAAGAGCATGGCTTTCGTGGCTACATCCACCTCAAGACCATCCCCGATGCCGATCCACTGCTGATCGAGGAAGCCGGGCGCCTGGCCGACCGCCTGAGCGTCAACGTCGAACTGCCCACCGAGGCCAGCCTCAAGCGCCTGGCCCCAGAGAAACAGGCGCACACCATCCGCCAGGCCATGGGCGTGATTCACCAGGGCCAGCAGGCCGTGGCCAACGAACCCAGGGCGCCACGCTTCACCCCGGCCGGGCAGAGCACCCAGGTGATCGTCGGCGCCGACGCCACCGACGACCGCACCCTGCTGCGCAACGCCGAATCGCTGTACCAGGGCTATGGCCTCAAGCGTGTGTACTACTCCGCCTTCAGCCCCATCCCGGACAGCCCCAACAGCGTGCCGCTGGCCGCCCCGCCGCTGTTGCGCGAACATCGCCTGTACCAGGCCGACTTCCTGATGCGCGGCTACGGCTACAAGGCTGGCGAGCTGCTCGGCCAGGCCGGCAACCTGGCGCTGGACATCGACCCCAAGCTGGCCTGGGCCCTGGCAAACCGCGAGGTCTTTCCGCTGGACCTGAATCGCGCCGAACCCGCCCTGCTCGCCCGCATCCCCGGTATCGGCCTGCGCAGCGTGCAGCGCCTGGTGACACTGCGCCGCGAGCGGCGCATTCGCTACGACGACCTGATCCAGTTGCGTTGCGTGCTGGAAAAAGCCCGTCCGTTCATCGTCACCAGTGATTACCGCCCGGCCCAGGCCGAACTGCGCAGCGGCCTGTTGCGCCAACGCCTGCGCGAGCCGCAGGCGCCGGTGCAGATGGGGCTTTGGGCATGATCGCGCTGAATTGCGACGACCTGTTCGACACCTGGCGCAAGCAAGCACGGATACTGCTCGGCCATGGCATCGACCCGGCCGACGTGACCTGGAGCCAGGGCCCGATGGACGACCTGCTCGCCATTGCCACGCCGTTGCCAGAAGGGCCCGGCCCATTCCGCCCGCGAGTACCGGCGGCCTTGCTCGCACAACTCGAGCAGGCGGCGCGCTATCGCGGCGCGCAACGCTGGAACCTGCTGTACGAAGTGCTCTGGCGCGTCGCCCATGGGGATCGCACGGCAATGCTTGCCGGTGATCGCCTGGGCAGCGAGTTGCAGCGGCGTATCAAGCAGGTCTCCCGCGAGGCACATCACCTGCACGCCTTCGTGCGCTTCGTGCCGCTGCCGGAAGCGGTCGCCGAACGCCTGCAACTGGACCTGGTGGCCTACCACGAACCCGCCCATGACATCCTTGAAAGCGCCAGTAGCCATTTTGCCGATCGCCTCGGGCGCCAACGCTGGCTGATCGCAACGCCCACCGATGGCATTCGTTTCGACGGCAGCAATCTCGACTACCGTCGGCAATGTCCAGGTGAGTGGATCGACTGGGCACGCCATGCCGAAGATCCCGGCGCCGAACTGTGGCGTACCTACTACCGCTCCACCTTCAATCCGGCGCGGTTGAATCCTGATGCCCTGCGCCTGCACATGCCAGGGCGGTTCTGGCGCCACTTGCCCGAAGGCATGCTCATTCCCCAGCTCGAAAGCCTGGCGCGCCAGGGCAAACAACGTGACGGCCAGGCACTGGAGGTGGGCTTGCAGCGAGGCAAGCGGGTCGGGCGCTGAGCGCCGTTCTTGCCTACACTTTCGCTGATTGCCTCAGATTTTCCAGGAGCGACCATGGACGATTCCAGCCAAGGCAAGCCGCCAACCTTCTGGCAGATGCTGCACAGCATCCTCGCCGCCGCCTTCGGTGTGCAGAGCGGCAAGAACCGCGCACGCGACTTCACCCACGGCAAGGCCAGCCACTTCATCGTGATGGGGGTGATGTTCACCCTGGTGTTCATCCTGGTGCTGGTGGGGCTGGTGCAATTGGCGATGCACCTGACGGGGCGCTGATTGCCCTTGAAACGCGATACCACCGCCCAAACGCATCCGCCCGCGGAATTCCCTCCCGCGGGCGGCTCAGTTGCGGTTCACGGTCTGAAATTTGCGTTACTGATGGCTGACCCAATACACAGCGGTCACGACAACCAGCACGATCAGGCACAGGATCGCCCAGGCGTCGACACTGCTGTCAGGCTTGCGGAGCTTGGTCGGGTTTCCCATTGCATTACCTCTTGTAGTGGTTATGGGAATGCACGTCACATCAGCAGTTAAGCCCAGCAATGCCCTTTGCTCAAGCAGGGTTTTTCAATAATCGACGGGTGACGTCAGGAACGGGTAGCGATAATCGGTGTCTCGTCCCTCGGCGCTGTAGCGCTGAAAGTCGACGCCATAGCCTTTACGGGCGCTCAGTTCGAGCCAGCGCCTGGCCTTCACCGCATCGATGGCCTGCAGCACCGGCAGGCGGTACAGGTGTTGCCCGTCACGGTTCAGCGCCAGGCCCCGGGCATCGTCATGCAGCATCACCATGGCCCAACCCCCCAGGCTGAAGTGCCCGCCCATGAGCACGCTCAGTCGCCCATCCACGCGAGCCTGCAAGGCCTCGGGTGAACTGTTGACCGCACTGAACAGCACATCGCGCCCCGGCACCCGGCCAACCGCCTCGAATGCCTGCATCGCACCGAACGCCATCTCGTCGTTCGCCGACCACACCAGGCGCACGCGTGGATAGCGCTGCAGCAGCAGTTGGGCCTGTTCGAAGGCCCGTTGGCGACTCCAGCCGCCATACACCACCTGGCGCAAGCGTACCTGCGCAAGCTCGGCCAACGCCCGCCGCATGCCCTGCTCGCGCAGTTGCGAAGCCGGCGTGGTGCTGATGCCGGAGAACGCCAGCAGCTCGATCGGTTCGCCAGTCCTGGGCAAACTGGCGACCAGATCGTGCAGCATCTGGTAACCCGCCTGTTCGTCATTGCCGACCAGCGACGCGAGCAGCGCGGCATACTTGCCCGGCTGCGCCTGAATCTCCTCGGCCTGCCCCTCGGTCAGGGCGTTGTTGACCAACAGCAGCTTGACCCCGCTGCCCTGGGACAGCCGCATGATCTCCGGCGCGACGTACTGCTCGTTGACCAACACCAAATAGTCTGGCTTGTGCGCCCCCCGCAGAACGGCCCGCGCCTGCTCGAGTTGCCGCTCGGCCTGGCGCTCGCCGTATTCCACCCGCAGGTCCATCCCCAGATCGTCGGCGGCGGCCTGCATGAAGTGCGAATAACTGACCCAGAACGTCTCATCGGACAAGCCCGGGTTGAGAAACACCACCGAAGCCGCCTGGGCGCTCGCCACCAATGGCAGACCCAGGCACAGACTGCGGCACAGCGCCCTGATGAACATGCGCAACATCCCTGCAATGCAAAGGGGCTCAGTATAACGGCGCCGGGCCAGCCACCCGACAAATAGCAGCCAGTCTCACTTAGTCCAATTGGTTCTTTTCATATGCAAAAACATCACTTTAGCGCATAAATACAACCTGTTATCGTTCCCCCGCTCCGACCCGGAGTGCGCGGCCGTGCGCGCGATTAGCTGCATGCAGCCTGAGACAGGACTTTTATGTACGTATACGACGAGTACGATCAGCGGATCATCGAGGACCGCGTCAAGCAGTTCCGTGATCAGACCCGCCGCTACCTGGCCGGTGAGCTGAGCGAAGAAGAATTCCGCCCTCTGCGCCTGCAGAACGGCCTCTACATCCAACGTTTCGCGCCGATGCTGCGTGTCGCCGTGCCTTACGGCCAGCTGAACGCCGGCCAGGTCCGCATGCTGGCGAAGATCGCCCGTGACTACGACAAGGGCTACGCCCACATCTCCACCCGCCAGAACGTGCAGTACAACTGGCCGGCGCTGGAAGACGTCCCGGACATCCTGGCCGAACTCGCCACCGTGCAGATGCACGCGATCCAGACCAGCGGCAACTGCCTGCGCAACGTCACCACCGACCAGTTCGCCGGTGTCGCCGCCGATGAGCTGATCGACCCGCGCCCCTGGTGCGAGATCGTCCGCCAGTGGACCACCTTCCACCCGGAATTCGCCTACCTGCCGCGCAAGTTCAAGATCGCCGTCAACGGCTCGAAGGACGACCGCGCCGCCATCGAAGTGCACGACATCGGCCTGGAGCCGGTGCACAACGAAGCCGGCGAGCTGGGCTTCCGCGTCCTGGTCGGCGGCGGCCTGGGCCGTACCCCGGTGATCGGTGCGTTCATCAACGAGTTCCTGCCCTGGCAGGACCTGCTCAGCTACCTGGACGCCATCCTGCGCGTGTACAACCGTTACGGCCGCCGTGACAACAAGTACAAGGCGCGGATCAAGATCCTGGTCAAGGCCCTTACCCCGGAAGTGTTCGCCGAAAAGGTCGAAGCCGAGATGGCTCACCTGCGCGGCGGCAGCACCACCCTGACCGAAGCCGAGCTGCAACGCGTCGCACGTCACTTCGTCGACCCCGAGTACCTCGCGCTGGAAAACGTCGACTACAGCGCCCTGGACCAGGAAAACCCTGGCTTCGCCCGCTGGCGTTCGCGCAACACCCGCGCCCACAAGAAGCCGGGTTATGTCGCAGTCACCCTGTCGCTCAAGCCCACCGGCGTAGCCCCAGGCGACTTGACCGACAAGCAGCTCGATGCCGTCGCCGACCTGGCCGACCGCTACAGCTTCGGCCACCTGCGCACCTCCCACGAGCAGAACATCATCCTCGCCGACGTCGAGCAGCGTCAGCTGCACGCGCTGTGGCTGGAACTGCGTGAAAGTGGTTTTGCCACGCCGAACATCGGCCTGCTGACCGACATCATCTGCTGCCCGGGTGGCGACTTCTGCTCCCTGGCCAACGCCAAGTCGATCCCGATCGCCGAATCCATCCAGCGCCGCTTCGACGACCTGGACTACCTGTTCGACATCGGCGAGCTCGACCTGAACATCTCCGGCTGCATGAACGCCTGCGGCCACCACCACGTGGGCCACATCGGCATCCTCGGCGTGGACAAGAAAGGCGAGGAGTTCTACCAGGTGTCGTTGGGCGGCAACGCCGCGCGCGATGCGACCCTTGGCAAGATCCTCGGCCCCTCCTTCGCCCAGGACGACATGGCTGACGTGATCGAGAAGCTGATCAACGTGTACGTCGAGCAGCGCAACGAAGACGAGCGCTTCATCGACACTTACCAGCGTATCGGCATCGACCCATTCAAGGAACGCGTCTATGCAGCGAATCATTAAGAACAACCAGCTCGTCGACGAAACCTGGCACCTGCTGCCCAAGGGTACCTCGTTCGACGAACTGACCAACTGCGACGACTACATCGTTCCGCTGCAGCTGTGGCGTGACCATGCCCATGCCCTCAAGGCCCGCGACGGCGGCCTGGGCGTGTGGCTGGACAGCGACGAAGAAGCCGAGGAAATCGGCGAGGACGTCCAGCACTTCCAGGTCATCGCCCTGAACTTCCCGGCGTTCACCGACGGGCGCAACTACTCCAATGCGCGCCTGCTGCGTGACCGCTACCAGTACAAGGGCGAACTGCGCGCCATCGGCGACGTCCTGCGCGACCAGTTGTTCTACATGGCCCGCTGTGGTTTCGACGCCTTCGCGATCCGTGCTGACAAGGACCCGCAAGACGCGCTGCAGAGCCTGAAGGACTTCTCGGTCACCTACCAGGGTGCCACCGACGAGCCGCTGCCGCTGTTCCGCCGCCGTTGATCGCCGCCTGCTGTAACGAACGGCCCGCCTTCTGGCGGGCCGTTTCGTTTGCGGGATTTTCTAATGTTGGGCGCTGGCCTGCCGATATCACTGACGTACCCGCACCTCAATTCGGCAGGACGCTAATGAATCCGATAACAGCAGCACAGCGCCTGGCCCCGGTCCTGGCTGCCCCGCAACCAGATCCGACCAGCGCCAGCAAACCGACCGGCATCGCCAGTGTCTCGGCAGTCCCGAGCACCAGTGTGATTCTCGGCCAGAACAACACCATCAGCGATTCCGAGACCTACTCGCGCCAGGGGCTGCTGCCAGGCCAGGTCCGCTATGTCTGGGAAAACGACAGCCAGGACAAGCTCGCCACCACACTGCAGACAGCCTTCCAGTCGTCCAGCAGCGCAGGCCGCTTCAAAGGCATTGGTGCGGCCTTGATCGAGCAGCTTGCACAGAACGGCGGCAAGAACATCTCGCAGTCGGTGTTCGCCTTCAGCGACGACTCTCCGATCGACCCTGGCGTGCTCAAGCTGCAGCAGCAGCGCCTGCGCGAGAATCCCGACAGCGGCGTCACCTTCAGCCTGACCACCGCTTCCGGCGCGACCATCCGCTTGTCGCTGGCCAGTGGCGAGAAGGGCTTGGCGGTGAGCGCCGAAGTCGAAGGCGGCTCGCTCAGCGCCGAAGAACTCAAGGGCCTGGGCAACCTCGCCGACGCCTTCCAATCTACCATCGACGGCCTCAACGAGGTGCCACCCCAGCTCAAGCTCGGCGCACTGGTCAAGCTCGATCCGAAGCTGTTCAGCGCCTTGCAGATGAGCAGCAAGTTCCAATCCCTGAGCGGCGAGCAGACCTTCTCCCTGAGCCTCGATGACAAGGCGCGCAGCCTCAGCCTGCAGGGCCCTTCCGGCCAGGTGCAACTGAGTCTGGACACCCAGGACGCCGAGCTGCTGGGCAAGTCGGCGCAGCGCAAGGCGGCGATCGACAACTACCTGACCCAGTTCGACGCCGCCCAGCGCCGCGGTCGTGGCGACGAGAACCTGATGAACCTGTTCAAGACCGCGTTCACCCTGCTCAACAGCATCGACGACAATCGCCAACCTGCGGTGCAAAGCCCATCCGCCCTGAACGACAAGGACCGTGCCCTGCTCAGCGGCCTGGCCGACTTCAGCGCATCGATCAGCGAAACCACACGCAGAAGCAACCCGATGCGCCAGGACGAAACCGACAGTTTCACCTTCAGCGCCTCGCAGAGCACCACGGTCAAGAGCCGTGGCATGCAGGACCGCTCGGTGGAGCAGAACCAGCAGAGCAAGCTTACTGCCTCGTTCCACCGCGGCCTCAATCCGTTGACCAACCTGATACTGGGCAGCGACCGCGAGTCGCAGAACTACAGCTACCACCTGATCGACGACCAGGCCAGCAGCACCACCCGCCTGGCCTATGACAAAGGCCAACTGGTTGAGGCCAGCGCGACCCAGCAGGCGAGCCAGAAAGAGCGGATCCTCACCTATGTCGATGGCGACCTGAAAAGCGACGTGACCACGCCCAAGGCCGTGACCCAGTCGCGCAACGTGCTGAGCTTGCTCAAGGATGCGTTCGAGCAGGACCGCATCGCCCAACGCGATCGCGGTGTGTCGCTGCTCGAGGGGCTGCTGCAATCGCAGCGCAGCCGCTGGTTGCTGCAGGGCGACCCTTCGAAGATCGCGGCCTGACAAAGGACCTGTGGGCGCGGCAAACCGCCGCTGCCACAGGGCCGAGTAAAGCTCAGAGAAGGCTTACCCCCTCACCCCCAACATCCCGCGATCGACGATGAAATCGATCACCGCCTGCAACCCCTCCCCCTTCTTCAGGTTGCTGAACGTCCAGGGCCGCTCGGGACGCATGCGGTTGGTGTCGCGCTCCATCACCTCCAGCGACGCACCCACATAAGGTGCAAGGTCGGTCTTGTTGATCACCAGGAAATCCGACTTGGTGATGCCCGGCCCGCCCTTGCGCGGGATCTTCTCGCCTTCGGCGACGTCGATCACATAGATGGTCAGGTCGGCCAACTCCGGGCTGAACGTGGCACTGAGGTTGTCGCCACCGCTCTCCACGAAGATCACCTCCAGGTTGCCGAACTTGCGCGCCAACGCCTCGACCGCCGCCAGGTTCATCGAGGCATCCTCGCGGATTGCGGTGTGCGGGCAGCCGCCAGTCTCGACGCCGACGATGCGCTCAGGCTCCAGAGCACCGGCCTCGGTGAGGATGCGCTGGTCCTCCTTGGTGTAGATGTCGTTGGTCACCACGGCGATGTGGTAATGGTCACGCATGGCCTTGCACAGGGCCTCGAGCAGCGCGGTCTTGCCGGAGCCGACCGGGCCGCCGACACCGACGCGCAGGGGTTGCTGATAGCTTTGCATGTTGGCAATCCTCAGGAACGGAACAAACGGGTGTATTGGGTTTCGTGGCGTGACGAGGCAATGGCCAGCAGCGGCAGGCCGCCGCCCAGTTCGTCATCCTCCAGGGTCAGGGCCTGGTCGAGCACGGCGGGCAGCTCGGCGCCCAAGTCGCGCAGCAAGGTCTGGGCCGCCTGTTGGCCGAAAGGCACCAGCTTGACCCCGGCCATGACGGCGCCTTCCAGCCAGGCGAAGCCATGACCAAGGGCCAGGTCGCGCAGCGGAATCGACCAATGCGCGCCCAGCCAGGCCATGCCGCCGAGCTGGGAGAGTTCGATGCTCTCACGCCAGGCTGGCGCCTGGGCCAGTTGCCAGCCATCGAGCAGCCGCGCCAGGGCGCTACCTCGCTGGCGCTCTTCCAGCCGCAGCTCAGCCGTCTCGCGGTTGGCCAGCAGAAACTGGGTCCAGCGTGCGAAGGCCTCGGCATCATCGCCCTGGCATGCCCGGTAGAGGCGCGCCAGCAATGGCCAGTCAAGACAACCCAGGGTGTCGTGCAACTGCTCACGCTGCCAGGCACAAAAGCCGGCCGTGTCACGCACCCAGCCCGCCTCGACGGCCCACTCCAGGCCTTGCGAATAGGTGAAGCCACCCACCGGCAGGCCCGGGCTTGCCAGTTGCAGCAGGCGTAACAGCGCCAGGTCGCTGCTCATCAGCCGGCCAGCACGAACGCGGCACCGGCCAGCAAGCCGCCACCGAACAGCTTCTGCAGCTTGCTGTGGCGACGCAGCAGGCAGCCCACGCCGAACCCGACCACCAGCAGCAGCGCACTGACGGTGACGAAGCCTGCGCTGAACATCCAGAACGCGCTGGGCGTTGCTTCAACGCCGTGGGCCCAGCCATGGAACAGGGCGAACACCGGCATGGCCAGGGCCAGCAGTACCTGGCGATTAGGCAGCAGCATGGCGCAGGCGGCCACCACCAGTGAGATAGAGATCATGGTCTCGACTCCGACCAGGTCGCCGAACAGATGCCCCAGCACCGCGCCGCCGAACATCGCCGAAAGCGTGGCCAGGGGCAAGCTCAGGTTGCGTCGGGTCAGTGCCGCCAGCACGCCGGTACCCAGCAGCATGAGCAGGTGGTCCAGGCCCGTCAGCGGGTGCAGCAAACCGTCCTGCAGCGGGTTGTTGTCGTGGCCGGGGTGAGCGAAGGCTGGCAAGGCGATCATCAGTAAAGCGAGGGCAAGGGCTTTTTTCATTGTGTGCTCCAAGGCAGTTCGGAAGGTGTTTACAGGCGAACGAAGGGATGATTGTGGGCGTGCCCGTGAGGAGCACTCTGGTAGGCGCCAGCCTCCGGCTCGAACGGTGCCTGCTCGATCAGCACCTCAAGACCGAGGCCGCGCACCATTTCGTCCAGCACATGATCATGCTGGTAGCGCAAAAGGCCGGCCTCGATCTGCAACGGCACATGGCGATTGCCCAGATGGTAGGCCGCACGCGCCAGCAGCAACGGATCGGCGCAGCGCACCGTGGAAACGCGCTCCGGTGCTGCCAGCACCTGCACCACGTGCAGGCCATCGGCATCGGCGAGCAGTTCGCCACCGCGCAGCAGGTGGCCGCGTTCGAGCATCAGACCGGCTTCGCGGCCATCGTCGAGGGTCACGCGCAGGCGGCTCTTGATTCGGCTGTCCACATCCAGGGTGACAGTGCCGCTGACCGAGGCAGCCTCGGCGACACGGCGGGTCAGGACAATCATGCTTGCTCCTTCAGAACAGGAAATAACGCTGGGCCAGTGGCAGTTCGCTGGCCGGTTCGCACACCAGCAACTCGCCATCGGCGCGCACCTGGTAAGTCTGGGCATCGACCTCGATCAACGGCTGCAGGCCGTTGTGCACCATGTCAGCCTTGCGTACCCGGCGACAGCCGCGGGTGACCCCGATCAGGCTGCGCAGCCCCAGTTCCTCGGCCAGCCCACGGTCCATGGCGGCCTGGGGCAGGAAGGTCATGCGCGTGGCGTGGCGCGCCGCACCGAAGCTTGCGTACATTGGGCGGTAATGCACCGGCTGCGGGGTCGGGATCGAACCGTTGATATCGCCCATAGGCGCCGTGACGATCATACCGGCCTTGATCACCGCCGACGGCTTGACACCGAAGAACGCGGGCGACCAGACCACCAGGTCGGCCAGCTTGCCCACCTCCACCGAGCCGACCTCATGGGCGATGCCATGGCTCAGCGCCGGATTGATGGTGTACTTGGCGATGTAGCGCTTGACCCGGAAGTTGTCGCTGTAGCTGCTGTCCGGCGCCAGGGGGCCGCGGCGCACCTTCATCTGGTGAGCCACCTGCCAGGTCCGCAGCACCACTTCGCCGACCCGGCCCATGGCCTGGGAATCGGACGAGGTCATGGAGAACGCGCCCATGTCGTGGAGGATGTCCTCGGCGGCGATGGTCTCGCGGCGGATGCGCGACTCGGCGAAGGCCACGTCTTCGGCAATGCTCGGGTCCAGGTGGTGGCAGACCATGAGCATGTCCAGGTGCTCATCCACGGTGTTGATGGTGTAGGGCAACGTCGGGTTGGTCGAGGACGGCAGCACGTTGGCCTGCCCTGCCGCGCGAATGATATCCGGTGCATGCCCCCCACCAGCCCCCTCGGTATGAAAGGTGTGGATGGTGCGATCGCCAATCGCTGCCAGGGTGTCCTCGATGCAGCCGGATTCGTTGAGCGTATCGCTGTGGATCGCGACCTGGATGTCCATCTCTTCCGCCACGCTCATGCAGCAATCGATGGCCGCCGGCGTCGAACCCCAGTCTTCGTGCAATTTCATGCCCATGGCACCGGCCGCGATCTGCTCGCGCAGCGGTTCGGGCTTGGAGACGTTGCCCTTGCCGAGAAAGCCGATGTTGATCGGCAAGCTGTCGGCAGCCTGGAGCATGCGCGCCAGGTACCAAGGCCCCGGCGTACAGGTGGTGGCGTTGGTACCGGTCGCCGGACCGGTGCCGCCGCCGATGAATGTAGTGACGCCGCTGGTCAGGGCCTCATCCACCTGCTGCGGGGAGATGAAATGAATATGGGAGTCGATGCCGCCTGCCGTGACGATCTTGCCCTCGGCCGCGATCACTTCTGTCGACGCGCCAACCGGGATGGTGACGCCGGGTTGCACGTCTGGGTTGCCAGCCTTGCCAATGGCGACGATACGCCCCCCTCGAACGCCGATGTCGGCCTTGACGATCCCCCAGTGATCGATGATCAGTGCGTTGGTCAGCACCAGGTCCACGGCTTCGGCGGCCAGCATCTGGCCCTGCCCCATGCCATCGCGGATGACCTTGCCACCACCGAACTTGACTTCCTCGCCATAGATCGTGAAGTCCTTCTCCACTTCGACCCACAGCGCCGTATCGGCCAGGCGCACGCGGTCGCCGACGGTGGGGCCGAACATGTCGGCGTAGGCCCGACGGGAAATACGGCTCATGCCTTGTCCTCCAGCGCGCCCATCACCTTGCCCTGGAAGCCATAGACTTCGCGCTTGCCGGCGTAGGCCACCAACTGCACGGTACGTGACTGGCCAGGCTCGAAACGCACGGCGGTGCCGGCGGGAATGTCCAGGCGAAAGCCTCGGGTCGGCTCGCGCTCGAACACCAGCGCGTCGTTGGCTTCGTAGAAGTGGTAGTGCGAGCCGACCTGCACCGGGCGGTCGCCATGATTGGCAACGCTGACGCTGACCGTTTCGCGGCCGACATTGAGCTCGATGTCGCCTGGGGCGACCTGGATTTCTCCGGGAATCATGAATGCCTCCTGGGCAGCGTCAGACGATAGGTTCGTGGACCGTCACAAGCTTGGTGCCATCGGGGAAGGTCGCTTCCACCTGGACGTCCGGGATCAGCTCAGGCACACCGTCCATGACCTGGTCACGGCTGAGCACCTCGCGGCCCAGGCTCATCAGCTCGGCCACCGTGCGGCCGTCCCGCGCGCCCTCCATCACCGCAGCGCTGATCAGCGCCACCGCTTCGGGGTAGTTGAGCTTCAGTCCACGGGCCAGGCGGCGCTCGGCAACCAGCGCGGCGGTGAACAGCAGCAGTTTGTCTTTCTCTCTCGGGGTCAGCTCCATGGGAGGCTCTCTCAGGTGGCCCAGATGCGCGGCGGGCTCGGCGCCAGGCCCAGTACGGCCGGGCGCAACAGATGCCAGAGGCGCTGCAGGGTGCGTTGCACGTGTTGGTTGTCGTTATCGAGCAGGCGAATCACCAGCAACGGCCCGAGCAGGGTCGCGCCAGCCGGGGTTTCCACGTCGTCGAGCAGCTGGCGTACCTGCTCGAGCAGGGCCGTATCGG
This sequence comes from Pseudomonas sp. RW3S2, assembly GCF_014268955.1. NCBI lineage: Bacteria > Pseudomonadati > Pseudomonadota > Gammaproteobacteria > Pseudomonadales > Pseudomonadaceae > Pseudomonas > Pseudomonas sp. RW3S2. The sequence goes on along the minus strand of NZ_JABWRM010000002.1, from coordinate 110,912 downwards.
CAGGTGCGGCGCAGAACGTCGCGACCAGCGGATAACCGCCGAGTTTTTCCAGGTGCCCGCCTTCTATGCGCAGGCGCTCGTGGAGCCCCGGGTCGTCCGGCAGCTCGACGCGCAGTCGGCTGTCGAGGGCGCCATGATCGAAGCGCTCGCTCATCACCGGACGCCCCAGGCACAGGGTTTCCCAGGCCAGCAGGCGGGCGCCGGGTTCGAGGGTGAAACGGCTGTCGAGCCGGGCGCGAGCGCCATCGAAGAAGATGCTGTCGTGGGGCAGCCACTCCAGCGAGCTGTCGGCCGCCAGGTGGAAGCGCTGCGCCAGGTGCGCGGTCGGGCCGATGCTGCGGTAGAACTTGCTCGCGCCAGGCATGGTCAGCAGCGCGTGGCTGCCAGGTTCCAGGTGGATATCGAGCTCGAGCCGGTCACCGGCGACGACGCCACCTGGGGGATGAAGGATGTAGACATGGCACGGCGCGCCTTCGGGATAAAAAGGGCGCTGCACCAAAAGAGGGCCAAAATGCTTTCGTGCACCAAGACGAGTCGTATCCCCGCGTTTGACGAAGCGCAATTGCAGGTGTGCACTCCAGCCGGAATCGCTCCCAGGTTGTTCGATTTGTTGCGCGGACGACATCCTGCAGCCCCTGAAATCCGTGGTGTTGCTAATTTTTGGCTGATCTGTCGCGTTTACCTACGATGGGGTACGCAATGACCGCTTGTCTGAAACTGCTGAACTGATATAGCAGGTTGCGGGCCAACTACGCAGATGAACGAAGATGAAATTCTTCGGCCTGCGCTCCCGGATAGGGCGGCACGCACAACTGGAGAGCGGGTGTGAGCCCGGTTTCGGTGCTCATGGGCATCGGGTCTGTGCCAGATACTGCGATAAAGGGCAGCGCGAATTTCGCCAGACGACGTTGCGACAATCGACCACACCACGACCGCCACCCTCCCCGCCATCCGAATGGTAGATTCGCGGCCATGAAAACCACCCGTCGGACACGTTCGCTGACCGCCTGGACGCTCTATGCCAGCGTGCTGTTCAGCCTGTTGCTCTGTGGCCTGCACCACGGCCAGATGAGCGGCCTGCGTCTGTCGGGCCTGGACGGTGGTTTCTGCGCCCTCGACAGTACCGGCAAAGGCCCGGCCATCGACCTGGGCGACAGCAGCAGCGACCAGCACATGGCCCAGCTCGATTGCCCGGTGTGCTCCTCCTTTGCGCTGGCCGTGCCACTGAGTGGCAGTCTCTGGTCATTCCCTGCGGCGCATGGCGGGCAACCCTCGCCGATCATCGTGCGCAGCTGGGCGCAGCCGCCCCCACGCTATCTGCGCCCCGCCATCCCGCCCCGCGCCTCCCCGTCCGACCTCCCCGCAGCAGCGACCTTCGCCTGACCCCAGGCGGGCACGCCTGTGCCCGTGGGTCAGCCATGACCTTTGCGTGGAAATCACTACAACATGATCCGCAACACTTCTCTGGTGCTCCTGATGGGCGCCACCTGCACCTGTGCCTGGGCCGACGTCGCCCCCGTGCAACTCGACGCCACCACCATCGACGCCGAACAGCAGTCGCCCTCTGGCGTGCAACTGGATGAACCGATTCGCACCGGCTCGCGCCTGGGCCTCACGGCACGGCAGACACCGGCTTCGGTCAGCGTCTCGGACCGCCGGGTGATCGAGCAGCGTGACGCCAAGGACAGTCAGGACGTGATCAACGCCATGACCGGCGTCAATGCCTCGGCCAACCCCGGCTACGGCGGCTTCGTCGCCTACCGAGGCTTCACCCAGAACCAGGTGACCCAGCTCTACAACGGCATCAACCTGGGCTACAGCAGCGCCACCCGCCCGGTGGATGCGTGGGTGCTGGATCGGGTCGAACTGATCGGCGGCCCGTCGTCGTTCCTGCATGGCGCCGGCGCCGTGGGGGGCTCGATCAACTACATCACCAAGCTCGCCAGCCGCGACGCGCAAACCCTCGATGGGCGCATCCGCTACGGCAGCTACGACGACTCGGAAGTCGCCTTCGGCATCAACCAGGCCCTGGCCAAGAACCCCGCCGATGCCCGCCACTTCGCACGCCTGGACTTCAGCCACAGCCAGGGCAATGGCTACATTGACCGCAACCAGCGCAACACCGACAGCCTGGCCTTCTCGTTGCTCAGCGACCTCTCGCCCAACCTCACCCACACCTTGGCGCTGGAGTACCAGGAAGACAAAGAGGACAGCCCCTACTGGGGCTCGCCCATCCTGCCGGGGCGCAGCACCCTGAAGATCGACAAGAGCCGCCGCTTCGAAAACTACAACGTCGCCGACGGGCGCTACGAGCAGCGTGTACGCTGGCTGCGTTCGATCCTCGATTACCAGGTGAGCGACACTACCAGCGTGCAGAACACCCTCTACCACTACGATGCCCAGCGTGATTACCGCAACCTCGAAGGCTACCGCTACAACAGCGACGGCAACGTGGTGCGCTCCAGCCCCTACCTGCAACGCCACCAGCAGAGCGTGATCGGCGATCGTGTCGAGCTGCGCCACGACAACAGCCTGTTCGGCCTGAGCAGCCAGTGGTCGCTGGGGCTGGACTGGTCGAGCATGCACCAGACTCTGTACCCGACCTCGGGCAGCTACAGCGACGTGGTCGATCCGGATCACTTCGATCCCGGCAGTTTCTACGACATTCCCGGCGTCAATCGCGGCCTGACCAAACAGCGACGCAACGAGGTGCTCAACCGCGCGCTGTTCGCCGAGAATCGCCTGGAACTGACCGACCGCCTGGCGCTGCTGACGGCCCTGCGCTACGACTACCTGGACATGCAGGTCACCAACTACGGCCCGGTCAGCCCCAGTTCGCCGGCCTATTTCGAGCGCCGCTGGGAGCCGCTGTCCGGGCGCATCGGCCTGACCTACGAACTGACCCCGACAGCCAGCGTCTACCTGCAGTACAGCAACTCCGCCGACCTGCCGGCCGGCTCGCTGGCATCGGCGACCTATTCCAACGTCGGGTTGTTCGACCTGTCCAAGGGCGAGCAGTGGGAGGCCGGCAGCAAGTTCGGCTTCCTCGACGGACGCGGCGCCGCCACCGTGGCGGTCTACCAGATCGTGCGCAAGGATTTCGCGGTGCGTGACTCCAACGACCCCAACCTGACGGTCCAGGCGGGTCAGCAGACCTCGCGCGGTATCGAGCTGTCCGGGCGCCTGCAGGTCACGCCCAGGCTGCTGGCCGAGGCCAACTACGCCTATGTCGATGCCCGTTACGATGAGTTCAACGAGGCGGTAAGTGGTGTGTCGGTGTCACGCAAGGGCAATGCACCGGTGAACGTGCCAGCCAATGTCGCCAACCTGTGGCTGACCTATGCCTTCACCCGTGACTGGTCGGCCGGCGTGGATGCCCGCTACGTCGATTCGGTCTACGCCGACAACGCCAACAGCCTCAAGGCCCCCGCCTACACCCTGTTCGGCGCCTTCGCCCGCTATCGCCTGGACGAGCACACCACCCTCACCGGCCGTGTACGCAACCTGACCGATGAGGTGTATGCCAAGCAGGCCTATGGGCAGCAGTACTACATGGGCGCACCGCGTACCTTCGAGGTGGCGATGGATGTGAAGTTCTAGAACAAGCCGGACACCGGTGGGCGGGTGCCCTTGAGCAGCCAGGCACCCACCACCGCCGCCTTCCACTGCCGTGGATTGTGGTTGGCCACGGTGCGGGCGTTGCGCCAATGGCGGTCGAGATTGTGCGCACGCCCGGTGGTCGACGCGCCTCCCACGTCGAACACTGTCTCGGCCGCCTTGAGCGCAAGCTCCGCCACCAGGTACTGGGCCTGCGCGACTTCGAGCGCGGCCTGCTCCACCGCCGCCTCGTCCGACTGCGCCGCCCAGGCCCGGTCGATCGTGGCGGCCGCCTTCAGCACCAGCGCCTCGGCGCCATAGGCGCGCGCCGCGATATCGCCCACGCTCAGTTCAACATAGGGATCGTCCACAGAACGACTGGCCGTACTGTGCTTGATCGGCCGGGCATGCTCGCGGGCGAAACGGGTGGCGTCGTCCAGCGCATTGCGGGCGATCCCGGCCAGCACGGTGCCCAGGAACAGTTGCAGGAACGGCGTCACCAGCGTGCGCTTGCCCTCCTCCACGGTACGCGTGCGCAGTTCGCGCGCCTCCACCCGCACATTGCGCAGGTGCGTGGTGCCGCTGGCGGTCAGGCGCTGGCCCATGGCATCGAAATCATCGACCAGCTCCAGGCCGTCGCGGTCACGCGGAAGGATGAACGACACCGGTTGCTCGTCCTCATCCAGCGCCACCGCGCTGACATAGTCGGCGAACAGCGCCCCGGTGCTGTAGAACTTGCTGCCATTGGCGCGATAGTGGTCACCCTCGCGGACCAGCCGCGCAGCGATGGCACCATTGGCGCCGCCCAGTTCCCAGCCTGCATTGCCGATCACCGCACCTTGCAGGTAGCGCGCAAACCAGCGCTCGCGCTCCTGTTCGGCATCGTCTGCGCCCGACACCAGCAGACCCTCGACAAAGGCGAAACCCGGGCGCAGGGCCTGGGCAACGTTGGAGTCGGCCGAGGCGATCTTCAGCAGCAATTCGATGACATCGCTCACCGTGCCACCGGGCCCACCATAACGGGTCGGAATGCGCACGGTGTAGAGCCCGGCCGCAGCCAGCCGGGCGATGGCTTCGAACGGCAACTGGCGCTCACGCTCGCGCTCGGCCGCACCGGCGGCGATGTCTGGCAGCAGCGCATCGATGCGCGTCTTCAAGGCCTCCACAGTGGCGGCCGGCGCCTGGGAGGGGAAACGTTGGAAGGTGGTCATGGGGCAATCCTTAAATGGCGATTTTCCAGAGGCGTGATTCATCGAACAGGTCGAAGGCTTCGTGTTCCAGGTCCAGCGGCGGCACCACCAGCTCGGCGCCGCTGCCCGGCAGGCGCGGCACCGAGCCGAGCAGGCGGCGGGTGTATTCGTGGGCAGGCTGCTCGAACAACTGCTCGACCGGCGCATGCTCGACCACCTGGCCATGGCGCATCACCAGCACGTCATCGCTGACATGGCGAATCACCCCCAAGTCATGGGAGATGAACAGATAGGCCAGACCCAACGCATCCTGCAGGTCGGCCAGCAGGTCGAGCACCTGGGCTTGCACCGATACATCCAACGCCGACACAGGCTCGTCGCAGATGATCAGCTTCGGCTCACTGGCGATGGCGCGGGCGATCGCCACACGCTGGCGCTGGCCGCCGGAGAGCTGCAACGGCCGGCGGCTGGCCAGGCTGGCCGGCAGGCGCACTTGCTCGAGCAGCACCTGGATACGCGCCGGGCGCGCGGCGGCCTCGACGCCCGCCACCTGCAAGGCGTCATCAAGGATCTGCGCCACGGTCCAGCGCGGGTCGAACGAACCCAGCGGGTCCTGGTAGATCACGCTGATCTGCTGGCGTAGCGGGCGGCGGCGGGCTTCGCTTACGGCATCGTTCGGGCGGTTCCATGGCTGGCCGCGATACAGCACCTCGCCCTGGTCCGGTTGCAGCAGCCCGAGGGCAATGCGCGCGACCGTGGTCTTGCCCGAGCCGGACTCACCGACGATGCCCAGGGTACGCCCGGCACGCAGGGTGAAGTCCACGCCCTGCACCACCTGGCGCACCACCCCGTCAGGGCCGGTGTAGCGCTTGCCCAGGCCTCGGGCCTGCAGCAGCACCTCGCCAGGCACGGCGCTACGCGGTACACGCTCGCCCGCACGCGTTGGCGAGAGGCGGCTGCCACGCGGATGCTCCGCCGGCACCGCGGCCAACAGCGCCTGGGTATAGGGGTGCTGTGGATGACGCAGCACCTGCTGCATCGGCCCCTGCTCCACCACCTCGCCATGGCGCAGCACCACCACCTCATCGGCCAGTTGCGCGACCACCGCCAGGTCATGGCTGATGATCAGCAACGATGCACCCCGCGCCTTGATCTGCTGGAACACCTCAAGAATCTGCGCCTGGACCGTGGCATCGAGCGCAGTGGTGGGTTCATCGGCGATCACCAGCGCCGGTTCCAGTGCCAGCGCACTGGCGATCAGCGCTCGCTGGCGCAGCCCCCCAGAAAGCTGGCCTGGCCGCTGCCGCGCACGCAACGCCACGTCCGGCACCCCGACCCGTTCGAGCAGCGTCAGTACGCGCGCAGCGCGCTGCGCCCGATCTCCATAGCCATGGGTCTGCAACACCTCGAGGATTTCCTTGCCCACGGGCCGCAGCGGGTCGAGCGACACCAACGCATCCTGCAGCACGAAGCCGATATCCTTGCCACGCACCGCACGCCATTGACGCTCGCTCAGGGCCAGCAGGTCGCGACCGGCAAAGCCCAAGGTGCGCGCGGTCACCTCGCCACGCGCGCCCACCAGCCCAACCAGGCTGCGGGCGCTGACGCTCTTGCCCGAGCCAGACTCCCCCACTAGGGCCACACAGCGACCCGGCGCCAGGGTAAAGGACAGTTCGCGCACCACACTGCGGCCTTCGAACGTCACGTTCAGGCCATCGACGATCAAGGTCTTGTCGCTCATGGCAGGCGGCCCTCCAGGCGGTGTTGAAGGTAGCGTCCGGCCGCGGTGGTCGCCAACGTGGTGAGCACGATGAACAGGCCGGGGAAAAAGCTCAGCCACCAGGCGCTGGCAATGAAATCACGGCCCATCGACAGCATGGTGCCCCACTCAGGCGCCGGTGGTCGGGCACCAAGGCCCAGGAAACTCAGGGCAGATGCCCAGACGATGGCTTGGTCGACGCCCATGGTCAGGGTCACCACCAGCGGGCGCATGGCATTGGGCAATAACTGACGCAGGACAATGCGTGCGGTCGGGTGCCCCAGCGCCCGCGCCGCTTCGATATAGCCCGAATTGCGTACCGCCAGCACCTGGCCACGGACCATCCGCGCATAGCCAGGCGCCCCACCCAGCCCGGTGGCGATGATCAGCGGACCGACACCGCTGCCGAACACCGCCACGAACAGCAGCGCCAGCACCAGGCTGGGAAAGGCGAACAGCACCTCCAGCAGCCAGCCCACGCCACGGTCTACCCGCGCCCCGCCCAATCCGCCGAGCAGCCCGAGGCTGACGGCGATGGCCATCGACAGCAAGGTTGCCGCCACACCGATCAGCAGGCTCTGACGCGCGCCATGGACGATACGCGCGAAGATGTCGCGCCCCGACTGGTCGGTGCCCAGCCAGTGCGTCCAACTCGGCGCCTGGAACGCCTCGCGCGGCACGATCGCCAGCGGGTCGATGCGGGTGAACAGCCCAGGCGCCAGCGCCGCCAGCAGCAGCGCGAGCAGGAACAGGATCGCCAGGCTCGCCCCCAGCGGCGGCCACTGCAAGCGACGTTGTCGACGCAGCGGCGCCTGGCTGTGTTCCAGAATAAGGTCGCTCATGCGCTCGCCTCCTGTTGGCGTGGGTCGATCCATTGGTAGAGCAGGTCCACGAGAATGTTGGCCAGCACGTAGGCTGCAGCCACCACCAGGGTGATGCCGATCACCAGCGGCAGATCCTGCAGTTGCACCGCCTGGTACAACTGACGGCCCACCCCCTTGCGCGAGAAGATCACTTCGCACACCACCGCCCCGCTGATAAGCGCACCGATGGCCCAGCCCGACAGTGACACCCCCGGCAGCAGGGCGTGGCGCAGGGCATGCCGGAAGCGCACGGCCAGGTCGCTCAGGCCACGGCTGCGGGCGCTGAGAATGAAGGGCTGATCGAGAGTCAGCTCGAGTGATTCACGGGTCACCTGGGCGATGAATCCTGCCAGCGGAATGGCCAGGGAGAATGCCGGCAGCACGAGGCTTGCGAGGCTGTCGCTGCCCGCCGGCGGGAACCAGCGCAAGCCGAAGGCGAACACCGCCAGCAGCACCACCCCCAGCCAGAAGTGCGGCAAGGCGGCGCTGAGGGTTTCGGCCAGCGAGGCCAGCCCGCCGATGAGCCGGCCACGGCCGGCGGTGACCACCGTCAACAGCAGCACCAGCAACCAGGCCAGCACCAGCGCGGCGAACGTCAGCTCGAGGGTTGCCCCGGCCTGTTCGGCCAGCACTCGGGTCACGGGCTGGTGCTGGGAGTAGGACTGGCCCAGGTCGCCCTGCACCAGACGCCCGAGATACAGCACGTATTGCACCGGTAGCGGTTTGTCCAGGCCGTACTCGCGCCGGGTCGCCTCGATGGCTTCAGGCGTCGGGTTGCCGGTGGTGCCGCCAAGAATCGCCAGCACCGGGTCGCCCGGCATCAGGCGCAGGGCGAAGAAGGTCAGGGTCGCCACCGCCCACAGCACCAGCAGGCCGCCGCCCAGGCGAATGGCGGCGCGGCGTGCGAGCGCACCCAGGCGCTCGCGACGGGGATCGGTCAGGGTCGTCGGGTCGCTCATTTGCTCACCCATGCGTCATAGAGGTAGGTCACCGCCAACGAGGGCTCCAGGCGCACGCCGTGGGCCGTCTTGTAGAGGCCCAGCCGCGTGCTCTGTGGGTAGGTGGTCAATTGCAGGTACCGGCTGGCGGCCTGTTGCTGGGCCTTGAGGTACAGCGCCCGACGGCGCTCCGGATCCTGCGTGGCCAGGGCGTCGTCGAGCAGCGCGTCGAAGCCCGGATCGGCAAAGCCCGAGGAGTTCTGGTGATAGCCGCCGACACCTGCCGGCTGGACGAACGCCGAGCCAAAGATGATGCGCAGCACATCCGGGGTGTTGGTGTTCCAGTAACCGGTGCGGATGTCGTAGTCCCAGGCGGCCTGGCGCGCGGTGACCTGGGCGTCGCTCATCTGATCGATCACCAGTTCCAGGCCAGCCTGGCGGGTGGTGGCCTGCACCTGCTCCCAGAGGGTCAGTTCCGAAGGCGGTGTACGCGCGCCGATCAGCACCACAGCGCTCAGGCGCTTGCCATTGCGGGTGCGGTAACCCTGCGCATCACGCGCGGTCCAGCCGGCGGCGTCGAGCAATCGGGCGGCGCGCTGCGGATCGTAGTCCTGGCTGCGCTCGAAATCGCCGCTGTAGAACGGCGTGGCCACGCTGAGCGGGCCACCGGCTCGCGGAAACTCGCCGAAGTACACGCTCTTGAGCGCGCCTTCGATATCGGCACTGCGTACGAAGGCTTCCCGCACGCGGATATCGTCGAACGGCGCCCGGCGCAGGTTGAAGGTGCCGTTGGTGGGGTTGCCGGGGCGCTGGGCGATGATCAGCTCGACATCCGGATTGCGCCGCGCAGCCTCGTGCGACTCGGGTGGCACGCTCTCGATCACGTCGACCTCACCGGCCTGCAGCGAGGCGAAACGCACCGAAGGCTCCTGGATGAACTTCCACACGATGCGCTCAAGATACGCCGGGCCCTGGTGCCTGGCGGTGGGCGGCGCCCAGTTGTAGTCGGGGTTGCGCACCAGTTCGACCTGGTTCTGCCGGTCCCAGCGCACCACCTTGAACGGCCCGCTGCCCACCGGGCTTTCACAGTTCTCGTCACGGCTGCGCTTGAGCGCGGTGGGCGACTGGATGCCGAGAAAACCTTGGGCGAGCACTTCGAGGAAGGCGGCGTAAGGCGTGGCCAGGTGCACCACGGCGGTGTATTCGTCGACGATATCGGTGCCGCGATACTGGCGGATATAGCCGCCCGCGGTGCTGGACTGGGTCTTGGGGTCGGCCATGTGGTCGAGATTGGCCTTGACCGCCTGGGCATTGAACGGCGTGCCATCGGTGAAATGCACGTCGCGGCGCAGGTGGAAGGTGTAGCTCAGGCCGTCGGCGGACACCTGCCAACGCTCGGCCAGCCAAGGACCGATACGGCCGTCGCTGTCCATCGACACCAGCGAGTCGAGGTACTGCTGGGCCACGAACACTTGCGGCATGTCACCCGCCACATGCGGGTCCAGGCAGGTGGGCTCACGGTCGGTGGCATAGACCAAGGTTCCGCCGTGCAGCGGCTGGTCGCTGCGCGTCGTGACCTGCTCGGCACGCTCGCAGCCAGCCAGGGCCAGCACGGCACAGAGCGGGATCAAGGGGAAGTTGAGTCGGTTCAAGGGCGCTCCTGCGGATGACTGGGCATGCCGGGGCTTTTGCAGGAGTTGTGCCGGGTTTCAACCCACTGATTTTGCTGGAGTTTGCCAAATATGCGGTGATCGATGGCGGGCAAAGTGTGCGCAGGGTGTTGGCACGCCAACAGTTGAACGTCCAGATCATACCCATGCGCTAAGGACAAGCGGCCCTATACTTCGCACTCACAGGGCCGCTTGCGCGCAGCGGGCCCGCCGCACCTTCCCCTACAAGGCGTTCTCATGGCACTCGACACCTGGCTCATCTACCTGCTGGCAAGCATCGGCCTGTCTCTGACCCCGGGGCCCAACAGTTTGCTTGCCCTGACTCATGGCGCCCGCTACGGCGCGCGGCGAACGCTGTTCACCATCCTCGGCGGCATGTGTGGTTTCAGCGCCCTGATCGCCCTGGCGATGTTCGGGCTGAGCGCACTGCTGCAAACGTCCGGCTCCGTGCTGCAAGTGCTCAAATGGGTCGGCGGCGCCTATCTGCTGTGGCTCGGCATCCAGCTCTGGCGTGCCCCACCCCTGCACCTGGACCTGGCCCAGGGCCAGACCCGGCTGGGAAATGCCGGTTTGTTCCGACAGGGTTTGCTGTCGGCGCTGTCCAACCCGAAAGTGCTGCTGTTCTATGGCGCCTTTTTGCCACAGTTCATCGACCCGCAACGCGGCCTGGCCCTGCAGTTCATCGTGATGGCGGCGACGTTCGCCTGCGTGGAATGCCTGGTCGAATACCTGCTGGCACGCCTGGCCGGTCGCATCAGGCCGTGGTTGGCCAAGGGCGGCAAGGGGTTCAACCGCTGCTGCGGCGCGCTGTTCGCGATGATTGCGGTGGCGCTGCCGCTGGGGCGCTGAACCTGGCCTGCGAGCGCTTGCACGTCGCAGGCCAGGCGCGGGACGCTACAACGACCAGTCCAGGCTGACCATCAGGGTGCGCGGTTCGCCGTTATAGACGCCGTTGTAGAACCCCAGGTTGTTGTAATAGTGCTCGTCGAACAGGTTCTTCACGTTCATCGATGCCGACAGGTGTTCGTCGATCTGGTAGCGGGCCATCAGCCCGACCACCGAGAACGCCCGCTGGCTCATGCGGTCTCTGGCGGTGATGATGCCACCCGATGCATTGCGCCCCACTGGGCGGTTACCGACACCAAAGGTGTGGCTCTGCCAGTCGAGTGTGCCGCCCACGGTCAGTTTTGGCAGCACCTTGTAGGTGCTGGAGAAACGCACCAGGTTCATCGGTCGGGCAGTGTCCTTGCGCGTCTTGTCGCCGCGCAGGGCGTGGGTGTAGCTGTAGCCCAGGCTCATCTGCCAGTCCGTCATCACCTCGCCTGCCAACTCGGCCTCGAAGCCCTCGACCACCGCCCCCTTGCCACCGGACTTGTAGTACTGCTCGCCGTTGGGGCCTGGCGGCACCGAGTCGTCGACCTCCGCAACGTTGTCCTGCTTGCTGCGGTACACCGCGGCGCTGAGGTTGGCCCGATCCTCGAACAGGCTGCCCTTCAGGCCCAGCTCGTAGACCTTGCCCACGACCGGGTCCAGGTACTTGTCGCTGATGTCCTTGTTGGTCTGCGGGTTGAAGATGTCGGTATAGCTGACATAGACGGTGAATTGCTCATTGAGGTCGTAGAGCACACCGGCATAGGGCGTCCACTGGTCGTTCTGGGTCTGCTCGCTGCGGGAAATGTCGGTGACCGCCAGGTTGTCATCGTAGGTCCAGGACTTGCTGGTGGTCTTCCAGCTGCCGTAGCGGCTGCCGAGTACCAGGTGCAGGCGATCGGTAGGGTTGAGCCGGGTGGCGATGTAGCCGGCCTTCTGCTCGATGCGCGAGCGCGATTCATCCAGGCCAGTCTTGCGATCGTAGAACTTGGGAATACCGCCCATGTATTTCCAGTCGGGAATGATCGCGTAACCCTCAGGATCGTTGCGGCCGATGTAGTACGGCGAGCTGTCGCGTCGCTCGGAAACCCCGTAGCCGATCATGAAATCGTGGGTACGACCCAGCAACTGATAGGGGCCTGCAAGGTTGAAGTCCACGGCATCCATCTGCTCCTCTCCGGAGAAATGGCTGCTCCAGGCCTTCATGCCGCTGCGGTCGGCCTCGGGGAAGCCGTTGCCGCCATAGTAGACCTTGCCGTCGCTGTCGCTTTGCCGATGGGTGTAGGCCGCCTTGAGCAGCCAGTCGTTGCCCAGTTGCTGGTCGAGCGAGGCGAACACCGTCTGGTCCTTCAGTGGCCAGGACGACCAGGGCGCCGCCAGGTTGGTCGAGCGTGGCAGGTTGGCCTTGCTGCCATCGGCGTTCCAGTAGGGTACGGTGCCCCAGCTGGAGCCCTGGACATGCTTGTTCTGGTAGTCGTAGCCGACCGCCAGCACCGTGCTGTCGGTGAGGTCGGCCTCGAGGATGCCGTAGGCCACCTCACGCTGGGTCTGGTAGTGGTCCATGTACGATTTGTTGTCGCGATAGGCCAGCACCGTGCGCCCACGCAGGCGCCCGTCCCAACCCAAAGGGCCGCCAACGTCCACGTAGCTGTAGTAGTTGTCGAAACTGCCGGCACTGATGCCGGTCTTCACCGCCAGCTCATGGGATGGGCGCTTGCGTACCATGGCGATGGTGCCGGAGGGATCACCCGCGCCGGTGGTCAGGCCGGTAGCGCCACGCACCACCTCGATACGGTCGTAGATGATGGTGTCGGAGTCGGACTTGAGCCCCGAGAAGGTGTTGAGCATCCCATCGATCTGGAAGTTGTTGATCGAGTAGCCGCGCGCATAGTACATCGGTCGCTCGGAGTCGTTGCGCTGGACGGTCACGCCAGTGACGTGGCCCAGCGCTTCGGACAAGGTGTCGAGCTGGAAGTCGTCCAGTTGCTGGCGGGTCAGCACCGAGACCGATTGCGGGGTTTCCTTGATCGACAGGTTCAGGCGCGTGGCGGCGCTCATGCTGCCGGTGGTATAGGAGCCGGTGTGCTCGGTGGTGCTGCCCAGGCCCTGGGCGAGGATTTCGGTGGAGCCGAGCTCCAGTACGCCTTCCTCGGAACGCTTTTCGCGCTCTTCGGCCACCCCTGCCGGGCTGATGACGGTGGCGCAAAGACCCAAGGTGAGAGTCATGCTACGGCTGATGGGCGCGAACATCGCTGCCTTCTCCTTGTTCGATTCGATGAAAGTCCTGGATACCGGTTGGCCGGCATTCACATGAAAACGAATCTCGGATGGGAATCGTTATCGAATTGTCATCAAAACGAAAACAGAAGGTCAGCAGGCGAGGTTCAGTGCCTGAAGCGGACGCACGCGATCGTCATTAATCGAGAAAATAAATCTATATTTATCAATTTGATAAGAAACATACATGAAGTCATTTATAGAAAAACCTCATGTAGTTTCTCACCATTTCACAGGCGCTGATCGCTTACGCCTCAGCGCCTTGAAAGCACCTCAGCAACCGGTCAGGGTTGCTGCTCGTCGCTCGCCAGCAAAGAACAGCGGGCGCAGTCGCACACCGATCAGGTTGCCGGCGTATGCCGCCACCAACCACAGCCAGCCATGCACGCTGCCCGAGGCGATGCCGCTGAAATAGGCGCCGATGTTGCAGCCATAGGCCAGACGCGAACCGTACCCCAGCAGCAGGCCACCAATCACCGCGGCGATCAGCGAGCGCATCGGGATCTTCAGGCTCGGCGCGAAGCGTCCCGCCAGACCGGCAGCGAGCAAGGCGCCCAGCACGATCCCCAGGTCCATCACCGTGGTGATGTCCTGCCACAGCGGTGCAGCCAAGGCCTTGGCGTTGGCCGGCGACTGCCAGAACACCCAACTGCCCACGTCCACGCCCAGCCCGCTCAAAGTCTTGGCACCCCACAAGGCGAAGGCCGAGGTGATACCCCAGGGGCGTCCGGCCAGCGCCAGGGTGGCGTAGTTGAGCAACGCCAGCGCGATTGCGCCCCACAGCAGTGGCCAGGGCCCACGCAGGAAACGGCGCAGGCCTTGATGCTCGCTGCTCACGGGCGCTTCCAGCGCGCCGTGGCGACGCTTCTCCAGCACCACGCTGACCCAGGCGATCACCGCGAACAGGGCGAGGCTGGCCACCAGCGCAGGCCCCATGCCCCACGCCTGGACGATCGAGGTGGCCGGAAATGAAGGCAGGGCGAACCACCAATCGGCATGGTGGGTCGCGGTGACCGAGCCGATGATGAAGAACAGCAGCGTCACCAGCATCCGCGCATTGCCGCCCCCGACAGTGAACAGCGTGCCCGAGGCACAACCGCCGCCCAGTTGCATGCCGATACCGAAGATGAACGCGCCGAACACCACCGACACCCCGGCAGGGGCCACAAGGCCGGTGACAGGGCTGCCGAACAAGCTGCCCGCCGACAGCGCCGGGAAGAACAACAGGACCGCCAGCGCCAACATGACCATCTGCGCCCGCAAGCCCGCGCCACGGCGTTCATTGATGAACACCCGCCAGGCCGAGGTAAAGCCAAAGGCGGCATGGTAGAGGGTCAGGCCCAGCGCCGCGCCGACCAGCAGCAACAGCACATGCTTGAAACCGGCATTGAGGTTGAGGAACCAGGCGCCTGCCAGCAGCAGGGCCAGGGCAATCAGCGGCGCGCCAAGGCGGCGCGGCTCAGGTGTGACGGTAGCGGAAAAACCCATTGAAATACTCGGATAACAGTCGAACGGGCGGCGAGTATACCGCCGCACATTCGCGGATGGGAGCAACCGTCTTGCTCACACCCTTGAAAACAGGCCTGCTGCTCAACCGCGCTTCTTCTTCACTCCACCTTGGCGCGCCTTGAAACGCGGGTTCGACTTGCAGATGACATACAGACGGCCGCGGCGCTTGACCACCTGACAGTCGCGGTGGCGCAGTTTGGCGCGCTTGAGGGATGACAAGACTTGCATGGCGATGCTCCGATACGACGATTGATAATGTAATAACATTACATTAACGAGAATCATTAGCGATTGGCAAGCCCCCTCTCCCACTGCGTCAGCGCTTGTTCGCCCAGACCCCGAATGCCATGTCGCCGATATAGATCCCTTGCGACTGCATGCGCTCGGCATCCAGCCGTGCCTGTAGCGTCTCGATCCCCACCTGGCGCGCCGTGGCGATACCGTGCTCGAGGATTCGTGGCAGGCACGCCCGTATGATCGCTGCCAGCCCGTAGGGGCTGTCCGGGGTCTGCAACAGGCATTCGGCGCGCAGGCTCTGCACCTGCAATCCGGCTTCAGTGAGGATGCGATGCAGATTGAAGCCGATGTGCAGGTCTGCCCCTTCATGGGCGAGCATTCGCTGGAGCCACTGCTGGGCGCGGCGATGCAGCGGGAAAGGTTCCAGGCTCGCGGGCGTCAGGGTGCTGTCGTGCTCCTGGAACACCAGCACGCCGCCAGGCAGCAACAACCTGGACAACCTGCGCACGGCCAGAACGGCGTCTGGCTGGTACATCAGCACCCGCCGTCCGACGATGGCGTCGAACAGCCCCAGGGATTCGGGCAATCGATGCAGGTCGCACGCGACGAACTCGACCAGGGCATGGCCCGAAACAGGCGACCGCTGGCGTGCCAGCTCAAGCGCAGCCACGGACTGGTCGATCCCGACCACCGCCCCGTCACGCCCGACCAACTCGGCGAGCAGCACACTCACATCACCCGCTCCACAGCCGACATCCAGCACCCGCATGCCAGGGCCGATGCCCGCGTCTACCAGCAACCGGGTGGTGAAATCCGTCGTCGAAAGTGCCATGCGCTGCTCCTTGTCCGGGGAAGCCAGTGTGGCGGGGGCATGGGCCGATGCACAAGTCTCGGGGCAGCGTTGCACTAGAATGCTGTGCATCGCCCACTGCACGCAGGCAAACCAATGCCCAATCCCACCACCCAGTTGCTGGACAGTTGGCAGCACAATGCCAAGGCCTGGATCGAGGCCGTGCGCAGCGGCAGCATCGCCTCGCGCCGCCAGGTCACCGACCAGGCGATCTTGCTGGCGATCCTCGGCTGCCAGCCGGAGCGCGTGCTCGACCTCGGTTGTGGCGAGGGCTGGCTGCTGCGCGCCTTGGAGGGCCGGGGAATCGAGGCCGTGGGAGTAGACGGCGACAGGACCTTGGTCGAGTCGGCCAGGGCTGCAGGCTCGACGCAGGTGCACCTGGCCAGCTACACGCAACTGATTAGCGCCGAGGTGGAGATCGGTCGGGATTATTCGGTGATCTGTGCCAACTTCGCCCTGCTGCACCAGGACATCATCCCGCTGCTCGCTGCCCTGGCGCCGCTGCTGGCACCAGACGGCGCACTGGTGATCCAGACCCTGCATCCGTGGAGTGCGGCTGCGGGCAACTATCAGGATGGCTGGCGGGTAGAGTCCTTTGCAGGTTTCGAGGGCAACTGGGAGCCCATGCCCTGGTATTTCCGCACGCTGTCCAGCTGGCTTGCCGCACTGGACATGGCAGGTTTCAACCTGTGCACGCTGCAGGAGCCGCAACACCCCCAGAGCCCGGTGCCGCAGTCGCTGCTGCTGATCGCGCAACCCAAGTGAAACGCTGGTCGGCCACTGAGACGGATCAGGGCAGTTCCGCGTAGAGGCTGGCCACATGCGCTTCCAGTTCCT
The DNA here is from genome assembly GCF_014268955.1 of Pseudomonas sp. RW3S2. Lineage (NCBI taxonomy): Bacteria > Pseudomonadati > Pseudomonadota > Gammaproteobacteria > Pseudomonadales > Pseudomonadaceae > Pseudomonas > Pseudomonas sp. RW3S2. The sequence continues at coordinate 94,315 of NZ_JABWRM010000002.1, read as the reverse complement.
GCGCGGGCGGCGACAGGTGCAGGACGCGATTGCGACCGCCTTCGGCGAGCAGGTAGCCGCCCTTGCCATCAGGCACGATCGACTGCGGCGCCTTGAGGAAGGACAACACGGTATGCCGCTTACCCTCGGCATCGATGCGCAGCAGACGCGCGCGATGCGTGGAGTCTTCGCTGATCCACAACCCGCGCTGGTCGCAGAACAGGAAGGTGGGATTGCGCAGTCCCTCGGCCACTACCGGGTCTTCACCCCCTTCGTTCAGCGCACGGATCTTGCCGGCAGCCTTTTCGGTATAGAGCAATTGACCACCGCTGCAGCGTGTCAGCCCTTCGGTTTCAGTCAGTGCCGAGCGCAGCACTTGCACCTGGCCGCTGTGCCAGTCATAGCGCATCAGGCGGCCATCGCCCTTGCGGTCCTCGATGGCGTAGAGGTGGTCGCCGTCGTTCCACAGGCCTTGCACGCTTTCGCCGTTGAACAAGGCGGTGATCCGGCCATCGCGAGACAGGCTGACCGGGGCCAGCCCGCCCTCCTGGCTGAACACCCAGCCACCCTCGACCGCAACCATGCCGTCAGGCTTGGACAGGCCATCGACCACCACCACCCGCTCCCCTTGTGGGGTGATCTTGAGAATGCTGCCCAGCCCATCGTCCAGCTCGCGGCTGACCAGCAGACTGCCATCGGCCAGCGGCAGCAGTGAGGCGGCCTTGGCCACGTCACGGTGGAGCACCTGCACGTGCCAGCCCTCGGAGGCCTGCACCGGGTAGAACGTCTGCCAGGCAAAAAAGCCCAGGGCACAGGTGACGACTCCGGCTGTCGCGGCCAAAGTCAGCCTGACGCCACGCTTGCGCAACACTTGAATCATCGATCGCTCCTTACTGTCGCGGCGATCCTAGCAAGGGGATGTGAAAAAAATGTCGTGACAGAACGCATCGCACCGGTAAACGAGCAAGATCGTTCAAGCCAGGCAGCTTTTTCCTCTGGCATGCTGCCCATCCCTGCCTTTGTCCGTAGCCGCCATGTCCAGCAGTCCGCCGCTCGCCCGCCACGCCTTCACCCAAGGCACCGTCGCCATCCTGCCGTTATCGCTCGCCGTTGCGCCCTGGGGGCTGCTCGCAGGCTCCATGGCCATCGAAGCCAACCTCAGCGCCTGGCAAGGCCAAGGGCTGTCGGCGATCGTCTTCGCCGGGGCTGCGCAACTGGTGGCGATCGGCATGCTCAAGAGCGGCGCCGGGCTGCTGTCGATCCTGCTGACCACCCTGCTGCTGACGTCGCAGCACCTGCTTTACGGTTTGTCCATGCGCCCGGTGGTGTCGGGGCTGCCGACCCGCTGGCGATTGGGGTTGGGCTTTCTGCTCACCGATGAACTCTTCGCCCTGACCAGCCACCACGACCAGCAACAGTTCAACCGTTGGTATGCATTAGGCGTGGGCCTGACCTTCTACGTGGCCTGGAACCTGTTCACCCTGGCCGGCATCATCCTCGGCCAGAATATTCCGCACCTGGACCAGCTCGGCCTGGACTTCTCGATCGTCGCCACCTTCGTCGCGTTGATCACGCCGCTGGTACGCAGCGTGCCGACCCTGGTGTGCGTGGCGGTGTCGCTGTTCTGCTCGGTGCTGTTCAGCCATTGGCACTGGGAGACGGCGCTGGTCGCCGCCGGCCTGCTGGGCATGGCTGCGGGTTTTGTCTGTCAGAAATTCGCTGGGAGCCGCTCATGATCTGGCTGCTGATCGTCGCGATGGGCGTGGTGGTGTTCCTCAATCGCTATGTCTTTCTCGAGCCGCGCCTGCCCTTGCGCCTGGGCTCCAACGTGCGCCAGTTCCTCGGCTTCGCCGTGCCAGGGATGCTCACGGCAATCTGCGGGCCGATCATTTTCCTGCCCGAGCATCAGTTGAACCTCGACCCGCTCAATCCCTACCTGCTTGGCTCGCTGGTGGCCATCGCCCTGGTGCTGTTGACCCGCAGCGTATTGCTGAGCATGCTGGCGAGCATGCTGATTTTCTTTCTCCTGCGCAGCTGGCTGACATGAGCACGCCCCTGCGCGAACAGATCCACCTGTGGCAGGCGCCAGCCCTCGGCGATGTCGAGATGCTGCACGCCCGCTATGTACAGCAGCGCTTTGCGCCGCATGTGCACGAAGGCTATGTGTTCACCGTGATAGAGTCCGGCGCCCAGTGTTTCTGGCACCGCGGCAGTGATCACCTGGCGCCGGTCGGCAGCGTGGTGCTGATCAATCCCGACGAATTGCACACCGGCGCCAAAGCCCACGAGGCAGGTTGGCGCTACCGTGCGTTCTATCCGGAACACGAACGTGTCACCGGGGTGCTCGACGAGCTGGAGCTGGGCCGCCACGGCTTGCCGCACTTCAGGCAGAGCGTGGTGCAGGACCCGACCCTGGCGGCGGCCTTCAGCCGCGTGCACCGCCTGTCGGAGGCCGGAGCGAGCGCGCTGGAGCAGCAAACCGCCTGGCGCGATGCGGTCCTGGCGCTGGTACAACGTCATGGCCATTGCAGCGAACCTGCTGCCCCCGGTCACGAGCCGGTGGCCGTGGCACGGGCCCGCGAACTGCTGGAAAGCCAACTGGCCGATCCGCCTTCGCTGGAGGCTCTGGCCGCGGCGGTCAACCTGTCACCTTTCCACTTTGCCCGGGTGTTTCGCCAGGCCACCGGACTGCCGCCCCATGCCTGGCTCAAGCAGCGTCGGCTGGCCCGCGCCCGAGAGTTCCTGCGCCGTGGCCTGCCAGCTTCGGAAGTGGCCTTTGCGCTGGGCTTCGCCGACCAGAGCCACCTCAGCCGGCAGTTCAAGCAGGCCTTCGGCGTGACGCCAGGCGCCTACCGTCTCGCCTGCCTGCACCACTGACCCATCGCCCGGCAAGACCGCCAGCCGCTGCTACACTGAGAGGGCTGAACGGAGGATCCTGCCATGTCAGAACGAGAGCTCACCACCCTCATCACGCTGATGAACCAGCGCCAGGCCTGCCTGAGCAGCGCCTGCAAGGAAATCGCCGACTGGATCGACCGGCAGGGCGATGTGCCCTCGGCCGGCAAGATCCGCGCGAGCCTCAAGGCCCTGGAGGCCGACGAAGCCCAGGTTCGCAAGACCCTGACTTCGCTGACCATCGATCGGCCGCTGCCGCGATTCCGTAGCTGAGCGACAGCAGGCTGAAAGAACAAGGGCCGCTTTCGCGGCCCCTGTAGGTACTCAGTGCTTCATGTGCATGTGGCCGTGCCCGGCGTCCATCTCGGCGGTCAGCGGCTTGACCGGCGCTTGCACCTCAATTGTCTGCTTCTGGCCCTTGGCATCTTCGATGGTCAAGGTCAGCGGCACTTGCTGGCCTTCCTTCACCTGGTCGTTCAGGCCCATCAACATCACGTGAAAACCGTTGGGGTCGAGGGTGACCGGCTTGCCAGCCGGCAGCTCCACCGCCTTCACTTCACGCATGCCCATCACATCGCCATTCATGGTCATCTCGTGCACCTGCACGGTCTTGGCCACCGGCGAAGCCACGCCCACCAGCTTGCTGTCGGTGCTGGCGGTCAGGGTCATGAAGGCACCGGTGGACTGCTGGTGCGGTACGCTGGCGCGCACCCAGACGTCGCTTACGGTGGTGTCGGCCAGCGCCGGCAGTGCCAGGCCCAGCAGGGCGAGAGCGGCCAGGCCGCGCTTGATCGGTTGCATCGACATTCAGCAGATCTCCATCAGGGTGCGCAGGTCTTCGGCGCATTCCTGAGCATTCAGGGAATGGCCCAGACTCAGGCGCAAGGTGCCACGCGTATCGTAGACGTAGCTGGTGGACGAGTGGGAAATGGTATAGGTGTCGCCGGCAGGGACCTTCTCGTAGAACACCTTGAACTCCCTGGCCACCTCGTCGATTTCTTCCGGGGTGCCGGTGAGGGCGACGAACGAGGGGTCGAAGGCCTTGACGTAGGCGTCCAGCACTTCAGGGGTGTCACGCTCCGGGTCCAGGGTGATGAACACCACCTGGAACAGATCACGGTCACGGCCCTTGAGCAGTTTGCGGATCTGCGCGGCGCGTGCCAGCGTGGTCGGGCAGACCGCCGGGCACTGGGTGAAACCGAAGAAGATCATCGGCATCGAGCCGTAGAAGCTCGACAGGGTACGCTCGTTACCCTGAGGATCCTTGAGCTTGAACTTGCGCCCGAGGATCTCGTTGCTCATGTTCTTGCCGTACTTGAAGTCCAGGCCCCGGGCCGGGTTACAACCCGCCAGCAGGCCAAGCCCCAGTACGCCCATCCCGGCGACAACTGCGCGCCGGGTCAGTAGATCAGTCATGGAACCATCCTTTACAGGGAAGGTGCCGGCCCTCGAGCAGGGCCGGTCGAAAAACCGGGGCATTCTGGCATGACACCCCCGCACCATCCAGACGACCTCTGGCAGATCGGCCTGCAGCCCTTGATTTACGGGCTGCGGCCTGTTGTCGCAGGGCTTGAAACAGTAACACTTTGTTGCTAGGCGAAGACATTTTGGCGGGCAGCGAATGCAATCGCGGGGCAAACCCGCTTCTACAGGCACGACGCCGTACGTGTAGGAGCGAGCTTGCCCCGCGATAGGGCCTATCAGTAGTAGGCGTTCTCTTTTTGCGTGTGGTCAGTCACGTCACGCACACCCTTGAGCTCCGGGATGCGCTCGAGCAGCGTGCGCTCGATGCCATCCTTGAGGGTGACGTCCGCCTGGCCACAGCCCTGGCAGCCACCGCCGAACTGCAGCACGGCGATGCCGTCATCGACCACATCGACCAGGCTCACCTGACCGCCGTGGCTGGCAAGACCGGGGTTGATCTCGGTCTGCAGGTAGTAGTTGATGCGCTCGTTGATCGGGCTGTCTTCGTTGACCATCGGCACCTTGGCGTTCGGCGCCTTGATGGTCAGCTGGCCGCCCATGCGATCGGTGGCGTAGTCGACCAGTGCGTCTTCGAGAAACGGCTCGCTGACGGCGTCGATGTAGGCGGTAAAGCTCTTCAGACCCACGGCGGTGTCGTCAGGCTTTTCTTCGCCCGGCTTGCAGTAGGCGATACAGGTTTCGGCGTACTGGGTGCCCGGCTGGGTGATGAAAACGCGGATGCCGATCCCGGGCGTGTTCTGCTTCGAGAGCAGATCGGCCAGATAATCATGGGCGGCGTCGGTAATGGTTATAGCGCTCATGGAAGTTCCTCACAGACTTGTCGCCCAGTGTACGTCATGCCAAGCCTCGAACAAAGTCCTAGTAATTGACTCGGGATAGTGCCGGTTGCGCCTGGCGCATCCCCCGCACCCCGAACCAGGCCTTGAGACGGCGGTACAGGCCGCGCTCCAGCCACTGGTAGCTGAACCACGACATTAGTCCGATTGACGGTACGCAGAAGGCGAACACCAGATACGGATTGAGCCGCAGCCGCTGGCTGATGAACCAGCCTCCCCACAGCACCAGCACATGGGTGAGATACACCGAGTACGAACAGTCGCCCAACGCCTTGAGCACCTGATTGCCACGAAAGTACGGCTCCAGTGCGACAAAGGCCAGCACCACCATCGCACTGGGCAAGCCCCAATGCAGCAGGCGCTGCGAAGCATCGAGCTGGTACAGCGCATACCCCGCCGCCGCCAGCACCGCCAGCGGCAGCCACAGCCCCTCGCGGATCAGCCCGCGCCGATACAGCACACCCAGGCCGATGCCCAGCAGGAACTCGTAGATGATGTCGTTGTTGTAGAAGCGGCTGAGCACCCCCAGGCGCCCCAGCACCTCACTGACCAGCAGCAGCGCCGCAGTGACCAGCACCAGGTGATGACGCTGGCGCACCAGGAACGCCAGGCCGAACAACAGGTAGAAGAACATCTCGAAGTTCAGCGTCCAGCCCACATTGAGCGTGGGATAAAGCCCGTAGCCACCCGGGTTTTCCGCGGGCACGAACAACAGCGACAGCACCAGGTGCTGCCACTCGAACACCTGGTGCGGCATCCAGCGGCTGGCCACTATTAACAGCAGGGCCATGAGCAAGGTGTAGAACCAGTACGCCGGGACGATGCGCAAGGCGCGGTTGAGCAGGAATTCGCGCGGGGCGATGACTTTGTCGCGGGTCGAGAGGTAGATCACCAGGCCGCTGATGACGAAGAAGATATCGACCCCCACCGCTCCGCGCTCGGCGAGCAGGCGGCCGACGGGGCCTTTGGCATTGAAATCGAAGAAGATCTGCATGAAGTGGTGGCAAACCACCACCCAGGCGGCGAACGCCCGGAGAGCCTGAAGCGAATACAACATGGGTTGTCCTGCGGTTCTTGGTGCATTCAGGCCCGCGATGGGCTGCAACGCATCCCCGGGGCCACCCACAGGTCCGACCGCAGAATGCCGGGAAAGGTCGCACGCCTTTCCCGGCAATCGATCAGAGGTTCTCGTAGCGGTTCATGTCCAGCACGCCGGCCTCCACCGGTTCGGTTTCCTTGATGTAGGTGTTCAGGTCATGGAAGTACTGCCAGAACTGCGGATGGCTGCGGCGCACGCCCCAACGCTCGACGATACGCTCGAACTTGCCCTGGTCGTCACGCGCCGCTTCCATGTCTTCGACGAACTCCGGCACGTCGCTGGCCGGAATGTTGAAGATGAAGTTCGGATAACTGCTCAGCACCCCCGGATACAGGGTCAAGGTGTCCAGCCCCGGCTGGTAGCGGTAGGCCTCGCCCAGCAGGAAGGCAACGTTGCTGTGGGCGCGGTTGCGCAGCAGGCTGTAGACCTGACGCTGACCGCCCTGCCCTTCGATGCGCAGCATGGTTGCCTCGGGCAGTTGGCCGATCACCTTCAGCCCTGCGGCCGGACGCGACACCAGGCGGCTCAGGCTCTGCTCCACATCTCGGAACTCCTCGCTCATTTGCGGGCGCGAGCAATAGGCGCCGGTGCAGCGATTGATCGGATCGGGCGCCGCGTTCAGGCTGCCAGTGCGTTGCAGCAACTTGAGGCCGAAGTCGCGTGTGGCATTGTGCTCGTTCAGATGCAGGGCGCTTGGGGTATCGGTATCGATGTCGGTGTAGTCGAGCCACATCTTCACCTTGCCGCTGTTCTGGTACCAGTCGCTGAGGATCGCGCCGCGCTTGTCGGCCGGCATCAGGCGCAGGAAGTTGACCTCGGCACCGTTGCGGATCAGGTCGAAGTACAGGCGCGTCTGCAACTGGTGCGAGACGTTGCCGTACACGTCGAAATTGACCGCCAGCTGGTAGTAGGTGCGCTCCAGCAACGGATAGTCGAACAGCCAGATGGTCAGCGGCACGTCGCCGATCAGGCCCTTGCTCACCGAGGCGCTGTCGAAGTGGCGGAAGATGCTGAGCAAGGCGTTGTCGTTGCCTGCCCACAGCGTCGACCAACTCGGCGGCGGCATTTCGGCGTAGGCTTCGCGGCGCAGCGTCTCGTAGTCGTTGCGCTTGTCGCGGTAGGCACGCCACAGGCTCAGCACGCTGCCGACATCGTCGATCTGCCCCGGCATGGCCAGCAACGGCGTGGCCTGGCCACGGTAGGCGGCATCGGTGACGTAGCGGTCGTGGGCCGGCTCCTGGAACAGCGCCCAGAAGTTGTCGCGGATCACGTCGGTGGCGATCTGGCCACGGCACACCGGGCCACGGATGAAGGTGCGCACGAAGTACTCGGCGTTGTCGAGCATGAACTGGTAGCGCGCCACCGCCGGGATCGCCTCGAAGGTCTCGAACGGGTTGGCGCGGCGCTGCGGGCCATAGCCCGGCAGCGAGGTGGCGCGCCAGTCGCCGCTGTAGAACAGCTGCTTGACCCGCTTGAGCTTCTGCGGCCCCATCGGGTAGGTGATGTGCGTCTTGTGCACGATCACGCCCTGCACCGGGATCAACCGGTAGTAGAAGTCATTGCCCGGCGGGTCGTTGGGGCGGCGCGTGGCGATCACGTCGACCGGCTGGCCACTCGGCGTGCGCGAGCGCACCCACTGGAAGAAGTGGCCCTGCTCACCGCCGACGAAATAGATATGCGCCAGGAACAAGTGCTCGTACAGCCAGCGCCCCACCAGCGCCTCGGTGGAGCCGGGGCGGTTGAGCAGCGCCTCCCAGTCGGCGATCTGCTTCGCTTCGCTGGGGCTCGGCTGGATCGGCTGGTACTCGACCGGTGCACCGGCCGCCAGCCAGCGCTGCAGGGTCGAGTACTCCTGGTCTGTCAGCCCGGTGACCGCCAGCGGCATGCCCTCTTTCGGGTGCGCACCGGCATAGGCGTCGAACTCGTGGGGCAACGGGCACATGTTGTTGCGGTTAAGGCCCAGGACGATCTCTTCAGGCAGCTTGGCGTTGGGCGTGAGCGGCGTCTTGTGGCCCAGTTCGAGCATGCGCGCCATCAGCGCGGCCTGGCTGCCCTGGTTGTCGAGTACCGAATAGAAGCCTTTCCTGCGCCAGCCCTCTTCACTCTGAGCGTCATAGAACAGCCGCGTGGTGGCGACTGCCTGGCTGCGCTCGCCCTGGTACACCGGCACCTTGGAGGCGCCCCGCTCGGCCCCCTCGGCGCTGCCCAGGTTGAGCTGGCAAGCGGCGTCGTTGCAGGCGTGGCAGGCCACGCACTTCTGGGTGAAGATCGGTTGGATGTCACGGGTATAGGAGATGGCCGAGCTCGATTGAGGGGCCTGCGCCAACACTGCGCCGCTGACGAGCAGGGCGAAGATGGCGGCTATAAAACGATGCACCATGTGCCGTATGTCCTGGTTCTTGATAGCTGTCACGATTTGCCTTTCTGTCCCTGGGCCTGAGTCTTGGCATCACCAACATGAATCAAATTCATGCTATCGGGCGATACGTCTAAAATCCGTGCAGCTTTGTTATTATTCCGCACTTCCGATATTTGTCCGACCAGGTAGTTCTCATGTCCGACCGCAGCGCTCGTCTCCAAGCACTCCAGCATGCCCTCAAGGAGCGCATCCTGATCCTCGACGGCGGCATGGGTACTATGATCCAGAGCTACCGCCTGGAGGAAGGCGACTATCGTGGCACGCGCTTCGCCGATTGGCCAAGCGATGTGAAAGGCAATAACGACCTGCTGCTGCTCACCCGGCCCGATGTCATCGCCGCCATCGAGAAGGCTTATCTGGACGCTGGCGCCGATATTCTCGAGACCAACACCTTCAACGCCACGCAGATTTCCCAGGCCGACTACGGCATGGAAGAGCTGGTGTACGAGCTCAATGTCGAGGGCGCGCGCATCGCCCGCCAGGTGGCCGACGCCAAGACACTGGAAACGCCGGACCGTCCACGCTTCGTCGCCGGCGTGCTCGGCCCGACCAGCCGCACCTGCTCGATCTCCCCGGACGTCAACGACCCTGGCTACCGCAACGTCACCTTCGACGAGCTGGTGGAAAACTACATCGAGGCCACTCGCGGCCTGATCGAAGGCGGCGCCGACCTGATCCTGATCGAGACCATCTTCGACACCCTGAACGCCAAGGCGGCGATCTTCGCCGTGCAGCAGGTGTTCGAGGATGACGGCATCGAACTGCCGATCATGATCTCCGGCACCATCACCGATGCCTCCGGCCGCACATTGTCGGGCCAGACCACCGAAGCCTTCTGGAACTCGGTGCGTCACGCCAACCCGATCTCGGTCGGCCTGAACTGCGCCCTGGGCGCCAAGGACCTGCGTCCGTACCTGGAAGAACTGTCGACCAAGGCCGGCACCCATGTGTCCGCGCACCCCAACGCCGGCCTGCCCAACGCCTTCGGCGAATACGACGAAACCCCGGCGGAAATGGCCGCCGTGGTCGAGGAATTCGCCGCCAGCGGTTTCCTCAACATCATCGGCGGCTGCTGCGGCACCACCCCGCCGCACATCCAGGCCATCGCCGAGGCCGTGGCCAAGTACAAGCCACGGGCCATTCCGGACATCCCCAAGGCTTGCCGCCTGTCGGGCCTGGAGCCATTCACCATCGATCGCCAGTCGCTGTTCGTCAACGTCGGCGAGCGCACCAACATCACAGGTTCCGCCAAGTTCGCCCGGCTGATCCGCGAGGAGAACTATACCGAAGCCCTGGAAGTCGCCCTGCAGCAGGTCGAGGCTGGCGCCCAGGTGATCGACATCAACATGGACGAAGGGATGCTCGACTCCCAGGCCGCCATGGTCCGCTTCCTCAACCTGATCGCCGGCGAGCCGGACATCTCCCGCGTGCCGATCATGATCGACTCCTCGAAGTGGGAGGTGATCGAAGCGGGCCTCAAGTGCATCCAGGGCAAGGGCATCGTCAACTCGATCTCCATGAAGGAAGGCGTCGAGCAGTTCAAGCATCACGCCCGCCTGTGCAAACGCTACGGCGCCGCCGTGGTGGTGATGGCGTTCGACGAGGTCGGCCAGGCCGACACTGCCGCGCGCAAACGCGAGATCTGCCAGCGCAGCTACGACATCCTGGTCAACGAAGTAGGCTTCCCGCCCGAAGACATCATCTTCGACCCGAACATCTTCGCCGTTGCCACCGGCATCGAGGAACACAACAACTACGCCGTCGACTTCATCGAAGCGTGCGCCTACATCCGTGACCACCTGCCCTACGCGCTGTCCAGCGGCGGCGTGTCCAACGTGTCGTTCTCGTTCCGCGGCAACAACCCGGTGCGCGAGGCGATCCACTCGGTGTTCCTCTACCACGCCATCCAGAACGGCCTGACCATGGGTATCGTCAACGCGGGCCAGCTGGAGATCTACGACGAGATCCCGCCGGCACTGCGCGAGAAGGTCGAGGACGTGGTACTCAACCGCACCCCCGAAGGCACCGACGCCCTGCTGGCCATCGCCGACGACTACAAGGGCGGCGGCGCAGCGAAGGAAGTGGAAAACGAAGAGTGGCGCTCGATGCCCGTCGACCAGCGCCTGGAACACGCGCTGGTCAAGGGCATCACCGCCTACATCGTCGAAGACACCGAGGAGTGCCGCCAGCAGTCGGCGCGCCCCATCGAAGTCATCGAAGGGCCGCTGATGAGCGGCATGAACGTGGTCGGCGACCTGTTCGGCGCGGGCAAGATGTTCCTGCCCCAGGTGGTCAAGTCCGCACGGGTGATGAAGCAGGCGGTGGCCCACCTGATCCCGTTCATCGAGGCCGAAAAAGGCGACAAGCCCGAAGCCAAGGGCAAGATCCTCATGGCCACGGTCAAGGGCGACGTGCACGACATCGGCAAGAACATCGTCGGCGTCGTGCTGGGCTGCAACGGCTACGACATCGTCGACATGGGCGTGATGGTCCCGGCCGAGAAGATCCTGCAGACCGCCCGCGAGCAGAAGTGCGACATCATCGGCCTGTCCGGGCTGATCACCCCGTCGCTGGACGAGATGGTCCACGTCGCCCGCGAGATGCAGCGCCAGGACTTCCACCTGCCGCTGATGATCGGTGGCGCGACCACCTCCAAGGCGCACACGGCGGTGAAGATCGAACCCAAGTACGCCAACGACGCGGTGGTCTACGTCACCGACGCCTCGCGCGCCGTGGGCGTGGCCACGCAATTGCTGTCCAAGGAGCTCAAGCCTGGCTTCGTCGAGAAGACCCGCCAGGAGTACGTGGAAGTGCGCGAGCGCACCGCCAACCGCAGTGCCCGCACCGAGCGCCTGACCTACGAACAGGCGATAGCGGCCAAGCCACAGTACGACTGGGCCAGCTACCAGGCAGTGGTGCCCTCCTTCACCGGCGTCAGGGTGCTGGAAGACATCGACCTGCGCGAACTGGCCAAGTACATCGACTGGACGCCGTTCTTCATCTCCTGGGACCTGGCGGGCAAGTTCCCGCGCATCCTCACCGACGAGGTGGTCGGCGAAGCTGCTACCGCGCTGTACCAGGATGCCTGCGACATGCTCGAGAAGCTGATCGGTGAAAAACTCATCAGCGCCCGCGCGGTATTCGGCTTCTGGCCGGCCAATCAGGTCGCGCATGACGACATCGAAGTCTATGGCGACGACGGCAAGCCTCTGGCCACCCTGCACCACCTGCGCCAGCAGACCATCAAGCCCGACGGCAAGCCGAACTGGTCGCTGGCCGACTTCGTCGCACCCAAGGACAGCGGCATCAGCGACTATGTGGGCGGCTTCATCACCACCGCTGGCATCGGTGCCGAGGAAGTGGCCAAGGCCTACCAGGACAAAGGCGACGACTACAGCTCGATCATGGTCAAGGCGCTGGCCGACCGCCTGGCCGAGGCCTGCGCCGAATGGCTGCACGAGCGGGTGCGCAAGGACTACTGGGGTTATGCCAAGGACGAGCAACTGGACAACGATGCGCTGATCAAGGAGCAGTACAGCGGCATCCGCCCTGCCCCGGGCTATCCGGCGTGCCCGGATCACACCGAGAAAGAGACCCTGTTCCGTCTGCTCGATGGCACGGCCATCGGCGAAACCGGCCCCAGCGGCGTGTTCCTCACCGAACACTTCGCGATGTTCCCGGCGGCGGCGGTCAGCGGCTGGTACTTTGCCCATCCGCAGGCGCAGTACTTTGCCGTCGGCAAGGTGGAGAAGGACCAGATCGACAGCTACAGCGCCCGCAAAGGCCAGGATGTCAGCGTGAGCGAGCGCTGGCTGGCACCGAATCTGGGCTACGAAGGCTAAGCTGCGCCCACACCCTTTTGTGTGGGCGCACGTGCCTTGTCCAGCGTCTACACGCCTGCGCAGTCCTTGCATGACTAGCACCGTGGCCGGCGGCGCCGTGGTTTTATGCGGCTAACATCGTTGTCGGCTGCATGGTTGCCGCGCCGAAGCTGCAGGCGCCCGCACGCCCGAACACCTCAGGCATGCACCCAGCGCCGATGCAGCCCGCGCGCCAGTGCATCGAGCATGAAGCCCAGCACACCGATCAGCAGCACCATGGCCATCAGCTCCGAATAGGCCAGGCGGTCACGGGTGTCGAGGATGAAGTACCCCAGGCCCGCGCTGACCCCGAGCATCTCGCACGGCACCAGCACGATCCACAGGATGCCGATCGCCAGGCGCACGCCGGTCAGCACATGGCCGATCACCCCGGGGATGATCACCTTGCACAGGGTTTCCCAGCGCGTGGCACTCAAGCTGCGCGACAACTGCAACCAGCGCGGGTCGAGCTGACGCACACCCGCGGCGGTGTTGAGCAGGATCGGCCACAGTGCGGCGAACGTCAGGAGGAAGTAGATCGGCTGATCGCCCACCCCCATCAGCATCACCACCACCGGCATCCACGACAGCGGCGAGATCATCCGCAGGAACTGGAACGCCGGCGTGGTCGCCGCCTCCAGGTGCCGGTAGCTGCCCACCAGCAAACCCAGCGGCACACCGATCAGCAGCGCCAGCAGCAGGCCGATGAGGATACGCTTGAGACTCACCCAGATGTGCCCATAGACCTCGCCATGGTCGAGCAGCTCGACCAGGCTCTCCAGCGTCGCCTGGGGCGAGAAGCGCGCAGACAGGCCATCGGCCTCGCCGAACACCCGCACTCCCGCCCACCACAACAGCAACAGCACCGCCAGCCCGGCAAGGCCCAGGGCGCCATGTACGACATGCTTGCGCATCAGACCGCGAACTCCTCGCTACGCTCGAAGTTGTCGGCGATGCCGAACACCGACGGGCCTCCCACGGCGGCGATGGCGTTGCGCACGAAGCGGTCGTCCACCAAGTCGCGCGCGGTCTGCGCCGGGTCCAGTCCGGCGAGGAAGCCACTCTCGCCCTCGATCAGGGTGTTCTTCAGGCGCTTGACCAACTCCTCGGTGTAGCTGGGGAACGGGTACGGCTGGAAGTCGATGCGCTTTTCGTCCCACTGCTGATGCTGGATCGCACCGCTGGCGATGTAGCCGGCGCGGTCTTCGACCGAAGGCGCCAGGACCTTGGTCAGCACCGCCGGCTCGTGCGGGGTGTATTTGTTGGGGCCGGCCTTGGACAGCAAGGCGGCGGCCTCGGCGCGGTGATCACGGGTCCACTGCTGCGCCTTGACGATGGCATTGACCACCTTCTGCGACCACTCCGGGCGGTTGTTCAGGTCGTGCTCGTGCATGAACACCACACAGCATGCATGGTTGCGCCAGACATCGCCGGTGAAGCGCTGCACGCGCCCGACCTTGAGGTTCTCGGCCAGGGCATTGAAGGGTTCGGCGACGATGTAGCCGGCGATGCGCTTGCTGGCCAGTGCTGGCGGCATGTCCGAAGGCGGCAGCACCAGCAGGTTGACCTCGTTGGCCGCCAGTTGCGCGGTGGCAGGCTTGGACACAGGCTTCAGGCCGTTGTCACTGAGCATCTGCTGCAGCACCACGTTATGGATCGAGTACCAGAACGGAATGGCGACGGTCTTGCCACCGAGCTGCTTCATGTCGGTGATGTCCGGTGCCACGGTCAGGCCCGAGCCGCCGACGTGGTTCCAGGCCACGACCTTGGCCGGCACCTTGCTGCCGTAGCGGGCCCAGACCGTCATCGGTGACAGCAGGTGGATCACGTTGACCTGCCCGGAGATGAACGCTTCGATCACCTGCGCCCAACTGCGCAGCAGCACCGGACGCTCGGCCTTGATGCCTTCGGCCTCGAACAGGCCATTGTTGTGCGCCACCAGCAGCGGCGTGGCGTCGGTGATCGGCAGGTAGCCGATGCGTACCGGCGCGTCCGGCTCGGCGGCGGCGCGCGCCTGCAGGCTCGACAGCATCGGCAAGGCGCCGGCGGCGGTGAGCATGGCGCTGAGCTTGATGAAATCGCGACGCGAGGTGGAAGAGCAGCAATCATCCATGCACATGGGCAGGCTCCGACGACAGGGGGGAAGAAGACGTTGAGGTGGGGCGGCTCGCCTGCCGTAGGGTTTTCAGGATCTCGATGCGCAGCGCGCCCAGCTCTTCGACCCGCTGCGCGCGCGGCTGCGGCAGGTCGATATGCCATTGGCCGAGGGTGCGCGCCGGGTGGTTGCCCAGTAGCAGCACGCGATCGGACAACAGCAGGGCTTCGTCGATATCGTGGGTGATCAGCACCGCCGCGGTGTTGTGGGTGGCGATCAGTTGCAGCAGCAGTTGCTGCATGTCGGCGCGGGTCACTTCATCGAGTGCGCCGAAGGGCTCGTCCAGCAGCAGCACTTCCGGCTGGCGCGCCAGGCAGCGGGCCAGCGCCGTGCGCTGCGCCATGCCGCCCGACAACTGCGCCGGGTACTGGCTGCGCGCATGGTTCAGGCTCACCGCCTCGATGGCGTGGTCGATCCGAGCACGACGCTCGGCCGCCGCCAGCGCAGGCTGACGGGCGAAGTCGAGGCCGAAGGCAACGTTCTTTTCAAGGCTCAGCCAGGGCAACAGGCTCGGATCCTGGAAAGCAACGGCCAGACGCGGATGCGGCCCCTGCAGGGGCACGCCATGCAGGGACACCGCACCACCACCAGGCTGCTGCAGGCCAGCCAGCACGCGGAGCAGGCTGGATTTGCCGACACCGCTGGGGCCGAGAATGGTCACCACTTCGCCCGGCGACAGCTTGAGGTCGAACTGCTCCAGCACTGCCTGCCAGCCGCCCTCGCGAGGGTAGCCCAGGCTGATGGCGCGGGCTTCGAGTAACACGTCGGTCATACGTTCGCCGCCTGGCGTTGCAGTTCGGCGCGCAGTTGCACCAGGCTCGGCGTAACGATCGGCACGAATGCCGACTCGCGCCAACGCCGGGCGAAGCCTTCGCCATAGGCGGTGAGATAGGCCTTGCCGCCACTGGCCTGAAGCTCCATCTGCACCGCATCGGCGGCGCTTTCGGCCAGGGTGATGCGCAGCTTGAACAGTGCCGCTGGCTGCTTGAGGAAACGCCCGTCGAGCAGGCCCTGCTTGAGCTCGCCGACGGTATTCTCCAGGCGCTCGCGCAGCACCTGCTCGGCTTCGGCGAGGAACGAGCCGCGCCCCTGCAGGTGCTCGCGCACTTCGTCCAGGGCGCGACGGGTCAGGCCGATGGACATGCCGCACTGCAGCGCCAGGAATGCCGGACGCACCCGAGGCAGGAACTCGCGGGCGTTCTCGTGCAACAGCCAACTGCGGTCCAGCGCGACCTGGTGGAAGGCCAGCGCGGCGGTGCTGCTCGACTGCAGGCCCATCAGTTGCAGGTCGTCGGAACGCTCGAGGCCTTGGCTGTCGGACGGAATCGCCAGCACGAAGGGCGCCTGGCCCTCTTCGGCCTCGATTGCCGCCGCCACCACGAAGCCACTCTTGCGCAGGTTGGTCACCCAGTGCAGGCGGCCTTCGAGGGCCCAGCCTTCGCCCTCGGCACGCGCCTGCACTTGCAAGGCTTCGATACCTGAGAGGAATTTCATGGCGTTGGACAAGCCGGTGGCGCCGGCCAGTTCGCCGGTCAGCAGCTCGGGCAGCAACTTCTCGCGCAAGGCCTGGTTGGGGCTGTGCAGCAGGTATTCGATGAAGGCCCGCTGCCCCCAGCAGACGAAGGCCGAGGCCAGCGAGCGACTGGCGATGGCGGCGATGGCCTCCACCGCGTCGGTAACGTCACCGCCCGAGCCGCCAAGTGCCGGATCGACGCCAACCCGCAGCAACTGCGACTCGGCGATGTGGGCCAGCACCAGGTGCGGGTCGCACTGGCCCTGGTCGATTGCCTCGGCATTGGCATCCAGCCATTGTCGAAATGCAGAATCAAGCATGTCCCTACTCCTTTTAAAACGCCGGCGTGCCGGCACCGGGCGTGGATTACGCCGAAGGCTGCCAGCGGTACTTGCTCAGCTCGTCGTTGAGCGGCGTCTGGGCGAACACATTAGCAAAGTTGCACAGGGTTGCGAGGCTCACGCCCAGAATCACTTCCAGGGCATTGCCTTCGGTAAAGCCGGCATCGCGGAAGGCCTGGTAGGTGGCATCGCTGACATTGCCGCGGGTGGCGATGACTTCACGGGCGAACTCGGCCAGGGTTTCGTAGCGTGCATCAGGCAGCTCGCCACGCGCACGCAGGGCATCGACCACCTCTTGCGGCAGCTTGGCCTTGTTCAGGGCAACTGCCGTGTGGCCGGCAACGCAGAAGTCGCAACCGTGCTTGGTGGCCGCAATCAGTTGCACCACTTCGCGCTCGGCCAGGGTCAGCTCGGACTTGCCGTTGATGGCCGAAACCGTGACATAGGTTTCCAGGGCCGCCGGGGCGTTGGCCAGAATACCCAGCAGGTTGGGGATGAAGCCGGAGTTCTTCTGGGCGTTTTCGAGGTAGGGACGTGCAGCTTCCGGGGCGCTCTGCAGAGTGTGTAGAGTAATGCGCGAGGACATGGAGTAGTCTCCTTTGATGTGTGTCCGTACAGTCTGTTGGTTATAAGAAGTAGCATCCATATTCATCAGTCGCCTTTCCTTGCTCCTGAGTCTTTGCATTAGATGATTTCGTCCAGCCATCTTGTCGATTGGTTATTAGAGGGCCTGGAGCTCGACGCCAGCCTCTTTCATGTCGGCCGCTACTGCGGCGGCTGGCACGCCAGCACCCAGGGCATGGGCCGGGCCAGCTTCCACCTGGTGGTTCAGGGGCACTGCTGGCTGCACATCGACGGGCAACCGGAGCCGATCCGCCTGGACAGCGGTGATGCGGTGTTTTTGCTGCGCGACCTGGCCTACAGGCTCTCCAGCGACGCCGACCCCGTCGATGCCTGCGCCCAGCCGCGGCGCACCATGCAGGCGCTGGACCTCGACGCAGGGGATGGCGTGGGCCTGGTGTGCGGCTTCTTCCAGTTCCAGTCGGGGCTGTCGTCGCTGATCGTCGAAGGGCTGGCCGACTGGATCCTGCTGCGGGCCGACGATCCGGCCGGCAGCGCCGCGCGAGCGCTCTTCGAGCTGATCCTGGAAGAATGTCGCCGCCAGCCGACACCCTCGCAGACCTTGCTCGAACGCCTGACCCACCTGCTGTTCCTCTACGTGCTGCGTCAGCAAGTCAATGGCGGCCAGTCGCTCGGCGGGCTGATCGCCCTCGCCCGCCAGCCGGCCTTTGCCGGCCTGCTCGAACGCCTGATCGAAGACCCGGGCCAGGCCTGGTCGCTGGAGAGCATGGCGGCCTGCACCGGGCTGTCGCGCTCGGCGTTCTTCAAGCGTTTCAACGAACTGGCCGGGCAATCGCCGGGCCAGGTGCTGCTGGCCCTGCGCATGCGGCATGCCTGCCAGTTGCTGCGCGCAGGCAATACCGTGGAACAGGTCGGCGCCCAGGCGGGCTACCAATCGGTGGCGGCCTTCACCCGGGCATTCGCCAAGGCAATCGGCATGCAACCGGGTGCCTACCGCAAGCAACACGAACCCAGGCGCTGATTCCGACGTACCGCTGACTTGCGAATACGACCTTGGTCGAATGCGCAAACAATGCCAATTGCCTGAATTTATCTGCATATAACCGCCATATTCACGACAAATCGCGGAAAAAAGCTTGTAAACACCTGCGACAATCCGTCACCCAATAAAATGTACCAACTTGTTAATTAGCTTGCTAAGGGCTTAGACTTCGCGCATTCCACCTGCGAGATCCCTGGCATGAACGACACACCCCGCGCCTCTGGCGCCTCCACATTCCTTCTGGTCGGGCTGGGCGTCATCATCGCCCTGCTCGGCATGCTCCTGGCCGCGGGCGGCGTCAAGCTGGCCGGCCTGGGCGGCTCCTGGTACTTCCTGATCGGCGGCCTGGTGATGGCCATTGCCGGCCTGCTCATCGCCCATCGCAAGCCAGCCGGCGCCTGGCTCTACGCCGTGTTTCTGCTCGGCACCTTCATCTGGGCACTGGCCGATGCGGGCCTGGTATTCTGGCCGCTGTTCTCGCGGCTGTTCATGTTCGGCGTCATCGGCCTGGTGGTCGCGCTGGTCTATCCACTGTTGGTGCGTGCCAATGGCGGCAGTGCCGGTCGTCGCGCCTATGCCCTGGCTGCAGCACTGGCAGTGGTGCTGGCCATTGCCGCAGGCAACATGTTCGTCGCTCACCCCAGCGTCGCACCGACCGGCAATGGTCCGGGCCTGACCGCCGTGGAACCGGGCAAGGCGCAGAAGGACTGGGCGCACTACGGCAACACCGAAGGCGGCAGCCGTTTCGCCGCGCTGGATCAGATCAACCGCGCCAACGTCGACAAGCTCAAGGTGGCCTGGACCTACCACACCGGTGATGTCGCGATCAGCGACGGCAACGGCGCCGAAGACCAGCTCACCCCGCTGCAGGTCGGCGACAAGGTGTTCATCTGCACCCCGCACAACAACCTGATCGCCCTGGATGCCGACACCGGCAAGGAACTCTGGAAAAACGCCATCAACGCGCAGTCCAAGGTCTGGCAGCGCTGCCGTGGCCTGGCCTACTTCGATGCCACCGCGCCGATCGTCCAGCCAACCCAACCGCACAGTTCGCCGATCACCGTTGCCACGCTGCCGGCGGGTGCCAACTGCCAGCGTCGCCTGCTGACCAACACCATTGACGGCCGCCTGATCGCGGTGGATGCCGACACCGGCGCCTTCTGCGAAGGCTTCGGCAACAACGGCCAGGTCGACCTCAAGGCCGGCCTTGGCGATGTCCCGGATTCCTACTACCAGCTCTCCTCCGCGCCGCTGATGGCGGGTACCACCGTGGTGGTCGGTGGGCGGGTCGCCGACAACGTCCAGACCGACATGCCCGGCGGTGTACTGCGCGGCTTCGACGTGATCACCGGGCAGATGCGCTGGGCCTTCGACCCAGGCAATCCGCAGGACCGCAACGCCCCTGCCGACGGCAGCACCTACGTGCGCAGCACCCCCAACAGCTGGGCACCGATGTCGTACGATCCGGCGATGAACACGGTATTCCTGCCGATGGGTTCCTCCTCCACCGACATCTATGGCGTGGAGCGCAGCAAGCTCGACCACACCTATGGCGCCTCAGTGCTGGCGCTGGATGCCACCACCGGCAACCAGAAGTGGGTCTACCAGACCGTGCACAACGACCTCTGGGACTTCGACCTGCCGATGCAACCCAGCCTGATCGACTTCACCAAGGACGACGGCAGTACCGTGCCGGCCGTCGTGATCGGCACCAAGGCCGGGCAGATCTACGTGCTCGACCGCGCCACCGGCACACCGCTGACCCAGGTCGATGAAGTCCCGGTCAAGCCGAGCAACATCCCTAACGAGCCCTATTCCCCGACCCAACCCAAGTCTGTCGGCATGCCGCAGATCGGCGCGCAGACGCTGACCGAGTCGGACATGTGGGGCGCCACCCCGTACGATCAACTGCTGTGCCGCATCGACTTCAAGAAGATGCGCTACGACGGCCTGTACACCGCACCGGGCACCGACCTGTCGCTGAGCTTCCCAGGCTCGCTGGGCGGCATGAACTGGGGCAGCCTTTCGACTGATCCGGTGCACGGCTTCATTTTCGTCAATGACATGCGCCTGGGCCTGTGGATCCAGATGATCCCTTCGCAGAACAGTGGCCAGGCAGCCTCCGGTGGCGAGGCACTGAACACTGGCATGGGCGCCGTGCCCCTCAAGGGCACACCTTACGCGGTGAACAAGAACCGCTTCCTGTCGGTGGCCGGCATCCCCTGCCAGGCGCCGCCGTTCGGCACCCTCACCGCGATCGACATGAAGACCCGACAGATCGCCTGGCAGGTGCCGGTCGGCACCGTCGAGGACACCGGCCCCCTGGGCATCCGCATGCACCTGCCGATCAAGATCGGCCTGCCGACGCTGGGCGGCACCCTGTCCACCCAAGGCGGCCTGGTGTTCATCGCCGGCACCCAGGATTTCTACCTGCGTGCCTACGACAGCAGCAACGGCAACGAGATCTGGAAGGCGCGCCTGCCGGTCGGCAGCCAGGGCGGGCCGATGACCTACGTATCGCCCAAGACCGGCAAGCAGTACGTGGTGATCACCGCCGGTGGCGCGCGACAGTCGACTGACCGTGGCGACTATGTGATTTCGTACGCCCTGCCGTAGACCGCGTTGCCCCCTTCGCGTGCAAGTCGCTGCGGCCTGCGCGCGAAGGGGCCCTCACAGACCATCCGAGACCCTGCAATGTCCCCCGCTTTTCGCTTGACCCCTCTTGTCTTCGCCCTGACCAGCACCGCTTCGCTCGCCGCCGACAACACCCTGACCGGTGACTGGGGCGGCCTGCGCCAGCAACTGGAAGAAGACGGCATCCACATCACCGGCGACTACAGCGGCGAAACCGCCTACAACGCCCACGGCGGCCTGCACCGCTCGGCGCGCTACTCGCAGAACCTCAAGTTGGGCGTGCAGTTCGACCTGTCGAAACTGTATGGCCTGGACAACGGCGGCAAGGTCCAGTTGACGGTCAACGACCGCCGTGGCAACAGCGCCTCCGAAGACCTGGTCGGCAACCGTCTGCCGATCCAGGAGAACTACGGCGGTCTCTATACCCGCCTCACCGAACTGAGCTACGAGCGCAGCCTGTTCACCCCGGCCTTGAATCTCAAGCTCGGCTACATGGCCATGGGCAACGACCTCGGCGGCCTGGACAGCGGCATCCTGTGCAATTTCATGAATGCCGGTTTCTGCGGCCATCCGCTGAACATGTCCGGTGGCAGCGGCTGGACCAACTACCCCAACGCGCACCTCGGCGCCCGGGTCAAATACGATCTCTCGCCCTCCTGGCAACTGCGCGTGGCGGCCTTCAACGTCGATCCGCAAAGCAACGGCAACTCCAGCCGCGCCTGGCACCTGGGGCCCAAGCACAGCACAGGCACCGTGGTGCCAGTCGAGCTGGTGTACAAGCACCTGGGCGAACTGCCGGGCGAGTACAAGCTGGGCTATTACTACGACAGCTCCAACGTCAAACGTATCGGCAACGACCAGGACGTGGCCGGACGCAGCGGCCACTACCTGCTGGTCGACCAGGCGCTGTGGAACGACCCAGCCTCCGCGGGTCGTAGCCTGCATGCGTTCGGCCAATATTCGGCGTCGAGCAAGGCCGCCTCGCCCTTCACCCGCTGGTATGGCGCAGGCTTGGTGTTGTACAAGCCCTTCGAAGGACGCCCGCGCGACACCCTGGCTTTAGGCTATGGACGGGCGGTGCCGAACCCGCGCAGCCGTCAATTGCTGGAAGCGACCGCGTTCGATGCCGGGCGCGACTTCCCCAACCTGGACAGCGCCGAGCAGTTGATCGAACTCAGCTATGGCTACCAGGCCACCGCATGGCTGAACCTGCGTCCGGATGTGCAGTACATCATCGAACCTGGCGCCTTCTCCGGGGAAGCCATCGACAACGCACTGGTCGTAGGGCTGCAGGTCAAGGCGACGTTCTGACAGAGCCGACACGCTCCTGCACGGTAGGGCGCAATTCATGACCGGCCGCTATGCAAGCCGAGCGGAAAGTGGCATATATCCTGGCATCCCCATCCCCAGGAGAACTGCCCCATGCTCGGCGTAACCGACTACGGCGCCTTCGTCATCGCCTTCATCGTCCTCCTGGCCATTCCCGGCCCCGGCAACTTCGCCCTGATCACCGCCACCGGCAAGGGCGGGATCAAGGGTGGCCTGGCGGCGACTCTCGGGGTGATTCTTGGCGACCAGGTGCTGATGTGGCTGGCCGTTGCTGGCGTCGCCACCCTGCTCGCCGCCTACCCGGCCGCCTTTCACGTCGTGCAGTGGGCGGGCGCCGCCTACCTGGCCTGGCTTGGCCTGCGCATGGTGCTGAGCAAGCCCGGCACTGCGCCGCGTGAAAGCCGGATGGACAGCGGCCACTACCTGCGCCAGACCATGATGATCACCCTGCTCAACCCCAAGGCGATCATGTTCTACATGGCCTTCTTCCCGCTGTTCATCGATCCGGTGCAGCATCAGGGCTTCATCACCTTCGCCTTCATGGCAGTGACGGTCGCCGGGCTGACCTTCCTCTACGGCCTGGTCGCGGTGCTGCTGACCCACCACCTGGCCGAGCGTATGCGCGCCAACCCGCGGGTGTCCAACCTGCTCGAGCGACTGGCCGGTGCCTGCCTGGTCGGGTTTGGCATCAAGCTGGCGGCGATGCGCTGAGACTCAGGCGCCGCCGAGCAGGTCATGGGCATCGAGCAGCCGGAAGGCCACTTCCGGATTGCGCTCCAGGCCCTTGCGAATGGCAGCCGGGATCGACTGGCGGGTCTTGCGGCACAGGCCTGGCTGGTCGTCCAGCTCGATGACGAAGCCGCGCATGGTACGTACCTCGTTGTAGCCTGGTGCGATATGCACGCCAATGCCCAATTGCTCAAAGAGGCGTGACTGCAGGTGCTGCAGGTCTTCCAGGCTCTTGAGGTTTTCCAGACGTTCGAGCAGGCGTTTTTCCTCCTGGCGGGTCAGCAGGAGGATACGTTGGGCCTGGGGTGGGTGCGCGTGCAACTGCTCGCGCCCGCAATCACAGGCGCCGGGAGGGCAAGGTTGGCGCAAGGCAGGTGTGCTGGACATGGGCCAAGCATAGCGCTTTCAAATGAATGTTCGCCTCCCCTGGCCATCGGCGCTAGAGACTGACCCCCAGGACCTTGCGCACCTGCTCGCTACGGGTATCATCCGCCGCGCTGACCAGGGCGAAATTGTAGTCGCCATGGGACCAGTAGCGCGCCTCGAGCTGCCCATCGACCCGCTGCCCGCTGGGCATCTGCTCGTAACGCCCGCCTGGCGAGCGCATGAACAGGCTGATGCGCTCGCCTTTTGCGTCCTGGAACACCAGCAATGCCGCCGGGCCGTCCTCGTTGGCCAGCAGACGTGCGCCCACCGGCTGGAAGCCGTATCCGCTGAGGTCCGGCACCTGGCCGACCCGGTTGAAATGCCGCCCCAGCCACGACTGCAACTGTGCGGGGTCATCGGCCTGGACATCGAGGGCCTTGGCATCGGCGAACAGCTTGTGTGCCTGCACCGCGTCGGCCATCGGCATATCGCCCGCCAGCATCGTCGATTCACGTGCCTGCCAGCCCCCAAGCCCGCCAACCCCCAACGCCAGCAACAGGACTGCAGCCGACGCGAAGCGCTGCTGGCGGCGTTGACGCACACGCCGCCGCAGATGGGCCAGTTCCAGTTGCGGATTGTGTGGCATGTCGTTGAAACCGGCGAGCGCCGCACGCAGGCGCCGGGCATCGCTGCGCCAGGCCTCGATCCGTGCGGCCTGCTCCGGATTGGCCGCCAGCCAGGCCTCGACCTCGGCCCGGCGCACCGGCTCCAGGCGCTCGTCGACGTAGGCATGCAGCTCTTGCTCGGTGGGAATCAGGCGAGTCATTTCAGTCTCCGCAAGGCCGGGGACGATGGCTTGCCCTCGGTCAGTTCACGCAACGCGGCACGGGCGCGCGACAAGCGCGACATGACTGTGCCGATCGGAATATCCAGGGCCTGAGCGACCTCCTTGTAGCTCAAGCCCTCGACGCTGACCAGCAGCAACAGCGCGCGCTGCTCGCTGGGCAGGCGGGCGAAGGCCTGCAGGTCGGCCTGGGCCAGCACGATACTCTCGGTCTCGTAGCCCAGCGGCTCCTCGGCCTGCCCGCCGCGACCGAACCAGTTCAACCAGCGCGAGTGCAGGCGATCGCGGCGCTTGCCGTCGAGAAACAGCCGGTAGAGGATGGTGAACAACCAGGCACGCCGGTTCTGTTCCTCTCGCTGCTGGGCGCTGCGGGTGAGCGCACGCTCCACGGTGGCCTGGACCAGGTCGTCGGCACTGCCGCTTTCGCGGGTCAGCCACAAGGCGAAGCGCCGCAGGCTCTGCAGCAGTTCGCGCCATTGTTGTTCATCCAGGTCATGCATGGTCAGGTTCCGGCCCCATGGGCTGTCAGTGTAATGGGCAGACGGGGCGCGAAGAAATCTATTCCCGCCTGGGGAATAAATTTTTCGCTGCCACGTCATACCGACTCATTCACTGACCCGGAACGTCATCATGAACACACCCCTGCAAGGCCCTGCCAAGGCCCTGCGCCTGGCCGCCATAGGCGCCACGGTCGTGGCGCTGGGTGCAGGCTTCGCCTATGCCGCCGGCTGGATCGGCACCCCTGCCCTGACGCCGCAGCGCATCATCGACACCTTCGAAGCCCAGGCCGGCCACCATCCCGGCTATCGCAAGAACCACGCCAAGGGCCTGTGCGTCAGCGGCTACTTCGAAAGCAGCGGCCAGGCGCAGGCGCTGTCGAGTGCGCGGGTATTCAGCCAGGCACGGGTGCCGGTGATCGGCCGCTTCGCCATCGGCGGTGCCAATCCCTACAGCCCCGACGCCGGCGTACCGACCCGCAGCCTGGCGATCCAGCTGAGCACCGACGACGGCCAGGTCTGGCGTACCGGCATGAACAATCCGCCAGTGTTGGCGGTGAGCACTGCGCAAGGCTTCTACGATCTGGTCCTGGCCAGCGGCCCGAGCCCGAGCACCGGCAAGCCGGACCCGGCCAAGCTGCAGGCCTTCTTCGCCGCCCACCCGGAAAGCGCAGCCTTCCGCCAGTGGGCCGCCAGCGCCAAGCCCAGCGACAGCTTCGCCAACACGGACTACAACAGCATCAACGCCTTTCGCCTGATCGATGCCAGCGGCAAGGCGCAAGCCGTGCGCTGGCGCATGGTCGCGCAAACACCCTTTGCCGCCCTGCCCGCCCTGGTCGAGGACAACCTGTACCTGCAACACGATCTGCAACAACGCCTGAGCCAGGCGCCGCTGCGCTGGACACTGCGCCTGACCCTCGCCGAACCCGGTGACGCCATCGACGACCCGGCCAGCCAATGGCCCGACTCGCGCCGCAGCATCGATGCCGGCACCCTGGTGATCGACCACGTCGATGCACCTGAACAAGGCGCCTGCCGCGACCTCAACTTCGACCCGCTGATTCTGCCCAGCGGCATCGAAGCCTCCGCCGACCCGATCCTCGCCGCGCGTTCGGCCGCCTATTCGGAATCGTTCAATCGCCGCAGCCGCGAAAGTCTCGGCGCAGGAGCCCGCCCATGAAACCGTCCGCCTTCCACCCGCTGGCCCGCCTGGTGCACTGGCTCATGGCGATCCTGATCCTGGCAATGCTGTTCATTGGCGTGAGCATGGTCGGCGACCTGTCGCCACGTCACCCCTGGTTGGTGGAACTGCACAAGGCCACGGGCCTGGCGCTGCTGGCACTGGTGGTACTGCGCATCATCCTGCGCCTGACGCTGCCGCATCCGCCACTGCCCGCCGACCTGCCACCGCTGCAGCGTTTCGCAGCCGGCGCCTCGCACCTGGCACTGTACGGGTTGATGCTGGCCATGCCGTTGCTCGGCTGGGCGATGCTCTCGGCAGGCGGCTACCCACGGCCCTTGCAACTGCCGGCGATCATGCCTCACGACCTGCAGTTGTATGCCGTGCTGCGCCAGGCGCACGGCTGGGCGGGCTACCTGCTGTTCGTCACCATCCTGGCCCACTTCGGCGCAGCGCTGTTCCATGCACTGGTGCGCCGTGACGGCGTATTGCGTAGCATGTGGCCAGGGCCCCTGCGCCGCAGCGACTGAAAAACGCCTGCAGGCGGAACGGGGCCGATACCTTTCCGCCTGCCATGGATGTTTCAATGACCACCGCGAAGGACGCTGCTTCTCCCACCCCGCTTCACGCCCCCGCCCTCGATCTACGCCCGCTGTTGCTGGTGAACATGGCCTGCACCATGTCGATGATGGCGTTCGTCGCCTTGATCGGCCCCATCGCCCGCCTGCTGGGCATGGCCACCTGGCAGGCCGGGGCTGCCGTGACCGTGGCGGGCGTGGTCTGGGTCATTCTTGCGCGCCCCTGGGGCCGCGCAGCCGACCGTCTGGGCCGGCGACGCATCCTGCTGATGGGCAGTGCCGGATTCACCGTCGCTTACTGGCTGCTGTGCCTGTTCATCGATGGCGCCCTGCGCTGGCTGCCGGGCGCAACCCTGGCTTTCCTCGGCTTGATGCTGACCCGCGGCCTGATCGGCGCCTTCTATGCCGCGCTGCCGGTGGGCGGCAATGCGCTGATCGCCGATCATGTCGAGCCCGAACGCCGCGCCCGCGCCATGGCCCTGCTGGGCGCGGCCAATGCCGTGGGGCTCGTGCTCGGTCCGGCCCTGGCCGCATTGCTGGCGCGCCATAGCCTGAGCGCACCGTTCTTCATCATGTCGCTGCTGCCGGCCACGGCATTTCTCGTACTGCTGTTCAAGCTCAAGCCGCAGCCGTTGCCCCACAACTATGCGCCGAGCCCCGTACGCCTGGGCGATCCGCGCCTGCGTCGACCGTTGATCGTGGCCTTCAGCGCCATGCTCAGCGTGACCGTGTCGCAGATCACCGTGGGCTTTTTCGCCCTCGACCGTCTGCAACTGAACAGTGCCGATGCCGCCCAGGCCGCAGGCATCGCCCTCACCGCAGTGGGTGTGGCGCTGATTGGCTCGCAGATTCTGCTGCGCCAGTTGGAGTGGCCACCGCTGAAGATGATCCGCGTGGGCGCCAGCATCAGCGCGCTGGGCTTTGCCGCCGGGGCCTTGGCCACCACTGCTCCGGCATTGTGGGCGTGCTTCTTCGTCGCCGCCGCCGGCATGGGCTTCGTCTTCCCGGCCTTCTCGGCGCTGGCCGCCAATGCCATGCAAGCCAGCGAGCAAGGCGCCACTGCGGGCTCGATCAGCGCGGCACAGGGCATGGGCGCGGTAGTCGGCCCCCTCGCCGGGACCCTGGTCTACGCCCTCGATCCGCGCTTGCCGTTCCTGGCCGTGGCCGTGCTGTTGCTCCTGGTCGGGCTGTGGCCTGCGCCCGCCGCCCAGCGCACCTGACAAGCACAGCGCGTTGCCGGTCAGAGTGTGTTTTAATGCGCTGCCCATTATTTTTGACACCTCTGATCACTCACTACTCAAGGCGGCTATGGACACTGGGACACGACTCAAACTGGTGCGTGAACGCAACAACCTCTCCCAGCGGGAACTGGCCCGCCGCAGCGGCCTGACCAACTCGACGATCTCGCAGATCGAGCAGAACCGCGTCAGTCCTTCGGTCAGTTCCCTGAAAAAACTCCTCGAAGGCATCCCCATGAGCCTCGCCGAGTTCTTCAGCTTCGATGAACCTGCACGCGAAGAGCGCTACGTGTTCCGCGGCAGCGAGCAACCTGACCTGGGGCGCAACGGCCTGCGCATGTTGCTGGTCGGTGCCAGTGTCGAAGGCCGCCAGATGCGCATGCTGCGTGAGCTCTACGCGCCGGGCGCCGACTCGGGCGAGCCGATCGTGCATGCCGAAGGCGAGGAATGCGGGCTGGTCACCCGGGGTACGGTCGAGTTGTGGGTCGATGGCCAGGTCAGCGTGCTCAACTCTGGCGACGGCTACTACATCCCCACCACGCTACCGCACAGCTTCAAGAACATCGGCCCGGACGAAGCAGAAATCATCAGCGCCAACACCCCGGCGAACTTCTGATCGTTCATGCCCGCTCCCAACAGCCGCGAGATCTACCAGTGCCTGCGTGACGCCGCCCTCGGCGTCCAGGCGCTGGAAGTGCACGAGCGTCTGAGCGATGGTCGGGTCAGGGTACAGATCGGCCACTGGCAACTGATCCTGACCCTCGACGACGAAGGCCTCGCCCATTGCAGCGAATGCCGCGCCCCCGATGGCCGTGAGGCCGAGCGCGGCCACTGGCAACGCTATGGCACCGACCCGGTCGAGCTGCTCAGCATCTGGGAGCGCGAGCAGTTGGAACGGCTGTTAGGTTAATGCTTCTTCGATGAAGTCCAAGCGGTCCTGACCGAAGAACATCTCCCTACCGACAAAACAGATCGGCGCGCCGAACACGCCCCGCTCGACCGCCTCCTGGGTCACCTGCTTGAGCCGCTCCTTGACCTCGACGTCGGCCGCCAGGGCACGAAACGCCTCAGGATCCAGGCCTGCTTCGCGCAGCGTCGCATCGAGCACCTCGGGGTCCGCCAGATTGCGCTGCTGCACCCACAGCCCATCGAACAAAACCTTGAGCAAAGGCTCGAGGCGCTCGGGCGAGCGCATCTGCGTGCCGAGTACGCCTCGCATCAGGTTCAGGGTATTGACCGGAAACCCCGTCGGCAGGCTGAACGGCACGCCATAACGGGCAGCGAAGCGTTTCAGGTCGCCGATCATGTAGCGCCCCTTGGCCGGTATCGTCGCCGGCGAGGCATTGCCGGTGGCCTGGAACACGCCGCCCAGCAGCATTGGCCGCAGCGCCAGGGTGGCGCCTCGGCGGGCGCACAGGGCGGGCAATTGGGTCCAGGCCAGGTAGCTGGCCGGACTACCCAGGTCAAAGTAGAACTCGACGCATTTGCTCATGCAGCACTCCTTGTGGCGGAAGGTGGTTGGGCACAGCGGATCACCAGCGTTCGATCCAGGGGCGCAAGTCCAGTTCGAAGGTCCAGGCGTCCCGGGGTTGGGTGTGCAGGTACCAGTAGCTGTCGGCGATATGCGCAGGGTCGAGGATGCCATCCTGGTCCTTCAGGGCGTAGCGCTCGGGGAAGGTGTCGCGAATGAACGCCGTGTCGATGGCGCCGTCGACCACCACGTGCGCCACGTGGATGTTTCGTGGCCCCAGCTCGCGCGCCATGCTCTGGGCCAGTGCGCGCAAGGCATGCTTGGCGCCAGCGAAGGCAGCGAAACCGGCGGCGCCGCGAGTGCCGGCAGTGGCGCCGGTGAAGATCAGGGTGCCGCGCTCGCGGGTGACCATGCGCCGCGCCACCGCCTGGGCAGTAAGAAAACCGGCGAAACAGGCCATTTCCCAGATCTTGAAGTATTTGCGCGGCGTTTCGTCGAGGATGCTGCAGGGCACGTTCGCACCGATGTTGAACACGAAGGCCTCGATCGGGGCGATATCACGCTCGATGGTTTCGACCAGCTCGGCCACCGCCTCTTCCTTGCGTGCATCGGAGCCAAAACCGTAGGCCTGGCCGCCGGCCGCACGGATCTCGTCCACCAGCGGTTGCAGCTTGTCAGCGTCGCGACGGGTCACACAGGCGATATAACCTTCGCGGGCAAAACGCTTGGCGATCTCGCCGCCGGTGGCATCGCCCGCCCCTATCACCAGGACCGCTTTTCGTTGTTCTGTCATCGGCACCTCATTAGTGAACGATCATTTAGTAAACGAACGCTATGCTATGATCGCTGCACCGTCAAGCCAGCATACCGAGGTTCGCGGATGCGCTATTCCACCGATCACAAGCAACAGACCCGCGAGAAACTGCTGGCCAGCAGTGGCGTCCTGGCCAAGCGCGGTGGTTTCGCCAGTACCGGGGTCGCTGAGTTGATGAAGGCTATCGGCCTCACCGGTGGCGCCTTCTACAATCACTTCCCGTCCAAGGATGACCTGTTCAGCGAGGTGGTACGCCGAGAGCTGTGCAACAGCCCGCTCGCCCGCCTGGCCAGCCAGGGCGCCGACCGCGAGCGCCTGCGTCGTTGCCTGAAGCAGTACTTGAGCCTGGCCCACCTGCACAATCCCGAGGGTGGCTGCCCGCTGCCGCCACTGGGGGTCGAGATTGCCCGGGCCGAGCCACCGGTGCGTGAACAGGCCGAGCACTGGTTGCTCGAACTGCAGGCAGCCTGGAGTGAAACGCTTGGGGATGAGCGCAGGGCCTGGGCGCTGATCAGTCAGTGCGTCGGTGCCCTGGTGGTCGGGCGCATGCTGGCCAGCGAAGGGGTGCAGCAACAAGTGCTGGACGCCAGCCGCGACGTGGTCGAGCGGGCGCTGGAGGAAAATTGAAAACCGGGGCAGACCGTAATGGCCTGCCCCGCTTTTTTCAGAGGAAGGTAAACACCGTCTCGGCCGGCAGCCGCGACTTGTTCAGGCCGGCATTGAAGTCATCTTCGCTGCGATACCCAAGGCTCAGCAGCACGACGCTGGTAAAGCCACGCTCGCGCAGGCCCAGCTCAGCGTCCAGCGCCTTGCTGTCGAAGCCTTCGATCGGGGTCGCATCGAGCCCGAGGGCGGCAGCGCCGAGCAATGCGGTACCCAGGGCCAGGTAGGTCTGCTTTTCCATCCAGTGCTGCGTGTCCTTGAAGTCGTAGCGATGCAGGTTCACAAAGCTGCGGCGGGTCAGGTCCTGGCCGGCACGGGCCTGGTCATCGCGAAAACGGCCATCGGCGGCTTCCTGGTCCAGCACGGCGTTCAGGTGCGCCTCGGTCATTTCGGTGCGGGTCGCGAACACGATCACGTGCGAGGCATTGAGAATCTTGGGTGTGTTGTAGGCGAAGGCTTCGGTGCCCTTGGTCAGGCGTGCCTTGCCTTCGGCACTGCCGGCGACGATGAAGTGCCAAGGCTGCGAATTGACCGACGACGGGCTATGACGCAATTGCTCCAGCAGTGCATCGATGGTGGCTTGCTCAATCTTGCGGCTGGCATCGTAGGCCTTGGTGGTATAGCGGCGCTTGGCCAGGGTGACGGTATCCATCGGAACTGCTCCTGTCAGGGAAGGTGATGGCGCGTATCTTATCTTTCCTACAGGAAAGAAAAAGCAGCACAATGCAGCAACACTTTCATTCCAGGAGTGAAAATGCTGCGCCTTGAAGATTTAAACCTGTTCATTCGCTCCAGCGCCTTGGGCAGCTTTACCGCCGCCGCCCTGGAAGCCGGCCTGCTACCGGGCCAGGTGGCAGCAGCGATCAAGCGCCTGGAGCGTGAGCTGGACGTGCGTCTGTTTGCCCGCACCACCCGTAGCCTGCGCCTGACCGCCGAGGGTGAGCTGTATTTGCCCACCGCCCACAGCGTGCTGGAGACCCTGCGTCAAGGGCGCGAAAGCCTGCATGGCGACCACAGTGAACTGCGCGGTGTACTACAGGTGTCGGCGCCTTCGGATGTCGGACGCAACCTGGTGCTGCCCTGGCTCACCGAGTTTCGCCGAGAACACTCGGGCTTGAGCCTACGCTTCTTCCTGTCCGACGAACTCGCCGACCTGTACCGCGACCCGGTGGACGTCGGCATCCGCTATGGCATCGACGACACCGCCAATTACATCTCGCTGCCACTGGCGCCGTGGAACCGCAGGGTGCTGGTCGCCGCCCCCGCCTACCTCGCCCGCCGCGGCCGCCCGCACACCCCGCAAGACCTGCAACAGCACGACTGCCTGCTGTACCTGCAGCAGTCGCGGGTGTTCGACCGCTGGCAACTGGGCGAGCAGACGGTGCAGGTCAGCGGGCCGCTGTTCTGCGACGACGCCGACGTGGTACGGCGCTGGGCACTGGCTGGCGAAGGCATCGCCTTCAAGTCATGGCTGGACGTGCGTGCCAATGTTGCCGTCGGCGAGCTCGAGGTGCTGATGCCGGACTTCCCCGGCGACCTGCGCCCTCTGACCCTGGTGTGCCCGCACCGCAAGCAGCTGTCGCCGGCGGTGGCGCGCTTGCACCAGTGGTTGCAGGGCAAGTTTGCACTGTTGCAGCCCAACCCTGGTTAGTGCGCTTTGCAGGAAGACTCGGCCGGCTCTTTGCCAAGCGTCAGCACGCTGCCATAGATGGCGCACAACCAGCCACCCCGGTCATGCACCTGCTGTCGAGCGGTGTCCACGACCGCGAACATCTTGCCCACGGTCACGGTGGGAATGACATAGGCGGGAATCAGCAACGCCAGCGTCAACGCCCAACGCACCTTCCAATTGTCGTTGGCGCTATGCTCGCGCATGACGAAATAACACTGGGCATCGTCAATGACGCGGCCCTGGGCGAGCACTTCCAGAACATGCTCGTCCTGGCTCGTGAAGGGCGTCGCACCAGCAGCCCCGCTCGCCGGTTTCCCGGCGCGCAAGCCCTCCAATGCCTTGCCAGCCTCGCCACGTAGCACCCTGGCACTGCCTTCACGCCTGATCAGGTCTTCAAAGGTCGGATACCGATACGCGCCGGGCGCGCACAGGTGATAAAGAATGGAAAACACCAGCAGGCTCAAACCGCTCAACCAATACATGAACAAGCTGAAGGGCATTTGCTGGATATATCCCGCCAGCTTGAACACTTCGACCGCCAGCGGTACGACGCTCAGGGCCACCGTCACCAGAAGCATGAGTTTGCTGGAGGCAATCAGCGAGAAGAATTTCCAGTCATGAGCAAACCCCACCGTAGACGCTCGCAAGGATATGCCAACGCACACCAGGGTGCATAAGCCGACGAACGCCAGGTAGGCGCCCAACAGCCAGTCGCCCGTGGCGCCCATGTTCTGGACCAGGGGAACCAGTATCAAGATCGCTGCCACTTGGGCAACCATCGCAGTGACGATTATGACCAGTAGCGCCCGCAACCATTTTTTAGATATGTCTTTCATCAGAGCAACAGCTTCCTGCAAAAACACCCAGTATACCGGCTCAGTGCCACTATCCAGCCCATCCCGTGCACATCCGTTCTAAAATCCGCAGCGCTTTTAAGCTAAGGTGAAGACTCCCTTTCGCAGGCCACGCCCATGTCCAACTGGATCGACCTCAAGCAGGACGCCGACACCGGCATCGAGTCGGTCCGCGCCCATTTCGTCGGCCACGCCTACGACCCGCACTGGCACGACAGCTTTCTGGTCGGGGTCACCGAACAGGGTGTGCAGCAGTTCAATTGCCGCCGGGTTCGGCACCAGAGCACACCGGGCCAGGTGTTCCTGCTGGAGCCGGGCGACCTTCACGATGGCGACGCCCCCACCCACGAAGGTTTCACCTATTCCACGCTGTACCTGGACTCGAAGTGGCTGGAAAATGAGCTGCATGCACTGTTCGAACAGGCCCCGACCGGCAGCCTGCCGGCCTTCGCCGACACCCTGTGTGCCGACCCGCAACTGGCGGGCACCACCTTGCGCGCCTTCCAGGCCATGCACGGCGGCGAAATGCGAATCGTGCGCCAGACCGCCATGGACGACCTGCTCGCCTGCCTGACCCGGCACCTGCACTGGCGCAAGCGCCTTGACCCCGATCCACGCCTGCCACTGTGCGCCCAGCGCGCGCGCGACTACCTGCACGCCCACATCGACCAGGACATCAGCTTGAACGAAGTGGCACAGGCCTGCGGCGTCGATCGCTTTCGCCTGACCCGCGCCTTCAAGGCCGCGTTCGGCCTGGCGCCGCACGCCTACCTGATTCAGTTGCGCCTGGCCCGCGCCCGGCGCCTGCTGGCTCGCGGCGACACACCCAGCGCAGTGGCCATGGCCTTGGGCTTTGCCGACCAGAGCCACCTGGGCCGGTGGTTCCGTCGTGCCTACCGGCTGACACCGGCCGACTACCGCCGACGCTGCTCAAAGCTTCCAGACTGAACCGCCCCCAAGCCTGACCATGGTGCTCCGAACCACAGGAGCCTCACCATGTCGTCATCGCTGTTGCCCTTCATCCTTTTTGCCCTGGTCGCCAGCATCAGCCCCGGGCCGACCAACCTGCTGATTCTCGCCCACGGTGCACACAACGGCCTGCGTGCCAGCCTGGCGCCAATCTTCGCGGCTTGCGCAGCGGCGGCAGCGATCGTCTGGGTGGTAGGCCTGGGGCTGGGAGAGGTGCTGCTGCGCCACCCGCTGGCGCAGCAAGTGATGAGCGGGCTGGGCGTGCTGTGGTTGAGCCGCCTGGCCTGGCAGTTGTTCCGCGCCGCTGGTGAGCCCTTGCATGCAACGGCACGGCAGCGCTTCGGGGTTGTCAGCGCGGCATCGCTGCAACTGGTCAATCCCAAGGTCTGGCTGATGGCGGTGGCGGTGATCGGGGTGTTTGCCGCGCCAGGAGTGCCGGTGTGGCACTTGGCGCTGGTGTTTCTGATCGTCGCCCTGCCCTGCATGGGCGCCTGGGCGCTGCTGGGGATCGGCAGTGCCCGCTGGTTGCGCTCACCCCGGCACCTGCAGCGCTTCAAACAGTTGCTGGCATTGTTGTTGCTGGTGTCAGCGTGGTCGGCTTTGCTGGCGTGAAGCTTCAAGGCGCCGGGGGTGTCGCCAGAGCATCGCGAAAGCGCTGGCTGCTGGCCAAGGCCAGGCCCAAGCCCAGCACCGCCACCACGCCGCCGACCAGGCCAATATTGGCCACGCCGATCTGGCTGCTGACGATACTGCCCAGCAACGCCCCACCGCCGATACCGATGTTGTAGATCCCCGAGAACAGCGCCATGGCCACATCGGTGGCGTCGGACGCCAACTTGAGCGTCTTCGATTGCAGCGACAGGCTGAAGCTCAGGATCGCCACGCCCCAGAACATGCTCAACACGGCGAAGGCGGCGAAGCTCCCCGACAGCGGCAACAGCAGCAACAGGCAAGCGGCCAGACAACCGATCGACCCAACCAGGAAACCATGCGGGAAGCGGTCGCTGTAGCGGCTGAACAGCACCGAACCGAGCACCCCCGCCCCGCCGAACAGCAACAGGATCAAGGTGGTGTGCTCGCCACTGATCTGCGCCACATGCAGGGCGAACGGTTCGATGTAGCTGTAGGCGGTGAACTGTGCGGTGATCACCAGCGTGACCAAAAGATAGGTGATGACCAGGGCGCGCCTGCGGAACAGAATCGGCAGGCTGCGCAACGAACCGGAGTTCTGGCTCGGCAGCAAGGGCAGCGACTTCATCAGGCACAGCATGGTCGCCAGCGCCACGCCCGCAATGCTGAGGAAGGTGATGCGCCAACCCAGCGCCTCGCCCACCACCCGCCCGAGCGGGATGCCCAAAACCATCGCCAGGGTAGTTCCGGTGGCCAGCAACCCGAGCGCCTTGGCCTGCTTGCCGGCCGGCGCCACGCGCACCGCCAGCGACGCGGTGATCGCCCAGAACACCGCGTGCGACAAGGCGATGCCGATGCGGCTGACCAGCAACATGGCGAAACTCTGTGCCATCCACGACAGCAGATGGCTGACGACGAACACCAGGAACACGAACAACAGCAGGCGCCGCCGCTCGATGTTACGGGTCATCAGCATCATCGGCAGCGAAGCCAGCGCCACTACCCAGGCGTAGATGGTCAGCATGAGGCCCACCTGCGCGGTGGTCATGTCGAAGCTGCGACCGATGTCGCTGAGCAGTGCCACCGGCACGAACTCGGTGGTATTGAAGATGAAGGCCGCCAGTGCCAGCGCGATCACGCTCAGCCAGCTGCCGCCGCCTGCCGGTGCAGGAAGGGAATCAGGTAGGGGTCCATTCATCGAGGCCAATGCAATCTCCGCAGGCAAAGCGATAGGACGCGCCCCACGTGCCCAGATTAAGGACGCGGATGCACGGTTTGTTATTGATAGGAATACTCGGCATGGTACGCGTCAAGGCCGGGCCTCACAACCGCGCGCACACGGAGTACCATGACGCACTGTAGCAACCTGCGGAACAAGGAGTCCGATCCGCTCATGGACAAGCAACACCCTCAGCAGCAGTGGCAACAGGCGATCACCGCCTACGCCGAGGCCGTCAACCGCCATGTTGCGCAAGGTCGCGCACCAGGGCACGACCCAGCACAAGCGCCCTGCCCACCGGCCATCGACCACCTGCTCGAGGCCTGGCAGCTCGCCCTGCACGCGATCAACAGGCCTGGCATCGACGAGCACCAGCGCCAGTTGTTTCGCGAAGCCTGGCCGCCCGCCCATGATCCCTTGCTGCCACTGCTCCAGAGCCATGGCCAAGGTATCGCCAATGTGCTGCTGCTCGATGACGGCCGCTTGCTGGCACGCATCGGCATGCCCCACGACAAGGGCCAGGTGGTGCAGATCGACCGCAACGGGGTGACCCCGATGATCAGCGTCGAGTATTTCGGTCGCTGCCCGCGACGACGCTACTTCGCCCTGGCCAATGCCGAGGGCGTACGCATCACCGACGGCTGGGGCGGCCCGCAGGTCGCCCGGCTGTCCTGGCCCCATGGTTTGGAAGGCCTGCCACCTGGCTACCCGTTCGATCCCTTCGACCTGCCACCCGCCCCAACCCAGCTTCTCCCCCTGCCGGATGGCCAACGGGTGCTGCTGGTCAGCCGCGAGGGCATCTTCCTGCTCACACCTCAAGGTGCCACCCGCCTGCTGCGCCGCGAAGCAGATATCCTGGCGCAACTGGCCGACGGCACCGACCCTGACGACATCGCGCTCACCCTGACCCTGGCCCATGCGGCACTGTCGCCGGATGGCCGAAGGATCGTGCTGGGCGAGCAACGCGGCAACCACCAGCTACTCGACGAGCACCTGGAGCCGCTGGCCGAGATCGTCCCGGCGGGCGAGTATCCGCACTTTGCCCTGTTCAACCACCGCGGCGACCAGTTGCTGCTCAATGCCTGCCAGGGCGACGGCGGGGCCAGCCTTGGCGTAACGCTCGCCAATCTTGCAACCGACCCACAGATCTCGATGCTGCAGGAAGGCGTGCAGATTCATGCTGGCGTCGCACGCGAAGGTGAGTACATCGTCGGCGATGCCCAAGGCTATCTGCGCGGCTTCGGCGAAGACGGTGGTGCACACTGGCAGCATTACCTGGGGTCGGCCATCAGCGCCATGGACATCAGCGCCGATGGCAGCACCCTGGTCGCGGCCAGCCATGCCGGCTTCATCTCGCTGATCGCTTTGGACAGCAAACGACCTGCCTGGCAGATCGGCACCGGCGAACATGCCGAATTGCGCCGCTGGCTGTTCTGGAAAGGGTGGGAGAAGGCAATGGTCTGGTAGCCCCTGTACTGGCCGCAATCGCGGGACGGTTCGCCGCTGCGACTCGTCCCGCGATGGGGATAACCGCCCGGATCAGGCCTGCAAGGTCGCCATGTCGATCACGAAGCGGTACTTCACATCACCCTTGATCATCCGCTCGAACGCCTCGTTAATATCGCGGATATCCAGCATCTCGATATCGCAACTGATCCCATGTTCGGCGCAGAAATCCAGCACTTCCTGGGTTTCGGCGATGCCGCCGATCAAGGAGCCGGCCAGCACCCGACGCTTGAGTACCAGGTTGGCCGCATGCACGGGCGGATCGACCGGCTCGATCAGGCCGACCAGGATGTGCACACCGTCGAACTTCAGGGTTTCCAGGTAGGGATTCAGGTCGTGTTGCACCGGAATGGTGTCGAGCAGGAAGTCGAAACGACCTGCTGCCTCGCGCATCTGCGCCTCGTCGGTGGAGACGATGACATGATCGGCGCCCTGGCGGCGGGCTTCCTCGGCCTTGGCCGGGGAGCGGGTGAACAGTGTCACCTCGGCGCCCAGGGCCTTGGCGAACTTGATGCCCATGTGGCCCAGGCCGCCCATGCCCAGCACGCCGACCTTGTGCCCAGGCCCCACACCGTGGTGCTTGAGCGGTGAGTAAGTGGTGATGCCCGCGCAGAGGATCGGCGCGGCGCTCGGCAGGTCCATCCCTTGGGGGATACGCAGAACGAAGTGCTCGCTGACCACGATGCTGCTGGAGTAGCCACCCAGGGTATTGCTGCCGTCGATACGGTCGGGAGTGGCGTAGGTCTGGGTCGGCCCTTCCAGGCAATACTGCTCCAGGTCCTGTCGGCAAGCCTCGCAATGGCGGCAGGAATCGACCATGCAGCCGACACCGACGAGGTCACCGACCTGGTACTTGCCGGCCTTTTCACCTACAGCGGTGACACGACCGACGATCTCGTGGCCGGGCATCAGTGGGTACACGGCAAAGCCCCACTCATCGCGGGCCTGGTGAATATCGGAGTGACACACGCCGCAGTAGAGGATGTCGATGGCGACATCATCCGGGCGCAGGCCACGGCGCTGGAAGGTCATGGGCGCCAGCGGCGCGGTGGAAGACTGGGCGGCATAACCGATGGCGGTGTACATGCTCTGGACCTCGCAATGTTGAAACGATTCAGGCCACGCATTCTGCGCATCGAAACGGGCCAGGCCCACAGCCGATCCTCCGGCATTCGTGCCTGATTCTCCGGAGTTGGTCGAAGCAATCTGGCGCTGGACTGTCAATCTGCGAAGATGCCAGTGTCTGATTCTCTGTCACTGGTTTGCCATGCAACTGACCCAACACGTCGACGCCAATGCCCCCCTCTGCTCGCTGATTCGCGCCCTCGCCCCGCGCCCCGGATTCGTCGACACCTACCTGCCCCAGGTCCAGGTGTTGTCGTGGGACCACTACGTGGCCAGCAGCCCGCAGATCTACGAGCCGAGCCTGATCATCATCGCCCAGGGCAGCAAGCTCGCACGCCTGGGGCCGCGCACGCTGGAGTACGGTGCCGGGCATTACCTGATCCAGGCGCTTTCAGTGCCCTTCATGTGCGAAACCTTCGCCACGCCCCAGGCACCCATGCTCGGCGTGGCCGTGAGCATCGACCGCAACGTGCTCAGCGAACTGGTGCAGAACATGGCCCTGCCACCAGACCCGGCAGTACAGGCGCAGACGCCGCAGTCGATGAGTTCGGCGGCGCTGGATAAACCGATGCGCGCCAGCGTCGAGCGGCTGCTCGAATGCCTGCAGGACCCACTGGATGCCAGAATGCTGGGGGCAACACGGGTGCGCGAGGTGCTGTACACCGCCCTGCGCGGCCCGCAGGCCGGCGTGTTGCGGGCCCTGGTCGAACAGCAGGGGCACTTTGCCCGTATCGGCGTCGTGCTCGCCTACCTGCGCGACCATTACGCCGAGCCATTGAGTGTCGAAGCGCTGGCCAGCCGCGCCAACATGAGCGTTTCGACTTTCCACGAACACTTCAAGCGCTGCACCGAACTGGCGCCGATGCAGTACCTCAAGCGCCTGCGCCTGCTCAAGGCGCAGCAGATGCTGATCGGCGAGAGCCTGGGTGTGGCCCAGGTGGCGCACCGCGTAGGCTATCAGAGCACGTCGCAGTTCAGCCGCGAGTACAAGCGCGAATTCGCCCGCAGCCCAGGTGACGAACTGCCCTACCGCAGCCTGCCGGTATGACCCGGCTCTCAGGCCTGGCGACGGACCATCGCCACGATGCCGGCGCTCAGTTCCACCTTGGCCTGCCCTGGCTCGGCCTCCCCGAGGCCGCTGCCTGTGACAATGCCTCGGCGGCGCCCAAGGGCCACTCTGCCAGCGGCCAGTAACGCCCCTTGCGCGATTCATAAAGACCGAACCGGCGGGCATCGAGAAGAAACTCCGGCGCCTGGCCAGCCTCGGGCGGCGGCCCCTGGAAGTCCCGCGACAAGGTCAGGTGCGCACGATAGTCACGGGCCTGCCCGGCGATGCCCAGCGGCAGTACCCGCTGCTCCAGGCCGTAGACCAGCTGGCGCAGGCTGGCGGGTGTCTCGCCAGGTTCGAGCACCAGTGCACCAGCACGTCGCCACACCTGCAGACGGTCGAGCAGCAGGCGTATCGGCGCCCCGGTCCCACGGGGCGTCATGCCGTCAACCGCAGCGCACAGCGCCGGCACCAGGGCGGCATCCACATCGCCCAGGAACAGCAACGTCACATGAAAATTCTCGGCCGGTACCGGCTTGCCGGCCCGCAACCCCAACTCACGGCGCCACTGGGCAACGGCCCGGCGCTGAGCCTCGGGCAAATCCAGGGCAAAGAAAAGGCGCTTGAAGGGCGCACCGCTTGGGCGTGCATCCTGAACCATCGGAAACTCCTTGATAAGCCAAAGAACCGGGTGACGTGTCGATTCACCAAGCCGCCGGGTTGAATCGTTTGCGCAGACTGCCGACCATTCCACCTTGGTCCAAAGCGATGTAACAACATTATGTACAAACTGGCGACTCGATTGTTTATGCTGGCGGGCTACAGCCATGGCGCATGGCCATTTTTATTCGACAAGTAACCGTCCATGAAAATCGCACTCGTACTGATCTTCGTCCTCTCGATCGCCTATGTTCACCTGCGCGGTCGCGTTCGCCACAAGCTGACTCGTCAGTTGGGCGACCACTCGAGCTTCCTCGCCCCGGTCAACAGTTTCCTGTACCTGTTCTCCAAGCACCCGGCCAAGCCCTACCTGCCCGTGGAATCGTTCCCCGAACTGCAGCCGCTCAAGGACCATTGGCAGGAAATCCGCGAAGAAGCCCAGCAGTTGCTGCACGCTGGCGAGATCAAGAAATCCGACAACTACGATGATGTCGGTTTCAATTCCTTCTTCAAGACCGGCTGGAAGCGCTTCTACCTGAAGTGGTACGGCGAGAGCCATCCCTCGGCGATGACCCTGTGCCCACGCACCACCGAACTGCTGCAAGGCATCGGCACGGTCAAGGCGGCGATGTTCGCCACCCTGCCGCCGGGAGCCAAGCTGGTTCGCCACCGTGACCCCTATGCCGGCTCGTACCGTTACCACCTGGGCCTGGACACGCCGAACGACGATGGCTGCTACATCGACGTGGACGGCGAGAAGTATTCCTGGCGCGACGGCGAGGCGGTGATCTTCGACGAGACCTACATCCACTACGCGGCCAATACCACCGAGCACAACCGTATCATCCTGTTCTGCGACGTCGAGCGCCCGTTGAAATACCGCTGGGCAAGCGCCTTCAACCGCTGGTTCAGCCGCAACGTCATGGCCGCAGCTGCCGCACCCAACGATGCCAACGACAAGACAGGCGGCATCAACCGTCTGTTCACGCGCATCTACAAGATCCGCGAACGTGGCAAGGCCATGAAGAAACGCAACCGCACCCGCTACTACCTCGAGAAGTGGGCCGTGGTGGCAGCACTGGTGCTGCTGTTCATCTACATCTGACACTTCCTGCGGCCTCCTAGCCCCTCGGCGAAGAGGCCCGCCCTTCCCCCCATCTTCGACTAGCCTGAAAGCTCCTGTTGCCAACCTGACAAGGTGAAGACGATGAGCATGATGGACTGGGACGCCTACCGTAAGCAGTTGATGGCCGGCATCGGCGATCTCAAGCAGCTTTCCCCCGACACCGTGGCCGGCTACGCCACCGCCAGCGCTGCCGGCGCCAAGACCAACCACCTCGACGCCAAGACCCGCGAGCTGATTTCCCTGGCCGTGGCAGTGACCACCCGCTGCGACGGCTGCATCGCCGTGCACTCGCAGCAGGCGGTCAAGCACGGTGCCACCCGCGAGGAAATCGCAGAAGCCCTGGGCGTGGCCGTGGCCATGAACGCGGGCGCTGCCCTGGTGTATTCGGCACGGGCGCTGGATGCGGTCGGCAAGGCCGGCAGTTGAGGCGCTCGGGCGCCGCAGCACTTGCATGACGGCGCCCATACACCCAGACTTGCCGGCCCAGCCCGAGCAGGAACCGACATGATCCACATTCGCCCCATGACCCCGGAAGACTTCGAACGTTTCTGGCCGACCTTCCAGGCCATCGTCCAGGCGCGCGAGACCTACGCATACGACCCGCAGATGTCGCAGGAGCAGGCGCGCACGCTGTGGCTGGAGTTTCCGTTGCACACCCTGGTGGCCGAAGAGGATGGCGAGCTGCTCGGTTCCTACTACCTCAAGGCCAATGCCGCAGGCCCGGGCGCGCACGTGGGCAATTGCGGATACATGGTCACACCCCGTTCACGCGGACGTGGCGTGGCACGGCTGATGTGCGAGCACTCGCAGAAGCTGGCGCGCCAGGAGGGTTTTCTGGCCTTGCAGTTCAATTCGGTAGTGGCGAGCAACGAGGTGGCCGTGGCGCTGTGGCATAAGCTCGGTTTCGAGACCGTCGGGCGCCTGCCCAAGGCATTTCGTCATGCAGCACTGGGGCTGGTGGATTGCCTGGTGATGTACAAGTGGCTGGCCGATGAGCCAGTGACCGAGAAACCGGCGCTGCTGATCGGACGCAAGAACATCGAGGCGCGGGTGTCG
This sequence comes from Pseudomonas sp. RW3S2, assembly GCF_014268955.1. Lineage (NCBI taxonomy): Bacteria > Pseudomonadati > Pseudomonadota > Gammaproteobacteria > Pseudomonadales > Pseudomonadaceae > Pseudomonas > Pseudomonas sp. RW3S2. Next base: position 51,901 of record NZ_JABWRM010000002.1, on the reverse strand, counting down.
CGGCGCCGGGGCCGCTAGGCGCCCTTGAGCCTGCAGGGGCAGCCTCGTGCCGCAATCGCGGCACGAGGCTGCCCTTACAAACGGCGTACAACCATCGAAGGCGTCAGAACGCCAGGCCGACCTTCACACCAAACTCGTCACGCTTGAGCTTGTTGTTGTCGGCAACCGGCGAGTCCTCGTCGATCTTGTACTCGGTACGGGTGTAGTACACGCCGGCCTGGATCGGCATGCCGCCCTGCTGGTTCATCAGCAGTGTGACTTCGGCATACGGGTTGGTGCGGTCCTTCATGTCGACACTGTCGCTGCCAAAGTCGTCGACCTTCAGGCGTGCACGGCCATCGATGGTATGACGGGCGCCGACCTCGACACGCAGGGTCGAGGCGTCGAACTGATGGTTGTAACCCAGCGCCGCCTTGGCGAACGGCGACTTGTAGGTCAGCTTGGTATCCAGGTCGTTGATCTCGGGCTCGAAACGGGTCCAGCTGTAGCCACCACCGACGATCACATCGACGAAGTTGCGCGCATCCAGCGCGGCACGCCAGCCAAGGTCGAGGTCGGCTTGTGCCTCCTTGAGCTTGTTGTCGTTCTTCTTGCCGTACTTGGCTTCGGCACCGATCTGGTAGATGAAGCCGGACTCGGCCGTCATCTTGTTGCCGAAGTTGGCGAACACACCGCCTTGGCCCAGGTGCTCCTTGTCGGAGTCGCCGCCGCCTTCGAACTTGAACTTGTCGTAGGAACCGAGCAGGCCGAAGGTGAACAGGGGCTCGGTGCTGGGAGCTGCCATCGCTGCCAGCGGCGCGCCGAGGAGGGCCAGGGCGCAAGTGTGACGCAGCAGTTTTCCAGTGAACATTCGCAAAAGTCTCCATGGCGTTGAATAAAAAAGGGCGAACGAGCGGTTCGAGACAACGTCAGTAGGAAAAGTTCGAAAAAAATCCAATAAAAACGCGCAACCCTGCAACCCATCACGTTTTTTCGCCCATCCAAACGATTGACTCCCTCCGCGTTCGATGATCAGATGCGCGCCAGTTTCAGGTGTCCTGCGCCGCCGTGCGCAGGGTGAAACGGGAAGCCGGTGCGTCTTTGCAGACAAGTCCGGCGCTGCCCCCGCAACGGTAAGCGAGCGAATCCTTCGACACACCACTGTGCTCATGCATGGGAAGGTGAAGGCTTCACGACCCTCGCAAGCCCGGAGACCGGCCTGACGCTTCTGTTGGCAAACCCGCGGTGGGCGGGCGCAGGCCGGTGTTCGCGTGCGCGCCTGCGTGCGTGTCTGCTCGTCTTTGCGTTGTTTCCACCGGGATCCATTCATTCCTGAACCCCTGGAACGATATGTCCCGACACTTCAAGCTTCACACCCTGGCCGCCTGCATGGCGGTTTCCCTGCCGGCGCTGGCCGAGCAGCCGCAAGGCAAGGTCCTCGACCTGCCCTCGACGGCGATCACCGAGACCCGCGACGAACAGATCGTCGACCTGGCAACCCCTACCCAAGCCGGTTCGCGCCTGAACCTCAGCGCCCTGGAAACCCCGGCCAGCACCACCAGCATCACCGCCGAGCAGATCCAGCAGCGCGCCAACCTCACGGTGCAGGATGCAGTGACCCGCTCGCCCGGCATCACCTCCGTCGGCACCCCGGGCAACGGCAACACTGCGCTCTCCGCCCGTGGTTTCAGCGGACACTCTTCGGTGATGACCTTGTTCGACGGTTCGCGCCTGTACACCGGCGCTGGCACCCAGACCTTTCCGGTGGACCCGTGGATGGTCGAGCGCATCGAGGTGATCCGAGGCCCCGCCTCGGTACTTTATGGCGAAGGGGCCACGGGCGCGGTGATCAACGTGATCCCGAAAAAACCCTTCGACGGCGAGATCCGCAATCACCTGCGCCTGGGCTATGGCTCATGGGATCGCCAGCAACTGGGCCTGGACAGCGGCGGCAGCCTGAGCGAACGCCTGAGCTACCGCCTGACCCTGAACAAGCAGGAAGGCAATGGCTGGGTCGACCGCACCGACTCTCGCAGCCTGGCCTTGAGTGCTGCGTTGCGCTTCGATGCCACCGACGACCTTAGCTTCACGTTGGCCCATGAACGTGGCGACGCACAGCCATCGAACTACTTCGGCACGCCGCTGATCGACGGCCACCTGCGCGACAGCCTGCGCAAGAAGAACTACAACATCCAGAACGACGTGCAGCGCTACCATGACGAATGGACCCGCTTCAACACCGACTGGACCCTCAGCGACAGCGTCACTGCCAGCAACCAGCTGTACTACATCAAGAGCCGCCGGCATTGGCGCAATGCCGAGGACTACACCTGGGATCCGAGCCGCGAGCAGCTGGAGCGCGCGAGCTACCTGGAGATCAAGCACAACCAGGAGCAGATCGGCGACCGCCAGAGCTTCACCTTCGATCACTCGTTGTTCGGGCTGAACAGCAAGACTGTGCTCGGCGCGGAGTACAACAAGATCCGCTTCAATGTCGACAGCAACTCGCCGTACAGCGATGTCGGCGGCGACTACGTCGATCCCTGGAATCCGGCACCGGGCTGGTTCCACAGCCGGAACGTCACACGTGCGCAGACCCTCTCGACGACCCACACCTTCGCCCTGTTCGCCGAGAATCGCACCCAACTGACCGATCGCCTGTCGCTGGTGACCGGTATCCGCCGCGACCAGAACCACATCGACCGTGACAACCTGACCAACGACACTCGCGTCGACCGCAGCCTGCAAGGCGGCAACTGGCGCGCCGGCCTGGTGTTCGCGGTAACCGACAACCTGTCGCTGTACGGCCAGTACTCCACCAGCGAAGACGGCGTGAACAACCTCATCAGCCTCAGCCCGAGCCAGATCAACTACGACCTGACCGAATCGAAGCAGACCGAGCTGGGGCTCAAGCAGCGCTTCTGGGATGGGCGCGGTGAATGGACCCTGGCCGCCTATCACATCGTCAAGAAGAAGCTGTTGGTCGACGACCCGATCAGCCATGAGAAACAACAGGCAGGCCAGCAGACCTCCGACGGCCTGGAAGCCGCGCTGGAGCTGGATCTGGGCCACCAATGGCAGGTATCGGCAAACGCCTCGGTGGTCCGCGCCAAGTACGATGATTTCGACGAGATCGTCGGCAGCATCGCCCAGGACCGCGCCGGCAACCGCCCCGCCCACGTCCCGCGCCGTACCGCCAACCTCTGGCTCAACAAAGGCTTCGGCCAGACCGTCGACGCCGGCATTGGCCTGCGCTACGTCGACCAGCGCTATGCCGACACCGCCAACGCCTACAGCGTCCCTGGCTACACCGTGGTCGATGCCAATCTCGGCTGGCAGGTACTGCCCGACGTACGCCTTGGCCTGCAGTTGAACAACCTGTTCAACCGCGACTACGTGGTTGCCGCGCACAGTGGCGAACAATGGCTGCTGGGCGCGCCGCGCTCGTACTTCGCGACGGTGGACTACAGCTTCTGATGCCGTAGGCCTCGCCGGCCCTATCGCGGGACCAGCCCGCTCCCTCAGGTAATCACCCTCCTGAAGACTGGTGGAGCACCCGTGGGAGCGGCGGTTCGCCGCTGCGACCTGTCCCGCGATAGGGCCATCAACATCACCACAACAACAAAGATATAAGATAACATTCCAAATCTTACTCAACTCTGTCCCAGACCCATGCCATCCACACCACCCTCTCCCCGCCTGCACAGCATCGACGCCCTGCGCGGCCTGGTCATCCTGTTCATGCTGCTGGACCACGTGCGCGAAACCTTCTTCCTGCATCGTCAGGTCAGCGACCCGATGACCATCGACACCACCGAGCCCGCCCTGTTCGCCAGCCGCGCCCTCGCCCACCTGTGCGCCCCGGTATTCGTCATGCTGACCGGGCTGAGCGCCTGGCTCTACGGCGAAAAACACCAGGGCCGTGGCGATGTCTCGGCGTTCCTGCTCAAGCGCGGCCTGTTTCTCGTGGTGCTGGAGTTCACCCTGGTCAACTTCGCCTGGACCTTCCAACTGCCGCCCAGCGTGATCTACCTGCAAGTGATCTGGGCCATCGGCCTGAGCATGATCGTGCTGTCGCTGCTGGTGTGGCTGCCGCGCCCGCTGTTGATGGCGCTGGGTATGGCCATCATCGCTGGCCACAACCTGCTCGACAGCCTGCACTTCGCACCCGGCACAATGATGCACGCCCCGTGGGCGATCCTGCATGACCGCGGTTGGCTGGAGGTGTCACAGAACCTGCGGTTGCGAACCTCCTACCCGCTGCTGCCCTGGATCGGTGTGATCGCCCTGGGCTACGCCTTGGGGCCATGGTTCGCGCAAGGTAGCGATACCGCGCAGCGCCAACGCCGGTTGCTGTTCGCCGGCACCGGCTCGCTGCTTGGTTTCCTGGCTCTGCGCCTGGTCAACGGCTATGGCGAGGCCCAGTGGCAGCTCTACCCTGACCTGACCCAGACCCTGATGAGCCTGCTCAACATCACCAAGTATCCACCGTCGCTGCTGTTCCTGCTGCTGACCCTGGGTGTCGGCCTGTTGCTGCTGCGCGCCTTCGAACGCGCCGGCCAGGCACGCTGGATCGGCGTGCTGACCGTGTTCGGCAGCGCGCCGATGTTCTTCTACCTGCTGCACCTGTACGCGCTGAAAGTCTTCTACCTGGCCAGCGTCGGCCTGTTCGGGCACAACCAGGGCGAGTATTTCGGTTTCGATAGCGTCGGCGCACTGTGGTTGGTCGCCACATTGCTGGCGGCGGCCCTGTACTGGCCGGTGCGAAAGTTCGCCGGATTCAAGGCCCGCCGCCGAGACATTCGTTGGCTCAAGTATCTGTGAGCGAAAGCGCCCGAATCGTTTACCATCGCCCTTCCCAACGACGGAAACCCCCGAGATGAACAGGATGATTCAGTTCGTGGTGGTGGTCGTGCTCTGCACGGCCATCGGCACGCTCTGCGAACACTTTGGCGTGAACCAGTACCTCAAATGGTTGTTGATGGCGTTGCCCGCGATCGTCTGGGTGCGCTTGCGCAATCCGATGAAGAGCTGATCCCGGGCAACCCAGGGCTCAGTAGTTCGAACGGTCGTAGCCCGATCCGTCAGTTGCGCGGATGAACGCGTCGTAGTAGCTGACCAGGTTACTGCCCTTTTCATAGAGGATGGTGGCAAAGTCGCTCGGTGAAATATTGCCCTGCTCCCAGAACCGATTCATGTCACCGGAAAGCAGGTACGGCAGGTAGTCTTCGTTGACAGTATCGCTGTGAAGATGCGAGCGGCCGAAGTACAGCGCCGAGATCAGGGCAATCTGATCCTCGGCCGCCAAGTTCGACAAAAATGCCTGGGCGTCTTCGGACGAGGCGAAGGGCAGTCTTGGGACGATGTCGCCAATCAGATGGTCGATATGCATGGAGGTCTCCTTGGTAGGTCCGCCCCGTATTAACCGAGTGCAGCAGGCCCCGCGTCAAAAACGCTGTGTTGAGCCTCAACGTGACACCGCAGGACGCTTGCCTACGCCATTTCCTACACTGCCGTGCCTGCAGGCCTTGCAGTAAACTCATTCCCTCGAACCTCCAGAGCCACCCTCCATGCCTCGCCTGCCGAAACTGCTGCTGCCCTTGCTGTTGCTCGCCACCCTCGCCGCCTGCGATCAGAAACCCACCCGCGAGGAGCGGATCCTGGCCAACCTGCCGCTGCAGGAAGCCTACGACCACAACATCGAGCGCATGGCCCAACTGCTGGCGATGACTCACCCGCAGGTGCCGCAGGACAAGATCAAGGAGGTGCTGCACAAGCACCTGACCGTCGAGGACCAACGCAAGGACCTGTTCAAGCTCTACAGCGAGAAGAACTTCAGCGATGCCGAGTTCGACACCATCGTGGCGGCCACCCAGGACCCGCAGAAAGCCCGGCAACTGGGTGAGAGCGAGGAAGGCAAGCGCCTGAGCGAGAAACTTACCGGTTTGATGCGTGCCACAGCGCAGGACAAGCACGTGCAGGCATTGGCTGAAGAGCGCATGCAGCAGGTAGAAGACGATCTGTCGGCGCTGAGCCCACCAGGCAGCTGACGCCGGCAACTGTACCAATCGTTTCGCCCCGTAGCTGACTGCGCACATTCCGAGTAAGGTTATTGCAACCGACCTGCCAGTGAGCTCCAGATTGCCACACGCCAAGAAAGGCCTGCGCCTGGACCTGCGCACGCTCATCCTCCTGTTGTCGACACTCACCGCCGTGGTAATGCTGCTGACCAGCTATTTCGCCAGCTACCGGGTGCAGCGCCAACTGCTGATCGATCACTCGCTGGAATCGAACTGGGTGTATGCGGCCAAGCTGGCATCGATCACCGAACTGTTCCTGGAAGGCGCGCTCAAGCAGCTTGCGTTCAGTGCCGAGAACAGCGAAGGGATGCTTGACGACACGGCCCGCCTGCAACGCGAAAGTGAACGCCTGCTGGCCCAGAGCAATGCCTTCAACTCCACCTTCTTCGTCGACAGTGAAGGTATCCTGCGAGCGATCTCGCCCGCGCCCCTGCGCACCATGCTCGGACAGCGCATGGAGACGCCGGGGGCATTGGAAGCGCTGCGCGAACGCCGGGCGCTGATCTCGACCCCGTTCATTTCCAAGGCCAACAACCTCGTGGTGGTCGCCTCGCAGCCGATCTTCGCCGAGGACGGCCGCTACCTCGGGTATGTCGGCGGCAGCCTCTACCTGCGCCAACACAACATCCTCAACAGCCTGCTGGGCGAACACTTCTACCAGGATGGCTCCTATCTCTACGTGGTCGATCACAACCGCCGCCTGCTCTATCACCCGGACGCCGAACGGGTAGGCACGGTGGTTAAGGACAACCCCATGATCGATCAACTGCACAACAAAGACAGCGGCACCCAGCAGTTCACCAACAGCCTGGGGGTCGAGATGGTCGCAGGTTTCGCCACGGTGCCAGTCAGCGGCTGGACCATCGTCGCCCAGCAGCCGCTGACCAAGACCGTGCAACCGTCACAACGGCTGATCCTCAACGTGGTCGGCATTTCCGTCCCCCTCGCCTTGCTCGGCGGCCTTGCCCTGTGGTCGCTCGCGCTGACCATCACCCGGCCACTCTGGCAACTGGCTGCCGGCGCCCGCGGCCTGGACAAGGCCGACACCCACGAACGCATCCATGCCGTGCGAGCCTGGTATTTCGAGGCTGCCGAGCTCAAGCGCGCCCTGCTGTTCGGGTTGAACCTGTTGCAGGAGCGCATCGGGCGCCTGAACCGCGACGCGCAGACCGACCCGCTCACCGGCCTTGGCAACCGTCGCCGCCTGGACCTGAGCCTGTCGCTGCTGCAGGCCGATAATCGCACCTTCTGTGTCATCGTCCTGGATATCGATCACTTCAAGCGCATCAACGATCAATACGGTCACGATGTTGGCGACCAGGTGCTGCGCTCGCTGGCCGAGCTGATGCGCACCTGTTGCCGCGAAGGCGATGTGCTGTGCCGCACCGGTGGCGAGGAGTTTCTCATGCTGCTGCCCGGTGCCAGCCTGGAGGTCGCGCAAAGCGTTGCCGAACGCCTGCGCCGGGTGGTGCAGGACACCCCCTTCGAACCGGTCGGTGCCGTGACCATCTCGCTCGGTGTCGCCTGCTGGCCTGGCGGCGAGGACGACCCAGCAGACGCCTTGAGCAAGGCCGACCGCGCCCTGTATGCGGCCAAACACAGCGGCCGCAACCGCGTCAGCCTCAACGCCAGCTGAATTCACCTCGGCATCGATTACTTGCCGTTGCCCTCGTGCCAGTAAAACCGGCGCTATGACTTGCCCTCATACCCCCTTGATTTCTTCTCCCTACTGCCCCGCGCTCCCCGCCTGATACAAATCCTCACGACTGGCCCCGCCAGCACGGCTCGCCCAACAACAAAGAGCGTCGCACCATGCCTGCATTGCAGATACCCCTTCGCCCTTGTTGCGTAACGAGCACCTGATTTCGCGCCTCGCGCGGCAGGCGCCGCCGAGGCTTCGTTCTCCTGTGAGTGATCGAGGTTTTTTCATGAAGCAACTTGCCCTGTACATCGGCGAAGGTTTCGAAGGCCCCGGCGTCAACGCCGCGCACATCAACATCATGATGGGGCCACGCAACGGCCCGGCCGGCCAGGCCTTCGCCAACAGCCTGGCCTCTCCCAGCCAGGGCCACTGCCCGTTCATGGTCATCGCCCAGCCGAACATCCCGGTCAAACCCATGACCCTGTACGTCAACAAGGCGGTGATCGGCGGCGACCTACACGCCAACGCCACCTGGGGCGCGTCCCAGGCCGGTATCGCCAAGGCGGTCACCGAAGCCCTGCTCGACGGCACCCTGCCGGCCGAAGCCGAGGATGAATGGGCCATCGTCACCGCCAACTGGGTCAACCCGGCCTGCGACGACCTCGATGCCGTCTACCTGAACAACTACAGCGCCTGCCGCACCGCGATCCGCGCCGCCCTCCAGGGCCTGCCGGCCCGCGCGCAGCTGGCCGATGTGGTCAACCAGATCGCCAACCCCTTCTACACCCCGAAAGCCTGAGGTCCGACCATGCAATACATCCGTCTGGGCCACTCCGGCCTGCAAGTCTCCAAGCTGTGCCTGGGCACCATGAACATGGGCACACCGCAGTGGAAGCCGTGGATCTTCGACGAAGCGGCCAGCGAGCCGATCGTGCGCCACGCGCTGGACAAGGGGGTGAACTTCATCGACCTGGCTGACTTCTATTCCGCTGGCGTCGGCGAGGAAGTGGTCGGGCGTATCCTCAAGCGCCTGGTGCGTCGTGACGACGTGGTGGTGACCACCAAGGTCGGTTACGGCACCCGCAGCGGCATCAACGCCAGCGGCCACTCGCGCAAGCACATCCTCGACGGCATCGACGCCTCGCTGCAACGCGCCGGCATGGATTACTTCGACGTCTACATGCTGCATTTCTTCGATGTGAACACCCCCGTCGAAGAAACCATGGAGGCGCTCAACGACATCGTCCGCGCCGGCAAGGCCCGCTACATCGGGGTCTCGACCATGCTCACCGGGCAACTGGCGAAAATCCTCCTGGCCTGCGAGCGCCATGGCTGGGCCAAACCGATCAACATGCAGTTGCAGCTCAACTGCGCCTACCGTGAAGAAGAACGCGAGATGATTCCGTTCTGCCGCGACCAGGGCCTGGGCGTCTCGGTGTTCAGCCCGCTGGCCCGCGGCCTGCTGACCGGCGACGTGCAGTCGACGCGCAACCAGACCGATTTCTTCACCCAGCAGATGTACAGCGACGAAGCCTCGTTCGCCATCGCCCGCTCGGTGCAGCGCGTGGCTCAGCGTCACGGCGTGTCCAACGCCCAGGTAGCCCAGGCCTGGGTCCTGCAGCACCCTGGCGTGGACAGCATGCTGGTCGGCGCGGACTCCACGGCGCAGTTCGACAGCGCCCTGGCAGCACTGGACATGCGCCTGGACGAAGAGGACCTGTACGAACTGGAGCGCAACTACACGCCCTGCGACCTGATCAACGACTACACCGCCGGCAAGCGCATCCTGCGTGTCGGCCGCCCGCCACGCGGCGACTTCGCGATCCAGGAGGCAGTGGCATGAGGACGCTGCTCAAGACAGGACACTACATCGATGGGCAATGGCTCAGTGGCGGCGCCACCTATCCCGTGATCAACCCGGCCACGGGCGAAACCCTGGCTCAGGTGCCGCGCGGCGGCGCCGAGGAAACCCAGGCGGCCATCGCCGCCGCCGAACGTGCCCTGCCCGCCTGGCGCGGCAAGCTGGCCAAGGAACGTGCGCAGATCCTGCGCCGCTGGTCCGAACTGATGCTCGAGCAACGCGACGCTCTCGCCACCCTGCTCAGCCGTGAGCAAGGCAAGCCGCTGGCCGAAGCCAAGGGCGAAGTGGCCTATGCAGCGAGCTTTCTCGAATGGTTCGCCGAGGAAGGCCGGCGTGTGTACGGCGATATCATTCCCACGCCCAAGGCCGACGCGCGGGTGCTGGTGACCAAGGAGCCGATCGGCGTGGTCGCGGCGATCACGCCATGGAACTTCCCCCTGGCGATGGTCACCCGCAAGGTCGGCCCAGCCCTGGCGGCCGGCTGCACGCTGATCCTCAAGCCCTCCGAAGAGACGCCACTGTCAGCCTTCGCCCTGGCGCTGCTGGCCGAGCAGGCCGGCGTACCGGCAGGTGTGTTCAACATCGTTTCCGGCGACGCTCCGGCCATCGGCGGCGCGCTGCAGGCCTCGACCGTGGTGCGCAAGCTGTCGTTCACCGGCTCCACCCGCACCGGCAAGCTGCTGATGCGCCAAGCCGCCGACACCTTGAAAAAGGTCTCGCTGGAGCTGGGCGGCAATGCCCCGTTCATTGTCTTCGACGACGCCGACCTCGACGCCGCCGTGCGCGGGGCCATGGCCTCGAAGTTCCGCAATACCGGGCAGACCTGCGTGTGTGTCAACCGCTTCTATATCCAGGACGGTGTGTACGAAGCCTTCACCCGCAAGCTTGCCGAAGCCGTGCAAGCCTTGCGCGTCGGTGATGCGCTGCAGGGCGAGACCGAGCAAGGCCCGCTGATCAACGCTGCGGCGCTGGCCAAGGTGGAGCAGCACGTGGGCGACGCGCTCGAGCACGGCGCGCGCCTGCTCTGTGGTGGCCGTCGGCATGCGTTGGGCGGCACTTTCTACGAGCCGACAGTGCTGGCCGAAGCCACGGCGGACATGCTGATCGCCAGCGAGGAGACCTTCGGCCCCGTGGCGGCATGCCTGCGCTTCCAGGACGAGGCCCAGGTCCTGCGCCTGGCCAACGACACGCCCTATGGCCTGTCGGCGTACTTCTACAGCCGCGACATCGGCCGCGTCTGGCGCATGGCCGAGGGCCTGGAGGCCGGGATCGTCGGGGTCAACGAAGGGATCATCTCCACCGAGGTGGCGCCCTTTGGTGGCATCAAGGAGTCGGGCATGGGCCGTGAAGGCTCCAAGTACGGCCTGGAGGACTACCTGGAGATCAAGTACGTGCTGATGGGTGGACTGAACAGCTGACCCTGCCTTTGTAGGAGCAACTGTCTTGCTCAAAATCTAAAGGCCAGCCCAATCCCTGTGGGAGCGGGCTTGCCCGCGAATGCAATAGTGACGGCACCGACGCATTCGCGGGCCAGCCCGCTCCTACGAGGACCGCAACGACCCTGACCCAAACAATAACAACGAGGTGTCAACATGACGGGACAGACAGTCAAGATCGACGACCTGCCGATCGGACGTTTTCATATCAAGATCGCCGGCCTGACCTTCGGCGCGCATTTCACCGACGGCTATATCCTCGGCCTGATCGGTATCGCCTTCACCCTGATCAATCCGCAGATGCAGTTGAGCCCGTTATGGCAGGGGCTGATCGGCGCCTCGGCGTTGCTCGGGCTTTTCCTGGGCAGCCTGTTCTTCGGCTGGATCTCCGACCGACTGGGACGCCAGAAGATTTTCCTGATCAGTTTCGTGCTCATTACCCTCGCCTCGGTGATGCAGTTCTTCGTCGAGACGGCAACGCAACTGTTCCTTTGCCGGGTACTGATCGGCATTGGGCTTGGCGGCGACTTCAGCGTCGGCCACGCCATGCTTGCCGAGTTCTCGCCGCGCAAGCACCGTGGCGTGCTGCTGGGCTCGTTCAGCGTGATCTGGACCTTCGGTTATGTCGCCGCAACCTTCGTCGGCACGGCCCTGCTGCCGCTGGGCGACGATGCCTGGCGCTGGATGCTGGCGTCCTCGGCCATTCCGGCAGCAATGATCCTCATCGCCCGTATCGGCACGCCGGAATCGCCACGCTGGCTGATGCACCAGGGCCGCGCCGAGGAAGCCCGCGCCATCGTACGCAAGCACCTGGGCGCCAACGTGGTACTCGACGACGAAGTCGCCCGGCCCAGCCACAGCGGTTTCGCCGCCCTGTTCAGCCGTGAATACCGCAAGCGCACGGCGTTCAACTGCCTGTTCTTCATCTGCATCGTCATGCCTTACTTCGCCATCTACACCTTCCTGCCAGCGATCCTGCAGAAGATGGGGCTGGCCGAAGGCTTCGGCACCGAGATGATGCTCAATGCCCTGCTGATCGTCGGCGCACTGCTGGGGATCTGGTGCACCATCAAATTCAGCCGCCGCGGCTTTCTGATCAACAGCTTCCTGATCCTGGCGGCGGCGCTGTTCCTGATGGTGCTGATGCCGAGCAGCATGGCCTGGGCGATGGTGGCGCTGTTCGGGCTGTTCACCCTGGTGCTGTCGGCGGTGAGCAACCTGGTCGGTGTGTACCCGGCCGAGAGCTTCCCCACCGAAGTGCGCGCCAGCGGCATCGGCTTGGCCACCGCAGCAAGCCGGCTGGGATCGGCGATAAGTACCTTCCTGCTACCGGTGAGCGTGGCCGGGATCGGCCTGAATCCGACCATGGCGATCCTCGCCGGCATCCTGCTGTTCGGGGCACTGGTGTCGATGGCCTGGGCGCCGGAAACCAAGAGCCTGTCGTTGGCCGAGGCCTGTCGTGGGGAGGAGAACCCTGCGCCGGCGGGCAAGGTGGCGGCGGCCTGATCGGGCAGTGTCGCTGTTTCGCGGGCAAGTCACAGCCCTCCCGGGAGCAAGGCCGGTGTGAGGGAATCCGCAGCGAAGCGCAGGGCCGGATGATCGGCTGTTGCAGGAACAGCATGCTCGTTTATCACGGCTCGCGCCTGTCATCTTCAGAGCTGACATCGTCGGTCCACGGCTCGCCGTCCAACGGTGCCGAGCGAGCCAGCTCAGCCTCGTCCAGGCCAATGCCGCCACCGATCTCGTGAGCGTCTACCTGACGCAGAGTCTGGTCGGCAGGTCTGCTACCGCTGCCAGGCTCATGCGGATCACGAGCACCGGTTTCATCGAACAGCGTGTCCGGGCTCAGGTCGTCCAGGGTGACATTGTCCTCGTGCAGGCTGTCGCTCAAGGCCTCGCCACCGGTCATGCCGCTTTCGGCAACACGTCGGGGCGGATAATCCTCGGCGATCTCACGCGCCGGACGCTCGTCGCCGACACGCCCCTGGCGTTCATCGCGGCGCTCACTGAAATCCAGCTCGTGGACGCTTCCCATGCGGTCCTCGGTGTCATCGATCTCGACCTGCGGTCTTGGGTCATCAGGTGTAGGCATGAGTGTTCTCCGATTGGGGGCTTCACTCGGTCGACTCCCACACAGGGAAATGATTCATAGTTTCTTGCTACGCCCTGCTCCGCGCTTTTATTGAACTCCGCGCAGTATCGCCGCCTCCCAATCTTGAGACCCGCGAACCCTCCCGGAGCCCGCCATGGCCAAGCCCCTGCAGGAGTACCATCGCAAGCGCGACTTCAACGCCACCTCCGAACCGCTAGGCAAACACGCCAAGCCACGCTCGGCGCACGCGCTGCAGTACTGCATCCAGAAACACGACGCCAGCCACCTGCACTACGACTTGCGCCTGGAACTCGACGGCACCTTGAAAAGCTGGGCAATCCCCAAGGGGCCCTCCCTGGACCCCAAGGTCCGGCGCCTGGCGGTGCATGTCGAGGATCACCCGCTAGACTACGCCAACTTCGAAGGGCACATCCCGGACGGTCACTACGGCGCTGGCGATGTGATCGTCTGGGACCGGGGCATCTGGGAACCCGAAGGCGACCCGCGTCAAGCCTATGCCAAGGGCAAGCTGCGCTTTCGCCTGCAGGGCGAGAAACTGTCGGGGGTCTGGAACCTGTTCCGCACCCAGCTGGCCGGCAAGAAGGAGCAATGGATGCTGGTCAAGTCCGGTGACGGGCGGGCACGCAGCGAAGCCGAATACAGCATCGTCGAAGCCCTGCCGGACAGCGTCCTCAGCGAGCGCAGTCTGCCGCCAAGGCGTCCGGCCAAGACAACCTCCGCCAGCCCGCGCAAGCACAAGGCCCGCGCCAAAGCCCTGCCCGACAAGCTCCAGCCGCAACTGGCCACCTTGGTCGATTCCCCCCCCAGCGGCGACTGGCGCTATGAAATCAAGTTTGATGGCTACCGCATCCTCGCGCGCATCGACGGTGACGACGTACGCCTGTTCACCCGCAATGGCCACGACTGGAGTGCGAAGATGCCCCGTCAGGTCGAGGCGCTAAAGGCGCTCGGGCTCGACGCCGCGTGGCTGGATGGCGAAATGGTGGTGGTCGATGACAACGGCGTCGCCGATTTCCAGGCGTTGCAGAATGCCTTCGACACCGAGCACGACGAACGCATCACCTATTACCTGTTCGACCTGCCCTGGCTGGGGCGAGAGGACCTGCGCGAACTACCGCTAAAGGCGCGTCGCGACACCTTGTCCCGGCTGCTGGAAGACAACGCATCGCCGGTGCTCAGGTACTCCGCAGACTTCGAGGAGCCGGTCGACTCGCTGCTCGACAGCGCCTGCCGCCTGGAGCTGGAGGGCCTGATCGGCAAACGCGCCGACAGCCCCTACGTGGGCCGACGCAGCAGCGACTGGATCAAGCTCAAGTGCAAGCAGCGCCAGGAGTTCGTGATCGTCGGCTACACCGACCCCAAAGGCAGCCGCCACGGCTTCGGCGCCCTGCTGCTGGCCCTGCATGACCACGATAGCAGCGAGCTGCGCTACGCCGGCAAGGTCGGCACCGGCTTCAGCGCCGCCACTCTGGACAGCATCCTCGCTCGCCTCAAGCCGCTGCGGACCGCCAAAGCGCCGTTGCCCAGCCCACTCACCGGCGCCGAAGCTCGCGGCGTGCACTGGCTCAAGCCTCATCTGCTGGCCGAAGTGGCCTATGCCCAGATGACCCGCGAAGGCATCGTGCGCCACGCGGTGTTCCACGGCCTGCGCGACGACAAGCCCGCCACCGCCATCGACCTGGAGAAAGCGATGCCCGCCAAGCGCGCAGCACAGCCACAACCCGAGGGCCTGGACACCCTGCGCCTGACCCACCCAGACCGCGTGGTCGACGCAACCATCGGTGCAACCAAGCGCCAGGTCGCCGAGTACTACGCCCAGGTCGCCGACTGGCTGCTGCCTCAGCTCAAGGATCGGCCCGTCGCCCTGGTCCGGGCACCGGATGGCCTGGCTGGCGAGTTGTTCTTCCAGAAGAATGCCGGCCAGCTGCACATTCCCAAGGTGCTCAGCTACAGCAAGGCCCAGGCCGGCCAGGCGGCCATGGTGCTCAACCGCGCCGACAGCCTGCTCGGCGCGGTGCAGATGAATACCCTCGAACTGCACACCTGGAACGCCACCAACAAAGACTTCGATAAGCCCGACCGCTTCGTGCTCGACCTCGACCCAGACCCCGCGCTGCCCTGGAAAGCCATGCTCGAAGCCACCCAACTGACCCTGACCCTGCTCGATGAGCTGGGCCTGAAGGTGTTTCTCAAGACCAGCGGCGGCAAGGGGATACACCTGGTCGTGCCGCTGACCCGGCGTGCGGGCTGGGACGAGGTAAAGGATTTCAGCCATGCCTTGGTCGAGCACATGGCCGCGCTGTTCCCTGATCGCCTCAGTGCCGTTTCCGGCCCGAAGAATCGGGTCGGGCGGATCTTCATCGACTACCTGCGCAACGGCAAGGGCGCCACCACCGTAGCGGCTTATTCGCTGCGCGCTCGCGAAGGCCTGCCGGTTTCGGTGCCGATCTGGCGCGAAGAGCTGAGCCAGCTCAAAGGCGCTGACCAATGGAATATCGGCAACCTGCACGAGCGTCTTGCACAGGTCGACGACCCTTGGTCCGAAATGGCCAGGACCCGCCAATCCATCACCGCGCGCATGCGCAAGCAACTGGGAATCGAGTGAAGGAGCGCCAAGCCGATGAGCACCGCCCATGACTTCGACCGGGTCCGCCTCGATCACCTGTTGCGCCCTTTCAGCGCGCGACGGCAGGCGATCGATCTCGACACCCAGCTACCAGAGCTGCTGCACATGCTGCAGGCCGATCATCTCGACCGCCTGCCGCTGCCGGGCCAGGGCCGTACCCTGGAACGCTGGAGGATCCTGGCGCGGGTCGCCGGCTGCGACCTGGCCCTGGCCAAGCTCTACGAGGGCCATACGGACGCCCTGGCGATCCTCAGTGAATGCGCCGCCGAGCACTACGCCGACGACGGGATCTGGGGCGTGTGGGCTGCCGAACCACCGGATGCTCGCACCCGCATCGTCGCCCGGGACGGCGACCAGGTTCGCCTGCAAGGCCGCAAAGCCTGGTGTTCGGGGGCATTGCAGATCGATCGCGCGCTGGTGACCGCCTGGGACGACGAGCAGCCACAGTTGGTGGCCATCGAGCTCTCCCATCCCAGCCAGCGCATTCAGGCCGAGCACTGGCAGGCCGTTGGCATGGCCACCACCACCAGCGTCACCCTCGAGTTCGATGATTCGCCGGGGCTGGCCATCGGCGCGCCCGGCCAATACCTGTCCCGCCCGGGATTCTGGCAAGGCGGCGCGGGCATTGCCGCCTGCTGGTATGGCGCAGCCGAAGCCTTGGCGGACTACCTGCGCGAACACTGCGTCAAACCCCGACCCGACCCACACGCCGATGCCCACTTGGGCGCGGTCGACGCCGTCTTGTTCGGCGCCCGCGCCGCCCTGCGCGAATGCGCTGCCTGGATCGATCGGCACCCCCATGACGATGCCAGTTTCCAGGTGCGCCGCACCCGCGCTCAGGTCGAGCATGCGGTCGAGCAGGTCATCTGGCATGTCGGCCGAGCGCTGGGCGCCACGCCGTTCTGTCGCAACAGCCATTTCGCCCGGCTCAGCGCCGACCTGCCGGTATACCTGCGTCAAAGTCACGCTGAGCGCGACCTCGCCGAGCTGGGCCAGCAACTGACCGGCATGCCGGCAGGCGCATGGCAACTATGAGCCAGCACCTGATTCAGGCAGCCACCGGCTGCATCCCTTGCAACCGTTCCTGCCCGCAATGGAGTCACCATGAGCCTCGATGCGCAGTATTTCGCCAACCTGTATGCCGACAACGATGACCCATGGGCCTTTCGTACCCGCTGGTACGAACGGCGCAAGCGCGACCTGACCCTGGCCAGCCTGCCCCGCCAGTGTTACGAGCGTGTGTTCGAGCCGGCGTGCGCCAACGGCGAGCTCAGCGTGCTGCTGGCCGAACGCTGCGCCGACCTGCTGTGCCAGGACATCGACGCCACCGCCGTGGCACTGGCCCGCCAGCGCTTGGCGGGAGTGAACCATGCCTGCGTCGAGCAAGGGCACATACCGGGCGACTGGCCCGGCGGACAATTCGACCTGATCGTGCTGAGCGAAATCGGCTACTACCTGGACCCCACCGACTGGCTGCAGGTGATCGAGCAATCGGTGGCCAGCCTGACCTATGACGGCGGCCTGCTGGTGTGCCACTGGCGCCATCCCATCGCCGGTTGCCCTCAGGATGGGCGTGAGGTCCACGCTCTGCTTGCCCGGCATTTGCCGCTGTATCCGCTGTTGCGCCACGAAGAGGCGGATTTCCTGCTCGAATACTGGTCGTGCCAACCCAGCGTCGTAGACCTGGACGAGACTTGCCCATGATCGCCGTCATCATTCCCGCCCACAACGAAGCCCGCCGCCTCGGGCACTGCCTGCGCGCCGTCACGCAGGCGGTGGCACGGGCCAAGGCGGCGGGCCTGGTGGCCGAGGTCCTGGTGGTGCTCGATCGCTGCACCGACGCCAGCGCACGCATCGCTCGCCGTCATGGCGTGCACACTCTGGAGCTGCAGGCCGGCAACGTCGGCATTGCCCGACGCCAGGGCGCTGCGTGGATGATCGAGCGCGGCGCGCAGTGGCTGGCCTTTACCGACGCCGACAGTCGCGTGCCCGAGCACTGGCTGGTATCGCAGTTGCAATGGCACGCTGACGCTGTCTGCGGCACGGTGCACATCGAGCGCTGGCAGCCCTGGCAGAACGCCGCCCTGCGCCAGCTATACCGCAGCCGTTACCAAGCCCGGGACGGGCACCGGCACATCCATGGTGCCAACCTGGGCGTGTGCGCCAAGGCCTATGAGCGAGTTGGCGGATTCCAACCATTGCCAGCCGATGAAGATGTGCAACTGGTGCTGGCCTTGGAAGCCAGTGGCGCGCAGATCGTCTGGACCGCAGCGCACAGCGTGGCCACCAGCAGTCGGCGGGACAGCCGGGCTCGCCAAGGCTTCGGCGATTACCTGAGCGCTCTGGAGGGCCTGATGCGGTAGGGTGCGCTCCCGCCCTAGGACGCCTTGCGCGGTCGCTTGCTCGCTGGTTTCTTCGCCTTGGTCTTGCCGCCAAGGCTGCGCTTGAGCAACTCGGTGAGGTCGATGATGTCGGCGCTCTTCCCTGCCGTCGCCCCCTCACCCTTGTCCACCGTCGCGATCTTGCCCTTGCTCGCCTTCTCTTCCACCAGGTCAAGGATGGTCTGACGAAAGGCATCGTGGTACTCGTCTGGCTTCCATGGCCCACTCATGTCCTCCACCAGTCGCTTGGCCATGTCCAGTTCGCGCTTGTCGACCTTGGTGTCGGTCACGCTCCTGTCCAGCTCCAGCGACTCCAGACCACGGACTTCCTCGGGCCAGCGCAGGGTAATCATCACCAGCGCATCCTCCAGCGGGCGCAGCAACGCCAGGTGCTGGCGGGTGTGCAGCACCACGGTGGCCAAGGCTACCTTGCCGGTGCTGTGCAAGGTCTCGCGCAACAAGGCATAGACCTTGCCGCCACGACGGTCGGGGCTCAGGTAGTACGGCGTGTCGAACTGTTGCAGCGGGATCTCTGCGGCGTCGACGAAGGAAAAAATATCGATGGTCTGGGTCGCCTCGGGCCGCGCCTTGCGAATCTCCTCCTCGCTGATCACCACATAGCGGCCCTTCTCGTACTCGACACCCTTGACGATGTGTTCCTTGTCGATCTCCTTGCCAGTCACCTTGTTCACCCGCTTGTAGCCCACCGGCTCCATGCTGCGCTTGTCGAGCCAGTCGAAATCCACCCGCTCGGTGCGCACGGCGGTATTGAGAGAGACAGGGATATGCACGAGGCCGAAGCTGATCGCGCCTTTCCAGATTGCCCGGGCCATGGTCGGTTCCTACGCAGCGAATGGTTGGCCGGGCTGGCTGTAGCGCAGCGCGCCGCAGCGTTCGCAGCACTGACAGTCAAGCCCGGCGATTTCACGGATCAACAGGCTGCGCCACTGACAGCCACGCAGCAGACAGACGAGTTTCATCAGCCACCTCCCAGGCCCGCATGCAGGGGCCTCTTACAACGACTGACTGCGCGGCGCGGCCAAGGTTTATTCGACTTTGCCCTACGGCAGTGGATTGCCCCCGGTGACGCCGAACACCTCCCCGGTGATATAGCTCGACTCCTGGCTGGCCAGCAGCACGTACAACGGGGCGCACTCGGCGGGCTGGCCCGGGCGTTTCATCGGAGTATGCCCACCGAAGTCGGGGATCTTTTCCGGTGGTTGGCCGCCACTGGGCTGCAGCACGGTCCAGATCGGGCCTGGAGCCACCGCGTTGACGCGAATGCCGCGCTCGATCACCTGCTTGGCCAGCGCCTTGGTGAAGGCCACGATGGCCGCCTTGGTGGTGGCGTAGTCGAGCAGCGTCGCCGATGGCTGGTAGGACTGGATCGAGGCGGTGTTGATGATGGTCGCCCCGGCAGGCATCAGCGGCACGGCGGCCTGGCAAAGCCAGAACAGCGCGTAGACGTTGGTCTTGAGGGTGTGGTCGAACTGCTCATGGCTGATCTGGCCAATGTCCTCGCGCGCCACTTGCTTGCCGGCAACGTTGACCAGGATATCCAGGCCGCCGAGCTGTTCGTGGGCCTGGTCTACCAACTGGCTGCAGAAGCGCGGGTCCTTGAGGTCGCCGGGAAGCGCCACGGCCTTGCGGCCTTCACGCTCGATCAACTGGACCACCTCCCGGGCATCGCGCTCCTCCGTGGGCAGATAGTTGAGGGCGATGTCGGCGCCCTCGCGGGCGAAGGCGATGGCCACGGCACGTCCGATACCCGAGTCGGCGCCGGTGATCAGGGCGCGACGTCCGGCCAGGCGCCCGAAACCCTTGTAGGTGGTTTCACCGTGGTCGGGCTTGGGCTGCATATGGGCATCCAGCCCCGGGGCGGGTTGGCCCTGGGCCGGAAACGGCGGATGGGGGTACTGGGTCAGGGGGTTTTGCAGGGTGAATTGGTCCTGGGGCTTGCTTGGCATGGGTTGGACTCCTTCTGGTTTGGCTAGGTGTTGCCTGATCGCGAATCACACAGCGTTCGAGGCAAAGGATCTGCGGATGGTTTACTCAACCAGTCCCGGGCACCGACAACTGGTGCTCCACCACCTGTTTCACCACGTTGCGCAGCGCCTGTCGGTCGTCCAGGCCTTGGTCGCGGGCCAGCGCATAGGTCGCGCGCTGATGGTCGGCACTGGTGCCGTCGCGCAGGATGCGCCGGGCGTGCATGAAGGCGCGATCAGCGTCGACGGTGTCGGCTGGACATTGCGCCTGCAGTTGCGCCAGCCAACCTTCGGCGTTCACCGGCTGTTGGTCGTGCACACCGATGAAAGTGCCCAGGCGGCCCTGACGCAGGGCACGCCAATAGTTTTCGTGGGTGATCCAGCGCATCTCGCGGCTGGCGACAGCGCCATCGCGCCCCAGTGCATGCTCGACGAGATGGCGAAACAGCGCGGCGATGGCCAAGGCATCGTCCAACCGGGGGCAACCATCGCAGATCCGCAGTTCGACGGTCGGAAACCGTCGCGAGGGCCTGATCGCCCACCAGAAGTCGCCATCCTTGGCCAGGCTGCCAGTGCGTTGCAGCAGCGCCCGGTAACGCTCGTAGGCGCGCCAGTCCGGCAGCGGCTCGGGCAGGCCCATGTGCGGCCACTCCCCGCACACCACGCGGCGGTAGCTCATGTAGCCGGTGTCTTGTCCGCCCCAGTACGCAGAGGAGGTGCTGAGTGTCAGCAGCAGCGGTAACCAGTACAACACCCGATTGATCACCTGCATGCGATCGACGCCCTGCGGCACGCCGACATGCACGTGCAGGCCGTTCAACAGGCTGCGCCGGGCCACCAGCCGGTAATCGTCGAACAACTGACGGTAGTGCGGGGCTTCCCGTGGGTGTTGGCGCAGCCATTGGGCACTCGGATGGCTCCCCGCGCCGTAAAGGCCGGCCCCCTCGCCCGCCAATGCCTGGCTCAGGTGCTGGCGCTGCTCGGTGAAAAAGGCACAGGCCTGGTGCAGCGTGTCGAATACCGGCGAGGCGACTTCCACTTGGCTGCGGAACATTTCCTCGGCGAACCAGGGCCCCAACACATCGCGGCAACAGCGGACCACGGCCGAGGACGGCGCGGCCATGACCCGGCCCGTGGCCAAGTCCACCAACAGGTATTCTTCCTCGATGCCGAACGTGCAACGCCGCGCCATGCTGGCATCAGCCCCGACGCGTGACGGTCAGGGCAACGGCGGCGATACGCTCGACCTGCTCGTATCCAGGCTCGAGCAACTGCTCGCCGAACACGTCCGGGTCCAGTTCCCGGTAGGACCAACCAAACGCAGGCCCGGCAAGGCGCAGGCGGGCGGCTTCGAGCAGCGCGTCGCGCCCCTCGACGATGGCGACACCGGTGTACAGCAACAACGTGCCGCCGATCGACAGCCGCTCACGGGCCTGCTCGACAATGCGCAACGACAGTTCGGCGCCCAGCGCGCCCCCTCCGTGGCGGTAGGCGCGCTCGCCCGCGTCGAGCATGTAGGGAGGATTGGCGACGATCAGGTCGAACGTCCCGGCGATGCTGTCGAGCACGTCGCTGAGCGCTACCGAGACATTGGCCACGCCGGCCAGTGCGGCATTGACTGCGGTATGACGCAAGGCCACAGGGTTGATGTCCACCGCAGTGACCTGCGCATGCTGCGCGGCCCGGGCGATCAGCAACGCGCCGACGCCACTGCCGCAACCAATGTCGACGGCATGCTGCACGCGCTGTGGGCTGTGCTGCAGGTGATCCTGGATCACCTGGGCGAACCGGTAGCTGTCCGGGCCGAAGAACACCGCGTCGCGGCTGTCTGTCGGCCAGGCGGAGTGCACCAGCAGCAGGTCATCCAGGCTCGACCAGCGCACCCTGCTGCGCCACAGCGCATCCTGTGGCTCCAGCACACCGGCGATACGCAGCTGTTCCAGTTCGTCGGCGCTGAGCAGCGACGCTTCGAACGGTCGGCTCCAGCCGAACACATCGCGCAGCGTTCGAGCCCGGCGCGCTTCACTGCGGGCATTGATCCTGTCCTGGGTTGCCGGGGTCACGCATGTGAAGCGATAGCCGTCGGCACGCAGCCGACGTCCCAGCTGTAGCAAAGCCTCGTCGGCATGCCTCTGGTCCTGGTCGAGCAGCATCAGTTCGGTCCTCCCTGCATCAAGCCGGTGGCCTGGATGAACGCGCGGGTGGCGCGCAGGCCCTGGGGCGTGGAATGGCGATTGCCGACCATCGCTTCGATCAGTGCAGCCATGTCCGCTGCCTGCGCTTCGCAAGGCGCCTCTTCCTCCAGTTGCAACGCCTGCTCCCATTGCCCGGGCGGCACCCGACGCATCCCGGCACCCTGCCAGGTGCCGGCGATCCAGTCGTGCCAGAGCTGCTTTTCATAGGCATCGAACACACCGAACATGGCCGCCACCGGACCGTCGATCAGCGCCCAGAAGCGGCTTTCCCTGGGATCGCTGTCGCGCTTGATCCAACCCTGGACTTGCAATGCATCCAGGAAACCAGGCATCGCACCGGGCTCGGCAAGCCACTGGTTGATGGTGCGCCCTTGCAGGCGACATCTGTCCGAATGCATGCACTGCCCGTATGGACGCTTGCGCTCCAACGCGCCGAGCAACTCGGCCTGCAGGTCGAACGAAGCGATCAGCGACGGAGTGTCGATACCCAGGTCATTGAGCCGATAGCCCTGCCTGACCCGCTCGTAGAACGCCGGCCCCTGATCCACAGACAGTTCGGCGAAGCTCTCCAGGGCGCGCCGTGCATGACCGCTGGCGGCATTGTCGATGGTCACATGCAACTGGAAGTAATGAGCGTCGATGCCCAGCTCGGCCAGCTCATGAGTGGTGATCAGCAGGTGCAAGGGGGGCTGCTCGTACCCCAGGTTGTAACCGATCACCTCCGGCAGGAAGCGCTCGCAGCGCTGCCCCAGGGCCAGTTGCAGCGCGCCCTGCAGGTAACGTTCAGCGGCTAGCGGTGCGCTCTGCAGGCAGCCGAGACGGCTGAGCAGGCGCTGGTAGATCAGCACGTGGTTGCGGCGCAGGTCGCCGTCACCCAGCTCTTCGAGGAAGGTGCGGATCAGCCCGTGAAACCGAGGGTCGCGCCAGTGCCAGAGGGTGCCGTGCAGCCATGCGCCATCGACCGCCTTGGTTGGCGCGACCTGCTGCAAGAACCACAAGGCCTGCGCCCGGTTGTCGAAGTAACGGCGTGGAGCACCCTGACGGCGTTGTTCAAGATAGGCCGCGTGTTCCCCGGCGACCCGCTGCGCATGGGCAGCGGCCCAATCCGGCAGTTGCCCAGGATCATCCGGCAAGTCGTCCGCCAGCGTGCGGACATGGCCCAGTTGCTCGCCCAGCCAAGCCTCGGCCGTCGGGTCACGGCCCTCGAGCAGGGCACGGTAGCGATGTTCAAGTCCATCGCTCGCCTTGGCGGTTGCCGCCCAGCCTTTCGTCATCGCCACCATGCCCGCTACCTCGCTCATTGATTTTGCGGTTTGGTCTCGGGGGACGGATTGGTCGTGTGTGTATCGGGCTGCTGCATCTGCAGCGACGGCTTGCTTGGATCGGCGTCCTTGGCCGGGTGGTCGTTATCACGGTCGAAACAGCCACCGAGCATCGTAAAGCAGGCAGCTAGCAGCGTTGTGGCCAATAGATTCGTTTTCATGGGGTTCTCGCTTTTGTGGAGGCCTACACAAGCGAGTTCGATACACCCTGAAGGATTCGTTTTTATTCCGGCGCAACGGATGAACGGCGCAACGAAATGTCAGCCACCTCTCGCCGTGCATGGTCAACACCTTGCTAGCAGAAAATTGGGCTGTGAGTCGCTCCTGCGGCTCAACCGATGGTGGCAGTGAAGTCGCGCTAACTTAGCAAGGCATTAGGAAAATAAAAAATTCACTCTTGAAACTCGCAGGTGCTCATGTCGCTGATGCGGCGACTGAGACCCTCATCGCCGACGTGGCCCCTACAACCTTCTCTGGAAAAGAGCCAGAATATTGAATCAAGAAGTACGCCCAATTAGAAGCCTAGGGATAAGTAAAACAATCATAGCAATCATGTAAAGAATTGCTGGAATAGCTGAAAGTTTCGTGCCATTCAATGCCACCGCCAAGCTCAAAAGGCCAGCAACCAAGCAAAAGAGCGCGCAGGGAATGTCCAAAAGACAATATGCCAGCTTTTGCACAACCCTACTTTCAGACAGACTTTTAACTGCGACCGACACGACAGAGAGCACTACTACAAAAAAGGTAAAATACAGGACATACATAACAAAATATTTGTAAGGACCAGAATTCTCCCCTCCCAAATCGATATCTCCTTGTAGAGCCAACCACAAAACCAAGTCAGCCAATAAAATCACCAACAGAGGAAAGCCGCTTTTAAAAAATGCAAACATGTTGCTCAACCCCTTAAAAAGCGCCCTTAACTTGGGCGCACACAGCTAGTTATTTTTGCAGCGAGATGGGATAAGCCCCCTTAATCTCGATAGCGTAGTTTTCTGCCTCAAGATGCCTTTGAATTTCCGAGAGAACTTGAGTGGCGCTTTCCCCAAACGCGCTGCGCCAACTACCTGGATTGGCATCATAAATATCATTATAAGCTCTCGCCTCGCCATCGAAACTGATACGCCCATCTGCATATTTTGTGACACTACCTTCAATTTTTAACGTGATATTACCAAGCCAAAGCCCAGTGAGCCATGAATCATTCGCCGTATTGTAAGGCACTTTATCCAAAACAATACGACTACTACCCACGGACGAGCTTATAAGGGCCTGATCCAAAGCAGGAATAGGCGTAGCATTTAGGTTCAACCCAAGAGAGTTAATGCTTGTACTCGCTTGCGACCCGCCACCATACAAAAAGTGACCAAGGGCAGCGACAGGGGTTAGCACACCGCCAGAGAACTCTTGTGGCATATGAGTTTCGGGTATGGTTCTCGGCGGCTGGGTATTATGCCACACATAATTAAGAGCTTGAGCCGCGCTCTGTGATGGATTGTGAGCCTTGAACGTATCGGCCCACTGCAATGTCAGACAGTCGATTTTGAACGCATTAATAATCCCTGTTGCTCCAATAACACCATCTGGCATGTAAGTTTTTTGCTCATTGCAAACCTTTATCATCATTTCCCGCCACAAGCCCGCGCCATAACTTTCGTTTCGCTGACGTGCCTGCTCAAGCTGAACGTAGCCCGGATTTGGCCCAGGAAAAACTCCGCCCTTAGGAGGAGCGTACCCCGGCGCAGTGGCAGTTACGTTAATCGGAGGAAGTTCAATAGTCACTGTTAGTCCTTTTTCCGCGAGTGGACCCGCGTATCCTTGGAAAAATTACCGCAAAAAAAATCGAGGCTCAAGGTATTTACTTGAGTATTCGACTCCGCCTAATGGTTTATCTGGACTGGCTGAGCAATTCAGTTTTCTGGCCGGCTGCTGTGTTGGTCTTCCACTCCACAGCCTGACGTACGACAACAAGTGTTTAGACTAAACCGGGTTATCTGCAAGCCGACCACGGCGTTATGAGAACAGGTATTTCTATACACGGAAAGGTTGTTCATGGCACATCAGAATCTACCTACAGCTTTTTGCTCTTCCGTCTGACCTGGCAGGAAGCTTCATCCAGAAAACATGCGATCGAGAAAATGCGTTGATTGCAAGTTTGCGTGTTTTTACGCGCGAGCCGTTACAATTAGAAATGTGAACTTGACGCGAAACTCTCGGATACCGAGATCAGGTGCATGGCGACTAAATACTTCCAGTGCCTGAAAGACGCGAGGCTCTGTCTGAGATCCCAAGAAACTGGAATGGAGCTCTGGAACATCTTCTGGAAGGTGTCCATCGTGCTGATGGTGCTGATCAGCTCAAGGGGGCTGCAATCCTCCAGCAGACCGCCAGCGAAGTAGGCTGCCTACCCTGGGGGAAATTCGATGGGAGGATCGTCAGGAGTAACAGCCACATGAGAAAAACACATTTTTCCCGCGATAACCTGCAATTTTATTCACGATTTCTCCGCACGTTTGCTTAATGCGGTGTCAGGAGCGGGGCCCTGACAGCGGCCAGCCTTCCCCGCCGACATGACGCGAGTGTTACCGACATGCCCCAGCAGGTTATGCTGCGCCCCCCGCCCCTGCCACGAGGCTGTCATGTCGTCCGCTGCCGTACCGGCGCAAACCCTGCGCGCCGACCGAGATTCGCGCAACGCCGCCCAGGTGCTCGGCCTGTGCCTGCCCAGTGACGTGCTGCTCTACCTGCTGCTGCCCATGTACGCAGCGGACTTCGGTGTGACGCTGGTCGAGGCCGGGGTATTGCTGGCGGCCAATCGCCTGGTGCGGATCATCGGCTATGGCTGGGTGGTGCGGTTCTATGCACGCCATGGCGATCGCGCAGCTTGCAGCCTGGCGGCTTTCGCTGCAGCGGTGTGTGCGCTGGGCAACGCCACCCTTTCCGGATTCGCCGCACTGCTGGTACTGCGCCTGGTCTGGGGGTTGTGCTTCGCCACCTTCAACTTGAGTACCCAGACCCTCGCCACGGCCGAGGCACAGGGTGCAGCCCGCCGCGCCGGGCGTTCGCGGGCGACCCTGGCCATCGGCCCCATGCTGGCCTTGCCGCTGGGGGCGCTGATGGCCCAGGCCTATGGCCCGCGTACGGTGTTCTTCGTGCTGTGCATCAGCGCCCTGTGCGGCCTGTGGCGGGCCCGCGCCTTGCCTTCCGGAGGCCATGACATTCCCGTGCGCAGCGGTCGTCGCCTGCGCCTGCCGGACAGCATCGCCACCTGGTCTTTCATCGAAGGGGTGACGCTAGACGGTCTGTTCATTTTCGGCCTTTCGCTGTATGCGCAAGTCCACATGGGCGAGTCGGGGGTACTGGTGGCCGGTGTGCTGATGGCGGTGCGCTATTTGAGCGAGATGCTCTTCAGCCCCTTCGGCGGACGCCTGGCAGATCGCTTCGGCGCACTGCGCATGTTGGTGGTGCTGTCGCTGGCCACCTCACTGGCGCTGCTGGTGTTCGCCAGCCATTGGCTGTTCATCGGCGCCTTCTTTGTGTTGGTGCTGCGCGCCTTGCAACTACCTCTTGTGATGACCCTCGTCGCGCTGCGCAATCCGCACGCGCGCATTCAGGCGCTGGCCAGCAATGCCGTGTGGCGCGACATCGGCGCCGGGCTCGGGCCGATGCTGGCCGGTGTGCTGCTGCCGCAGGTGCCAGCGATCTGGGCTTATGCCGGGGCGGCGTTGGCAGTCGCCGTGGCGGCGCTGAACTGTGCCAGGCCGCCACGGCATTGAGCACGACGCCCAGGGGTCAGCGCAGCTGGATCCAGGTGGTCTTCAACTGGGTGTACTTGTCGAACGCATGCAATGACAGGTCGCGCCCAAAGCCCGACTGCTTGTAGCCGCCGAACGGGGCGACCACATCGAGCGCATCGACGGCATTGACCGAAACGCTGCCGACCCTGAGCTGCCTGGCAACCCGATGCACGCGGTTCAGGTCGTCGCTCCACACCGAGGCGGCCAACCCATAGACGCTGTCGTTGGCCAGGCGGATAGCTTCCTCTTCAGTGTCGAAGGCCGTCACTGCGAGTACCGGGCCGAAGACCTCTTCACGCGAAAGCGACGACTGCGGGTCGACATGGGTGAAAATCGTCGGCTCGATGAAGTTACTGGAGCCGTTGAAGCTGAGCTGACGCCCACCGGCCACCAGAAGCGCGCCCTCCTCCTGTGCGCGGCCGATCGCGGCCATGATCTGCGAAGTCTGCTGCGCATCGACGATGGCGCCGGCGCGGCTGGCCGGATCCAGCGGATTACCGGGGAGCCAGTCGCGCGCCTTGGCGATCAGGCGCTCGATGAACGCGTCATGGATCGAGCGCTGCACGTAAAGTCGTGAGTTGGCCGAGCAGACCTCACCCTGGTTGAAGAAGATGCCGAATGCGGCTTTCTCTGCGGCCAGGTCCAGGTCCTTGCAGTCATCGAACACCAGGTTCGGGCTTTTCCCACCGCACTCCAACCACACCTGTTTCAGGTTCGACTGCGCCGAGTACTGCATGAAGTACTTGCCCACCTGGGTGGAGCCGGTGAATACCAGGCAGTCGACCTCAGGGTGCAGGCCCAGTGCCTTGCCGGCGATCTCGCCCAGCCCCGGCACGACGTTCAGCACCCCTTCGGGAATGCCGGCCTCCAGCGCAAGCTCGGCCAGGCGCAGCGCCGAAAGCGGCGACTGTTCGGCAGGCTTGAGCACGACGCTGTTGCCGGCCGCCAACGCCGGGGCCAGCTTCCAGGCCGCCATGTCCAGCGGAAAATTCCACGGCACCACGGCTGCGACCACACCGATCGGTTCCCGGGTGATGGTGGCCACGGCATTGGCCGCAGTGGGCGCAACCTGGTCGTAGAGTTTGTCGAGCGACTCGCCATACCAGGCGAAGACCTGGGCGGCGCCCGGCACATCGATGTTGTAGGCATCGAGCACCGGCTTGCCCATGTTCAGCGATTCGAGCAGCGCCAGCTCCTCGCGGTGGGCCAGCATCAGCTCGGCCAGGCGCAGCATCACGCGCTTGCGCTCGGTCGGCGCCATGCGTGCCCACGGGCCTTGCTCGAACGCCTGCCGCGCACTGGCCACGGCACGGTCGACGTCCTCAGAGGTACAGGCGGCGACCCGCGCCAGCAGTTGATTGGTGGCAGGGTTGATCGCATCGAACGTCGCGCCACCTGCGGCGGCCACGAAACGGCCGCCGATCATGGCTTGATCGCGAAAAGTCAGCTTGGCGGCTTGCTGCTGCCAGTAGGTTGAATCGTGCACGTTGTGCTCCAGGAACCGTTGATTGGAAAAGGTAGCGCAGCCGCTTCAGAGCTTGCCCAGCGCCTGCGCTGTGCGATCGACCGCTTTGCGGGTCTTCTCCACCAGTTCGTCCAGCTCACTGTGGTTGGCCACCAGCGCGGGTGCCATGATCATCCGTCCCAAGGTCGAACGAATGATCACGCCCTCTTCGAAGCCGAAGGTCCGGCACTGCCAGGCCAGCTCGTTTTCGTTGGCGTAGCGCTTGCGGCTGGCCTTGTCCTCGGCGAACTGCAGGGCAGCCACCAGCCCGGCGCCCTGCACCTGGCCGATCAAGGGATGGTTGGCGAACACCTCGCGCAGGATGCGCTGCAGGTAGGGCCCGGTATCGTCTTTCACCTGACGCACGATGCCTTCGTCGCGCAGCGCCTTGAGGTTGGCAATCGCCACCGCAGCGGCCACCGGGTGCCCGGAATAGGTCAGGCCGTGAGCGAATACGCCGCCGCGCTCCACCAGTGCTTCGGCGATACGCTTGCTCAGCACCAGCCCGCCCATCGGCACGTAGCCCGAGGTCAGGCCCTTGGCGATCGACAGGGTGTCGGGCTCGAAACCGAAGTACTCGTGGGCGAACCATTCGCCGGTACGCCCGAACCCGCCAATCACCTCGTCGGCACACAGCAGCACGTCGTATTGGCGGCAGATGCGCTGGATTTCCGGCCAGTAGCTTTCCGGCGGGAAGATCATGCCGCCGGCGCCCTGGAATGGCTCGGCGATGAAACCGGCGACGTTCTCGGCACCGAGCTCGAGGATTTTTTCTTCCAGCTGCAAGGCGCAGCGCCGACCGAACTCCGCCGGACTCAGCTCGCCACCGGCGGCATACCAGTAGGGTTCATCGATGTGCGCCACATCCGGAATCAGCCCGCCCATCTCGTGCATGAACTTCATACCGCCCAGCGCCGTGGCCGCCAGGGTCGAGCCGTGGTAGCCGTTCCAGCGGCCGATCATGACCTTCTTGTTCGGCTGGCCAAGCACCTGCCAGTAACGGCGTACGGTACGGATCAGCACCTCGTTGGCCTCGGAGCCGGAGTTGGTGTAGATCGCGTGGCTGTAGTGCCCCGGCAGCAGGCTGAACAGCAGCTCGGACAACTCGATCACGGCCGGGTGGGTGGTGTGGAAGAACATGTTGTAGTAGGCGAGCTGGTCCATCTGCGCCGCAGCGGCGGCCGTCAGGTCCTTGCGCCCGTAGCCGAGCTGGGTGCACCACAGGCCCGACATGCCGTCCAGGTAGCGCTTGCCTTCGCTGTCCCACAGATGCAGCCGCTCACCGCCGACGATTACCCGCGGGCCTTCGGCGTTGAGCGCCTTCTGGTCGAGGAAGGCATGGATATGGTGTGCAGCATCGGCGGCCTGGTAGTCACGGGTCTGGCGTTGGGGTGCGAAAGGCGCGTTCATGGGCGGTTTTCCTTGTTGGTATGGAGACGCCCCTGAAGCTTGCAGCAGCCAGCAACCGTGCGAAATCACCCGTTGGGGTGAGGTCCCCAGCCTCGTAACCGGCTCACCCCAACGGGTGATTTCGGAGGCGAATCGGCTATGGGAGCATGCGCCAAGGCCCAGAAACGCGGCCCCCCTTCGTGCCCAATCAATAAAGAGAACAACGCCATGAACGCACGCTTCAGTCCCTTGCGCCGAATCCGCTCCCGCCTACGCCTGCGCAGCGCTTGAGCGAGGGGCCACGCCCCCGCATCCAGCCCACCACCTCTCCTTCACCGGTAGCGAGCATGATCGCCTACCGCGGCGTCCTGCATCCCCACATCAGGAGTCAGCAATGCATACAACAACGACAACCGCAGCGCATTCCACGCCTCACTCACCGTCCAGCACGCGCTTTCGCACCTCCATGGGCATGACCGCGCTGATACTCTTCGGCCTCGCCTACATGGTGCCGTTGGCAGTCTTCTCCGCCTACGGGCTGGTAGCCCAGACCACCAAGGGCCACTTGCCGACCGCCTACCTGCTGACCCTCGGCGCCATGCTGTTCACCGCCTACAGCTACGGGCGCATGGTCCAGGCACACCCCTACTCCGGCTCGGTCTACACCTATACCCGCAAAGCGTTCGGCGCCCACGCCGGGTTCATGGCCGGCTGGACACTGTTGCTCGACTACATTTTCCTTCCGCTGCTCAGCTACCTGCTCATCGGCATCTACATGTCGGAATACTTCCCGACTGTGCATGCCTGGGTATGGGTGCTCGGGTCGATCAGCGCAGTGACCTTCCTCAACCTGATCGGCATCGAGTCGGTGACCCGGGTCAACGGCATCCTGGTGGTCGCACAACTGGTATTCATCGTGGTGTTCGTGGCGTTGTCGATCAACAGCCTGTCCGCTCAGACACAACCGATCTCGCTGACCGCACCCTTCTACCACGAGGGTTTCAGCACTTCGGCCATCATGGCGGGCGCGGCGGTGCTGTGCCTGTCGTTCGTAGGCTTCGATGCCGTCTCGACCATGGCCGAGGAGACTGCCGACCCCACCCGGCGGATTCCGCGGGCGATCATGGGGGTGTCGTTGATCGGCGGCCTGTTGTTTCTCGTGGTGTCCTATTTCGCGCAATTGGTCCACCCGGACTGGAGCAGCTTCGCCAACCCTGACTCGGCACCGGTGGAGGTGATGAACAGCGCTGGTGGCCATCTCTTGGCCAGCGCCTTTACCGCCACCTACGTGGCAGGCTGCTTCGCGTCGGCCATGGCTTCTCAGGCCAGCGTGTCGCGGGTCCTGTTCGCCATGGGCCGCGACGGCGCCCTGCCCCGTGCCTTCGGTCAACTGGTGACGAAAAAGCGTGTGCCCGCCTTCGCGATCATCGTGGTCGGGATGGTGTCGTTGAGTGCGCTGTTCATCAGCCTGGATACCGTCGCCAACATGATCAGCTTCGGCGCCCTGTTTGCCTTCTCGGCAGTCAACCTGGCGGTGGTCAAGCACTACCTGGCCGACCAGAAGCTGCGCGGCACGGCAAACTGCCTGCGCTATGGCCTGATTCCGGGCCTGGGGTTCCTCAGCACCCTGTGGCTGTGGACCAGCCTGTCGAGCCTGTCGTTCACCATCGGCCTGTGCTGGATGGGCCTGGGCGTGGTGTTCCTGATCGGCCTGACGCGCGCGTTTCGGGTGAAACTGCCTGACTTGCAGATGGCAGACTGACAACATCGGCCTAAAACCGCCGACGATGATGCGTCGGCGTTTTCATATCAGCGCGGCTTGCCCATGTAGCTTTCCAGCGGGTCGCGCTCCAACACTCCATGGGCATTGGCCAGGGCATCGATGAACAGGGAGAACAGCTCGGACTGGGTGCCGATGTCGAGCTTGGCGTAGACGTGTTTGCGATGGGACTTGATGGTGTCCTCCGACACCTTCAGACGCTCGGCCAGGGAGCGGGTCGAGTGCCCGCGCAGGATGAGCTGGGCGATCCGGCACTCGCGCTCGGTCAGCAAGGACGATCCGAAATTGCTCAGGGCGGCATGCACGCGCTGCTCCCAGACCTTCTCCACGCGTCCGCCGCGGCCCTGATAGCCGTCGAAATGCTTGGCCAGCACCGCCAGCACCCAGGGGCTGATGGCCTTGAAGCGTGACTTCGCTGCGTCGTCGAGTTCATCGGTGAACGCCAACGACACTGCCAGGCTCAGGCCTTCATCCAGTTGCAGGATGTAGTTGATCTCGTCCTCGAGGTGGGAATGGCGGTAGAACGCCAGGTAATACTCACTGAGCTTGAAGTGATCGGGCGCCACGTCACCCAGCGCATAGCAGCCTGAGTGAACGCTTTCGATGCAGACTTCATAGAACGGGTCCAGCAGGTAGAAGCCCGACAGGTAGCGTCGAACGTTGCCTTCCGGCCGCCAGGGGCCAGGCCCATCGCATTCCGACCAGGCCGACGGCAGCCCCTCGCGGGGATACAGGTACACCGTGCTGGCCTTGACCGGGCCGACCAAGGCCAGCGCGTCGAACAGCGCCGTGGCGAAACCCTGGGCGCCGATGGCGGCGGTGACTTTCGCCATCGCCTCGAACCACTGGACTGATGAAAGCTGATCGATTTGCACGTCTGTGCCCCCTGGAATTCCGCTGATCGGATGGTGCCATGGGCCTGTGCGCCAGGGAATCACCCGTTGGGGTGAGCAGGTAGGGAGGATTGTCGGACGCACTGCGCTATGCTGCCAGGCTCGCACGCATCGACAAGGACGTTCCCTCATGACCCCGACCCTGCGCCTGGCTCTGCCCGAGGATATCGAATTGCTGTTCGACATTCGGACCAGCGTGAAGCAGAACCACCTTTCGCGCGAGCAGATGCACGATCTGGGCATTACCGCGACCACCCTCACCGAAGCCATTCGCGAGGCGCCCTGCGCCTGGATCGCCGAATACCGGCAGGAGGCGGTCGGCTTTGCCATGATCGATCTGGACGAAGGTGAGCTGTTCGCCCTGTTCGTGCGCCCGCAGCATGAAGGCAAGGGCATCGGTCGATTGCTGCTGGAGCAGGCCGAACGCGTGCTGTTCCAGCGTCATGAAGTGATTCACCTGACCACCGATGGCGATCAGGCGATCCGTGCGAACGGCTTCTACCAGCGTGCCGGTTGGGTTTCGCGCGGTGCGGTCGATGAGCGCGATGTGCGCTATGAGAAACGCCGCACCGCCCCGCCTGCAGGCTCAGGTCAATGACTGGAAATCAGCCGCATCATGCCGTTCGCGCAAGAACTCGCCCGGGGCCGCGGATGTGCGGTTGACCACCCTGCCCCGCGCCACCGCAGGACGCGCGGCGATGGGGTGGTACCAACGCAGCAGATGGGTGTACTGCTCGATTTCGAGGAACTCGCCCGCACCGTACACGCCCAGCAGGCTGCCGGGATACCAGGGCCACACGGCCATGTCGGCAATGGTGTAGATATCCCCGGCCAGGAACTCGTGGCGTGCCAGATGGGTGTCCAGCACATGCAAGGGGCTGGTTCTGCTGGGATACGTCGGTCATGGGTCGTTCCAGGGAGTTCGTGGCGTCACGCCGAAAACTCTAACCAAGCGACACCTGCGCAAATACGCCGCGCAGCTGAATTGACTGTTTCGTAACGCGAAACGCTGGCCCCGCCCGGAGCCTGCTTGCTTCAAGCCTGGGCGGTTTGCTGCCAGGCCAGTCGTGCCTGGACCTCGACCGCTGCGTCCATGACTTTCTGTGTCCAGTTCCCATCCTTCGGACAGACGACGACCACACGGAAGCCATGGTCGTCACCTTCGATCCGCACGCCTTCGGAGTCATCGACATGCAGGTCGATATCGAACGCCGGCGGGAACTTCGAAGGTGCCTTGGCAAGGCCGTTCGCCGACAGGACCTGCTGGTGCCGGTCGCTGTTGACCACACCATCGACACGGATGCCGTAGAGCAGCAGCCAACGCCTGATGTACGACGGCGTGCGCCCGGACGATGTGTAGATCCAGATGCTGTAGCCCTGGCGGCGCAGATCGCGGATCAGCGCGCGGGTGCCGATGCGCAGGGGCTCACCCAGCCAGCGATGAACGAACTCCGGCAGTTTGCTGTGCTCGGCCGGGCTATGGTGCGGCAGGCAGGCGAGCGTGTCATCGATATCAAAGGAAATACGCACCCGCGGCTGCCTGAACGCCCGCGTGACGCCGTGCCAGGCCTGGCGACTGCCGACCTGCCATTGCTTGAGCTTCGGATACCTGCCCATCAACGGCCCTCCTGACAGATGCGTGCCGACGCGTCGCTCAGGAAAAACGTCTCGGGATCGGGCGCCTGCGCCTCCAGGAACGCCGCATACTTCTTCTTGATCTTGGGCAATTCGTACAAGGCCTTTACACCATGCTTGGCAGAGTTGCGTATGACCGAGGACGGGTTGAAATAGCCCTCGGCGTTGTCCAGCGTCAGCACGAACGGCGGTAGCCCTGCGCGCATCAGCAGATAACTGACGATGAGCGACCCCGTGCGATTGTTGCCTTCAATGAACAGCTGCGGCTTGCTCAGGATGCGAACATACACGCCTGCTGCGCGTTTCCACACCGAATCGCTGCCATACGAGCAATACCAGTTGTACAGATCCTTGATGCCGCCTTCGACGTTGTTGAAGAAGTGCTCTTCGGTGGCGATCAGGTGCTGGGCGAACTCCACTCGACGTTCAGGATCGCTGCCACACAGCACCGTGGCGTTGATCTCCAGCATCAGGTTCAGCTGCTGAAGGTCGAACAGGTCGATACCCCGCGCGACATAGTCGTCAATCAGGGCATAGCCTTCAAGCACATTTTGCAGCACCTCATCGGTGAACGGATCACGCGGTTCGGTAAAGTGCTTGCTGAGCTCGGTGAAACGCCGCTGCACATCCCGCAGTGCGCGTTCTACCGCTGACAGGTCAAGACGACGCGTCGCACGCATAAGTAATCTCTGGAAACACTAAAAAGTAAAAGCGGTCGGACTGTCGCAGCGGCCATCCTGGCCTGCGACATCCAACCGCTTCGGTCGAGTGACTACATCAGCTGAACTTGCCGCTGATGTAGTCACTGGTCAGCTGTTCGCGCGGGTTCTGGAAGATCTGGGTGGTCGGGCCCATCTCGACCAGGTAGCCCGTGCGCGTGCCCTGGGAAATATCGACCGAGAAGAATGCCGTGGTGTCGGCAACACGGATCGCCTGCTGCATGTTGTGGGTCACCAGGGCGATGGTGTAGTCCTTCTTCAGTTCCACCATCAGCTCTTCAACGCGCCGGGTTGCGATCGGGTCGAGTGCCGAGCAGGGTTCATCGAGCAGCAGGACTTCCGGCTCGGTGGCAATGGCACGGGCGATGCACAGGCGCTGCTGCTGGCCGCCGGACAGCGACAGGCCACTGACCTTGAGCTTGTCCTTCACCTCATCCCACAGGGCTGCACCTTGCAAGGCGTGCTTGACGCGGTCGCCGAGGTCGCCCTTGTAGCGGTTCAGGCGCAGGCCGAACGCGACGTTGTCGAAGATGCTCATCGAGAACGGGTTCGGTTGCTGGAACACCATGCCGATGTAACGGCGCACGACCACAGGGTCCACACCCTTGCCATAGACATCCTGGCCGAGGAAGTGCACGTGGCCTTCGAAGCGGAAGCCCTTCACCAGGTCGTTCATGCGGTTGAGGCTACGCAGCACGGTACTCTTGCCGCAGCCGGACGGGCCGATGAAACCGGTGATCTTGTTCTTTTCGATCGGTACATGGCTGTCGCGGACCGCCATGAAGTTGCCGTAGAAAATCTTGTCCAGCTTGCAGTCCATGACCACTGGTGCCTGGTTGACCAACGGAGCGGCTCTTTGCGCAGTCGATACGTTCAAGTTAGATGCTCCCGTTCTCAATACTTAGGCTTGCCGAAAATACGGCTGAGAATATTCACGACCAGCACGATCATCACCAGTACCAGCGAGGCCGCCCAGGCGAGCTCCAGCTGGTTGTCGAAAGGCATGCCGGAGAAGTTGTAGATCAGTACCGCCAGCGAGGCCGTGGGGTTCATCACCGCCAGGCTGCCGTCGTGGTAGATCCAGTAGTTGCTGAACAACGCGGTGAACAGCAGCGGCGCGGTTTCGCCAGCGGCGCGGGCCACGGCGAGCATGACACCGGTGAGGATGGCCGGCATGCCGGTCGGCAAGACGATCTTCCAGATCACCTGGGCGCGGGTACAGCCCATGCCGTAGGCGGCGTCCTTCATGATCTTGGGCACCATCTTCATCGCCTCTTCGGCGGTCAGCACGACGATCGGCAGCATCAAAACCGCCAGCGCCACGCCACCGGCCGGTGCGGAGTATGTGCCGGTGGTCATGACCACCAGGGCATAGGCGAACACGCCAGCCAGGATCGACGGCAGGCCGGTCAGCATCTTGGCGGCAAAGCGCGATGCGTTGGCAAGCTTGCTGTCCGGACCGAGTTCGGCCAGGAAGATCGCCGCCAGGATGCCGACCGGCACCGCGATGGCAGCGGCAATGCCGACCATGACGAAGGTACCGGCCATCGCGTTGCCGAAACCACCGCCCATCTCGAAGCCGGTGGGTGGCAGCTCGGTGAACACCTCAAGGCTCAGGCGTGCACCGCCGCGGGTGATCAGCATGTAGAGCACGGAAATCAGCGGCACACTGGCCAGCAGGGCCACGCACCACACCATCGTGGTCAGGGTCAGGCTGCGCAGGGCGCGGCCTTCGAACCGGCGCTGCAGGCTGGGCAAGGCAGTTGCAGGGGTCGTGAGGTCGGTCATTATTTATTACCCCGCTGGGCGTAGAGCATGATCAGCGATCCAACGACGTTCACCAGCAGGGTGATGAACATCAGTACCAGCGCCGCGTACATCAGCACCTCGACCTCGTTCGGCCCGGCTTCAGGGAAGTTCAGGGCCAGCAAGGCCGCCAGCGTGTTGGCCGGGGCGAACAGGGAAAGCGTG
The DNA here is from genome assembly GCF_014268955.1 of Pseudomonas sp. RW3S2. Taxonomy (NCBI): domain Bacteria; kingdom Pseudomonadati; phylum Pseudomonadota; class Gammaproteobacteria; order Pseudomonadales; family Pseudomonadaceae; genus Pseudomonas; species Pseudomonas sp. RW3S2. The sequence goes on along the minus strand of NZ_JABWRM010000002.1, from coordinate 14,593 downwards.
ATGGTGTTGGCGTTACCCACCAGCATGGCCAGCGCCATGGTCTCGCCCAGGGCACGGCCAAGGCCAAGCACCAGGGAGCCGAAGATGCCGGTGGCGGCGGACGGCACCATCACCTTGAGGATGGCTTCCCAGTGGGTGGTGCCCATGCCGTAGGCTGCCTGCTTGGTCTTCATCGGCACGCTGGTCAGCGCGTCCTGGGACACCGCGGCCACGGTGGGCAGAATCATGATGGCGAGCACCAGTGCCGCTGGCAGCAGCCCAGGCCCACTCAAGGAGGAACCGAAGAACGGAATCCAGCCCAGCTCGCTGTTCAACCATGCGGTCAGCGGACGGATCGCCGGGATCACCACATAAATGCCCCACAGGCCATAGACGACGCTGGGGATGGCGGCGAGCAGCTCGACGATGGTGCGAAACACCGCAGCGAGTTTTGCGGGCAGGAAATCCTGGGTGAGGAAAATCGCCATGCTGATACCGAAGAAACCGGCGATCAGCAATGCAATCAGGGCGCTGTAGAGCGTGCCCCAGATCGCCGGCAGAATGCCGTATTTGCCTTGGTTAACGTCCCACACGCTGCCGAAGAGCACATCGAATCCGTGCTTTTCCATACCCGGCAGCGCCTTGCGTCCTACTTCGTAGATCAGCGCAAAGACCAGCGCCAGCACCAGCACCACGCCGATACGTGCAAGTGCACGGAACGTACGGTCGACCAGGAAATCCCTGGTTGACGGCGGCTGGCATGCAGAGTCGGGGTTATCCGGAATGGCAAAAGGTGTGTTCATGGATTATTTCCGGGACAGGGGCAGAGGCGCCCGGCATGCCTGCAAGGCAGGCCGGGCGCAACCTGGCAGTCTTACTGGATGTTCTGAGCCGCTTTGCGCACCTGGTCGACAACCGACTGCGGCAGCGGGATGTAGCCCATCGAGTCAGCGATCTTCTGACCTTCGGTCAGGCTGTACTCGATCATGTCGCGCATGGCCTTGGCCTTGGCGGGGTTGCCGTTGTCCTTGCGGAAGATCATCCAGGTGTAGGAGGTGATCGGGTAGGACTTGGCACCGTCCGGGTCAGGCAGCCAGGCCACCAGGTTTTCCGGCATCTTCACTGCAGCCAGTGCTTCGGCACCGCTTTCGGCGTTCGGTACGACATACTGGCCGGCCTTGTTCTGCAGGGCAGCGAAGTCGACCTTGGCCAGCTTGGCGAAGCCGTACTCGATGTAACCGATCGCACCCGGGGTCTGGCGCACGGTGGCGGTCACGCCATCGTTCTTCGGCGACTTGATGAACTTGTCGGTCGCTGGCCAGTTGACGGTGTTGCCCTCGCCCAGCGCTTCCTTGAAGGCCGGGTTGATGGCCGAAAGGTGCTTGGTGAAGACGGCGGTGGTACCGCTGGAGTCTGCACGCACGACCACGGTGATCGGGGTAGCCGGCAGTTTCAGCTCAGGGTTGGCAGCAGCGATTTTCGGGTCGTTCCACTGGGTGATCTTGCCCAGGAAGATGTCGGAGTAGACGTCACGCGGCAGCTTCAGGCCCTTGGGGTTGCCCGGCAGGTTGTAGGCCAGGACGATCTCGCCCGCAGTCATCGGCAGCAACTGAACGCCCTCGCCGACCTTGGCAATTTCTTCGTCTTTCATGGCCGAGTCGCTGGCGGCGAAATCGACGGTCTTGTTCAGGAAGTCCTGGACACCGGCGCCACTGCCCTTGGACTGGTAATCGACGGTGACCCCTTCGGTCTTCTTGCTGAAATCCTTGAACCAGGTCAGGTAGATCGGTGCGGGGAAGCTGGCACCGGAACCGGTCAGGCGGACGTTTTCTGCGGCGAAGGCCGAAGTGGCGCTAAGCGAAACCGCAACGGCGAGTGCAGCAGACTTCATCAGGCGTATCATGGAAAAGCGCTCCGTGTGATGGCCGGAACACTTTGCAGCAGCTGTATTACAACTTTGTGACCGCTGGGTGGCAAACCACCTGCTCAGCCCCCATGAATCGGGCCAAAAAGGCAATTTGATGCCATTTCGTAGTAACTAAATGTGACTAGTACCGCCAAGCAGATGCCCTTCACTAAATTTCAAATGACCTTCACTGAACGCCCGATGAACTTCACCGGGCCGGTCGGTCGGCCCGTGGGCGATCCGCCAGCCTTTTCCAGCGTCAGCTCGAACAGCTGATTGGGCTCCAGAGGCGGCAGGTCGCGCAGCGGCACGCGATACTGCTCGCCAGGCTTGACCAGGCCCAGGGAGACTGGCGCCTGCCATTGCTCGCCCTTGGTCCAGAACTGCAGGGTCATCCCTTCTGGCACCTGATCCCGACCCAGCGGGATCAACGCGATGGTCCGCGCATCGCTGGCCTGCACCACCCAGCCGGGCACCTGGTCGGTCGGCGCTACCAGCACGACCAGGTAGTGGGTCGTCGCAGGCCGGGTGGTCAGCAGCGCCAGACTCAGCAACACAGTGGCCGCCAGGCCGGCGGCGCTCACGCCTTGCCACAGGCCCAGGCGCTTCCACCATCGGTTTGTCGGATGCATCTGCCGCGCCTGCTCCGAAATACTGCGGTCGATCCGTCGCCACAGACGCGTGCTGGGTCGTTGCGGCTCAGCCAGCGTAGTCAACTCGAGCAGGCGCGCCTCCCAACGGTCGACAGCCGCCCGCAAGTCCGGCTCGCGGTCCAGTCGCTCAAGCACCGCAGCGCGCTGTTCGGCAGACAGCGTCCCCAACACATACTCCCCCGCCAGCACGTCGAGCAGTTGCGAAGGGTCATCGGTTGAACCCGGCGTCATGTCATGCACTCCCGCAGCGCCTCGAGGCTTCGCTTGATCCACGCCTTGACCGTACCCAGCGGCGCCCCCATCAGGCTGGCGATTTCCGCGTGGCTGCAGCCGTCCACATAGGCATGCAGGACACACCGCTGCGGTGCAGGCTGCAGTTGCTCAAGGCAGCGATAGATCTTCGCAGAGCCTGACCAGATGGCGCCCTCGTCGAATTCCCCAACCAAGGTCACGATGTCCGCGTCGTCCAACGCCGTCTCCTGTCGGCTGTCGCGTACGGCGTTCAAGGCCAGGTGGCGGTTGATGCTGTAGATCCAGCCCCGAGCCGAACCTCGCGTCGCATCGAAGCTGGTCGCCCGTGTCCAGATACGAATGAACGCGTCGTGGACGATATCCTCGGCCATGGCGTCATCGCGCACGATGCGCCTCACCACCCCGAGCAAACGCGAACCTTCATGGTCGTAGAGCGCCTGCAAGGCGCTGCGGTCACCCCGCGCGCAAGCGGCAAGGCAACCCTGGAAATCGAAAGGCGTAACGGATGAATTCACTCTCGGCACGGTCCTGTGTCGGCGCTGACACCCGGCCTTGCGGCCGGGGCTTGTAGAGCAGCGTAGATGATCCATTGCCAAGCGTCAGTTCAACCACGCGTCATTTGGCAGACCAGAAGATGTAGTCGGCCTGGTACTTGACGATCTGCTGCGCCCCCTTGTTCTGCGCTGTACAGGCCATTGCCGGGGCCACCCCGCCTTGAGTGGCGAGGCGCTGGATGTAGCTGACCCCGTGCATTGCCCCCTTACCCTCGGCCGGATTCGCCTTGACCAGTTGATACGGCAGATCGCCTTTGCCTGCAGGGGCTACGGCAAGCTGGGTGCCGGTGACTTTCGAGCCGTCCTTGGCCTGCCAGGTGGCGGGCGGGCCAAAGTAGTCGCCGACAGCCTTGCCACTGCGGTCGCTGAGGGTCGCCTTGGGACCGACGAAGAACCACTCGGTCTCGCCCGGCGCATTGGCCTTGTCCCGGCACTCGTAGGTGATTTCACCGACGCCGACGGTTTCGAGCATGACCGTGTGGCCTGCGGGCACCTTGACGGCATCGGGCACCGCAGCATGGGCAGCCTGTTGCGCGAGCATGAAGCTCGATACGAGCAGGATCGAGGCAAACGGGATTTTCATGGGATGGACTCCTGATGGGTACGCGGTTGGGCAGTCGATGACTGCTACCTTCCTGTACCCGCCAGCAGCCGTTGTGGATGCAGACTAGGCAATCCTGGCGACGAACGGTCGCAGGACAACTATTCGGTGGACTCCACCACGCCCTGATCCTCTCCCAGGAACCCACCGCTCTGATGCTGCCACAACCGCGCATAGGTGCCGTTTCTGGCCAGTAGTTCAGCGTGGGTGCCCTGTTCGATGATGCGCCCTTCATCCATCACGATGAGCCTGTCCATCGCCGCGATGGTGGACAACCGGTGAGCGATGGCGATCACCGTCTTGCCCTGCATCATGTCATCGAGGCTTTCCTGGATGGCAACCTCGACCTCCGAGTCCAGCGCACTGGTGGCTTCGTCGAGCAACAGGATCGGGGCATTCTTGAGCATCACCCGGGCGATCGCGATGCGTTGGCGCTGGCCACCGGACAGCTTGATGCCACGCTCGCCGACCAAGGTGTCGTAGCCGGTGTTCCCTTGGCGGTCGCTCAACTGGCTGATGAAGCCATCGGCCTGGGCACTGGCGGCAGCACGGCGGATCTGCGCCTCGCTCGCCTCTGGGCGGCCGTAGGCGATGTTGTCGCGAATCGAACGGTGCAGCAGCGAGGTGTCCTGGGTGACCATGCCAATGGCGCTGCGCAGGCTATCCTGGGTGACCTGGGCAATGTTCTGCCCATCGATGCGGATCTCGCCACTGTCCACGTCATAGAAACGCAGCAGCAAGTTGATCAGCGTCGACTTGCCCGCACCGGAGCGGCCGACCAGGCCGATCTTCTCGCCGGGGCGGATCTCAAGGCTCAGGCCATCGAGCACCTGGCGCTCGCCGTTATAGTTGAAACGCACATTCTCGAAGCTCACCGCCCCGCCGTGGGTCACCAGCTCCCCCGCGTTCGGCACATCCTGGACCTTGGGGCCGGTGGTCAGGGTCACCATCCCGTCCTGCACGGTGCCGATGTTCTCGAACAGCGAAGTCATCTGCCACATGATCCAGTGCGACATGCCATTGACGCGCAATGCCATGGCGGTGATCGCCGCCACCGCGCCAGCGCCCACTTCGCCCTGGTGCCACAGCCACAGGGCGTAACCGCCCGCGCCCATGATCAGGCCGACCACCAGCGCCTGGTTGGCGATCTCGAACTGGCTGACCAGGCGCATCTGGCGAAAGCCGGTCTGCTTGAAATCCTCCATCGCCGCACGGGCGAAGTGCGCCTCGCGCCGGGAATGGGAAAACAGTTTCACCGTGGTGATGTTGGTGTAGGCATCCGAAACCCGCCCTGTCATCGACGAGCGGGCATGGGCCTGTTCCTGGCCGACCTGCCCCAGGCGCGGGACGAAATACACCATGGTCAGGCCGAACAGCGCCACCCAGGCAATGAACGGCAGCATGAGCTTGAGCGCAAAGCCGCCAGCCAGGGCAATGATCGCCACGAAGTACACGCCGATACCCGGCAGGATCTCGATCAGAGTGAACAGCACCTCACGCACCGCCAGCGCCGTCTGCATCACCTTGGTAGTGACCCGGCCTGAGAACTCGTCGGAGAAGAACGACAAGCTCTGGCGCAGCATCAGGCGATGGAAATCCCAACGCAGACGCAGTGGCAGGTTGATCGCCAGCACCTGATGCTGCACCAGCGTGCGCCCCGCCACCAGGCCGATACTGACCAGCAGCAAGGCACCCGCGCCCCACAGCACCCTCGCCTCCTCTGCGGTCACCGCGTCGCCCACTTTCCAGGTCGCGAGCAGGTCCACTACCTGGCCGAGAAAGGCGAACAGCCAGGCCTCGTAGATCGACACTGCAGCGCTGAGCAGCGCCAGCGCCACGATATAGCCGCGGGCACCGCGCGTGCAGGCCCACATGAACCGCGCCAGGCCCATGGGCGGTGGTGGGGCTTCGTCGGGTGGGAAAGGGTCAAGCCAACGCTCTAATATGCGCAGCATGGAAGTCTCCGGATAAGGCAAACAAGGGATTGTGCCAGTTCATGACGATAGGTGGCGGAAATTGACATCGACAGTGGTGCGCAGCCGGCGACCGGGCGCCAGCGGTCAGATGAAGGAATTTTCATCTTCCACGCCAGCGCGCTGTTACCGGGGTGGGCGGCACGTCACGCTATTGGCTGGCCGTGACCGACCTTGAGCCGACCGCCGAGCTTGCGTAGCATCCCCGGCCCTTGGGGCCGCAGACGGCCCACGGCGGGCCAGCCCTCGCCTTCACTCGTCATCACGTCACCGAGCCCCCATGCCACAGCCGATTCCCCTCAAGGACCACGAAAAGGAAAAGCACCTGGTCAACCGCCGGCTGCTGGTCTGCGCCGCGCTGACCCTGGGCCTGGTTGCCGTGCTGATCGGCAGACTGTATGTCTTGCAGGTGCTGCAGCACGACCAGCAATCGGCGGTCTCGGAGAACAACCGCGTGCACGTGCTGCCCATCGCCCCCGAGCGCGGGTTGATCTACGACCGTAACGGCGTGGTGCTGGCCGACAACAAGCCCAGCTTCAACCTCACCATGACCCGCGAGCGCACCAACGGCCAGACCTCCGCCGTGCTCGACGCCCTGGCCAAGGTCCTGAACCTCTCCGACGACGACCGCGCCCAGTTCGACAAAGACCTGCGCCGCGGCCGCAAGCCCTTCGAACCGGTCACCCTGATGTTCGGCCTGAGCGAAGAGCAGATCGCGCTGATCGCGGTCAATCAGTTCCGTCTGCCCGGCCTGGACGTCGAGCCGCAGTTCATCCGCGAATACCCGCTGGCCGAGCATTTCGCCCATTCGGTCGGCTACGTCGGGCGGATCAACGAAAAGGAAGCCAAGACCCTCGACAGCACCGAGTACCGCGGCACCCAGTCGATCGGCAAGACCGGCGTCGAGCGCTTCTACGAGAACGAGCTGCACGGACATGTGGGCTACGAGGAAGTCGAGACCAATGCCCAGGGGCGAGTCATGCGCGTGCTGCGCCATCACGATCCGGTGCCGGGCAAGGATATCGTCCTGAGCCTGGACGCCAAACTGCAGCAGGCCGCCGAAAAGGCCCTGGGCGATCGCCGTGGTGCGGTGGTGGCGCTGGACCCGGCCACGGGCGACGTGCTGGCGATGGTCAGCAACCCCAGCTTCGACCCCAACCTGTTCGTCAAGGGCATCAGCTTCAAGCAATACGCCGCGCTGCGCGACTCGATCGACCGCCCGCTGTTCAACCGCGTGCTGCGCGGGTTGTACGCGCCCGGTTCGACGGTCAAGCCGGAAGTGGCCATCGCCGGCCTGGACAGCGGCGTGATCAACCCGGGTAGCCGCGTGTTCGACCCCGGTTACTACGAGCTGCCCAACTACGACCACAAGTACCGCAACTGGAACCGCAGCGGCGATGGCTGGGTGGACATGTACACCGCCATCATGCGTTCCAACGACACCTACTTCTACGACCTGGCGCACAAGCTGGGCATCGATCGCCTGCACGACTACATGGCCGAATTCGGCCTGGGCCAGAAGGTCTCGCTGGACATGTTCGAGGAAGCGCCCGGCCTGATGCCGTCCGCACAATGGAAACGCGCCACCCGCCGCCAGGCCTGGTTCCCCGGCGAAACCCTGATCCTTGGCATCGGCCAGGGCTACATGCAGGTCACCCCGCTGCAACTGGCGCAGGCCACCAGCCTGCTGGCCAGCAAGGGCGTGTGGCACCGTCCGCACCTGGCCATGACCGTGGGTGGCGAGCACCCGGTCGACCCGAACCCGATGCCCGACATCGTGCTGCATGACAAACGCGCCTGGGACCAGGTCAGCCAGGGCATGCAGATGGTCATGCATGATCCGCGCGGCATCGCCCGTGCGGCCGCCGCTGGCGCGCAGTACCGGATTGCCGGCAAGAGCGGCACCGCGCAGGTCGTGGCGATCCGCCAGGGCGAGCGCTACAACCGCGACAAGACCCTGGAGCGGCACCGCGACAACGCCCTGTTCGTGGGCTTCGCCCCCGCCGAGCATCCCTCCATCGTGGTGGCGGTGATGATCGAGAACGGCGAGGCTGGCGGCCGGGTGGCCGGGCCCGTGGTGCGCGAGATCATGGATGCCTGGTTGCTGGATGACCAGGGGCACCTGAAGGAGCAGTACGCCGGGAGCGCGGGCAAGAGCGCGGTGCCGCACGGCTGAGCCCAGGCCGCCCGCCCTATGCGCAGGCGGGCAGCGCCATTTGCCCCATCATCGCAACGGATACAGCGCCTCGTCGAACTGCTCCAGACGCGGGAACACCAGTGGCTGGTCATCCGAGAGCTGTTCCAACCGCTGGCGATACTGCACCAGGAACTCACCCCGCGCCTCGTCGCTGATGTAGGGCACGTGCCAGGCCACGAACGGCGCCAGTACATCAAAACCGACATAGGCCAGGGTGCCGCGCAGGATCGGCCGCAGCATGTCCTCCAGCGGCCCGTGGATCGCCCCTTCGCCGAACATGTGCTCACGCCCGCCCAGGGTCACGGTCACCAGCGCCTTCTTGCCCGCCAGGCCACCCTGGTCGTAGAAGCGCTTGCCGCCGTAGCACACCCCCGACACCAGCACCCGGTCGATCCAGCCCTTGAGCATGGCCGGGGCGGAGAACCAGAAGATCGGGAAGTTCAGCACCAGCAGATCGGCCCACAGCAGCTTGTCCAGCTCCTGCTGGATATCCGCGGCGATGGAGCCGCTCTTGACCCCCAGGCGCTGCTCCAGCGCATAGACCAGGTACTCGGGATTCTCGCGCTTGGCGAAGTCATCGGCGCTGGCCACCGGGTTCCAGCCCATGGCGTACAGGTCGCTGACCTGCACCTGATGCCCCTGGGCCTTGAAAGTCTCCACCGCCTGGTCGCGCAGCGCGGCGGTGAACGAATGCGGTTCGGGATGGGCGTGGACGATCAGTACGTTCATGAAAGCTGTCCTTCGGCAGTGGGCTTGGTGGTAGCAGCAGCGCGACCCGCCAGCAGGCGGTCGAGCCAGTCCGGGTCCATCTGCGGTTCGGAAGAGAACAGCAGCCCGGTGTAATCCTGATAAGGCGGGGTAAAGATCGACTCGCGCCGCCCCTGATCCACCACCCTGCCCCGCTGCATCACCATCACCTCGTCGGCGATGGCGCGCACCGTGGCCACATCGTGGGTGATGAACAGGTAGGCGACGCCCAACTGGCGCTGGATGCGGTCGAGCAGCTTGAGCACACCTTCGGCCACCAACTGATCGAGGGCCGAAGTCACCTCGTCGCAGATGATCAGTTGCGGCTCGGCGGCCAGAGCGCGGGCGATGCACACCCGCTGCTTCTGCCCGCCGGACAGTTCGCGTGGCTGACGCTCCATGAACCTGGCAGGGTCCAGCTCGATCATCTCCAGCAGCTCGGCGACCCGCTCGCGCAGCGCCCTGCCCTTGAGCCCCAGGTAGAACGCCAGCGGCCGGCCAATGATGTCGACGATGCGCTGGCGTGGATTGAGCGCGGTGTCGGGGATCTGGTAGATCATCTGGATGCGCCGCAACTGTTCCTTGCTGCGCCGGCGGTAGTCGGTCGGCAAGGCTTCACCGTCGTACAGCACCTGGCCGCTGCTCGGTTGCAGGAGCCCGGTAATCAGCCGCGCAGTGGTGCTCTTGCCGCTGCCGGACTCGCCGATCACCGCCAGCGTCTGGCCGCGTTGCAGCTTGAGCGAGACATCATGCAGCACCGGCTGGGCACCGTAGCTGGCCGAGGCGTTGCGCACCTCGAGCAGTGGCCGGGTCTGCGCCTGGCTGGGCTTGGGTTCGGTATGGAAGCTGCGTACCGCCCACAGCGAGCGGGTGTAGTCCTGACTCGGGGCACCGAGCATGGTGCGGGTGGCGGCTTCTTCGACCAGGCTGCCGTGGCGCAGCACCATGATGCGGTCGGCGATCTGCGCCACCAGGGCCAGGTCGTGGCTGATGTACAACGCTGCGCTGCCGAAGCGCTTGACCGCATCGCGAATGGCGGCGATCACTTCGATCTGGGTGGTCACGTCGAGCGCGGTGGTCGGCTCGTCGAACACGATCAGGTCCGGGTGGCAGGCCATGGCCATGGCGGTCATCACGCGCTGCAGTTGGCCGCCAGAGACCTGGTGCGGGTAACGCCGGCCGATATTTTCCGGATCCGGCAGGCGCAGCACACGGTACAGCTCGACCGCCTCGGCCTCGGCGGTGGCGCGGTCGATACCGCCATTGACCACGGCGGTTTCCACATGCTGGTCGATCAAGCGATGCGCCGGGTTGAACGACGCCGCGGCGCTCTGCGCCACATAGGCGACCCGCAGGCCGCGCAGCTTGCGCAACACCTCGGGGGCCGCGCCGACCAATTCCTGGCCGTCGAAGCACACCGAGCCACGGGCGATGCGGCAGCCGTCGCGCACGTAACCCATCGCGGCCAGGCCAAGGGTCGACTTGCCGGCCCCCGATTCGCCGATCAAACCCAGCACCTCGCCACGCTGCAGGGTCAGGTCGATGCCCTTGACCAACGGATGCCAGGCGTCGTCGGAGTGACCTTCGATGTGCAGGTCGCGGATTTCCAGTAGCGGTTTCATGCTCAGCACTCCTTCAGGCCGCTGGACTTGTGCAGCACCCAGTCCACGACGAAATTCACGCTCACGGTGATCAACGCCACCGCCAGCGCCGGCAGCAGCGGGCTGACATCGCCGAAAGTGATCAGCACGGCGTTGTCGCGCACCATGCTGCCCCAATCGGCGGTGGGCGGCTGGATGCCCAGGCCGAGGAACGACAGTGCACTGATGAACAGGAAGACAAAGCAGAAGCGCAGGCCGAACTCGGCGATCAAGGGCGCGGCGGCATTGGGCAGCACCTCGCGGGTGACCAGCCACCACAGCCCCTCCCCGCGCAGCCGCGCGGCCTCGACGAAGTCCTGTACCACCACGCTCATTGCCACCGCCCGCGACAGGCGGAACACCCGGGTGGCATCGAGCAGCGCGATCACCAGCACCAGCGAGGTGGTGGTGGTGCCGACCACGCTGAGGATCAACAGGGCGAAGATCAGTTGCGGGATGGCCATGAGGATGTCCACGACCCGCGACATGCCCTGGTCGATCCAGCCACCGCGGATCGCCGCCACCAGCCCGCAGAACCCGCCCAGGGCGAAGGCCAGCACGGTGGTCAGGAAAGCGATGCCGAGGGTATTGCGCGCGCCATAGACCAGGCGGCTGAACATGTCGCGGCCCAGGTTGTCGGTGCCGAGCAGGAACTGCCCGCCCCAGGGCGCGAAGCCCTCGCCGACCACTTCGGTCTCGCCGAACGGCGCCACCAGCGGCGCGAACAACGCAACCAGTACATACAGCAGGATCACCAGCAGGCCGAACTTGGCACTCAGCGGCGCACGGCGCAATTGCGTGTACAGGCTCATGGGCTACCCCTTCGGATGCATCAGGCGCGGGTTGCTGGCGATCGACAGCACGTCGGCACTGGTGTTGAGCAGGATGTAGGTGGCGGCGAAGATCAGGCTGCAGGCCTGCACCACCGGGATGTCGCGCTTGGCCACCGAGTCGACCAGCAACTGGCCCAGGCCTGGGTAGACGAACACCACCTCGACCACCACCACGCCCACCACCAGGTACGCCAGGTTCAGCGCCACCACGTTGACGATCGGCGCCAGGGCGTTGGGCAAGGCGTGGCGGAAGATGATCCGCGCCTGGCCGATGCCCTTGAGCCGGGCCATCTCGATATAGGGGCTGGCGAGCAGGTTGATCAGCGAGGCGCGAGTCATGCGCATCATTTGCGCCACCACCACCAGGCTCAGGGTCAGCACCGGCAGCAGCGAGCGCTCCAGAATCTCGCCGAGGGAGGCATCCGGGGAGAGGTTGGAGATGCTTGGCAGCCAGGCCAGCTTCACCGCGAACACCAGGATCAGGATGTAGGCGACGAAGAACTCCGGGAACGACACCGCGCTCAGGGCGCTGGTGTTGAGCAGCCGGTCGAACCAACTGTTGCGATACAGAGCGGCCAGCATGCCCAGCAGCAGCGCCAGCGGCACCGACACCAGCGCCGCCAGCAGCGCCAGGCTGAAGGTGTTGCCCAGGCGAGCGCCGATCAGCTCGGCGATTGGCCGCTGGTTGGCCAGCGACACACCGAGGTCGCCTTGCAGCAATTGCCAGCCCCAGTGGAAGAAGCGCGTCAGCGCTGGCTGGTCCAGGCCCAGCTGCAGGCGCAGCGCAGCCACGGTTTCCGGCGTTGCGGCCTGGCCGAGCATGGCCTGGGCCACGTCGCCCGGAAGCATGCCCACCGCCAGGAAGATGATCACCGACACCGCCAGCAGCGACAGCAGGCCCAGGGCCAAGCGCTGGGCGAGCAGTTTGCAGAGACTATTCACCGTACGGTCCTCGCAACGAAATGGGGTTCAGGCCTGCCACCAGCGCTCGATCAGGCGCAGGCCGTCCAGCTCACCGTAAGGTGCGGTGACACCGCCATGCATCACCCGCCTGGAGCGCGCCGCAACGGAGCTTGCGAACAGCGGCACGATGGCGCCGCCATCGTCGCGGCACAGCGCCTGCATTTCGTTATACATCTCCTGGCGCAGCGGCGCGTTCATCTCGCCACGGGCGGCATTGAGCAACTGGTTGAAGCGCGGGTTGTCCCAGTGCGTCTCGTTCCATGCCGCGCCCTTGGCATAGCCGATGCTGAACATGCGGTCGGCGGTCAGGCTCGAGTACCAGAACGAAGTGGTGAACGGCTGCTTCATCCACACATTGGTGAAAAAGCCGTCGGCCGGCTCGCGTACCACGTCGATGTCGATACCGGCCTTGCGCGCCTGCTCCTTGAACAGCACCGAGGCGTCGACCGCGCCGGTGTAGGCGGCATCGGAGGCCTGCAGGCGTACCTTGAGGCTGTCCATGCCGGCCTGCTTGAGGTAGAAGCGCGCCTTGTCGGCGTCGTATACGCGCTGCTCCAGGGCCGTGTTGATGAAGCGGCTGCCGGGCTGGATCGGGTGGTCGTTGCCGATCTGGCCGTAGCCGTACAGCACCGAGGTCAGCAAGGCCTGGCGGTCGATGGCGTGCTTGAGCGCCAGACGCACGTTATTGTCCTGGAACTGCGCGGCGTCGCAGAGCATGGGGAAGGTGTAGTGCTGGGCGCCCTTGGTTTCCTCGATCACCAGTTGCGGGTTGCGCTTGAGCAGCGCCACGGTCTTGAGGTCGACCTTGTTGATCACGTCCACCTGGCCTGTGACCAGGGCATTGACCCGCGCCGCGCCATCGGCGATGGACAGCAGCTCGGCGCTGGCAAAGTGCGCCCGGCCCGGCTTCCAGTAATCGGGGCTGCGTACCAGGTCCATGCGCACGCCCGGCTCGAAGTGCTTGAGGCGATAGCCGCCCGTGCCAGTGCCGGCCTGCCAGTCGGCGGCGCCGTCCTTGGCGGGCATGATCACCAGGTGATAGTCGGCGACCACATAGGGGAAATCGGCGTTGCCCGAGTGCAGTTCGAACACCACGGTGGCGGCGTCCTGGGCACGCACCACGGCAACATCACCGAGGACGGTCTTGGCCGCCGAGGTGGATTTCTCGCCCAGGTGGTGCTGGATCGAAGCGACCACATCGCCGGCATCGAGGCTCTTGCCGTCGTGGAAGGTCACGCCCTGGCGCAGGAAGAAGGTCCAGACCTTGGCATCGGGGGTGGACTCCCAGCGTTCGGCCAGCTCCGGGATGGCGGTGCCGTCGACGCTGATTTCGCTGAGGGTGTTGTAGACCGCCGAGAAGCCGACGAAGGTGAAGGTGTCGGCCCAGGTGCCGGGGTCACGCGAGTCGGTGGTGCTGCCCCCGGCCAGCCCCATGCGCAGGGTGCCGCCAGCCTTGGGTGTGGCCTGCTCGGCCCAGCCCGGCATGGGCAGGCCCAGGGAGAAGGCACCGGCGAAGGTCGCCGCCGCCGCGCTGTACTTGAGGAACTCCCGACGTGGCAGGCCGCCGTCGGGCATCGCTTGAGTGATCTTGTTGTTCTTATCGCTCATGGCATTGCCCCTGTTGAACCGCTGGAAAGAAGGATCGCAGGCATTGATGACCGAATATTTGTAATTGTCATCGTGACAAATACATTAGACTCATTGGCATACCCCTGCCAAGATGGATTTTCACAGGGACACCGACTTTGCGATTCACCAGGGATTTTTACCGATGAGCCAATCGACCCGTCTGATCACCGCCTCGTACATCCTCTCGTTCGTGGCCGCCAACGCGCCGCAGAAACTGCGCACCGAGACCATCGCCAAGTGGGTCAAGGTGCACCCGACACGGGTGCGCAGCCTGGCTTCGCAGATGGTCAAGGCCAACATTCTCAAGTCCTGGCGCGGTGCTCAGGGCGGCCTCACCCTCGCCCGCCCGGCCAGCGAGATCACCCTGCGCGAGGTGTACGACGCGGTGCAGGAGAGCTCGCTGATCGCCGAGAAGATCGACAACCCGTTTTCGGGGATGGAGGATCACTGCAAGGTGTTCGAGGTGTTCACCCGGCTGTTTGCGATGCTCGAGGCGAACATGCGCCTGGACCTGGGGGCGATCACGGCGGACCAGTTGTTCGTTGCGTTTGATCGTCCGGTTGAGGGGGCTGTGGAAGGTTGATAGGCAGGGCCGGCCCTTTCGCGGGCAAGCCCGCTCCCACAGGTAAAGCGCCGCTCTCGAAACTGGCGATGTACCTGTGGGAG